>NZ_LZJR01000083.1 GCF_001667925.1 Mycobacterium sp. E2479 | reverse complement strand
AGGAGTCGTCGATCCCGACCCGCTCGATACCGAGGACCTGGGCGTAGATGCCGGCCAGGATCTCTTCGACCGCGGTGGCCGGGGCGCGATACCGCTCGGCGTCGGCGTATTCGGGTGCCGGCAGGGCGCGGGTGTCGAGTTTGCCGTTGACCGTCAGCGGCATCGCAGGTAGGGCCACGACTGCCGTTGGCACCATGTAAGACGGAAGCCGTTCGGCCAGCACGCTTCGCGCCTCGGCAGGGTCGGCGGTGCCGGTGATGTAGCCGACCAAGCGTTTGGTGCCGGGTTGGTCCTCGCGGGCGATCACCACGGCCTGGTCCACCCCAGCGAGTGCGGCGAGGGCGGCTTGGATTTCACCGAGCTCGATGCGGTAGCCGCGAATCTTGACCTGTTCATCGGCACGGCCGAGATAGTCCAGCTGGCCATCGGCGCGCCACCGCACCAGGTCTCCGGTCCGATACATTCTGGTCCCCGGGCCGCCGAACGGGCAGGCCACAAACCGCGACCCGGTCAACCCCGCCCTGCCCACATAACCCACGCCCACGCCGGCGCCGGCCACATACAGCTCGCCGACCACCCCGGGCGGGACCCCTCGTAACCAGCCATCGAAAACAAAGAACGCAAGATCTGCCAATGGGACGCCGATGGGGCTGGCATTGCGGTCGGTGTCGGCGCTGCCGATCTCGCGCAACGAGGCATGCACCGTCGTCTCGGTGATGCCGTACATATTGATCAAGCGCGGCAGCACCGGGTGGTTGTTCAGCCAAGTCCGAAGACGCTGTGGTTCAAGCGCTTCGCCGCCGAACACCACGGTATGAACGTCGAGCTGATGCCCGGGCTCGGACTGCAGCGCATCGGCGTTTTGCAGCGCATAAAACGCTGATGGGGTTTGGCTTAAGACGTTGACATGTTCGGCAACTAGGAGGGCGTGGAGGTCGTTTGGTGAGCGGGTGATCTCTTCGGGCACTATTACGAGCCGCCCGCCGTGTAGCAGTGCACCCCAGATTTCCCACACCGAGAAGTCGAAGGCACAGGAATGGAGCTGCGTCCACACCTGGCCGGGCGCGAGCTCAAGGTCGGCAGTTAGCGAGGCAAACAACCGGATCACGTTGTGGTGGGCGATGGCCATGCCTTTGGGGAGCCCGGTGGTGCCGGAGGTGTAGATCAGGTAGGCGATGTCGTCGGGTGCGGGTGGCGGTAGTGGGGTGTTGGGCTGGCGCTTCACTGTTGGGTCGTCGGGATCGATGATCGCTATGTCGTGGCCGTCCAGTTGCGCCCGTAGGTCTGTGGTGGTGATCGTGGCGATCGGTGCGGCGTCGGTGAGCATGAATTCGATGCGTGATCGGGGGTGGGCGGGGTCGATGGGTAGGTAGGCCGCGCCGGTTTTGAGCACGGCCAGGATCGCGGTGATCGCCTCGGCGCAGCGGGGCAACAGTAGTGCTACGCACTGTCCCGGGCCGGCGCTGTGGTCGGTCAGCAGGTGCGCCAACCGGTTAGAGGCCTGATCGAGCTCGCGGTAGCTCGTTGAGCGGTCCTGGTAGGTGACCGCCAGCGCCTGTGGTGTGCGCGCGACTTGGGCGGTGAACAACGCGGGAATCGACACCGGTGGGCCGGTGGGCCTCGTCAAGGTGGCGCGGTTGCCCCATTGGTTGAGGTGGGTGTGTTCGGGTTGATCGAGCAGGTCGATGCAGGACAGCAGTTGTTGGGGGTTGGTGGTCATGGCCACCAGGACTCGTTCGAAGCGGGCGAGCAGGGCCTCGATGGTGGTGGGGTCGAAGATGTCGGTGTCGTATTCGACGCGAAGGCCGAGTTGGGGGCCGGGTTGGGCTTGCACGGTGAGTCGGTAGTGGGTGGATTCGCGGCCGCTCAAGGCGGTGATGGTCAAGTCGTCGGGGCCGGCCGATAGGGCGGCGGTGTCGACGGGGTAGTTCTCGAAGACGAGCAGGGTGTCGAAGAGTTGGTCGTGGCCGGTGAGGTGGTGGATGTCGGTGAGGGCGAGGTGGTGGTGGTCCAGGGTGTGGGTGTGGGTGTGTTGGAGTTGGTCGAGCAGTGCGGTGGTGGTGGTGGTCGGGCTCAGTTGGGCGCGCACGGGCACGGTGTTGATCAACAGCCCGATCAGGGAGTCGGCGCCGGGCAGATCGGTGGGCCGTCCAGACACGGTGGTGCCAAAGACGATGTCGTGGTGGCCGGTGAGCACGGCGAGTAGTTGGGCGTAGCCGGCTTGTAGGACGGTGTTGAGGGTGCTGTGGTGGGCGCGGGCCAGTTCGTGCAGGGCGGTGGTGGTGTGTTCGGGCAGCCGGTAGGAGGTGGTGTGGCGGGGGCCGGACGGCCCGCGGCCGGGCGGCCCGAGCAGGGTGGGGGTGTCCAAGCCGGCCAGGGTGTGGGCCCAGGCGGTGCGGGCGGCGTCGAGGTCGCGCTGGGCTAGCCAGTGGATGAACCGGCGATACGAGCCGGGCGGGGGGAGGTGTTGGTGGTGGTAGGCGGCGAAGATTTCGCCCAGCAGGATCGGCAGTGACCAGCCGTCGATGATGATGTGGTGGAAGGTCAGCACGCAGCGGTGGTGGTGGGTGGCGGTGCGGATCAGGGCCACCCGAAACGCCGGGGGATGCGCCAGATCCCCGACCGCGGCGCGCTCAGCGGCGCATAGCTGCGCGATCCGCTCCTCCACACCCTCGCCATCGCCGGCGCTTTCGGTGGCGTCGAGTTGCAGGTAGCGCCAGCCCGGTTGGGGGTGGGTGGGGATGAGT
>NZ_LZJR01000082.1 GCF_001667925.1 Mycobacterium sp. E2479 | reverse complement strand
CCGCTCGGCGATGCTGCCCGGCAACATGTTGGCCAGCAGCGCCTCCGACCGCTGGAACTCAGACTCCATCACCGCCTCGGCGCGCTGCGTGTCACGCAGCGCATACCACACCGTGATGAACACCATGACGCAGGCGGAGATGATGGTGACGACGAACATCATGGACTGTGCCCACGCCGGCACCAGACCCGTATCGCGGGGAACGAGAAACTCCAAGCCGATGACGAGGCCGGCGGCGATCGCCGCCAGGCCTGCGGCCAACGCAATGTGTTCGAGGCCCAGCAGCAACACCACCAGGCAGGCGCCGACCACCAGGAAATATTGGGCGCCCGACGAGGTGCCCGCATCCCAACAGCTTGCGGAGACGGTGACGTAGGCCGCGCCGATAAAGGTCAGCGGGGCGACCAGGTCACCGAAGCGGTGCAGCCACGGCACGCTCGCGAAGATCACGGCCGAGATGACATTGAGGACAAGCATCTGCCAAATCCAGGCACCGGTGACCATCTGCAGCACGACGAAATTGGTGCTGACTACGACCGCCAGCAGGGCCGCGATCGAGAGCACTCGATATTGGCGGGCGGCGCTATCGGCATAGTGCTGATTACGGTCGCGCGCCTGAGCGCGCGCCGCGGCCACGCAGTCCGGGCGCACCGACGAGCCGTCTGGGCGTCCTGGTGAGGCACCACACTTCCTGGCCTCCACGGCTGTAAGCCTAACCGCTGAGCAGCGCGCTTGTCGGCACCCTGGAGGCAAATCGGGGATTGCCCGACCGCCCGGCTGATGAATCCCGCTACTAGCTCGCGATCGGAGTTCGCCGCTTGGCGTACCTCACCTCGGCGATCGGCCGGCTTCCGATCAAATCGGCGTTCCGTCGCGGCCCTTGGCGGCGAGGACTGCGGGCAACCGATCGGGCGCTTGGCCTGACATTTGCGATCGACCCGAAATGTTCTGGGTGTTTGGGCCGCAACCGGCGCTTTTTCATGCCGCGGCACCGGGCAAACCATGCGATCGGCTGTCTCGCCGCACAGATCGGAGCCAGCAGCGCCAGCGTCACAAAAATGGCTTGCTGCACATGTGACACTTCCGTTCTCCAATCTTGGCAGACCGACGCGATCGCCACGGGAGGCGGCGACAGATCAAAGCCTAGGAGAGGACAGCGACGACACCACCTAACGACGCGCCAAATTGGACCTTGCGAATAATCACTATTTGATAACCGCTGAGGACGTCGGGCTCGGGTCGGGTGCTGGAGGATTGATCTCCCGCCCGACAAAACTCGATTATGGCTGGGTGTGATTTCAAAGTGTTGCCGGCAAACCACGTGTAAATTGCCAGCAGCCCGTGTTGCCGATTGGGTTTTTTCCGGAGTAAACGGTGCGTAATTCTTACGGGGTTCTTACACCAGAGTTCATGAAAAATTGTCCGGCCGGATTGAAGAGGGTCAGGGCGTCGGCGGTGTGGCGTGATTGGCATCCGATGCCGTCGTGATCTGGTCAGCGCTGACCGGCGGACAGTTTCGCCGGCAGGGCTCAGTCGCCGCGTTGGACACCAGTCGCGCTAACCCGCCTGCCAATATTCGTTCATCGGCTGGGCGAATTTGTCATTGTTGGTCAGTCGGGGAAGTTGTAGGGAGTCTTCGATCGTGCGGAGCAAGCTGTAGTGGTTGTTGTACTTGGCTGCAACGATGTGGCCTTGGCGCATACCGGAATTCGGTGACGGAATAACGATCATGGGCACGTGATTACCCTCGTTGCCGATGCCCAGTGACAGGTTGTTGTAGTCCTCGTCCCACGTGATGAAGATGGCGCTGCGCTGCTGCTGGAATGCCGGCGAGTTGAGGATCGTCGGCAGCGTCGCCGCGAGGAACTGGTCGCCGGCCTTGATGTTGTATTGATGAGTCGTCAACAGGCTGATGATGAACTCGAGGTTGACGGGGCCCTCCATATTGTGGTTTTCGTCCGCAGCCCACCACACGTAATTCGGAGTGGTGGCGGGCGTGGCGAGGTCCGTGGCCATCCGCTCCAGCGGCAGCACATGTTTTTGGCAACGATCGGTGTTGGCGACTATGTCGTGGAAGGCCAGAAATGGTAGTTCGCCGGGGCTGTAAGGACCCGAGTCTTGCGTGAAACACGGCGCGGGCATGGATTGCTCGTAGGAGGCCCACCCCTTGCCCGCCCTCTCCACGTTGTCGACCAGGTTGGGTTGGTCGAAGCAGTCCAACTCGCAGTTGTAGTTGAAGCCGAAATCGGATCCGCCGAGGATCGGATAGTAGTTCGGCAGGCTCGGATGTGTTTGCGCGTAGTAGTTTTCGCCATAACCATAGTTGTTGATCAAGCCGTTGATGTATGGCGCATTGCGGCTGCCGACAATGTCCTTCACGCCATGGTTTTCCAGGTAGATCATGAATATGTGGTCCAGGGGCCCGACTTTCGATGCCGGTGGCGTCGGCGGCGGCGGTTGAGGCAGGGGGGCGCCGACAGTGAACGAGACATTGTCGGCGTAGGCGTTGTTGTAGCTGCCGATCACCGGGTTTCTGTCTTTGAGTGTCACGACCACACTCGCGCCGCGCGTTCCACGGGGAATCGTGCCGATGGTCTCGCGTTGGAGGAGAGCGGTTTTCAAGCGGCGATCGAGCACGGTGACCGGCCCGATCTTGCCAGCACCCAGCGGCGATTGTCCATCGGCGGCAACGAATGTGACGGTGACCGACGCTTCCGACGGGTCTTCAAGGAAGCCCCCGAGCCATCCACTCAGCCTGTATGGCACGGTGCCGGTGTCGATTTGCGGTGCCGCGCCGGACAGGTCGACGAACTGGGTGAGCGTTGATGTGGCCACGTTTCCACCGCCGAAAAATTGCACGGCGCCGTCGGGGGGTCCGTTCTGTGCCCGCGGAAACCCCAGGGCGGCTGGCAGAGTCGGGCCCGGCGAGCCGAGCGGCCATGGCAGGCGGCGCGCGGTGCCATACCTGATCACGGTCGGCGTGCCGGTCACGGTCCACGCCGGGATGGACACCGAACTGTACGCCGACAGGGACGGGTCGCCGAACTCGGCACCCGGATTCATCAACAGATTCGGGCTCATCACCACGGCGGCCGACACCCTCGGCGCGGTGAACGCCGACAGGACCAGCAGGGCAGCCCCGGCGGCGGCACCAGCCACACGACCGAGTTGACAGAACATCAGGTACCACCTCTGCGGTTAGGCGCCGCGAATTGCTCCGTCGATCGTGAGGTACGTCACGCCGAACTCCTACGTTCTTGCACGAATTGATATCCAGCAGTTGCCATTCGGTGACCGAGTTGGTGACGCGATCATCAGCAAAATCGTGTATGGGCCGCCTCGAGGCCCCGAGGAAGGCCGGCCTCTACGGGCCGGTCAGCGCAACGCCGTGCCAGGCGACGCGTGAGGACGCTGAACTGCCCGCGGGCACGGCACAGGTACCAACGGCGGACGCGGCAGCCAGAGGAATGGCGGTGACGTCTCTAATTACTCGATCGTGCCGGTCAGATCGAACTCAGCCAGGGTACGCTGAGCCAGCTCTTGCAACGCCTGCTTGGTGTTCTCGGCACCGGGTTGGTAGGCGTTGATGGTGAGGTAGATCTTGGAGCCACCGGTGCTCCAAGACTGGAGGGTCATTTGACCCCCCGTTTGATCGAGCCACTGTCGCGTCACGTGTTGCCCTGTCGCCCGGGTCATGACAAGTTCGCCGTAGGTGCCGTCGAGGCGGCACACCAGCGGGTCGAAGTCGCCGAGATTCGAGCAAAGCATGGGGACGTCGGGGTCCGTGAACCCCGCGTCGACCATCCGTTTCAACGCCTGCTTCGGGGTGAACGGGATCAGCGAACGTAATTGCAGTGCCTCGTCTGGAGTCTCCCGCAGCGTCGTGAGCGCTCGCGTGATCTCGGCACGGAGGTCACGCAGATCCGTCGTCACCCGCGCCGGATCGACGCGGACGACCGCGATCGACATCGCGTTTGCCCGCGTGTCGCCCTCAGTGCGGTCGTTCATCGGCAGATGCAAGGTGACCAGACCATCACCGTCACGCCGACGCCCCACGTGCTCAGCGAATTTCGCGGCAAACCCTGCCACCAGTGTCTTACTCGTTCCGCCGAGCTCCTTTGCGCGGGCATCCCAGTCCGCCGCGTCGAGCTGGATCCAGGCGGCCGGCACGACGATTGGGTCATCGCCCTCACATGCGCGGAGCTTGACGGGTCGCGACGCCTGCGATCGGGCGAGATCGTGCCGCGCCCGACGGGCCATCTTCGCCGCGACGACGACAGCCCGGGCAACGTCCGGGACGTCCCGCGCGGTGTGGCGGGCGTCCTCAACCACCGCGCGCCAGCGAGTACGTGAGCGCGGGAGTGGATAGCCGAGGGCGGCAGGGTTACCCAGTTTGGCATCAACGACCGCGAGGGCGAGTCCGAGGCCGTCGAGCAGGTAGTGGGAAAGGACCAAGCTGACCGCGGTTGAGCCGTCGGTAAGAGGAAGCACGCCAAACTGCCAACCGCGGCGCTGTTCGACATCGATCGGCAGTTGTGAACGTTCATCAGCCCAGTCGCTGAGCTCATTGCGTGGACGGGCGCAGTCTGCGACGTCGATATCGGACGGTCCGCTATCCAACACCCAGCGAGCCCGGCCAAAGGGCAGCGGCGAGCGCTCAATGCGCCGTCCCAGCAACCCGTGACTGAGATTGCGGTGTAAACGTCTCAGCTCGGCGAAGTCGATAGCGTGCTCATAAATCCACACGCACTGGATGACGAGGTTCAGACCCGCGGCGCGATGGCCGGCAAACAATCCTTGATCCACCAACGCGATCCGATTATCCGGCCGCGCATCAACGCGTGATGCGCGGGTCTCAAAGTATGCGCGTGCACGGCCCGGCCAATTCATCACATGAGAGTAGCCGAGCCCGCCTTTCGGCCAGCACGCGATACCACGCGGTTTGCGGCTGAGCGCAGGAAACCTTTTTTGCCTTCGCTCACCTGCTTACCAACGACATCGACCCGGCTGAATAAAGGCCTGCAACGGGGCTTTTCGAGTGCTTTGAATGACCCACACCGGTCATGACAATGGTCCCGGTACTAGTCAGTCGAAGCCAATTGGCGCCCGCCGGTCCGGCCGGCAGAGGAACCAGGCATCATGACTGGTGCCCCCGCCTTCGCGCACGACAACCGAAAGGCCAAACCTCCGCGATGCAATTCGTGCTGGCCGTTTATGGAACGCGCGGCGACGCCGAGCCTGGAGTCGCTGTCGGTCGTGAACTGCTGGGCCGTGGGCACGACGTACGCATGGCCGTCGCGCCCGACCTGGTTGGCTTCGTCGAGTCGGCGGGGCTTACCGCGACCGCCTGCGGGCCGGATGCGCGGGCGTGGCAGGACGTCCACCGCGACCTGTTGGTGCGGTTGTTCCGCGCACCGTGGAAGGTCCAGGAACTCAGCAGGTTGGTGCGCGAAGATCGGGATCTGTTCAACCAGCTCTGGGAGGAGACCAGCAAGGCTCTGATGTCGCTGGCGGATGGGGCCGACGTGCTGGTCACCAGCGCCATCGGTGAGCAGTCCGCGGCCAACATCGCGGAGTATTACGACGTTAAGTTGGCCATGCTGCATACCTTCCCGATCCGGGCCAACGGCCAACTCCTTCCTGGCCTGCCGGCGCCGGTAGGCCGTTCCGCGATGACGATGTCCGAGCGGCTGAGTTGGCCCATGATGAAGAGGCCCGACGACGCGCAGCGCCGCAAACTCCGGCTACCGAAGGCAACGGGTCTGTGGTCGCGACGAGTCGCTGAACGCGGATCGCTGGAAATACAGGCATACGACGAGGTGTGCTTTCCGGGGCTGGCGGCCGAATGGGCGAAGTCGGATTGCCGGCGGCCCTTCGTCGGTGCGCTGACGATCGAATTGCCTACGGATGCCGATGCGGACGTCGCGTCGTGGATCGCCGCGGGGAACCCGCCAATTTTCTTCGGGTTTGGCAGCACGCCGGTCAAGTCTCCCGCCGAAACGGTGGCCATGATCGGCGAGGCTTGCGCGCAGTTGGGCGAGCGGGCGTTGATTTGTTCCGCAGAGACCGATTTCAGCGACGTTCCGTGTTTCGAGCACGTCAAGACCGTGGGCGCGATGAATTACGCGGCCGCCTTTCCCGCGTGCCGCGCGGTCGTGCATCATGGCGGCACCGGCACCACGGCGGCGGGTCTACGCGCCGGAGTTCCGACGTTGATCCTCCCGACGTTCGGCGATCAGACGCTCTGGGGAACCCAGGTCAAGAGGCTGAAAGTTGGTTCCGCCCGGCGGTTTTCGAGCACCACCCGCGAATCGCTGGCTGCGGACCTGCGCCGGGTCCTCGACCCGGAATGCGTTGCCCGTGCTAGTGAGATCTCCGCCCGGATGACCAAATCCGCCGAAAGCGTTGCGGCCGCCGCCGATCTTTTGGAAGACTTCGGCCGGCGCGAACCCTGAGCTGAGCATCGGGCCCCGCGTGTGCGCTCCGCGCGCTGGCATGGCACCCTATTGCACATCTGTGCAGTGAGCGGGATGACGCTAGATGGGCGGGGTAATGCCGGCATGCGTATTCGGGCGTAGCGACGCCGAGATCGACTCCTTGGTGCGTGGCCAGCGGTCTGGGATCGCGGTCGTGGGCTGCGGCTACATCGGCACGGTGATCGGTGCGGTGCTCGCAGACCGTGGCTGGCCGGTGACGGGGATCGACGTGCGGCAGAGCGTCGTCGACGAGATCAACCTGGGCAAGACCACCGTGCCTGAGCCCGGGCTCGGCGAGCTCGTGTCCGACAACGTGCGAGTCGGCCGGCTTCGCGCCACGACCGATTTCGGCGCCGTCGCCGACAACGATTTCGTGATTGTGAACGTGGGTACGCCGCTCGGTCCGGGCTACGAGCCCATCGTCGACGACATCAAGGCGGCGGCGCGGGCCGTGGGGGAGCACCTGCGGCCAGGCCACATCGTCATGCTCAAGAGCACGGTGCCGCCCGACACCACCGAAACCGTCGTTCTGCCGATCCTGGAAGAGGCCTCGGGTCTGCGGGCCGGGGTCGACTTCGGGTTGGCGTTCTGCCCCGAGCGGATCGCCGAAGGCCAAGCCATCCGCGAGCTCACGTCGATCCCCGTCGTGGTGGGCGCCGTCGATGAGCGCAGCGCTCGCGCTTGCGCGACATTGTGGCGACATGCCCTTGGAGTCGACTCCGTCGTCGTCGACAACCCCCGGACCGCCGAGATGGTCAAGCTGGCCGACAACCTCTGGGTGGACCTCAACGTGGCGCTGGCGAACGAGCTGGCCAAGGTATGCGACAGGCTCGGCATGGACGCCCTGCAAGTCATCGACGCCGCCAACACGATGCCGAAGGGCGGCGGCGACGTGAACATCTTGAGGCCGAGTATGGGAGTCGGCGGTTCCTGCCTGACGAAGGATCCGTGGTTCGTCAATCATCTGGGCGTGTCCGTCGGACTGGACCTGGCAATCCCGCGGACGTCGAGGACTGTCAACGACACGATGCCCGCCTACACCTACGGGCTGCTCGAGCAGCTCCTCGCCGATCAGGGCAAGGCGCTTGAGACGAGCAGGATCGCGGTGCTGGGCATCGCGTTCAAGAACAACACCGGCGACTGCCGCCTCACACCCGCCAAGTCCGTCATCAACCTGCTCGAGGAGTCCGGCTGCCGGCTTTCGATCCATGACCCGTGGGTGACGGACGCGCAGGCCCTGACGGTGACGAAGATTCCCCTGACCGCAGACATCGATTCGGCGGTTGAAGATGCGGATGCGTTGGTGCTCCTCGCGGGCCACCGACACTTCCACCAGGTGCCCCTGGTCCGGCTCGCCGACTTGGCGGGGCCCCGGTGTGCGTTCCTCGACGGGCGGAATAGCTTCGACCCGGCGGCGGTGCGCACAGCGGGCTTCGTCTACAAGGGCATCGGCCGGTAGGCGTGCCTGAACCCGAAATGAAAGAGCGTTCATGTCCAATGTCGTCGTGACTGGCGGCTACGGCTTCATCGGATCGCACCTGGTCGCCGCGTTGCTCGGACGCGGGGACACGGTCACGGTGTTCGACCTTGAAAAAGACACGCCCGACAGCGATCTCGACTTCGACCGGCACGCCAACTTCCGGTTCGTGCGGGGTGACGTCACCGATCTGGCCGCGCTCCAGAGTGCCCTGACCCCCGACGTGGACAAGGTTTTCCACCTGGCCGCGATTGTCGGTGTCAACAACTATCTCAAAGACCCGCTGCAGGTTCTCGATGTCAACGTGACCGGCACTCGCAACGTCCTCGAGCTGAGCCGTCGACACCAAGCGCATGTGGTGTTCGCCAGCACATCTGAGGTGTTCGGGAGGAACCCGAACCCACCGTTCGCCGAGGACGACGATCGCGTTCTCGGTTCCACACGAACCGCGCGGTGGAGCTACAGCACCAGTAAGGCCATGGGTGAACATCTCGTTTTCGCGATGCATGCGTCTCACGCACTGCCGGTGACGGTCGTTCGCTACTTCAACGTATATGGTCCGCGGCAACCTCCGATTTTCGTGATTTCGCAGAGCATTCACCGGATCCTGAATGGCCGCCGGCCGTTGCTCTACGACTCCGGAGACCAGACGCGGTGCTTCACCTACGTCGACGACGCCGTCGCCGGCACCTTGCTCGCGGCCGAGAGCAGCGCGGCGATCGGCGAGGCCTTCAACATCGGCAGCATGACCGAGACGACTGTGGGCGACGCTGTCGCTGTGGCGATCAAGATCGCCGATGTCGCCTCGGTGACGGGTGTCGAAACCGTTGACACCGCGGCTCGTTACGGGGATCGCTATGAGGACATTCCTAGCCGTATCCCCGATTCGACCAAGGCGCAACGGGAGTTGGGTTGGCGCATCCAGGTAGACCTCGAGGAAGGGGTCCGTCGCACCATCGATTGGGCGCGGGCGAATCCCTGGTACCTCAAGGGATTTACTGTGCATCAATCTGTTGCTGGAGGACCAACTGAACGAGATCAGTAAAGAGTGCCGGCTATGCGGATCGACCGGCCCTCATCGACCCGTTGTAGTTCGCGAAATGATGTATGGAACCCGCGAGCGGTTCGACTACTATCTTTGCGCTGCGTGTGAGACGTTACAAATTGCGCATGTGCTCGACGGTGAAGAGCTCATGCGCCATTATCCCCGAAATTATCACTCGTACAACGACCCTGGGATACTCCGATGGCTCATTACGCAGCAGGACCGCTACAAGTTGCGTGCCGGCGGCCGGCTCGTCGGCGCCCTGTTAACGAGGCGCTTGGCCGACGGTATCCTTCGCCTTCTCCTCGGCGGAGACGCGCTCGGCATGATCGCCGCGCTCCCGCTCGACCGTGACGCGCGAATTCTGGACGTGGGTTGCGGCAGCGGTTTGCTGCTTGACCGATTGGCCAGAGTGGGATTCACCAACTTGTGTGGTGCGGATCCGTTCATCGCCGGCGATGGCCAGACGCGGCGAGGAGTACCGTTGCTGAAGCGCGATTTCGGTGAAGTGACGGGCGAATTCGATCTCATCATGTTCAACCATTCGCTCGAGCATGTTTCAGACCCGGTCGCAATGCTCAAGATGGCACGCGAGAAACTCGCTGCCGGAGGCTTTTGCCTGGCTCGCGTTCCGACGACTTCGTCCGAAGCGTGGACCAGTTATGCGGCTGACTGGGTGCAGATCGATGCCCCTCGGCATTTCGTCATACCTTCGTGTCAATCAATGGCACTGGCAGCTGACAAGGCGGGGCTGCGGGTGGAGCGGACATTTGATGATTCGAATTTGGGTCAGTTTCTGGGGAGCGAAGCCTATCGGCGAGGCGTGGCGGTGACCGACCCGCAAATCCTGCGGCTGTTTGGGATAAGGCAGATGTGGAAGTGGGCAAAACGCACGGATCGGCTCAACCAGCAGGGTCGTGGCGACCAGAAGGGTTTTGTCCTGCGGGCCAAGTGATCTGATCAGATGACGCCAGCGCCCCTTGCCACCAGCGACAGGCTAACCACCGCGAAGATCGCGGCCAGAACCTGCGCACGGTGGGCAAGCGCCCATTCGTGCAACGGTTGCAACACCGCTTTGGTTTTCTCCGGCGTGAGCAGGTAGCTCAGCAGGGTTATCTCGAAGACCGCAAGCATCCCGACGACGAATGCGATGGCGGCGATGACCTGCGTGCCGATCGGGGCTCCCGACGCCACGATGGTGGTGTCCACGAGCAAGACCAGCAGCGGGCCCGGCAGGATGGACATGCCCACCAGCACGGCCACCCACAACGATCCGTTCTCCCACGCATCGTTGACGTGGCCGACCAGCCGCCGGATTGCAGATTCGCGTTCGTTCGCCGCATCATCGTCGCGGCCCTGCGGCAGCGAGAGTCCGCTTTCATTCGAGTCGAGCTTCGCGGTCGAAAAGTTGGCGACCTGTGCCGGCATGCTTCGCCGCGCTCGGGAGCGCACCAGGATCAGCGCTGCGATCGCCAGCCCCAGTACACCCAGTCCGACTTGAATATGGCGGGCCATCGAGTTCGGGCCCGCGGCGGCTAATTCATGGGCGGTAGATCTGAACGCCGGCATGACGTGCAGTGCCACCAGCGGAACCAATAAGGCGGGAACGTTCGTGATCAGGCAGCCTACCCAGCAAGCGAGCAGGCTTTGCACCGGTCGCGGACGGGAAATCAGCAGGAGGATGAGGCCGAGAAGCACAGGATTGAGCGCCCACAGAAGCGCCATCCCGAGCACGGAACCCCACACCGGCCGAGACACTACCCTGCCCAGTTCCCAGCGGCCGGTCGCGGTCCCCGTCGGCCGACCGGCGGCGACCGTTGCGGCCGTCGGAAGGGCGCCCCGCTAGTTATGCCGCGTCAACCAACCTGTCGTGGGCGGGCGAAGTTTTCCAGGAGATCGGCGGTGTGGGCTACGCTTTCGGTCGGTTTCGTCGTCCGGGTGGCCACCCCGCGGGCCCGCGAGACATATTCGTGGTCGAGGATCGTGCGCAGGTCCGCGACCAGCGATTCCCGGCTAACGCTCGAAAAGCGGCGCCCGAAGCCTACTTTCAGCCGTTTCACCTGGGCGGCCCAGAGCGCCTGATCGGGCGCCGTCCAAAGGACGAGCATGGGCACTCCGGCGCGCAAACCCGCGGCTATGGTGCCCATGCCCCCGTGGTGCACGACCGCGCGGCAGGCGGGAAAGACCGCCGCGTAATTCACCGCGTCCACCACCTTGACGTGGTCGAAATGGGGGAGATCGCTGAAGTCGCTCCAGCCGGAACAGACCACAGCCCGCTCGCCCAATTGCGCGCAGGCCGCGCCGATCATGGCGAGGGTGTCGGACGGAGATTTGACCGGAGTGCTGCCGAAGCCGAAGAAGATCGGTGGCGTTCCCGCGGCGATCCACGACGCCACCTCTTCATCGGCGTCGGTGGTCAGCTCCATCGTCAGCGCGCCGACAAAGGGACGTTGGCCGTTCGATCCCGCCCATTCGGCCGCCAGCCCGGGAAAGCACACTTCTTCGTAGGCCTGGATTTCCACCCAATCTCGCTCGGCGATCCGTCGCGGCAGCGGACCATTCGCTTTCGGAAGGCCCAGTGCAGAGCGTTGGGCGTCCTCGAGCTTTTTTGCCGCGCGCCACGCGACCGACTCGTACACCCTCATCGTCGAGCGCCCCACCGGCGCCGGCAGGAAAGACAGGAACTGCCCGCTGGCCCGCACGGGGAAGATGTGCACCGTGGCCAGCGGAATGTTGTGATACTCGGCGACGTTGGCAGCGGCCTGCTCGAAGTTCAGCCCGCTGACCAGTAAATCGGCACCGTCGGCCAGCGACTTCAGCGAGGCGCAGATCTGATCCCAGCGGTGGATGACCGGATCCGCGATCTCGTGCCGCAGCTCGATCAGGTGCCGGACTTTCCAGAAGTTGCGGAAGAAATCCGTCCAGAAGGTGCGGTGGGCGTCCAGAATCGGCCGCACCTCCGGCCCGAAGGCGACCGCTGCAAGCCCAACCGACTCGGCGAAGCCGACCAAGTCGGGTGGGACGGCCATGCGGACGTCGTGCCCGCGGCGCAGCAGCTCACGGCCGATCGCGACGCATGGCTCGACATCGCCGCGACTCCCGAAGGTTGCAAGCGCGAATTTCATTGCTGATCTTGGCCTTTCGCTTCCGGGCGGGTTGTCGCCAGCGGCGGGTCTTAGGCCCAGGTGCCTTTGCGACGGTGGGCGAGTGCGGCGATTTCGAAGATGAGCTTGCGTGGGACGAAGCGCTGCGCCTTGACGACGCGCTGGTAGTTGTCGAACGCGGTGCCCAGGCGTTGTTCATTGGCCCGGTACTCGCAGAAGACCTGGTCCAGCTCTTGTTGGCACCACGGGTCGCCGCCCGCGGCCCGGTGCAGATTGCGGTAGGTCGTCGTCAGCCACTCAGTGCCGAATGGTTCCGGGCACGCTGATCCGCCGGCCCGTTGGTGGCGGTCATCGGGGGCGAGGAACTCGTTGATCGCGGGCTCGTCTGGGTTGAGATCGACGTCCAGGGCCGTGGACATGCGTTTGACCTCGCGCCGCCAATCCTCGAGGAGGAAGGAATACTCCACGAACACCCGGGCCCGCCCGCGGGTGTAGCGCTCGGCGAGCAGGCTGCTTTTCAGCCAGAGGGCGGCGGCGAGTTCGGGTTTGATGACCGGCATCATCGCGGTGACGGACTTGATGACCTCGTGGGGATGGCGTAGCGCGATCACGGTGCCGACGTTGTAACCGGCGGTGCGGGCGGCCTCGAACCACAGCCGGGTTATCGAGGTCATCTGCAGGTCCTTGATGACGTAAAGGTTCGACGGCGGCAGCGCTGTGAGGTAGGCGTTGATCTCGGCGATGTCGCGTCTGTCGGCGGATTCTTCGTGGAGGCGCAGAGTGGGGTCAAAGGCGGCGCTGCCATGGCGGCGCAGAATTTTCTCGTTCAGGTAGCTGGCTTGGCGTGGTTCCCAGAAGCCGCGCGGGTTGGCTTTGGAGGCGCCGAGCATGCCGGGCGGCAGCGCGGCGCCGGACAGGGACAGGACGCGTGTCATCGCGGAGGTGCCGGACCGGGCCATCCCCAGCACGAACAAGACGGTTGTCATTAGCCCCTCTCCTCAAGGCAATCGGCTACCGACCGTGGCGTCGCACTGGACCCCGGTCAAACGGGGTTAATAGTACGTGTGTGTAAGAGTGCGCGCGACAGCCACGGCCTCACAGATGACCTGATGGTCATCGTCAGTGGCGTGTGACCGGGGGTGCTCCGATATACCTTCCGTTAAGCGCAAAGTCATTTAAGGCTATCGAAAGGTCTTGTCGCAAAGCCTCATTCGAGTTTGCATAGCCGGGCTGATGAACGGTGACCGAGACGAAGACCTGGCCCTGCGCGGTCCCCGACAGCACATACAGGGCTCCGCCCAGACGGTGCATCAAAGCTTCGGTCACGCCCTGGTAAGAAAGCCTCGCGGCGAAGAGGTCGGCGTCTGTGCCGTCCGGTCGGATGACGGCCGGGTTGATCACACCGATGTTGGATGAGACGACCGTGTTGTCGACGAGCCGGACAAGGCGTTTGGGCAACAGACCCAACAGGGGGACGAACGCCAACACAGCCCGCTCGTCGTCGCGAAGCTCCCGGTGATTAGTCAGCGCTCCCTTGACCGCGGTCCGAATGTCGCGCAGGTCCCTGGTCGCGGGCGCGGCGTCGACCGTGACGGTGAGATGGCTGACCGCGTTGGCGCGGGTATCCCCGGCGGCGCGCTCGTTGACCGGCATCTTTATCAGGACCGAGCCGTCCGCGGTGACTCGACCCATTCGCTGGGCCAGGCGGGCCGCCAGTCCAAGCAGCAGCACGTTGCTGGTCCCGCCCAGCGCGCGAGCGCGCGTCTCCCACTCGTCGGCATCGACGAAGACCGTCGCCGTTGGGGGCGTGAGGGGTTCGGCGGCGCCGGTGGGCAGCCGAAGTGGCGTGGTAGACGGCGCGGCTCCGGCGCCCTGGCGAAGGGCACGCCGGGTCAGCCGTGCCGCGGCCGCGGCGCCGCGGCCGAGAGCGGGGATGTCGCGCACGGATTGACGGGCGTCCTCGCGCAGAGCCTGCCACCGCCGGCGCGATCGGGCGCCAGGCCAGTCGATCGGGTCATCGCGGCCATCGGCCGCATGCGCCATCGCCTCCAACAACCCGATCCCGTCGGCGATGCAGTGTGAGACGGCCAAGCTCACCGCCGCGCCGCCGTCGCTGAAGGGCAACACGGCAAGGTGCCATCCAGGCCCGTGTTGGGCAGCGATGGGCGCCGCGGCCTGCTCGTCGAGCCACGCGTCGAGTTCCGCACGCGGGCGAGGCCTCGCGACGATCTCGATCTCGGAGGGACGGTCGGGCGATACCCACCGGTGGCGGCCGAACCGCAATGGTGACGGTTCGATGCGGCGGGCCAAGCATCCCCGCTGAAGATGATGATGGAACTTCCGCAGACCATCGATGTCGACCGGACGGCTATACACCCAGAACGGATGTGGGATCGATGCGACTCCCGTCACTCGCTCCGCGTCGAACGTGAGCTGGTCGTGCGGATCCAGCAGGTTGTCCATCGTCGTACCGTACTTCCGACTGCGCGTGTGGGTGAATGCTGGTCTAGGAATCGAGCGTGACCCGTTGCGGGACAACATCGTTGCTCCCGGGACTGCGGGGCGCCATCGCGGGGAACATCAGGGCAGCGAGCGGCCAAGGTAGTGTGTCCGGCCATGTGGGGCTCAGTGCTGGCACTGGCGCTTGTGACGGCACTAAACCCAATGCGCCTCGCCGTCATGCTTCTCGTGATCTCCCGGCCACCGCCCCTTCAAAACCTGCTCGCCTACGTGGCGGGTTGCTTGGCCGGATGCATTCCGGCCGTGGTGGTTCCGCTGACACTGCTGCACATCACGCCGACTTTCAAATCGTTTGCCGACGATCTGGCGACGAGCACCATCGTCCGGGAACTCAGGATCGGCATGGGTGTACTTGCGCTATCCGTCGGCGCTCTGATCATCGTGCGCTCGGTGACCCAGCGCCGGCGTCGGCCCGAACACCTGCCCGTAACCGGGTGCGACGCCTCGACGCAGGTGCTGGGCCAAAACACACCGCCCATTATCACGCGGGTGCTGAACCGCGCTCGGGGTGCGGCGACGGAGCGCGGCCCTGTCTTGCGGCGGTTGCTCGGCCGCGTCCACCATGCATGGGAAAACGGGTCCCGGTGGGTCGCGTTCGTGATCGGCTTGGCATTCGGCGGCGTGGAACCCGATGTCGGTCTGCTGCTACTCGCGATCATCGTGGCCTCGGGAGCTGCGATCGGCACGCAGGTCAGTGCCGCCATCGCGTTCGTCATCGGGGTGCTAGCCATAGCCGAGATGACCCTGCTCAGTTACTTGG
The DNA here is from genome assembly GCF_001667925.1 of Mycobacterium sp. E2479. GTDB lineage: Bacteria > Actinomycetota > Actinomycetes > Mycobacteriales > Mycobacteriaceae > Mycobacterium. The sequence continues at coordinate 824 of NZ_LZJR01000082.1, read as the reverse complement.
CCATGCCAGCGAAAACGCAAACCGTCCTGCAACGGTTACACGACTGGGCATTGGCGCACCGTCGCAAAATCCTGGTAGCGATGCTCGCGGTGGCCGGAGTGTCGCTGATCCTCAGCGGCGTCGGCACCGAACGAGGCCGGCCAGTTGACAACTCGCAGCGGTCGGCGGTTATCGGGAGTTATAGTCACATCGCGCACTGCGCCGCCCATCGCGGGTTAGCCGTTAACGACTTAGCACCACAGACATAGGGCAGTTCGCTGCAGCTTAGAGGGAGAGTCCATTGCCGCGGGACGCGCGATGAAATGTGTGCTGGCGAGCTACGGAACGCGTGGCGATGTGGAGCCCTGCGTCGCTGTCGGTCGCGAACTGCTGCGCCGCGGCCACGAGGTGCGCATGGCCGTGCCGCCCGATCTGGTCGGCTTCGCCGAAGCGGCTGGACTTAGCGCTGCCGCGTACGGACCGGACACGCGCGAGTGGTGGAGCGCGCACCGCGATTTATGGACGCGCTCATTCCACAACTTCTGGAAGGTACGAGAACTGATCGGGTCGTGGCGCGAGATCGGGGAATCCGTCACCAACTACTGGGCGGATATCACCGCGACGCTGCGGTCGCTGGCTGACGGCGCCGACCTGTTGGTCACCTTTTTGAATTTCGAGCAGCCCGCCGCCAATGTTGCCGAGTATTACGGCATTCCACTGGCCACGCTGCATCTGTCCCCGGTGCGGGTCAACGGCCAGGTTTTGCCATTCCTGTCGCCGCCGTGGGGCCGCTGCGCGGTGAGGGCGTACGAGTGGGTGAGCTGGCGGGGGATGAAGAGGTTCGA
>NZ_LZJR01000081.1 GCF_001667925.1 Mycobacterium sp. E2479 | reverse complement strand
CCACCGCCGTGACGTGGACCGGAATGGGTTCGGCGCCGCACTGCCCGCTGCCGCGGCCGGCGATCGGGCCGGGCACCTACAACCTCGTGGTGCAACTGGGCAATCTGCGGTCGATGCCGGTTCCGTTCATCATGAACCAGCCGCCACCGCCGCCGGGTCCGGTGCCCGGACCGGGGCAGCCGGGCGCGGTGCCGCCGCCCGAGGCGCCGCCGATGCCACCGTCGCCGGCCGGGTGAGCCACCACTCGCCAGCGCGCACTTAGTTCAATGAGTCGGTGATCGTCGACTCGGCCAGCTGCGACAGTCCTTCCCGCACATGGCGGGCCCACATCGCGCCGATGCCGTCGACCGACTGCAGGTCGTTCGCGCTGGCCGCCAGCACGTTCTGCAGCGTCCCGAATGAGCGAACCAGTAGGTCGGCGTGGGCGAACTGCAGCCGGGGAATGCCGGCCAGCGCACGGTAGCCGCGGGGGCTGACCGCCGAATCCTGCGCCTCGGCGGTGGTCGGATACCCGAAAACCTTTGCCAGAATGGTGAAGTCGAGCAGCTCGGTATCCGACAGCGCGTCCAGCTCGTCGAGCGTGGCCGTCACCGGCGCCTCGGACAGCGGCTCCGGGCTGGCGTGATAGTCGCGCACGATCAGTTCGCGGGCATCCTCGTTGCCGCCCAGCAGCTCGTCGAGCTGCAGCCGCAGTTGGCGGCCGTCGGTGCCGAGTTCCACCACGTCGTTGTCGATCACCTCACCGATCCTGCGGACCAGCTCGAGCCGCTGCACCACGGTCAACACGTCACGCAACGTGACGAAGTCCTCGATCTCGGCGCGCGACAGCTGCCTGCTGACCTCGTCGAGCCGGATCTTGTAGCGCTCCAGGGTGGCGATGGCCTGGTTGGCCCGCGACAGGATGGTCGCCGAGTCGGCGACCACGTGGCGCTCGCCGCCTACGTAAACCGTCACGATGTTCATCGAGTGGCTAACCGAGATCACCGGGTAGCCGGTCTGGATCGCGGCCCGCTCCGCCGAGCGGTGCCGGGTTCCCGACTCGTCGGTAGCGATCGATGGATCCGGTACCAGCTGCACGTTGGCCCGCACGATGCGGCTGCCGTCGGTGGACAGCACCACGGCGCCGTCCATCTTCGCCAGCTCACGCAGCCGGGTGGGGGCGTAGCGCACGTCCAGCGCGAATCCGCCGTCGCAGATTGCCTCGACGGCCTCGTCGTTGCCAAGTACGATCAGCGCGCCGGTACGCCCGCGCAGGATGCGTTCCAGGCCGTCACGCAGTCCGGTGCCCGGAGCCAGGCGGGCTACAGTTTCACGCAGCGTCGGACGGGTCACAGAAGGTCATTCTTGCGGCCCAACGCGCCGTGCGTCCAGAAATCGCAGGTTTGCGGGCGCGCCACCGCGGTGGTCGGCGATGTCGATCATGTGCGCCAGTGCGGCCACGATGGTGGGCGCGCGCAGCGCTCGCATCCCGGTCGGAACGATCTCGCGCCGGGGATCGTCCCCGTCCGGGATGAGCGCGACGGTGAAACCCTGTCGCGCGGCCTCGGACAGGCGCCGCTGCATTCCGCTGACGCGCCGGAGGTCTCCGGCCAATCCCACTTCGCCGATCATCACGGCCGTGGTGGGCAGCGGCAGGCCCGCGTACGCCGAAGCCAGCGCGACCGCGACCGCCAGGTCCGACGACGGATCGGTCAGCCGCATGCCACCGACTGTGGACAAGTAGATGTCGTTGGCGGCGACGGGCAACTTGGCGTGCTTTTCCAGGACCGCGGTGATCATCGCGGCCCGGGAGTGGTCGATGCCGCTGACGGCGCGCCGCGGTGAGCCCCCGGCCGGCGTGGCAAGCAGCGCCTGCACCTCGCCGATGAGCGGCCGCTTGCCGTCCAGTGTCACGGTGATCGCGGTGCCGGGAACCGGGGCGGGGCGCTGATCCAGGAACAGGTTCGACGGGTCGGCGACGCCCTCTATCCCGTTGTCGTGCAACAGGAAACACCCGACCTCATCGGCCGCCCCGAACCTGTTCTTGATCCCTCGGACCATGCGCAGCGAGCCGTTACGGTCACCTTCGAAGTGCAGCACCACATCAACCAGGTGCTCCAGGGAGCGCGGCCCGGCGATCGCCCCGTCCTTGGTGACGTGTCCGACCAGGATCAGCGCCACCCCATTGGTTTTGGCCGCCGCGGTCAACGCCGCCGTCACCGCGCGCACCTGCGTGACGCCGCCGGCTACGCCGTCCGCCTCCGCGGTGGACATGGTCTGCACCGAGTCCACGATCACCAGCGCGGGCTTGACCGTCGCGATGTGCTCGAGCACGGCGTGCAAATCCGATTCGGCTGCCAAATAGAGTTCGTCGCCGCCGCAGCCGATGCGGTCGGCGCGCAGCCGGATCTGGCCCGCGGACTCCTCGCCGGAGACGTACAGCGCGCGGCGGCCCGACTGCGCGCAGCGATGCGCGACCTCGAGCAGCAGCGTCGACTTACCCACCCCGGGATCACCGGCCAGCAGGGTGACCGAGCCGGGCACCACGCCGCCGCCGAGCACCCGGTCGAGTTCGTCTACGCCCGTCGTACGGTGCCGGCTGGTGCTGGGCTCGATGGAAGTGATGGGCACGGCCTGCGAGGCCACCACCTGGCCGCTGCGACGGCCGGCGACCGCGGTGAGAACCGGGACCTCGTCAACGGTGCCCCAAGTGCCGCATTCCAGGCAGCGGCCGACCCATTTCGCGGTGACGTGCCGGCATTCCGAACACCGGTATTGGGAGCGCGCAGTTGCCACGCCATGACGGTATCGAGCCGGTACGACAAGCCCGCGTCACGACAGGCGCTTACCCCGCTTGGTTTTGCTGCGGAGGCATCAGCCCGGCCGAAATCGGCACGGCGACGGTGGCCTGACCGGCCTTCTCGAAATTGAAGGTGAAGTTGTAGGTGAGGCCGTTGGAGATCGGCTTCGCCAGATTGATGGTCGCTTTGGCCGCGGCGGTGTTGGAACCGACCGGTCCTGGCGCTACCTTCTGCCCCTCCGGCGTGCCGACGAACAGCGATCCGCCGGCCGGCAGTCGAGCGTCGCCGCTGACAGTCACCGTGCCGATGTCGCTGGTGATGCCGAGCAGCCTGTCGGGCGTAGTCGCGGACTGGTTGACAGCCACCAGCACCAGGTCCACGGTGCGTCCCGGCTGCAGATAGTCACCGGCCTGGCTGGCCTGGATCCGGATGTTGCGCAGCGCCACGTTGTTGAACGTGACCTTGTTGCCGTTGATGGCGGGCTCCTGGACCGCCATCTGCGAGACCTGACCGGCTCCGCAACCGCTCAGCAGGGCGGCCAGAACGGCCATCGCGCCGGCCATGGCGAGCGCGGGGAGGCCGAGTCGGATCTTGAAGCGGTTCACTCTGCCTCCTGCTGAGCCGGTTCGACTAAATGCAACTATGCACAGTAGTAGCTAGGTCTCGCGGGCGATACCGCGGGGCGCCAGACCAGCGCAGGAGCTGTTTGTAAGGCCGCCGCGGGGTGGGTCCGGGGGCGTTGGTAATGTGCAGCACTGCACGACTTGATCCGCATGTCAACCCCTAATCTGCGCGTGTTGTGCCCCTGACCTGCATCGTTGCTTCGCGCGTAGTTAGGTGGCCGTGTTAGGATGAAGTAACGAAAGGGGCTCGAATCAGATGATCTTCAAGGTCGGCGACACCGTTGTTTACCCGCATCACGGTGCTGCGTTAGTCGAGGCGATCGAAACCCGGACGATCAAAGGGGAGCAAAAAGAGTATCTCGTCTTGAAGGTGGCGCAGGGAGACCTCACAGTCCGAGTTCCCGCCGACAACGCTGAGTACGTGGGTGTCCGTGACGTCGTCGGACAAGAAGGTCTCGACAAGGTCTTCCAGGTGCTGCGCGCTCCGCACACCGAAGAGCCGACGAACTGGTCCCGCCGCTACAAGGCCAACCTCGAAAAGCTTGCCTCCGGCGATGTCAACAAGGTCGCCGAGGTAGTCCGCGATCTCTGGCGTCGCGACCAGGAGCGTGGTCTGTCGGCCGGCGAGAAGCGGATGCTGGCCAAGGCCCGCCAGATCCTGGTCGGTGAATTGGCGCTGGCCGAGAGCACCGACGACGCCAAGGCGGAGACCATCCTCGACGAGGTTCTGGCCGCCGCTTCCTGAAGGCCCTGACACTTCGGTGGCCCTGGAGACGGGCGCCTCAGGCAAAGTAGTCGCAGTCGTCCCCGCCGCAGGGTCGGGCGAACGACTGGCCGCAGGAATTCCCAAGGCATTTTGTTTGGTTGACGGCCGCACGTTGTTGCAGCGCGCCGTCAACGGTTTGCTGGAATCCGGGGTTGTCGATCACGTCGTGGTGGCGGTACCCGCCGACCGAATCGATGAGGCCAACCAGCTTTTGGATGAGCACGCCGGCGTCGGACGGGTCAGCGTCGTCGCTGGTGGACCCGATCGGACCGGGTCCGTCAACCTGGCCCTGGCGGCCCTGCCCGCGGCGTCTGAGTTCGTGCTGGTACACGACGCCGCGCGGGCGCTGACGCCCCCGGCCCTGATTACCCGCGTGGTGGAGGCGCTGCGGGCCGGTCACGACGCCGTGGTGCCCGCGCTACGCCTGCATGACACCATCAAGGCCGTGGACGCCAACGGGGTGGTCCTGGGGACTCCGGAGCGCGCCGGGCTGCGCGCCGTGCAGACCCCGCAGGGCTTTGCGACCCAGTTGCTGTCGCGTGCCTACCGGGCCGGGGCCGGTATGCCCGGTTTCACCGACGACGCGTCGCTGGTCGAGCATGTCGGCGGCCAGGTTCAAGTCGTCGAGGGCGACCCGCTGGCATTCAAGATCACCACCCAGCTCGATTTGTTGCTGGCCGAGACCGTGGTGCGCGGGTGAACGCGCCAGATCCTTTTCCGCGGGTCGGACTGGGCGTCGACGTGCACCCGATCGAACCCGGACGGCCGTGCTGGCTGGTGGGTCTGCTTTTCGCCGACGCGGACGGTTGTGCGGGACATTCCGACGGCGACGTCGGGGCGCACGCGCTATGCGACGCGGTGTTGTCGGCGGCCGGGCTGGGCGACGTGGGCGCGGTGTTCGGGGTCGACGATCCGCGCTGGAAGGGTGTCAGTGGCGCTGACATGCTGCGCCATGTCGCGGATCTGGCGTCGCACCAAGGGTTTCGGATCGGCAACGCCGCGGTGCAGGTCATCGGCGACCGGCCGAAGGTGGGTCCACGCCGCGACGAGGCGCAACGGGTGCTGTCGGAATTGCTGGGCGCGCCGGTCTCGGTGTCGGCGACGACGACCGACGGGCTCGGGCTGACCGGACGTGGCGAGGGTCTCGCCGCCATCGCCACCGCGCTGGTAATCGCCGCCGGGTAAGCACGCGCAGCGCCGGACGCTGGGGAACTACCCGGTAAGCTGGCACGTCGTGACCGATCACGCCCGCTTGCGGCTACACGACACGGCAGCAGGTGCCGTGCGTGATTTCGTTCCGCTGCGCGAGGGGCACGTCTCCATCTACCTGTGTGGCGCCACCGTCCAGGGACTGCCGCACATCGGCCACGTCCGCAGCGGGGTGGCCTTCGACATCCTGCGCCGCTGGCTGATCGCCCGCGGCTGCGACGTCGCGTTCATCCGCAACGTGACCGACATCGAGGACAAGATCCTGGCCAAGGCCGCCGCGGCCGGCCGACCGTGGTGGGAGTGGGCGGCCACCTACGAGCGCGCATTTTCGGCCGCCTATGACGCCCTGGACGTCATGCCGCCGTCGGCCGAGCCGCGAGCCACCGGGCACATCACCCAAATGGTCGAGTTGATGGAACGCCTGATCGAAACCGGCCACGCGTACGCCTCGGCCGGCGACGTCTACTTCGACGTGCTCAGCTACCCGCAATACGGCCAACTGTCCGGGCACAAGATCGACGACGTCCATCAGGGCGAGGGCGCGGCGACCGGCAAGCGCGACCAGCGCGACTTCACCCTGTGGAAGGGTGAAAAGCCCGGCGAGCCGTCGTGGCCCTCACCGTGGGGCCGCGGACGCCCGGGTTGGCACCTGGAATGCTCGGCGATGGCGCGGACCTACCTGGGTCCGGAATTCGACATCCATTGCGGCGGAATGGACCTGGTCTTCCCGCATCACGAGAACGAGATCGCGCAGAGCCGCGCCGCGGGCGATCGATTCGCCCGCTACTGGCTGCATAACGGCTGGGTGACGATGGGCGGCGAGAAGATGAGCAAATCGCTGGGCAACGTGCTGGCGATACCGGCGTTGTTGCAGCGCGTGCGCCCCGCCGAACTGCGCTACTACCTGGGCAGCGCCCACTACCGGTCGATGCTGGAATTCTCCGACAATGCCCTGCAGGACGCGGTGAAAGCCTATGTCGGCCTTGAGGAGTTCCTGCACCGCGTGCGGGTGCGGGTGGGCGGCGTCGAGCCGGGCCAGTGGACGCGAAAGTTCGCCGACGCCCTCAACGACGACCTCGCCGTGCCGGCCGCGCTGGCCGAAGTGCACCAGGCCCGCGCGGAAGGCAACCGCGCGCTGGATTCCGGCGACCACGAAGGCGCACTGCAACACGCGCGCGCGATCCGCGCGATGCTGGGCATCTTGGGTTGCGACCCCCTCGACGAGCGCTGGGAGACCCGCGACGAAACGTCGGCGGCGCTGGCCGCGGTCGACGTGCTCGTCCAGGGGGAGCTGGAGAATCGGCAGAAAGCACGCGAGGAACGCAACTGGGCGCTCGCCGACCAGATCCGCGATCGGCTCAAGCAGGCCGGCATCGAGGTCACCGATACCGCCGACGGGCCGCAGTGGGAGCTTTTGGCCCACGAGGAAAAGCGCGACAAGTAGATGGCGGGGAACTCGCGCCGCCGTGGGGCTATACGCAAACAGGGCACCAAGAAGGGCCCAACCGTGGGTTCGGGAGGCCAGCGTCGCCGCGGTCTGGAGGGACGCGGCCCCACCCCGCCGGCGCATATGCGCCCCAACCATCCGGCCGCCAAGCGCGCAAAGGCCCAAGCGCGCCGGCCGGCACGGGGCCGAACCGACGAATCCGAGACCGTGCTCGGCCGCAACCCGGTGCTCGAATGCCTGCGGGCCGGGGTGCCGGCAACCGCGCTGTACGTGGCGCTGGGCACCGAAGCGGATGAACGCGTGACCGAATCCGTCACCCGCGCAGCAGATTCGGGCATTTCCATCCTCGAGGTTCCGCGCACCGATCTGGATCGGATGACGAGCAATCACCTGCATCAGGGGATCGCGTTGCAGGTGCCGCCATACGACTACGCCCACCCCGACGATCTGGTCGCCGCCGCGATCGCCTCGCCGCCGGCGCTGCTGGTCGCGCTGGACAACATCTCCGACCCCCGTAACCTGGGTGCCATCGTGCGTTCGGTGGCGGCATTCGGGGGCCACGGGGTGCTGATCCCGCAACGGCGATCCGCGTCGGTGACGGCCGTTGCCTGGCGCACCAGCGCCGGGGCGGCGGCCCGCATCCCGGTGGCGCGCGCCACGAATTTAAATAGGACACTGGCGGATTGGGCCGAGCGCGGGCTGCGGGTGGTCGGCCTGGACGCCGGCGGCGACACCGCGCTCGACGATCTCGACGGCACCGACCCGCTGGTGGTCGTCGTTGGCTCGGAAGGCAAGGGACTGTCCCGTTTGGTGCGGCAGAACTGCGACGAAGTCGTCTCCATTCCGATGGCTGGAAACACCGAATCGCTGAACGCGTCCGTGGCCGCCGGGGTGGTGCTCGCCGAAATCACGCGCCAGCGAAGGGGGTAGGTGATCGCCCGCCTCGCCGCAGCCCTGCTGGCGCTGGCGCTGCTACTCGCATCGCCGGCATTCGCGCAGGCGCCGGATTTCGATCTTCAGGCACACCGCGGGGGACGCGGTGAAACCACCGAGGAGTCGTTGCGCGCGTTCGGCAAGTCGATCGAATTGGGCATCAGCACACTCGAACTCGACATCAACATCACCCGGGACGGGCAACCGCTCGTGTGGCACGATCCGACCATTGACGCCGAAAAGTGCGCCGACACCGGACCGGCATTCCCCGGCGACCCGGCATATCCCTACGTCGGCAAGCTGGTACACGAACTGATCATGGCGCAGATTCGCACCCTCGACTGCGGAAAGCGGCTCGATGCGTTTCCCGACGCCGAAGTGGTGCGGGGCAACAAGATAGCGACGCTGCCGCAGGTGTTCGCGCTCGCCGACTCCTATCGCGCCGAGGCGATCCGCTACAACATCGAAACCAAGGTGGAGGCCGGTCAACCGGGCACGTCCGCCGAACCGCAGGAGTTCGTCGACGTGATACTGGCCGCGGTCCGATCCGCGGGCAAGGTCGACCGCGTGGAGATCCAGAGCTTCGACTGGCGGACCCTGCCGTTGGTGCGCGGCGTCGAACCGTCGATTCCGTTGGTGGCCCTGTACGACGGACGGACCTGGGCGGCGGGCTCCCCGTGGCTCGCCGGCGAGAACCCCGCCCTCATCGGTGATCCCCTGCTCGGCGCGCGCATGGTGGGTGCCAGCGTCGCCGCACCGGACTACCGGCTCGTCACTGACAAGCCCTACGTCGACCACGCACATGCCTTGGGGCTCAAGGTGATTCCTTGGACAGTGAACGACGACGCCGCCATGCGTCAGCAAATCGGTTACGGCGTCGACGGCATCATCACCGACTTCCCGGCCCGGTTGCGCGGCGTGCTCGCCGAACTCGGGATGCCGTTGCCGCCCGCCTACAGGCGAGGCTAACGGGCTACGCTACCGGCCAGGTCTTCGTCCGTGCGCACCTGATGGTCGTCGCCGCCGCGCGGTCGGCGGCGGTTGGCCAGGGCGGCCCGCCACATCATGCCCGGACGCAGCAACCGGGTAGCGGGATCGATGAGCGCGGTGACTTTGACGAAGCGATCGACCGCGACGGTGTCGTATTCGATTGCGGTGAATATGCGGTCGATGTACCTGTTGAGCAGCCGGGTGAAAAGCGGTGGCGTGCCCTCGATTTCGGGTAGACATAGGTCCGGGTTGGCCGACAGCTCCCACGCCTGCCGAATCGGCACCGCGGCGGCCCGGAAGAATCGCCGCGCCAAATCCCGTGTGCCGGCGGCCAAGCAGTCACGCAGCGCCACTCCCTCCAGCGCGGCAACCGTCATGCCCTGACCGTAGATCGGGTTGAAGCTGCAGATCGCGTCGCCCATGACCAGCAGGCCTTCGGGGAAGCGTCGGATCTTGTCGTAGCGGCGCCATTGGCTGGACGGCTGACCGTGCCGGGTGGGCTCCCCGACGGGTTCGGCGGCCAGCACCGCGGCCAGCAGCGGGGGCGGCACGCAGTCCCACACGAATTCGCACATCGATATCAGGTCTATCGACGCCGGAGCGTGGTTCGCGACGCCGAAAACGGTGAACATCCAGGTGTCGTTCTCCGCGCGCAGCATGCCCAGCCCGCGCGGCCGGCCCGGCACCGGCCCGACGACGAAACCTAATTCGTGCAGCGCATCCGGTGCCATGCGCAGGCATTGGCTCGCATAAGTCAGGTGCACCGGCACATGGACCTCGGGCGGGCGCTCGTAGCCCAGGGCGGTCAGCCACGCCGGCGTCCGGGCGCTTCGCCCGGTGGCGTCGAGCACCAGGTCCGCGCTCAGCGTGATGTCTTCGCGGGTCCGGCGGCTGGCAACCCGGACGCCGGTGACGCGATGGCGGTCCGCCGTCGTGGTCGGCTCCACGATGTCGTGCTCATCGAGCAGCGTGACGTTGGCGATGCGGCGCAGGCGCGAGCGGACGTGTTCCTCGAGGAATGGCCGCGTTGCGAGATACGCAGAGAACGAGGGGGCGCCGCCGGTGCGCACCATGAGGTGCCCGCCCAAGTTGTAGTACAGCCGCGAGAGGTCGCGGCCGTCCAGGTAATTCGCGCCGTTGACCGCCATCTCGTCCAGGAGGCCGGGGAACAACTGCTCGAGCACCTGACCGCCGCGTGGCAGCAGGGCGTGGAGGTGGCGACCCTGCGGCACGCCCCGGCGAGCGGCGGCGGTCTCGGGAGAAATGTCGGGCAGCGGATCGCGCTCCACCACCGTGACCGTGTGGAAGAACTCGGAGAGCGTTCGCGCGGCCACCAGACCGGCCATGCTCGCTCCCAATACCACTGCGTGATTTCCGACCTTTGCCATAGCCCACCGCCTATCTCGAGCGCCTATCTGACAAAAGCCATGCTCACGGTCCGAAAACGGGTTCGACAGCGTAGTGGACTACGTAATTGCTACGGGGCGGCTACACATGAGGCCGCCGAAACACGGCAAAGCCTCGCGTTCGACGCTCGCGCGCCGTTATAGTCGCCGAGTGATCGGCGCCGAGCCGCTGACCGGGCGTGACAGCGAATGGGGGATTATTCGCCGCGCCCTGAGTCCGGGCGGCAACCATAGGGGCGTGGTGATCGCCGGAGCCGCCGGAGTGGGCAAGACCTGGCTCGCCCACGAAGCGCTGCGGCGCGCCGAGGCGGCCGGCGAGCGGACCAGGTGGATCGTCGGCACCGACTCGGCGCAGGCGCTGCCCCTCGGGGCGTTCATCGGCGTGATGACGGAGGCGATGAACGAGGCGCAACCGGATCCGCTGACCGATGTGCGACGAGTGATCAATTCATTTGTCGCCCAGCAGCGTCAGCGTCGCGTGGTGGTGGGGATCGATGATGCGCACCTGCTGGACGGATTGTCCGCGCTCGTCGTGCACCAGCTGGCGCAGTCCGGTGGGGTCCGGCTGGTGGTCACCGTCCGCAGCGGCAGCGACGAGCCCGACGCGGTGACGGCGCTGTGGAAAGACGGGCTGTTGGAAAGGCTTGACCTCAAACCCTTTTCGGCCATTCAGACGCGCGAAGTCATCGAAAGCAAGCTGGACGGTCCGGTCGATGCGCGCAGCGCGACCCGGTTCCAGAAGTTGACCGGGGGTAACGCGCTATTCCTGCGGCAGCTGGTGGCCGACCAGGTGGCCGCAGGCCGGATGCGCAAAACGGCCGGGGTATGGATGTGGGACGGCGACGTTGCGGTCTCGGCGAGCCTGTCCGACACGGTAGGCCGCCAGATGGGTCGGCTCAGCCCGGAGATGGCGATGGTGATCGACACGTTGTCGCAGTGCGAGCCGCTGGCCGTGGAGGTGCTGTGCGATTTGGCCCGGCGCAGCGACGTGGCGGCCGCCGAGCGGATGGGGTTGGTGAACATCGAACGTACCGGCGCCGGGTTGACCGCAAGGCTCGCCCATCCGCTGTTCGGCGAGCTGCGCCGCGCGGGCGCCGGCGAACTGTACCTGTCGGAAATCCGGGGCAGGTTGGCGACGCGGCTGGGCAAGGACCCCGACGCCGACGTGCAGGCCACCGTGCGGCGCGCATTGCTGCGTCTCGAGTCCGACCTCGATCCCGACCCCGCGCTGTACCTGGAAGCGGCACAGCATGCGATGACCCTGTTGGATCTCGATCTGGCCGACCGGTTCGCCACCGCCGCCGCTCAGGCCGGTGCGCCCGGGGCGGCCGGAGTGCGGGCCATGAACCTGGCGCTACTTGGGCGGGGGGAGCAGGCCGAGGCGGCGCTGCGCGAGATGGCCGACGCTGACCTGCCCGACGGCCGGCATTGGGCGACGGTGCGGGCGGCCAACCTGATCTGGCATCTCTTCAACCCCAAAGCCGCGGCCGAGATCCTCGACGGCCTAGCGGCGCTCGACGAGACCCCGGCCCAGCGAGCGCAGCGGTTGGCGGTTCAGGCGTGCCTTGATGCGGTGGCGGCGCGCTGTGCGGCCGCGGCCGCGAATGCCCGGGCGGCCCTGGCTTTTCCCGAACTGCCCGGTTTCCACGCGATGATGGCGTCGCTGGCGCTGATCATGGCCATGGGCGCGCTGGGTCAGGTCGATGAGCTCGCCGACTTGGCCGAGCAGACGCTGCGGCGGGCGATGACCTCGTTTCAGGCATCCCATATGCGGTTCTGGTTCGGCGCCGTCTATGGGCGTGCCTGCCGGTTGACCGGTCGGATCGACGAATTTGTCAGCACGGCGCGGCAACTGGCCGATTCGTCCCGTGACATTCCGGGCCTGGCGTATGCGAACCTCGCCCTACTGACGGGCAACGCCGAGCTGGCTCGCGGCTCCGTCGCCGAGGCGGCCCGCCTGGTGCACGAGGCGGTGGCCGGGGTGCAGATTCACTACGTGACGACGGGTTTGCGCCCGGCGAGCTACTTCGCCTTGGCCGAGGCGCACGCCAAGCTCGGGCAGGCCGGCGATGCGAATGAGGCGGTCGCCGCGGCGCGCTCGTGCGTGCCGGCCGACTTTCTGTTCATGCACACCGGCCTGTCATTGGCCGACGGGTGGGCGATGGCGGCCAGCGGGCGGTTGGTCGAGGCCGTGGCATGCGTGACGGGGGCGGCGCGGCTTGCCCGCGATCGCGGCCAGCCCACGCATGAACTGGCCTGCATCCAGGCGGCGGCGCAGTGGGGTGACGGCTCACAGGCGGTGCGGGCGCGGGAGCTGGCCGACGCGTTGGCGTTGCCACTTTCCGCTGCCGTCGCATCGCACGCGGAAGCGTTATCGGCCGGGGACGGTGAGGGCCTGCTGGCGGCCTCGGCGGCCTATCGGGGGATCGGTGATCGGGTCGCGGCCGCCGATGCGGCGGCGCAGGCGTCGGTGGTGTTCCAGGAACGTCAACACCGGCGCCGCGGGTTGTACGCCGCGGCATTGGCTCGGGAATTGGCCGACGATTGCGGTGGCTTGCACACGCCCGCGCTGCACACCCCGACGGGCCTGAAGTTGTCCGGCAGGCAGCGCGATGTCGTCGAACTCGTGGTGGCCGGCCTGTCCAACCGCGAGATCGCCGAGAAGCTGGTGATGTCAGTACGCACCGTGGAGGGCCACGTGTACCGGGCCTGCCAGCGGGTGGGGGCGCAGTCGCGCGAGGAGTTGGCGTCGATCATCCGTTCGGGCCCCTGCGGCCCGCCTGCGCCCTAGAGACCTAACAGCCACGCCGACGCCCACAACGCGAGCACCGCAACCACCAGCGAGGCGGGCACGGTGCACACGCCGAGGCGGGTGTATTCCCCGACGCCGGCTTCGACGGCATGCTGCCGCAACACCCGCCGCCACAACAGGTTCGACAGCGAACCGACGTAGGTCAGGTTAGGGCCGATGTTCACTCCGACCAGCACCGCCAAGACCGCCACCGGCCCGCTCGGCGCAACCAACGGCAGCAGCACCAGTGTCGCGGGCAGGTTGTTGATGATGTTGGCCAGCACGGCGGCTGTCACGGCGATGGCGAGCAAAGCGGGCAGGCCCGAGCCCGACGGCAGCACCGCCGACATCGCCCGCTCCATCCCGTTGATCATGACCGCACGCACCACGACACCCAGCGCCGGCACGAACACCAGGAACGACACATTCGCCGAGCGCACGATGTCGCGGACGGAGGTGTGCCGGTGCCGCAGGCTACGCACCGCGAGCACCGCCGCGCCACAGAACGCCACCCAGGCCGGGGCGACCCCCACGGACTGGGCGACCCCGAACCCGGCGAGCGTCAGCGCCACGACCGCCAACACGAACACCGGTGGGCGTGGCGGAGCACCCGCCCGCTCCGGGTCCGGCTGCACCCGCAGGTCCTCGGCGAAAAACCACCGGAAGATCAGGTAGAGGACAGCCACCGCGCCCACCCACGACGCCGCCATCGCCAGCGTGAACCGGGTGAACGAGATGTGGGCCGTGTGAAAGGCCAGCAGGTTGGTCAGGTTCGACACCGGCAGCAGCAGCGAGGCGCCGTTGGCCAGATGCGCGGTGGCGTAGGCGTACGGTCGCACCCGGGCGCGTTCTCGCCGAGCGGCCGCCAGTACCACCGGGGTCAGCAACACCACGGCCGCGTCCAGGCTCAGCACCGCGGTGATCACCGAGGCGATGACGAACACCCGCCGCAGCAGGGCGCCCGACCCGACTCGCCCCCGCGTGATCACCGCGCCGGCAGCTTCGAACAAGCCCTCGTCGTCGCACAGCTTGGCCAGCACCAGCACCGCGCCCAGGAATGCCACAACGCCGGACAGCTCGGCGATCTGTTTCGACGCCTGGTTGATCGAGATCGCGCCGGTCGCGATCAGGATCAGGGCCGCCGGGACCGCCGCCAGCGCCTCGGGCCAGCCGCGGGGGCGCGCCACGGCGAACGCCAGGACAACAGCAAGCAGCAACAGCGCGAGCGTCAGGGCCAACGTGTGAACCGCTTCACTTCCAAGGGTTTTCGCGCCGCCACACCGTGGGCAGGTGAACGGCGACACTGTCGCGGGCGGCAAGCTCGTCGAGGATGCCGATGGATACATCCAAGTCGTCACCGGCATAGGGCAAGGTGCGCAACGGTTTTGTCAACGGGCGGAAGAAGTCGTCCCAGTGAATGAGGATCACCCGGCGAGCCCCCACAGCGCGCACGGTCTCGTTCCAGTAGTCGACCAGGTACGGCCGCGGCTGCAGCCCTAGCTGCCCGACGGACAGGTAGACGGCGTCGGTGTGCTGGCCGGTCAGGGCGCCCTTGACGAAGCCGGCACTGCCCTGGATCAGCAGTCGGTGGCCCGTCGGACGGTGGCACACCAGCGTCGACCAGGACTCCCCGCAGCGATACGCCGACGCCTTTACCGGCGGGGTCACCGGTTCGTCGATGACGCCGGGAAACCTGTCGGGCGGGCAGTGGTGCGATTCGATCAGGGTGACGTCGTAGGCGCCCAACCGAATCGGCTCGCCGTTGACCGCGGCGACGATCCGGTTCTCGGCCAACCCGTACCCGCGCCCGACATTGGCCGCCGACTGCCCGCCGACCAGCTGCGCGCCGGTGCGGTCGGCGACCAGCGCGGAGTCCAGAACGTGATCGACGTGGGTGTGCACCGGTATGACCGCCGCGAGCCGCGAGACCTTCGCCCGCGCAAGGCATCCGTCGACACGTGCGGGCGAGGGCGCCACCTTGCCGCCCGCGACTTTGGCCAGGCTCGGCCGGGAGAAGTAGCCGTCGGTCATTAATGCCGACGAGCCGTCATCGATCAGCAGGGTGGCCACACCCATCCAGGTCACCGAGAGCGCGCCGGGCTCGGCGGCGGGCGCGTCGAACCGGTCCGCGAATCGGGCGATATCGGGGCGACCGAGTTTGAGCCGCATCAGCAGAAGGCCGCGATCTCGACGCCGGCTGCCACGAGGCTGTCGCGAACGGCGGTCGCGATCTGTACCGCTCCCGGCGAATCGCCATGCACACAAAGTGATTCCGCTTTCAAAGTGAGCCGGGTCCCGTCGATCGCGGCGACCTGTCCCGAGGTGACCAGGGTTGTCACCCGGGTGGCGATCGCCGCGGGGTCGTGCAGGACCGCGCCCTGCTCACGACGGGACACCAGCCGGCCGTCCGGCCGGTACGCGCGGTCGGCGAAAGCCTCTGCGACGGTGCGTAATTCGCGGCGGCTGGCTTCTTCGAAAAATGCCGAGCCCGCCATGCCCAGCACCGGAAGCCCGGCATCCACCAGGCGCACCGCCTCGGCCACGGCGGCCGCCTGTTCGGTGTGGGTGACGATCGCGTTGTACAGCGCGCCATGCGGTTTGACGTAGGACACGGCGGTACCGGCCGCGTGGGCTATCGCCTGAAGCGCGCCGATCTGATACACCACTTCGGCCATGAGTTCCCCGGCGGCGACGTCAATGAAGCGCCTGCCGAACCCGGCCAGATCGCGGTAGCTCACCTGCGCTCCGATCCGGACCCCACGCCGGGCAGCCGACCGGCAGACCTGCAGCAGGCCCGCAGGGTCGCCGGCATGAAAACCGCACGCGACGTTGGCGCTCGTGACGATGCCGAGCATGGCATCGTCGTCACCCAGGCGCCAGACGCCGAAGCTTTCGCCCAAGTCGGCGTTGAGGTCGATCACGGCCACCCGCCCAGCTTATGGGGGCGCCCGTGCGGCGACCTAGGCCAGGACGGGGTGCGGGCGTCCGGCTACTGCCGGGCGACCTTGGCGGCGATCTGGTCGGCGAGGTCGACCGCAGCGCCGCCGGGCAAAAAGGAGCCGCACGTGGCGACGTCGACGACGACGTTGTTGCGCACCGTCAGTGCCCGCTGGCATGCCCAGCCGTTGCTGGCTTCCTGTACTTTGGACGTGCTCAAAGTGCCGCCGACCTTGTGGGTATCGCCCACCGTCCACGCGATTTCGGGCTTGTCGGGCTTAGGCCGCAGCCTCTCGTCGGCGTCCGATCGACCAGCAGACCAGATAGATCAGAAACGAGATGCCGGCGACGAAGACCGACACCGGCACGCCGGGCGCCAGCGACAGCACCAGCCCGCCCACGGCGGACACCTCGGCAAACACCACAGAGGTCACCATCGCCGCCGCGGGCGAGGCGACCACCCGGGCCGCCGCGGCCGCCGGAGTGATCAACAACGACATCACCAGCAGCGCCCCGACGATCTGCACCGCCTGGGCCGCCACCACGCCGACCAGGGCGGCGAACACGATGCCCAGCGGGTAGACGGGCACACCGCGCGCCGCGGCGACGTCGGGATCGACGGTGGCGAACAGCAGCGGGCGGTAACACGTCGCCAGCACGGCGATGACGAGCAGGCAGACCAGCGTCAGCATGGTCAGGCCGGTGTAGCCGACCCCGACGATCTGGCCGGTCAGCAGGGCGAAGCTGGTGGAGGTGCGGCCCGGGTAGAGATGAATGAACAACACCGCCAGGCCCAACCCGAACGCCAGGACCACGCCGATCACCGCATCGCGCTCCCGGTCGCGGCGCCCCAGCACGCCGAACAGCGCCGCGGCAAGGGCGCTACCGACGAGCGCGCCCACCCCCACGCCGAAGCCGACCAACAGCGCGAAAGCGGCGCCGGTCAGCGACAATTCGCTCGAACCGTGCACGGCGAACGACATCTGCCGCATGACGATGAACGGCCCGATCAACCCGGCCACCAGCCCCAGCAGGGCGGCCGCCACCAGCGCCCGCTGCACGAAGTCATGGCCGAGTAGGTGGGCGGTGATGTCGAAGGTGAGCAGATTGCCCAGCAAGCCCTCGAGCCGATGCTCCATCAGCAATGCCCGTCGTCGCGGGCGCCGGCAACCACGTAGCCGTCCTTGACCTTCACCACTTGGATGTCCGATTGATACAGCGCCGAGAGTGTCTGGCTGGTCATCACCTGCTCGACGGTGCCGATCTCGAACCGGCCGTCGACCAGATACAGCAGACGGTCCACGTACGGCAGGATCGGGTTGATCTCGTGGGTGACGACGATGACCGTGGTCGCGGTGTCCTGTCGGTGCCGTTCGATCAGCGCCGACACCAGCTTGGCATTGGCGGGGTCCAGCGTCAGCAGCGGCTCGTCGCACAGCAACAGCAGTGGGTCGCCGACCAACGCCTGGGCGATGCGCACCCGCTGCAACTCCCCGCCAGACATCATTCCGACCCGGACGTCGGCCAGGTGTTCGCCGTTGACCTGGCGCAGCGCCTTCCGGACGGCCGCGCGGCGGCGTGCCCGTTCGGCGGACCGCAGCGGGAAGGCACCCCAGCGAGGCCCGTCGATGCCCAGTCGAACCAGGTCGCGCCCGCGCAGCATCACGTCGGCGTCCATCGGATGGTGTTGGGGCACATAGCCGATGCGCCCGCTGCCCGAGGTGATCGGCTTGCCGTCCACCAGCCCGGCCCCGGCGCTCAGTGTCAGCTGCCCGAGCAGCACCTTGAGCAGCGACGTCTTGCCGCTACCGTTCGGTCCGAGCACCGCGATGAACTCGCCGCGCGCCACCGACAGATCCAGGTGATCCCACAGCACGCGGTCGCCGAACGACAGTCGCGCGTCGCGCAGCGACACGGTCTCGAGGGCCGGGACGGGTTCGAGGGTCATGACCGTACGGGCCGTCCCGATTGCAGCGCGGACTGTAACTGGGTGACCGTATTGCGTTGCCAGGCCAGGTAATCCGTGCCCTGGGCCAAAGTTTCGGGTACGTCGGCGACCGGCACACCGGCGCGCCGGGCGGCGTCACGCAGGCCGTTGATCGCGGTCGTGGCGGTCTGCGGATTTACCAGCACCGCCGACACCTGACGCCGGCTGATCAGGTCAAGAACCATGGCCATATCCGCGGGCGCGGGATCGGTCTCGTTCTCGATGGCCGCCTCGAACGCGGGCGGGGCACGGTTGATCAAGCCCGCCGCCTTCAGCAGGTAGAACGCGACCGGTTCGGTCGCGACCACCGAGGCGTTGGGGTACCTGGCCGCGATTGCGTGTTCGGCGCCGGCGATGGAGTCGGCACCACGGCCGAACATGGCGGCGTTGGCCCGATAGTCGGCGGCGTTGCCCGGGTCGATCGTCGCGAGGCGGTCGGCGATAGTGGCGGCAACCGATTTGGCGACGGTCAGGTCGTAGAAGACGTGCTCGTTGCGGGGTTGGCCATTGGTCTCAAAGGAGTAGGCGATCACCGGCTCGGCGTCGCGGTGACGGGCCAGCACGTCGTCGACCCAGCCGTCATAACCGCCGCCGTTGTAGACCACCAGTGGGGCGTCGGCGATCGCGGCGACGTCGGCCGGGCTGACCTCGTAGGAATGCGGGTCGATGTCCGCCCCGCTGAGAATGGATTTGACGGCGGCATGGCGGCCGGTGACGGCACGCGCCACGCTGCCCCACACGTCGGTGGAGGCGACGACGGACATCGCGCGGGAGTGCGCCGTAGCGCCGCAGCCGGAAAGCAGCGCGCCGGTCAGAACCAGGGCGGCCGCCAGCCATCGTGTCGCATCGGCGGTCCCGGCCGTAGCCGTTCGCTGCCGCGTCAGTGCCATGCGCGTCCGAATTCCTCCCGCCGGCCAGTCAGCCGATCCACCATACTAATGAAAACCGTTTCCATTACAAAGCCGCAAGCTGAAGCGCATACCCGGGGCCGCCGGTCCGCTGTAACCTCACCGAACGTGAGCCCCCCACCGCGCCGGCGCGCGACTCTGGCGTCGCTGGCCGAAGAGCTCAACGTTTCGCGCACGACGATTTCGAACGCCTTCAACCGGCCCGATCAGCTCTCTCCGGACCTGCGTGAGCGGGTGCTCGCGACGGCCAAGCGGCTGGGCTACGCCGGCCCCGACCCGGTTGCACGGTCGTTGCGGACCCGCAAGGCCGGCGCCGTCGCTCTAGTGATGGCCGAGCCGCTGACCTACTTCTTCAGTGACCCCGCCGCGCGGGACTTCGTCACCGGGGTGGCGCAGTCCTGCGAAGCGCTGGGGCAGGGGCTGCTGCTGGTGGCCGTCGGGCCCAGCCGCAGCCTCAAAGACGGGACCGCGGCTGTGCTTTCGGCCGGCGTGGACGGCTTCGTGGTGTATTCGGTGTGCGACGAAGACCCCTACCTGCAGGTGGTGCTGCAACGGCGACTGCCGGTGGTGGTGGTCGACCAACCCAAGGGGTTGGCAGGCGCTTCGCGGGTGGGCATCGACGACCGCGCCGCGATGCGCGAGCTTGCCGACTACGTTCTGGGCCTCGGACATCGCGAGATCGGGCTGCTGACCATGCGACTGGGCCGGGACCGACGCCAGGGCCTGGTGGACCCCGACCGCTTGCGTTCGCCCGCCTTCGACGTGCAACGCGAGCGCATCATCGGCGTGTGGGAGGCGATGACGGCCGCCCGCATCGACCCGGATTCTTTGACCGTGGTGGAAAGCTACGAGCACCTGCCCGAATCGGGCGGCGCGGCCGCCAAGGCGGCCCTGGAAACCAACCCGCGGATCACCGCGCTGATGTGCACCGCCGACATCCTGGCCTTGTCCGCGATGGATTATCTGCGGGCGCATGGCATCTACGTGCCCGGGCAGATGACCGTCACCGGTTTCGACGGCGTACCCGACGCCATCAGCCGGGGCCTGACCACGGTGTCGCAACCCAGCCTGCAGAAGGGCTGCCGGGCGGCGGAGCTGTTGTTGAAACCGCCGCGATCGGGTCTGCCGGCCGTCGAACTCTTGGACACCGAGCTGATCCGCGGGCGCACCGCCGGTGCGCCGGCGTGAGCCGGACTACTTGGAGTCTTGGTCGCCGATCAGCAACCGCACGGCCAGGTCCAGCCGCTTGCTGACGTCGGTGGCCGAGGCCCGGCGGGTGAGCCACGCCAACAGGTTCGACAGCCACACGTCCGAGATCACCCGGGCGATGTGGTACTGGTCCTCGGTCGGCTCGCCGTCGGCCATCGCGCGCGCGAACATCGAATCGATGAGCTTTTCGACCTGGTCGACCTCACTGGCCGCGGACGCGTCGGCGAACACGTAGGCGCGCGTCATCGCCTCCGTCAGCAGGGGATTGCGCTGCATCGCCCGGTTCAGCTTGCCCACCATGAAGTTGAGTCGCTGAAACGGTGTGCCGCCCGTCATGGCAGAGCGGTCCGTCTTGGCGTCGATGCGACTGAACTCGCGGCCCAGCGCCGACACCAACAGGTGCACCTTCGACGGGAAATACCGATACAGCGTCCCCACGGCGACATCGGCGCGATCGGCCACCGCCCGCATTTGAACCGCCTCGTAGCCCCCCTTGGAAGCGATGGCCATGGTGGCATCGAGGATGCGCTTGCGGCGTTCCCGCTGTGCCTCCGACCCCAGTTCGGACTCCGCCAATACCGCCACGTTCATGACCTCGCGCGGCTGCGAGTCAGAAACGCGGCTCGGATTTGCGTTGGCTGGCATGTGACGGTTTGCTCCTGTTCCTGGCGGTTCGCTTGCAAACGATACGCATTCTGCGTGTGAATTTCCCACCTCCATACCGCCGCGGACAAGCGCTGTGCTGCTGTGATGGCGTTCGACTTGACGGTCGATCACTGGCACTATTAGAACACGTTCTAGTCTCCGAAGAGCGGGTTGCGTGCCAACACGTGATGGGGAGGTACCCGCTTGGCGGGCAGATCGCACAATCAGGACAGGGGTCCAACCCTTGTCACGTCGAGACTCATGGACGCGGAGGTCCTCTCAGGTGGTAGCGACCGTCACCGACGAGCAGTTTGCCGCGCGAGCCCTGGTGCGCGACTGGGCCCGCAATTCGACGGCCGGGCCCGGCGGAACCGCGGCGATCCGCGACGTGGAGCAGGGCAAGTCCGACGCGTGGCGGCCGGTGTTCGCCCGGCTGGCGGAACTGGGGATCTTCGGCGTCGCGATCCCGGAGGAGTTCGGCGGGGCGGACGGCAGCATCGAAGACCTGTGCGCGATGGTCGAGGAAGCGGCGAAAGCGCTGATCCCCGGGCCGGTCGCGACGACGGCGCTGGCCACGTTGGTTGTCTGCGATCCCGAGTTGTTGGGTGCCCTGGCCTCCGGTGAACGCTTCGCCGGCCTGGCGCTGGAAGGTGACATCGAGTTCGACCAGGCGACGTCCAAAGCTTCGGGCACCGTGGCGTTCGCTTTGGGTGTGGCCGACGGCGCCGTGCTGTTGGCGCCGGCCGGCGAGAAGTGGCTGCTGATCGACACCGGCGGCCCGGGGGTACAGATCGAGCCCCTGCGGGCGAGCGACTTTTCCCGGCCGTTGGCCCGGGTGGCGCTGAACTCGGCTCCGGCCACCGTGGTATCGGACACCGGCGAACGCGTCGAGCGGCTGGCCGCCACGGTGCTGGCGTTCGAGGCGGCCGGCATCACCCGGTGGTCACTGGAGACCGCCGTCGACTACGCCAAGGTCCGCGAGCAGTTCGGCAAGCCGATCGGCAGCTTCCAGGCCATCAAGCACATGTGCGCCGAGATGCTGTGCCGCGCCGAGCAGGCCGAGGTGGCCGCCGCCGATGCCGCACGCGCCGCCGCGGAGGGCGACGAATCCCAGTTCGCCATCGCCGCGGCCCTGGCCGCGAGCACCGGCATCGCTTCGGTGAAGGCGAATGTCAAGGATTGCATCCAGGTGCTTGGCGGCATCGGCTGCACCTGGGAGCACGATGCCCATCTCTACCTGCGTCGCGCGCACGCCATCGCGCGCTTCCTGGGCGGGGCCGAGCCCTGGCTGCGCCGCATCACCGCGCTGACCCAAGCGGGCGTGCGCCGCCGGCTGGGTATCGACCTGAGCGAGGTCGAGGACCAACGCCCGAACATCGCCGCCGCCGCCGCCCAGATCGGCGGCCTGCCCGAGGAGAAGCGGCAGGCGGCGCTGGCCGACGCGGGCCTGCAGGCGCCGCACTGGCCGGCGCCCTACGGGCGCGGCGCGGGACCGGCCGAGCAGTTGTTGATCGATCAGGAGCTGGCGGCGGCCGGCGTGGTACGCCCCGACCTGGTGATCGGGTGGTGGGCCGCACCCACGATCCTCGAGCACGGCACGCCGGAACAGGTCGAGCGTTTCGTGCCTGGCACCATGCGCGGCGAATTCCTCTGGTGTCAGCTGTTTTCCGAGCCCGGGGCCGGCTCGGACCTGGCGTCGCTGCGCACCAAGGCGGTCCGGACCGACGGCGGCTGGCACCTGACGGGACAGAAGGTGTGGACGTCGGCGGCGCAGAAGGCGAAGTGGGGAGTGTGCCTGGCGCGCACAGATCCGGATGCGCCGAAACACAAAGGCATTACCTACTTCCTGGTGGACATGGGCTCGCCGGGAATCGAGATCCGCCCGCTGCGCGAAATCACCGGCGACTCGTTGTTCAACGAGGTGTTCCTGGACAACGTGTTCGTTCCCGACGAACTGGTCGTCGGCCAGGTGAACGACGGCTGGCGGCTGGCCCGCACCACGCTGGCCAACGAGCGGGTCGCAATGGCGAATGGAACCGCGCTCGGCAACCCGATGGAGGAGCTGCTCGAGCTGCTGACCGAGCGAGACCTCGACGCGGCGGAGCAAGATCGGCTGGGACGGTTGATCGTCGCCGCGCAGACCGGCGCGTTGCTGGATCAGCGGATCGCTCAGCTGGCCGTCGGCGGACAAGACCCGGGGGCGCAGTCCAGTGTGCGCAAGCTCATCGGTGTCCGCTACCGCCAGGCGCTGGCCGAGTACACGATGGACGTGTCCGAGGGCGGCGGCTTGGTGCACAACCAGGCCGTGTTCGATTTCCTTAACACCCGCTGCCTGACCATCGCGGGTGGCACTGAGCAGATCCTGCTGACCGTCGCCGCCGAGCGCCTTCTTGGCCTGCCCCGCTAGCACGGCATTCGGCCACCCGTTGCCCGATCGCCGTCCTCGAGGGCCGATAGCGGGTTGCGCCGAACCCGTTAGGCGAAAAGTGTAGGGAAATCCCTAATTGAGACGGTTCGGCGCGCGGCCTTAGCTTATAGCGACCGCTACGGCGATGGTTGCTTCATCGGAAGACTGCGGGCACGCCCGCATGTCGCAGCGGGCTGCGCATCGAAAGGGGCGTCATGCCAACGGATTCGGCTTACCGCAACATGAATGCTGACTCTCGCCGGTGGCGACACGTCAGCGCGACGCCACGGCCCAGCGCCCTGGCCGGCTTGCTGGCGGCCATTGCCGTAGCGATGAGCGCTGCCCCGCCGGCCATGTTGCCCGCCGCCAAGGCCGATCCGGCGCAACATACCGTCGTGTACCGGATCCTCGGCGGCGGCGACGTCTTCTCCGTCATTCCGGACCCGGGCACCCCGGTGTATCCGGCGAGCACCACAACCTGGGTTTCGGTCCCGTGGTCCCAGACCGTGCAGGTGACCGGAAGCCCATACCTGGCATTGAACTACACCGACAAAACCGGCGGCCCGCACGACTGCTCGATCCAGGTGGACGGCCAGCCCGTCGCGCTCACCGAACACACGACCGGTAGGTGCGCTTACCAAATCCCCGGCCCGACGCAGTAATTCATCGGGTTGCCGAGCGGGGTCGCGAACGGTGGACATCCCCACATGAAGGAGATCAGCGGTGAAGCGTCAGATCATCGTCGGTGTAGCCGGCCTGGCCATCGTAATCGCCAGTGGCGCCGGCTGTTCGGGCAATAAGTCGAACCCGCAAGCGTCGAACCCGGCGGCGCAGGCCGCCGGACCGCAGGTGATTGTGGACGGCAAGAACCAGAACGTCAGCGGTCCGGTCACCTGCAAACCGGTCGGCGACAACATCAGCATCGGCATTGGCGACCCCACCAAAGGCGTCGGGGCAGTCGTCAGCAAGGACAACCCGCCGATCGTTCACGCGGTCGGACTAGGCAACGTCGACGGCATCACGCTCGGCTTCTCTGATGCCGCAAAGGGGCAGGGCGGCAACGCCGGAGCCGCGGTGGGCGACAACGCTATTCAGATCAAGGGCACGGCAACCGGTGCCGATGTGAGCGACCCCCACAATCCGAAGCCGGTAACCAAACCATTCGAGATGGACGTGACCTGTCCATAGCGCAGGCCGGCGGAATCGTTCGGACCAAATCCCGAGAGGGGACGCAACCGATGTCTATCAAACGTCTCGCCGCGGCGGCGGCAGTCGCGAGCGGCCTGGGCATCTCCGTAACGGCTGTCAACGGGGGCTTCGCGAACTCCGCGCCGCTGGACCCGCCATGCCCCAGCTGGCAACAGGGCTGCTCCGGGAACCCCGGCCCCAATCCCGGTTACGGGGGCACCGGCACGGTGCCGACCGCCCCCGCGCCGCGCAGCACGCCGCCGCCGCAGAACACGTGGCAGTCGACGCCAGCGCCGCACACCACAGCGCCGCCGCAGAGCACGTGGCAGTCGACGCCGCCGCCCACCACGGCGCCACCGCAGAGCACATGGCAGTCGACGCCGCCGCCGCGCACGACGCAAGCGCCCAGCACGCCGCCGCCGGCCTCGAGCACGTGGCAGCAGCCGCCGAACAGTACGACGGCCCCGATGCCGACGCAATGCCCCAATTGGGACAAAAACTGCACGCCGGCGCCCGGCCCCAGCCCGAGTTCCGGTTATGGGGGCTCGGGTACGACGCCGCCGAACAACACCCCGCCCAGCTCCTGGCAGCAGGCGCCGAACAACACGCCGCCGAGTTCCTGGCAGGCACCGGCGAACGGCTCGACGTCACCGATGCCGACGGTGTGTCCCGCCTGGTACAAGAACTGCACCCCGGCCCCCAACCCCGGACCCGGTTACGGGGGCTCGGGCTCCACGCCGCCGAACGGCGCACCGTGGGGCGGCGCGACCCCGACCACGGGGGCACCGTGGGGCGGTACTACCAACCAGCCGGGCGAGCACAATTCATACCCGCCCAGGCCGCCGCGCCCAATCCTCAACGCGCCCTGGACCCAGCCTCCTCACCCGCCGTACTACCCGCCGCCCCCGCCCATCCAACGACCCACTGGAGAGATTGGCGGCCCCACCAACGTGCCGGGTGGTGGTTACTGGGTCCCGGGCCAGGGAGCGCCACCACCGCCGCCACCGAATGGCTACGGGTGGAGCAATGGCCCGGCCCCTGGCGCGCCCCCGCCCAACTGGGAAGGCCCGCCGCCCGCGGGTGGCTGGAACGGGCCGCCGCCTGCCGGTGGCTGGAACCAACCCTGGCAGGGGGCACCGGTTGATGCGTCCTACGGGCAGAACTATTTCTCACCGTTCACGTACAACACCTATACCGTCGTTCCGGTTTTCAACCCGGACTACGGGGGTTTCGGTTACTGGTTCTTCGGCACTTGGATACCGCTGTACTAACGGCGCAGACGGCCGAGCCGGGGGCACCAATTCGGGTGTCCCCGCGCCCAGCTTTAATTGTTCAGAATCAATAATCCGCAAAGATAATCGCAGTTTGCCCCGACCGCGTGCGAGCTTCCAGAAATTGATGGAACGGGTGCCGATGGGCGAAATCAACTTCGCATTCGGGACACCCGCGGGGGTCACGTCGCGCACAGGATCTTGCCGAATCGCGTTGCGCGGTGGAAGATTTCAAAGACCTCAACCGATCAGGCATACCCCTGCGCTCTGACAACCGACTCGGAGATCCCGCAGAGCTATATACGGTAGGGAAAACCCTGATGCCGACCATTGCCGACATGAATATCGTGAACACAATGGCGATCACGGGGCCTCAACCACAACGGTTCCTCGTCGAGTGGTACGGACCACGAACATCCGCCCACTCGATAGACGATATCGTCGACCGATTGAATTGCCGTGCTGAATTCATGTCGACTCGCGGCACTCCGGTGCAGCTTTTGACGGCGATGACGGTGCCGGACGACGATTACATGTTCGGTGTCTTTGCTGCCGAGTCAACCGAGATAGTTGCGCAGATCTGCGCCGACGTCGGCGCACCCGCGGAACGGATCAGCGCCGGCGTCGGTTGGATGCGGCCCTTGGATTGCTGACGGGCCGGCTCGCTGGTGGCGACCACTTTTCGCGTCCGACAACCGGTGCCGTAGAGCAAAGTGGCATGGCTGCGCGTACATAGTTGCCGACCGCCGATGTCAGCGAAATCAGCCCGGCTCAGGAAAGTTCTGCGAGAATCCCTGCAGTAGCCACCGATCGGGACGGGCTCTGGGGCTGGCAAACAAAGGAGCCAACGGTATGGGTGTCGTGCCGTGAAAGACAGGCCGTCAACGCGACGTCATTGCCGGGGTGGCGGCCCAGCCCCCTGATCGCGTGAGGGTTTGATGTGACGGAGCGATTGGTCGGTCGACAGGCCGAAGAGCGCGCCGTCACTGATTTTCTTGCCTCTTTGCCGCGTAGATCGTGCGCTCTGGTCATCGAGGGCGAGGCGGGGATCGGCAAGACGGCGGTCTGGGCGGACGCGGTCCGCCGGGCCGGTGAATGCGGATATCGCGTGCTGAGTTGCCGCGCTGCCGCGGCCGAGTCGGTACTGGCCTATACGGTGCTGGCCGATCTGCTCGATGATGTCGACGACACGATCTGGGCGGATCTGCCGGCTCCGCAGCAGCAGGCCTTGGACGGTGCGCTGCTGAGAGACCTCGTCGCGGCTTCCGATATCGATCCCAGGGCCGTGGCGGCGGCTTTCGTGGCAATCATCGGTCGACTGGCCGCTGAGCGGCCCGTCGTGATTGCCATCGATGACCTGCAGTGGTCGGATGCGTCGAGTGCCAGTGTGGTGGCGTTTGCCGCGCGCCGCCTTCGGGCCGGTGCGGCCCTGCTGTGCACTACGCGTACCGAAGAGGCCGCCCCACGATTGCAGCTGCCCAGCCCCGACGACATGCGTCGCATCCGAATGCAGCCTTTGACCGTAGGCGAGTTGCATCAGGTTCTGCTGATGCGCCTGGGGCAATCGGTGGCGCGCCCTACGCTATTACGCATTCACGAGATAGCCGGGGGTAACCCGTTTTTCGCGCTGGAGTTGGCCCGAGAACTGGGCACGCAGGGACGCACTTTCGAAATGCGCCTGCCGGGCAGCCTCAGCGAGTTGGTCCGCGCGAGGATCAGTCGCGTTGGCGCCGAAGACGTTCTGCTTGCCATCGCCAGCCTGCCCAATCCGACGGTGGTGATGGTGGCACAGGCCATCGATTCGCCGCCGGACCAAGTGATGCAATCGCTCAGGGAGGCCGAAAACCAAGCGGTGGTGGCCATCGACGGGAGCCGGCTCCGGTTCACCCATCCCCTTCTGGCGCACGGCGTCTACAGCGCCGCGGCGCCCGGTCGCCGCCGCGAAATGCACCGACGGCTCGCCGAAATCACCGACCAGCCCGAGTTGCATGCGCGCCACCTCGCACTCGCCGACACATCCGGAAAGCCGGAGACCCTGGCAGCGCTGGACAGGGCCGCCGAGATTGCCCGTGGCAGGGGCGCACCGGCCGCCGCTGCCGAGCTGATCGAACTGGCCGTCGGCCTGGCCGGTGACACCGATCCGCGGCGCGAAATACGGTGTGCCACTTGCTATTTTGTCGCAGGCGACACCGCCCGAGCCCGGCGAATACTCGACACGGTCGTTGCGACATTGCCACCCTGCCCGACCCGTGCCGAAGCGTTGCATCAGCTGGGGCTGATCGTCCTGTCTGACGACAGCTTCCTGGAAGCGGCGGGTGTGCTAGAGCAGGCGGTGGATGAAAGCGGCGCAGACGCCGGCCTACGCGTCCGCATCCTGATCAGCCTGGCGTTCGCTCTGCTCAACGCGGGCCGACATGAGCACGCCTATGCACGTGTCGAGCAGGCCGTGACCGACGCCGAGCGCCTTGGCGCCGCCGCACTGCTCGGGCCGGCGCTGGGCATGCGCGTGATGATCGACTTCATGGGCGGCAAGGGGTTTGACGAGCTCGCCATGAAACGCGCGGTCGGAATGGAAGGGCCGGGCTCGTCGGTCCCGTTGCCGTTGCGGCCTCGCGCGCAGATGAGCCTGCTGCGCGCTTGGACGGGCGAGTTGCAAACGGCCCGTGACGAACTGGCGGAAATGGAACGGCAATGTCTCGCCCTCGGCGAGGAAGCTGAGCTGATCTTCATCGGTTTTCACCTCACGCTCATCGACATCTGGCTCGGCAACCTCGCCAGTGCGGCCGTCATCGCCGACGCCACGATGGAACGGGCAACTCAGCTAGGCGGCGACTTCCCGATCTTCATCGGGCTGACCCTTCGGGCCGCGGTCGCCGCGCACGGTGGCCGCCTCGGTGCCGCTCGAGGCGATCTCAGCCAGGCGATAGCAGCTGCCCAACGTTGCGGCTCAAGACGTTTGGCCGAGTGGCCGGCGACGATAGCCGGATTCGTCGAGGTGTCAGCCGGTGACTACCAAGCGGCCATTGACGCGCTCGAACCGCTGTTGCCGATGGTGGCCCTCTTCCCAGAGGCAAGTGAGATCATCTCGTCGTCCTTCGTTCCCGAGGCCGTCGAGGCCATGGTCGGTCTTGGTCGATTGGATGACGCCGAGCCGCTGGTGGCATCCCTGGAGCGCAATGGCCGCCGGCTCAACCGCGCATGGACCCTGGCGGTCGGCATGCGCTGTCGCGCCCTGCTCGCGGCGGCGCGCGGTGATGTCACCGGCGCGATGACAAGCGTGGAACTGGCGTTAGCCGAGCACCAACGCCTGGCAATGCCGTTCGAACGCGCCCGCACTCTGCTGTTGGCCGGCCAGCTGCAGCGCCGCCACCGCCGGCGCGACGCGGCTGGTGCAGCGCTGCGCGAGGCGCGGGACACTTTTTTCCAACTCGGCACTACGGCGTGGGCCGAGCGCGCCGAAACCGAATTGGCGCGTCTCTCAATCCGAGGCCGCGAACCCGGATTGACCGCCACCGAAGAACGCGTCGCCGACCTGGCCGTGTCGGGCTTGACCAATCGTGACATCGCGGCCGCGATGTTCGTGAGCCCGAAGACCGTGGAAGTCACCCTCAGCCACGTCTACCGCAAACTGAGCATCCGATCCCGCGCCGAGCTCCACCGGGCGCTACAAGCCTGGAAAGAAAAGTCCTGACCCGATACGCAGCAACCGTGACCGGGCGTTTCAGGAGAACGTGGTCTGCGCGCAGGTGCTCGGGGACGTGATGTTGACCCCGGGATAGACCACCTGGACGTGGGTGCAGGCGATGACGTTGTTGTCGGTCTTGGGCTGGCCCGTCTGCCAGTCGGTGGAGTCGATGCGCCCGTTCGTCTGATACTTCTCCGGCGGTCCCTCACCCATGTAGATGGTGGTGATCTCGTCGGAACCCATCGACTTGTGCACCCGCTCGTACTGGCCGTCGGCGTGCGCGTCCAGATAGGCCAGCCGGTTCGAGGACCGGATCTCGGTGGTCTGCCGGGCCCACAGGCCGGGCGGGAAGCCGGTCACCCCGTTGGGTGTCAACATGTCCGCCCCGGCGGTGAAATCGCAGTGGCCATCGGCTTTGAAGCAGTTGAGAATGGCGCGCGTCTCCAGCTGATTGGGCCCATCCAGCGGGAACAGCGTGGTGGCGGTGTTGCTCGCCGCCGCGCACACCCCGGCGGGCAGAAACACCGGCATCACCGCGACGACCGCGAGTCCCGAAACCAGCCGCATCATCGATGCTTCCCTTTCTCCCCAGGGTGAAACTTAACCCGGCGACTACTCGTCGTAGGTGACTTCCACCGAATCAGATTCAGGGTGAGACTGACAGGCCAGGATCAGGCCCTCGTCCAGATCCTGCTGCTCGAGCACGTCGTTGACCTCCATGCTCACGTTGCCGCTACGCAACGTGCACGCACACGCGCCGCAATGGCCCTCGCGGCAGGAGAAGGGCGCGTCGAGCCCCTTGGCCAGCAGCACGTCGAGCAGCTTGGCGTTGCGCGGCCACGAGACGGTGTGGGTCTCGCCGTCCAGCTCGACCACAGCGGTCGCCGGCGGCTGGTCGCCTTCGGCCGTGTCCTCGATTTTCACCGCCGCGAACGGATCCGAGTCCAGCGACTTGAAGACTTCGATATGTATCTGCGCCGCAGGCACTTTCAGCGTTTCCAGGGCCTGTCTCGCCGAATCCATGAAGGCGCCCGGGCCGCAGATGAACACCGGCCGGTCCGTGTAGGGCGCGGCCAGCCTGGCCAGCGCGGCAACACTGGGCAGGCCCTGCAGAGTTTCCAGCCAGTGCAACACCGTGAGCCGATCGGGATATTTGGCCGACAGCTCGCGCAGGGCGTCGGAGAAGATCACCGAACGGTCGTCGCGGTTTGCGTAGACCAGCGTCACCTGTCCGCTGCCCTCGGCCAGCGCCGACTTACAGATCGACATGATCGGGGTGATTCCGCTGCCCGCGGCCATCAGTAGGAAGTCATCGTCGAGCGTTTTGGGCACGAAGTTGCCCGACGGCGCCAGCACGTGGATCCGCATGCCCTTGTGCGCGTGGTCGCAAAGCCAGTTGGACGCGTAGCCGTCCGTGGTGCGTTTGACCGTGACGGTCAGCGCGTCGTCGGTGAACGGCGAACTGCACAACGAATAGCAACGGGCCACCGACCCGGTGCGCTCGCTGGGAACGCGCAGCGTCAAGAACTGACCCGGCGCGTATCGCAGCCGCTCGGGCGGGATGTCGGGGTCGCCCGCATCGTCCGGCACCGCGAACACCAGCGACCGCGCATCGTCGGTCTCGGCGACGACCTCGGCGACCTGCAGCTCAAGGACGTGGTCACCGAGTGGCTCGTCGGGAATCGCCTCGGTCAAGGCCCGTCCCTTCCTTTCGTTACAACTAGAACATGTTACAGAAAAGCGGATTCGTATCGCTACCAGCCGCAGGAATACCCTGCTCGACACAAATCGGAACGTGTTCTAGTCTCTGGTGTAAGTCCGCTGACCAAGTCTGGCGCAGGAGGCAAACGTAAGTGACGTCCATTCAACAGCGTGATGCGCAGTCGGTTCTGGCTGGCATCGATGATCTGCTCCCGCGGATACGCGAACGCGCCCAGGCGACAGAGGATTTGCGGCGGCTGCCCGACGAGACCGTTCAGGACCTGCAGGATGTCGGCTTCTTCACCCTGTTGCAGCCCGAGCAGTGGGGTGGGTTGCAGTGCGATCCGACGCTGTTCTACGAGGCGGTGCGGCGGCTGGCCAGCGCGTGTGGTTCCACCGGCTGGGTGGGCTCGATCATCGGCGTGCACAACTGGCACCTGGCGCTGTTCGATCAGCGGGCGCAGGAGGAGGTCTGGGGCGACGACCCCAAGACCCGGGTCTCGTCGTCGTATGCCCCCATGGGCGCCGGCGTGGTGACCGACGGCGGTTACCTGGTCAACGGGTCCTGGAACTGGTCCTCGGGTTGTGACCACGCCACATGGGCGTTCCTCGGCGGCCCGGTGATCAAGGACGGGCGCCCGGTCGACTTCGGTTCTTTCCTGATCCCGCGCAGCGAGTACCGCATTGATGACGTGTGGCATGTCGTCGGCCTGCGCGGCACGGGGAGCAACACCATCGTCGTCAAGGACGTTTTCGTGCCGCGGCACCGGTTCCTGTCCTACAAAGCGATGAACGACGGCACCGCGGGCGGCTATGAGACCAACACCGCCGCCGTCTACAAAATGCCTTGGGGCACAATGCACCCCACCACCATCTCGGCGCCGATCGTCGGCATGGCCTACGGGGCATACGACGCGCACGTCGAGCACCAGGGCAAGCGGGTGCGCGCGGCGTTCGCCGGTGAGAAGGCCAAGGACGACCCGTTCGCCAAGGTCCGCATAGCCGAAGCGGCCAGCGACATCGACGCGGCGTGGCGCCAGCTGAGCGGCAATGTTGCCGACGAGTACGCGCTGCTGTCGGCGGGCAAGGAGATCCCGTTCGAGCTGCGTGCCCGCGCTCGCCGCGACCAGGTCCGCGCCACCGGACGGGCGATCGCCTCCATCGACCGGCTGTTCGAGGCCTCCGGGGCCACCGCCCTGGGCAATGACCAACCGGTGCAACGGTTCTGGCGTGATGCGCATGCCGGCCGGGTGCACGCGGCCAACGACCCCGAGCGGGCCTATCAGATCTTCGGGAACAACGAGTTCGGGTTGCCGCCCGGCGACACCATGGTCTGATGACCTCGACAACCGAAGGAATGACCTTCGAGTCCACTTCGCGGTTCGCAGAGGTTGACGTCGACGGTCCGCTGAAACTGCACTACCACGAGGCGGGCGTAGGCAACGAGCAGACGGTGGTGTTGCTGCACGGCGGCGGTCCGGGCGCTGCGAGTTGGACGAACTTCTCGCGCAACATCCCGGTGCTGGCGAGACAGTTCCACGTGCTGGCCGTCGACCAGCCCGGGTACGGCCATTCCGACAAGCGCGCCGAGCACGGACAGTTCAATCATTACGCGGCGCGGGCACTCAAGGGTCTGTTCGACCAGCTAGGTCTCCGACGTGTTCCGCTGGTTGGTAATTCGTTGGGTGGTGGCACCGCGGTCCGCTTCGCTCTGGACTACCCGGACCTGGCCGGCCGTCTGGTGCTGATGGGGCCGGGCGGGGTGAGTGTGAACCTGTTCGCACCCGACCCGACCGAGGGCGTCAAACGGCTGGGCAAATTCTCCGCCGAGCCCACCCGTGAAAACCTCGAGGCGTTTCTGCGGGTGATGGTCTACGACCAGAAACTGATCACCCCCGAATTGATCGAGCAGCGTTTCGAGTTAGCCAGCACGCCCGAATCGCTGACCGCGACCCGCGCGATGGGAATGTCTTTCGCCGGAGCCGATTTCGAGCTCGGGATGATGTGGCGCGAGGTGCACCGGCTGCGTCAGCCGGTGCTGTTGATCTGGGGCCGCGAGGATCGGGTCAACCCGCTGGACGGTGCACTGGTCGCACTGAAAACCATTCCGCGCGCACAGCTTCACGTTTTCGGGCAATGTGGGCACTGGGCGCAGGTAGAGAAGTTCGACGAGTTCAACAAGCTCACCATCGATTTCCTGGGAGGTGCGCGATGAGCATTCGTTCTCTGGGCTATCTGCGTATCGAAGCCACCGACATGGCGGCCTGGCGCGACTACGGCTTGAAGGTTCTCGGCATGGTCGAGGGCAAGGGTGCCACCGAGGGTGCGCTGTATCTGCGGATGGACGATTTCCCCGCCAGGTTGGTGATCGTGCCCGGCGAGCAGGACCGGCTCAGCGAGGCCGGCTGGGAATGCGCGAACGCCGCGGGCCTGCAAGAGATCCGGAAGCGCCTCGACCTCGAGGGCACGCCCTACAAGGAGGCGACCGCCGTCGAACTGGCCGACCGCCGCGTCGACGAGATGATCCGGTTCTTTGATCCGTCCGGCAACTGCCTTGAGGTTTTCCACGGCGCCGCCCTCGAGCATCGCCGGGTGGTCAGCCCGTACGGGCACAAGTTCGTCACCGCCGAGCAGGGCCTCGGGCACGTGGTGCTGACCACCCGCGACGACGAAGAGACACTGCACTTCTACCGGGATGTGTTGGGCTTCAAGCTGCGTGACTCGATGCGGTTGCCGCCGCAGGTGGTGGGCCGTCCCGCCGACGGGCCGCCGGCCTGGCTGCGCTTTTTGGGCTGCAACCCGCGTCACCACAGCCTGGCCTTCATGCCCGGGCAGACCCCGAGCGGCATCGTGCACCTGATGGTGGAGGTCGAAGAAGCCGACGACGTGGGTCTGTGCCTGGATCGGGCGCTACGCCGCAAGGTGCCGATGTCGGCGACGCTGGGCCGCCACGTCAACGACCTGATGCTGTCCTTCTACATGAAGACGCCCAGCGGATTCGACGTCGAATTCGGCTGCGAGGGAAGACAGGTCGAAGACGATGACTGGATCGCCCGGGAGAGCACCGCGATCAGCCTGTGGGGCCACGACTTCAGCGTCGGCTTCAAGGGATAAATTCGAGCTCATGAAGGCCGCGCCGATCGACCCGCGCACGTTCCGCAGCGTGCTCGGCCAGTTCTGCACCGGGATCACCATCATCACCACCGTGCACGACGAGGTCCCCGTCGGCTTCGCCTGCCAGTCCTTCGCGGCGCTGTCACTGGATCCGCCGCTGGTGCTGTTCTGCCCCACCAAGGTGTCGCGGTCGTGGAAGGCCATCGAGGCCAGCGGCCGGTTCTGCGTCAACATGCTGACCGAGCAGCAGAAGCACGTCTCGGCCCGCTTCGGCTCCAAGGAGCCGGACAAATTCGCCGGGATCGACTGGCACCCGTCCGAACTCGGTTCGCCGATCATCGACAATTCGCTGGCCTACATAGACTGCACCGTGGCCTCCGCGCACGACGGCGGCGATCACTTCGTTGTCTTCGGTGCGGTGCAGTCGCTTTCGGAGGCGCCAAAGATCAAACCGCGGCCGCTGCTCTTCTACCGCGGTGAATACACCGGCATCGAACCAGACAAGACGACGCCGGCGCAGTGGCGCGACGACCTGGAGGCGTTTTTGACCACCACCACCCAAGACACCTGGCTCTAGCCGTTCTTTAGGTGGGCCCGCCGCGATGGGTGCCGGCGTCGCGCTCGCTTTCCGCCATGTTCACCGTTGGCGAGTTGTCCGCGATCGGCTGTTCCTGGCTCCACGCGGCGTCGCGGTCGGCGCCGGCCTTGTCAGCAGCCGAGTCCTTTTCGGTCTTCACCCTCGGATCGAGGCTGTCGGCCCGCTGCAACTGGTCGTTCAGTTGTTCGCGTGAGGACGCCACTTCGGTCTGATGCGCTGCCGCCCGATCCTGCAGCCGGGCGGCTTCGGCCGCCTTGGCCTCGGCTTCGGCCTGCGCGGCACGGGCTTTCGCGGCAGTCTCCGCGGCCAGCGCCTCGCGGCGCTCGACCTTGGCGCCCTCTACCTTGGCCTGTTCGCGAATGCGCTCGGCCTCCCGCTCGCGGCGGCGCAAGCTCGCTCTGCGGGCAAGCATGACGAGAACGATGATTATAAAGACGGCCACGACTGCGGCGACGACGATCCAGACGGTGTTGCTGGTGTTCATGATGGACTCCGTTGTCAGTGTTGGGAAGCGCTCAGGCCCCTGTTGGCGGGTTGCCGTATTCGACATGAATGAAACAATCGATGCCGACGCCCGCTGCTTCGGCGGAAAGCCGCGGGGCCAGAATGGTGCCATGACGCTGGATCTGGGCGCGTACTTCGACCGCATCAACTACCGCGGTCCCGCCGAGCCGACGCTCGAGGTGCTGCAGGACTTGATGACCGCGCACACCGGCTCGATCCCGTTCGAGAATCTCGATCCGCTGATGGGCGTGCCGGTCGACGACCTGAGCCCGGAAGCGCTGACCGACAAGCTGGTCTACCGTCACCGCGGGGGCTACTGCTACGAGCAGAACGGTCTGATGGGGTACGCGCTGACCGAAATCGGGTTCCGGGTGCGGCGGCTGGCCGGGCGGGTGGTCTGGATGCTGCCACCCGACGCGCCGCCGGGGGCCCAGACACACACGGTGCTGGCGGTGACTTTCCCCGGCTCGCAGGGTTCCTTCCTGGTCGACGTCGGCTTCGGCGGCCAGACCCTGACCTCGCCCATCCGCTTGCAGACCGGGAACGCGCAGCCGACCACGCACGAGCCGTACCGGCTGAACGATCGCGGCGACGGCCTGGTTCTGCAGGCCCTGGTCCGGGACGAGTGGCAACCGCTGTACATATTCGGTACCCAGACCGTGCCGCAGGTCGATCTGACGGTGGGCAGCTGGTACGTGTCCACGCACCCTTCGTCGATCTTCGTGACCGGCCTGATGGTTGCGCTGACCACCGACGACGCCCGCTACAACCTGGCCGGAAGGGACCTGAGCATCCACCGTGGCGACGGCAGCGAGAAAATCCGTCTCGACGACGCTGCGGCGGTTGTCGACGTGCTCGGTGAGCGGTTCGGCATCGACGTGGCGGGTGTCGGCGATCGCGCTGCGCTCGAGGCGCGCATCGGGCAGGTACTCGGAACTTAGGTGCCGCGCCGGATTTACCTAGCGGGCCGAAAGCCAGGGGCCGAGCCGTCGCACCGCTTCTTCGATGTCGTTCGTCGGCCCCGCAAAAGACAGTCGCACGAACGAGTTTCCGCGCGCGGTGTCGAAGTCGATGCCCGGCGCGATCGCAATTCCAGTGTCCTCCAACAGATTCGAACAAAATGCAAGAGAGTTGTCGGTGAACTCCGAGACGTCGGCGTAGACGTAGAACGCGCCGTCGGTCGGGGCCAGACGCTCGACGCCGATGCTGCGCAGCCCATCGAGCAGCAACGAGCGATTGCTCGCGTAGTGATGCAGGTGGCCGTCGGCTTCGGCGGTGGCGTCCGGCGTGAAGGCCGCGACCGCGGCGAGCTGTGACAGCACGGGCGGGCAGATGGTGAAGTTCCCGGTGAGGCAATCCACGGCGCGGCGCAGCTCGGGCGGCACCAGCAGCCAGCCCAGCCGCCAGCCCGTCATCGCGTAATACTTCGAAAAGCTGTTGACCACTACGGCATTTCGCGATGTCTGCCACGCGCAGCTGGTCTGCGGTGCCCCCTCGTAAACCAGACCGTGGTAGACCTCATCGCTGATCAGCCGCGCTCCCGATGCATCACACCACGAAGCGATCGCTGCCAGCTCCGTCGGCTCGATGACCGTGCCCGTGGGATTGGCGGGGCTTGCCACGACGACACCTTGCACCGGGGGGTCGAGTTCGGCGAGCATCTGCGCGGTCGGCTGGAAGCGGGTCTGCGGTCCGCAGGGTAGCTCCACCACCTCGCATCCCAACGCAGACAAGATGTTTCGGTAGCACGGGTAGCCGGGGCTGGCCAGCGCCACCCGGTCACCGACGTCAAAGCAGGCCAGGAAGGTGAGCAAGAAGCCGCCCGAGGAACCCGTCGTGATCACCACCGCGTCGGCTTCGACGTCGAGGCCGTGCTGGCCTTGATAGTCAGCGGCGATCGCGGCGCGCAGCTCGGGAATTCCCAGTGACACCGAGTAACCCAGTTCGTTGGAATGCACGGCGGCGGCCGCCGCCGCCCGCACCGGCTCGGGTGCCCCCACGCTGGGCTGGCCCGCCGACAGGTTGACCAAGTCGCCGTGGCTGCGCTGGCGTTCCGCGGCCGCCAGCCAGACATCCATCACGTAAAACGGTGGGATGCCGGCTCGTAGCGAGACTCGGTGGGTCACGGTGTCTTCAGTACCTCGGATTCCAGTCGCTTGAGCAGCTGTTGCGGCGAATCCAGCAGATGCGCGCTGCCGTGGGCACGTTTGAAGTACAGGTGCATGTCGTGCTCCCAGGTGATCGCGATGCCGCCATGCAGTTGGATGCCCTCGGCGGCCACCGTGTTCAGCGCCTCGGTTGCGGCCAGGCGGGCGGTGGCGGCGTTGGTGGGAGTGGGGTCATCGCACCCGTCGGTGACGACGGCCTTCGCGGCTGCGACGGTGACATACAGATCGGCCATCCGATGCTTGAGTGCCTGGAAGCTGCCGATCGGCCGGCCGAATTGCACTCGGTCCTTGGTGTATTCGACGGTCAGTTCCAAACAGCGTTCGGCGGCGCCGATCTGCTCGGCCGCCAGCAGGATCGCCGCCGTGTCCGCCAGCCCCGGGTCGGGGCCGATCGAGATGGTCTCCTCGGCTTTCACCCGGGCCAGGCGCCGGGTCGGGTCCATGGTGGCGACCGGCTCCGCACCGAATCGTGTCCACCTGTTCAGTCGGCCGTCCGCGACGGCGAGCACGACGTCGGCGACATCACCGTTGATCACATAGTCGGCGTCGAGCACCAGCGCGCCGATCGAGGTGCCCTCGGCAAGCCGTTCCAGCGTGGCGGTGTCCGGCTCGGTCGCGCTCAGCAGCGCCAGCTCGGCCAGCGTGGTACCCAGCAGCGGGGAGGGCGCCAGGGCGCGGCCCAGTTCCCGCAAAACGGCTGCGGCGTCGGCTAATTCGCCACCCGCGCCGCCCAACTCCTCGGGTATCACCAGCGCGGCGGCGCCGACCTGCTCGCACAGCAGTTGCCACAGCGATTCGTCGTAGCCCCGGTCGGACTCCATGGCCGCGCGCACGGCCGCGGGACCCGCGTGCTTGGCCACCAGGGCGGCGACGGTCTCGGCCAGCATCCGCCGTTCTTCATTCATCACTGTCACAGCGCCTCCAGTACTCGCCGCCGATGTTGCGCCGGCGTACCCCACGCGGACCGCAACGCCTGCACGCGCAGCAGCAACAGCGACAAATCGTGTTCCTGGGTGAAACCGATGGCGCCGTGGGTCTGCAACGCCGATTGTGCGGCCAGCAGCCCCGCCTCGGACGCGGCGGCTTTGGCCGCGCTGACATCGCGGGAATCCATGGTCAGCGCCGCGCCGTATACCAGCGGCCGGGCCAGTTCGATGGCGATGTGTACGTCGGCGAGCTTGTGCTTGATCGCCTGATACGAGCCGATCACCCGGCCGAACTGGGTGCGTTGCTTGGCGTAATCGACCGCGCCGTCGCGCAGCGCCTCGGCCGCACCGATCAGCTGGGCGGCGGTCGCCAGCGCGCCGAACTCGTAGGCCCGCTTGATGTCTGCTTGCCACGCCACACCGGTCGCGGTCACGTCGGAGAGCCTGCGGCTGGGATCGACGGATTCGTGGACGTCGCCCGGTGTCGCCTCGGTGACGCCGCCCTCGCCGGCCAACAGCACCAGTCCGGCGACGCCGGCGTCGACGGCGCGCGGTGTCTGCGGTGGCAGCGCGACGGTGGCGATCAGTTCCCCGGACGCCAATTCGGCGCAGCGGTCGGCCTTATCGCCAGAGGCGAGCAAGACCGGTGCCACCGCGATGGATTCGGCCACCGGGCCCGGCACGCACCAACGCCCGAGACGTTCGATAGCGACGACGAGGTCGACCGGATGGGCCTCGATGCCATCGAATTTCTCCGGCACGGCCAGGGCGGTGATGCCCAGGTTGGCCAGCTGCTCCCACACCTTGCGGCCCGGAGCGGTATCGCCCGCGGACCACGCGCGCACTGCGGCGGGCAGGTCCGCCGCGCCGAGCGCGGCGTCGATGCTGGCCGCGAAGTCGCGCTGCTGTTCGTCTAGCGCAAATTTCACTTCTTGCCCCCGGACTTCTCACGCGGCAGGCCCAGCAACCGCTCGGAGATGATGTTGCGCTGAATCTCGTTGGTGCCGGCGTAGATCGGCCCACCCAACGCGAACAGTAGCCCTTCGGTCCACGGGCCGGCGAGCTCTGCGTCGGCGCCGAGCAGGTCGAGCGCGGTCTGGTGCAATTCGACATCGAGGTCAGACCAGAACACCTTGGTCACCGACGATTCCGCGCCCAACTCACCGCCGAGGGCCAGCCGGGTCACCGTGCCGAAGGTCTGCAGCCGGTAGGCCTGCGCCTTGATCCAGCCGTTGGCGACCCGGTCGGCGAACGTATCTGGTGAGCCAAGGTCCTTCCACAGCTGCACCAGCCGCTCAGCGGTGGCCAAGAAGCGCGCCGGACTGCGCAGCGACATGCCGCGTTCGTTGCTCGACGTGCTCATGGCCGCCCGCCAGCCCTCGTGCGGGGTCCCGATCACGTCGGTGTCGGGAACGAAGACGTTGTCGAGGAAGATCTCACCGAAACCGGTGTCGCCACCCAACTGGACGATGGGCCGCACAGTGACACCCGGTGCCTTCAGGTCGAACATGAAGTACGTCAGCCCGTTGTGGCGCTCGGCGCCGGGATCGGAACGGAACAGCCCGAAAGCCCGCTCGGCGAACGGTGCTCGCGAGCTCCAGATCTTCTGCCCGTTGAGCAGCCAGCCGCCGCCGGTCTGGGTAGCGGTGGACCGCAGTGACGCCAAGTCGCTGCCGGACTCGGGCTCGGACCACGCCTGGGCCCAGATCTGTTCGCCGCTGGCCATTTTCGGCAGGATCCGGTCACGCTGCTCGTCGGTGCCGTGTGCGAAGAGGGTCGGCGCCAGCATCGAGGTGCCGTTGGCGCTGGCGCGGCCCGGGGCACCGGCCCGGAAGTACTCCTCCTCGAACACCACCCAGTGCAGCAGCGGTGCGTCGCGGCCGCCGTACTTCCTCGGCCAGTTGATCACCGACAGGCCCGCATCGAACAGCACGCGGTCCCAATGCCGGTGCTGTTCAAAGCCTTCGGCGTTGTCGTACGACTTCGTCGGGATCGAATCGGCGTTGGCCGCCAAGAATTCCCGCACCTCCGCCGCAAACGCCAAGGTCTTTTCGTCGAGTTCCAGATCCATCAGCCCTGCTCTCGCAGTTGTGGTTTGAGCACCTTGCCGCCCGCATTGCGCGGCAACGCGTCGACGAACCGCACCGAGCGCGGTGCCTTGAAGTTCGCCAAATGCTCACGGGTGTAAGCGATCACAGATTGCTCGTCGAGGTGGGCGCCGGGCCGGGTCACCAGATACGCCCGGCCCACTTCGCCGAGCCGCTCGTCGGGAACTCCGATCACGGCGGCGTCGGCCACGCCGTCCATCCGGGCCAGCACCTGCTCGACCTCGGCGGGGTAGACGTTGAATCCACCGCAGATGTACATGTCTTTGAGCCGATCGGTGATGCGCAGGTTGCCGGCGGCGTCGACGGCGCCGATGTCACCGGTGTGCAGCCAGCCGTCGGCGTCGATGGCGGCCGCGGTGGCCTCCGGGTCTTCGAGGTAGCCCAGCATCACGTTCGGCCCGCGCAGCAACACCTCGCCCGGGTCCTCGGGTGAGGGGGCGTCGATGCGCAATTCGAAATCGGCGAATGGGCGTCCGCAGGTGGTGGCCACGGTGACCGCATCGTCGTCGGCGCGGCACATCGTGCCCATGCCGTTGGCCTCGGTCAGCCCGTAGGCGGTCAGCACGATGTCGATGTCCAGTTCGGATTGCATGCGCTCGACGAGCACGACCGGCACGGTCGCGGCGCCGGTCACCGCGAACCGCAGTGAGCTCAGGTCGTAATCCTTGCGTGCCGGGTGGTCCAGCAGGGTCTGGTAGATGGTCGGTGGGCCGGGCAGCACGGTGATGCGGTGCTGCTCGATGGCTTGCAGCGCGCGCAGCGGGTCGAAAATCAGGTGGGGGATCAGCGTCGCGCCGGTCTGCAGACAGGCCAGGATGCC
Source organism: Mycobacterium sp. E2479 (assembly GCF_001667925.1). GTDB lineage: Bacteria > Actinomycetota > Actinomycetes > Mycobacteriales > Mycobacteriaceae > Mycobacterium. The sequence goes on along the minus strand of NZ_LZJR01000081.1, from coordinate 41,520 downwards.
GGCCTTGTAGCCGAAGTTGTGAAAGAACGGGTTGATGCACAGGTAGCGGTCGTCACTGGTGATCTTGCCGTTGGCCGCCCAGGCCGCCGAGGCCGAAAGCGACTGTCGGTGCGCGCACAGCACGCCTTTGCTGCGGCCGGTGGTACCGGACGTGAAGAGGATGTCGCTGACGTCATCGGGTGCGACTGTGGACGCGCGAGTGGTAACGGCGTCGAGATCGCTGCCGCGGGCCATGAAGTCGTCCCACGTCCCGTCGTCCGCCTCGATCGGTATCCGCACGATGTGGCGCAGCGCCGGCAGGGCGTCGCGGTTCAGGTCGGCGACGCGATCGGTGTCGAGGAATCGGCCCATGCCGAACAACACCGGAGCGCCGGTGCGCGCCAGGATGTCGGCGGCCTCGGTGGCGGTGTAGCGGGTGTTCAGCGGCACCATCGCGGCTGCGGCGTGGTGAATCGCCAGGCACGCCACCACCCAATGCCAGGTGTTCGGCGACCAGATGGCCACCCGGTCTCCCGCTTGCACCCCGAGGTCGATGAGGGCGGCGGCGGCCCGGCGTACCTCGTCACGCAGCGCGGCGGCGGTGAAGCATCGTTCATCGGTGACCAACGCGTCGTGATCGGGGAGCTGAGCCGCGAAACGATCCAGCGCCGCGGGCACCGTGCGCGGATCGTTGGTCATCGAATGCTCCTGTAGCGACTAGCGCGATTTGACCGCTCGATTCCTCCTCGCGCCGCTCCGCGTCGCGCATCGTCACCGAGCTACAAAGCAAGTGCTTGGTAGGTTAGCCTACAGGGCATGCAGGACGTCGAGGAGTTCCGGGCCGAGGTCCGGCAGTGGCTCGCCGACAATCTGGTCGGCGAATTCGCAGCTCTCAAGGGTCTCGGCGGGCCCGGACGCGAGCACGAGGCGTTCGAAGAGCGCCGGGCATGGAATCAGCATCTGGCCAAGGCCGGGCTGACCTGCCTGGGCTGGCCGGTCGAGCACGGCGGCCGGGGCCTGTCCACCGCGCACCGGGTGGCCTTCTACGAGGAGTACGCCAAGGCCGACGCCCCGGACAAGGTCAATCACTTCGGCGAGGAGCTGCTCGGCCCCACGCTGATCGCGTTCGGCACACCCGAGCAACAGCAGCGTTTCTTGCCGAAGATCCTCGACGTGACCGAGCTGTGGTGCCAGGGGTATTCGGAGCCCGGCGCCGGCAGCGACCTGGCCAACGTGGCCACCACCGCCGAGCTCGACGGCGACGAGTGGGTGATCAACGGCCAGAAGGTGTGGACGTCGCTGGCGCACCTGTCGCAATGGTGCTTCGTGGTCGCGCGCACCGAAAAGGGCTCCAAGCGCCATGCCGGCCTGTCGTATCTGCTGGTACCGCTGGATCAACCGGGCGTTCAAGTCCGTCCGATCGTCCAGATCACCGGCACCGCGGAATTCAACGAGGTGTTCTTCGACGACGCCCGGACCGAGGCCTCTCTTGTGGTCGGTGAGCCCGGCGACGGTTGGCGCGTCGCTATGGGGACACTGACCTTCGAGCGGGGCGTGTCGACGCTGGGCCAGCAAATTCGTTATGCCCGTGAGCTTTCCAATCTGGCCGAGCTTGCCCAGCGCACCGGCGCCGCCGAAGATCCGTTCATCCGCGAGCGCCTGACCCGCGCGTGGACCGGGTTGCGCGCGATGCGCAGCTACGCGCTGGCCACTATGGATGTCGAGCAACCCGGGCAGGACAACGTGTCGAAGTTGTTGTGGGCCAATTGGCATCGCGATCTGGGCGAGTTGGCCATGGACGTCATCGGTAAGCCGGGCCTGGTAATGGCCGACGGCGAGTTCGACGAATGGCAGCGGCTGTTCCTGTTCACCCGTGCCGACACCATCTACGGCGGATCCAACGAGATCCAGCGCAACATCATCGCCGAGCGGGTGCTCGGCCTACCTCGAGAGGTCAAAGGATGAGTCTGTCCGAAGTTCCGAAAGAGATTGCCGGACACGGACTTCTGCAAGGCAAGGTGGTGGTCGTGACCGCGGCCGCGGGCACCGGCATCGGCGCGGCGACCGCACGGCGGGCACTGGCCGAGGGGGCCGACGTGGTGATCTCGGACCACCACGAACGCCGGCTGGGGGAGACCGCCGACGAGCTCACCGCGCTCGGGCAGGGCCGGGTCGAAAGCGTGCTGTGCGACGTGACGTCCACCGCGCAGATCGATGCGTTGTTCGCGTCGGCCACGGCCCGGATGGGCCGCATCGATGTCCTGATCAACAACGCCGGGCTGGGCGGACAGACACCGGTGGTCGACATGACCGACGAGGAGTGGGGCCGCGTCCTGGATGTGACCCTGACGTCGGTGTTTCGCGCCACCCGCGCGGCGTTGCGGTACTTCCGGGACGCGCCGCACGGCGGGGTGATCGTCAACAACGCCAGCGTGCTCGGCTGGCGCGCGCAGCACTCGCAGTCGCACTACGCCGCCGCCAAGGCCGGGGTGATGGCGCTGACCCGTTGCAGCGCAATCGAAGCCGCCGAGTACGACGTGCGGATCAATGCAGTGTCGCCTAGCATCGCGCGGCACAAATTCCTGGAGAAGACGTCGTCGTCGGAGTTGCTCGACCGGCTGTCGGCCGGCGAGGCCTTCGGGCGGGCCGCCGAGCCGTGGGAGGTGGCGGCCACCATCGCGTTCCTCGCCAGCGACTACTCGAGCTACCTCACCGGCGAGGTCATCTCGGTTTCCAGTCAGCACCCGTGAGCTGCGATATCGCTGACTGGCGCGCGCCCGCGACGTGTTTACAGTTGTCGATTCTCAGATCCCGCCGGCGGTCTCGCCGCGCTGATTCCACAAGGCCGGTGAAGTGAAAAACCACACCTCGGTGGCCAAGCAAGCGCTTGGTTGATACTCTGATCCGGTGGACCGAGTGCCCGGTCAGGCCAACAGCCGGCGAGACGAGCTACTGGAGCTTGCCGCGACCATGTTCGCCGAGCGCGGATTGCGTGCCACCACCGTCCGCGACATCGCCGACAGCGCAGGGATCCTATCCGGCAGTCTGTATCACCACTTCTCCTCCAAAGAGGAGATGGTCGACGAGCTGTTGCGGAGTTTCCTGGACTGGTTGTTCGCGCGCTACCGCGAAATCGTGGACAGCGAGGCCAACCCCCTGGAGCGGTTCAAGGGGTTGTTCATGGCGTCGTTCGAGGCGATCGAGCACCGGCACGCGCAGGTCGTCATCTACCAGGACGAGGCCCAACGGCTGCTGTCCCAGCCCCGGTTCTCCTACATCGAGGACATGAACCGGCAACAGCGCAAGATGTGGCTCGAGCTGCTCAATCAGGGCGTCGAGGAGGGCTACTTCCGGCCCGACCTCGACGTCGACCTGGTCTACCGCTTCATCCGGGACACCACTTGGGTGTCGGTGCGCTGGTATCAGCCGGGCGGGCCGCTCACCGCGGAGCAAGTCGGTCAGCAATACCTCGCCATCGTTCTTGGCGGAATCACGAAGGAGTCGCAAACATGACAGAGGCGTATGTAATCGATGCCGTGCGTACCGCGGTCGGCAAGCGCGGCGGATCGCTGTCCGGGATTCACCCGGTGGACCTGGGCGCCCTGGGATGGCGCGGACTGCTCGACCGGGTCGACGTCGATCCCGCCGCGGTTGACGACGTGATCGCCGGCTGCGTCGATGCCATCGGCGCACAGGCGGGCAACATCGCGCGGCTCTCCTGGCTGGCCGCCGGCTATCCCGAAGAGGTCCCCGGCGTCACCGTCGACCGCCAGTGCGGTTCCAGCCAGCAGGCGATTTCCTTTGGCGCACAGGCGGTTCTATCCGGCACGGCCGACCTCATCGTGGCCGGCGGCGTGCAGAACATGAGCCAGATCCCGATCTCGTCGGCCATGACGGTGGGCGAGCAATTCGGATTCACTTCTCCGACCAACGAATCCAAACAGTGGCTGCACCGCTACGGCGACCAGGAGATCTCACAGTTTCGCGGTTCTGAACTGATTGCCGAGAAGTGGAACCTGTCACGCGAGGAGATGGAACGCTACGCGCTGACCAGTCACGAGCGCGCGTTCGCGGCCATCCGCGGCGGGCACTTCGACAACGAGATCATCACCGTCGAAACGGAATCCGGGCCGTTCCGGGTCGACGAGGGCCCGCGCGAATCGTCGCTGGAGAAGATGGCCGGGCTCAAGCCGCTGGTCGAGGGTGGCCGGCTGACGGCGGCCATGGCCAGTCAGATTTCCGACGGTGCCAGTGCAGTGCTGCTGGCGTCCGAAAAGGCCGTCAAGGAGCACAACCTGACGCCGCGGGCCCGCATCCATCACATCAGCGCCCGCGCCGCCGACCCGGTCTTCATGCTGACCGGGCCCATCCCGGCGACGCGCTATGCACTGGACAAGGCCGGGCTGTCCATCGATGACATCGACACCGTCGAGATCAACGAGGCTTTCGCGCCGGTGGTGTTGGCTTGGCTCAAAGAGATCAAGGTGGACCCGGAAAAGGTCAACCCCAACGGCGGCGCGATCGCGCTCGGCCACCCATTGGGTGCCACCGGCGCCAAACTGTTCACCACCATGCTCAACGAGCTGGAACGCATCGGCGGTCGCTACGGCCTGCAGACGATGTGTGAAGGCGGCGGCACGGCGAACGTCACCATCATCGAGCGCCTGTAGCCCGGCCGCTCAGCGGATAGCCGCAACCAGACCGATGCCGCCCAGGGCGAGCAACCAACTGGTGAAGCTGCCGACGAGGAAGTACTCGGTCACCTCGTCGATACCGACGCCGCCGTTGCGGTTCGTTTGAGCGTTCAACTCCGGAAACCTGATGATGCCCTTGGCGGCGACGACGGCGCTGGCGGCGGCCACCTGCCCCCCGACGCCGAGGCTCAGGATTAGCAGGCGCTCCATCGGTCCCAGCAGTCTGCCGCCCTTGAGCCGGTCCGACGGCTGCGGCTCACCGGCCGGCCGCACCGCGCCCACCGAGCCAAGCACCAAGCGCACCAATTGATTTGCGGTGGCGAATTGAACCAGGACCACGCCGACGAGCATCAGCAGGCGGGTGGGCGCGACGTGGCTCAGAGGCAGGTGAACCCAGGCCGACCACCGCGCCACGGCGCCATCGGCCGGTGACGACCACCCCGACATCACCGCCAGCAGCCCAATGGCGGAGCCGAAAACGGCCAAGGGCGCGCCTTGCGCGGTGCCAGTGCGTTCGCTTAGCGCACATAGCCATTCCCACGCAATGACCGCGACGGCCGCCAGCACGAGTAAAGCGATGTCGCCCACATGCCACAACGCGCCCAGCGCCGCGCACGCCAGTACCACGACCGGCCCGATCAACAGCGCCGGCCAGACCGCGCGGGTCGCTCGCCGGCAGAGATCGGCGACGCCGAACGCGATGAACAAGACCGCGATGGCGCTCACGGCAGGCTCCGAAGGTATCGGCTGGCAAGAACAATCAGATCCAAGCCGTCGCGGCTGGCGCGCTGGGAAACCGCCGACGGGCTGATCCCCTCGTCCGCGGCGAGCTCCTTTTTGGTCCGGCCGGTCATCAACCCCCTCACAATCCGCAACGATCTCTCATCGAGCGATCCAAGCAGATGGTCCCGACAAAGCAGGGCCGCGTTGACCGCGCCGGCGTCGCCGCGTGTGTCGCCGTCCGCCCGGAACGTGGTACGTACCAGCGCGAAGCCGGGCTGCCGCTGAGCGTCCGCGGTCTGCTGAATGGCACTCCGGGCGGACCACCAGCCCGGTCCGTCCTGGATGCCCGTATCGGCATCGAGGATGGTGATCGCGCCCCAGCCGACGCCGAACCGGACATCGACTTCGGGCCCGACGGCCAGCCGCAGCGTCAGGGCGGCATCGATTGCGGTGCCGACGGTCGGGTAGCTGCCCTGAAATTCGTCGCCGACGGTGAATGCCGGCGGGTCGATCGCATCGTCTGCGACCTGCCGCAGGGCGCGCGCTACGACCCGGTGCAACTCCGAGCGGTCGGCGGCGTGCCGGGAACCGACGACGTCACCAATCAGGGTCGCCCGGGGTGAAGAATGTTGCTTCATCCCACGCATTTGAAGAGTATAGCTTAAATATCTGCAAATTTAGCTATAGGCTTTACCATCCGCCCATAAAGCAGAGAGTCCCACGACCGCGCGAGGATCCCCGGCGGCGCGGAGAAAGCGACGGCGAATACGGCAGGTGAAACACAGCGCGGACCACCCCTTGCAGTGACGCGACCAACACAGCACTCGTCGTTTAGTCGGCATTGCACCGGGCATCCGGCCCCCGAACACGGAAGGAACCCCTACAGCGATGGTTTTACCAACAGAAGAAAAACCCGAAGCGATAACCGAATCGACTACCGAGCGCCAGCTTCGCAGGTGCCTCGAAGGTGTCCGATTTCCAGCCAGCAAGGATGATCTACTGGTTGCCGCGCTCAGCGACCGGTGTGATGAGCAAGCCGCCGACTCCCTGCGCACCATTCCGTCGATAACCTACGCCAACGCCTCTCAAGTCCTCGCACAAACCAGCGTTCGAATAACACAGTGCTGAGGAATGAAAACTAAAGAGTAACGGCACTCATTAATGGGCATTTCGAGTCGGCAACAAAGATCTCCAGCCGTTTTACGCAATATTCCACACGTGTCAAAAGACGGCGATAGCATCGGTTAGCCGGCGGCAGTTAGCCTGCCGCCGTCAGTTCACCATCAGAAAGGTGTGACCGATGAGGACGAAGAGCACCAAGAAGATACTGAAAGCTATTGCAGCGGCCGCAGTGCTGACGGGTGTGGCGATGGGGTCGTCGGGCTGCATAACGATCGACATTCCCCGGGCTCCTGTCTTCGCAAATTAGTGGCGCGCCAGATCGCACTTGACCACCAATCACACGGAATCCGCCGCGGTTGATTGACTGTCGGCTGATCAGGGCGTTGCCGCTGGTTGGTCACCGCTCTGACCACGGCAGGTTTCCGCGGCGCTGAGGTCGCCGAAGATTGGCCGCCAACGCGATCCGGCGGCTACGCCCCCTCGATCAGTCCGGATGCCGCCTGCAGGTGCTTGACCGCGTCGCGCACGACGGTCTCGATCAGCTCGGCGCACGACGGCAGGTCCTCGAGAATGCCGGCTACCTGTCCGGAAGCCAGCACGCCGGCCTCGGTGTTGCCGTCAACCAAGCCGGCCTTCAACAGCATTGGCGTGTTGGCCGCCATGACCACCTGCGACCACGTCAGTTCTTTGCCGCGGCGCATCGCCAGGCCGTCGCTGATCATCGACCGCCAGGTCATCTGCGACATGTGCTTGAACTTGGCGGCATTGCGCACGGCCGCGGTGAGGCCACGCACCGGCGAACCGCCTTCCAGCTTCTCGACCAGGCCGGTGCGCAGCACCCGGTGCGGCATGCCGTCCACACGGGTCGTGACGACCGTGCCGTCCAACGCCGACTCGAGGTAGCGGCGTTTCACCGCATCGGGCACGGTCGAATCCGAGGTGAGCAGGAAGCGAGTGCCCATCGCCACGCCGGCGGCACCGTAACTCAATGCGGCCGCAAGGCCGCGACCATCGAAGAAACCACCGGCGGCGATCACCGGAATCCCGCTGCCCTGCACGGCATCCAGGACCGAGGGCAAAAGCAAGGTCGTGGCGACGGGGCCGGTGTGGCCACCGCCCTCGCCGCCCTGCACAATCATCGCGTCGGCGCCCCAGCCGACCACCTTGCGGGCGTGCTTGGCCGCGCCGATCGACGGAATCACCACTGCACCAGCATCTTTCAGCTGGGCGATGAGTTCCTGCTTAGGGGCCAGGGCGAAGGACGCCACCTTGACGCCTTCGCGGATCATCAGGTCGACGCGGTCGCCGGCGTCGGCGGCATCGGCGCGGATGTTCACACCGAACGGTTTGTCGGTGGCGGACTTGACCTTGCCGATGGCCGTCGCCAGTTCGTCCAGCGTCATGGTGGCCGAGGCCAGGATGCCCAGTCCGCCGGCGTTGGCGGTGGCCGACACCAGCCGTGCGCCGGCCACCCAGCCCATGCCGGTTTGAACCACCGGGTGCTCGACACCGACCAGCTCGGTCAGCGGCGTGCGCAGCTTCATCAACGGATCTCTCTGTCGCGCAGCGCCTTCGGGTCGATGACCTCGCGGATCAGGCGCAGCTCGTCGTCGGTCGGGAGTCTGGTATCCGCGGCGCCGTCCAGGCCGTGGACCTCGAACGAGGTGTTCTCGGCGACCTCGCCGGCAGTGACGCCGGGATGCAGGGACACCGCCCGCATGGTGTGCTCGGGCCCGCCGAAGTCGAACACGCCGAGGTTGGACACCACCCGATACGTGTTGGCGAAGCGGAACGCCGGGTTGTCGGGGTCGACGTTGTCCCAGCCTACCCCGCAGACGATGTCGACCTTTTCGCAGAACACCCGCTTGGAATGGTTGCCCACCCAGTAGCTGGTCGCGTGGTTGATGGCATTGCCGGGCGCGCCGCGGACACCGAACATCTGGCGTTTGGGCTGCCGCAACGGACCCAGAGCCGAGATGTTCTGATTGCCAAAGCGGTCAACCTGATTGGCGCCCATCACCACGTGCCGCCGGCCCCAGGCCAGGGTTTCGAAGACCCGGCCGAACGGCATCCAGCCCTCGACGGGTGCGGACACGCCCAGGGCGGGGGTCTCGGCCAGCAGCTGGGCCTCGCCATCGGTCAGCAGGATGTCCGGCGAGAAGGTCAAGCGGGCCAATCGAGCCCCGACCGAGGCCATGTTCGTCATCGGGCTGACCATGATCTCGCCGGCGTCCCTGAACAATTCGGCGCAGGCGACCGCGCAGATTTCGGGTCGCGTGATCGCGTCGCCGCTCATGACGAGGCCTCCTCTTTGAAAGCGCGCACGGCCGCCTGATAGTCCTCTTCGCTGCCCGACAGGTAGGTTTGCGCAAACTTCCGCCAACCCTCGTCCGTCGAGGCGGCCTCGGCGTAGTGCCGCTGGAACTTCTCGTCGCGGCCGTAATCCGGTGCGGCGGTGGTGAAGTGGGCACCGCCCGGTGCCTCAACCACATGGTCGACCATCATGCGGTTCACCAGCAGCGCCTGCGGGGGAACCGCCTTGACCAGCTCTTGGGTGGACACGACGCGTTCCACCGACAAAAAGCGGTCTTCGGCGGCCATCAGGAACAGGTCGTCGAAGTACGGGTCGATTCCGGTGTAGGCCGCATTGCCCTGCGCATCACCGAGATTGAGGTGAGCGAATGCGGCGTCCAGGCGCAGTGCCGGCATTGCGATCAGGGTCTCGTGCCCGCCGCCGGGTGCCGGATACGGGCTGGTCACCGTCTGCAGTTCGCCCTCCCAGAAGTCCGGTACCGAGCTGCCCAGCCCGGCCCGGATCGGCAGGAACGGCAGGCGCTGCGCGGCGGCCTGCAGTCCGCAGCGCAGCATGCCTTCATCCATCTCCCGCGCCTCGATCGCGCCACTGGCACGGGATTTGGCGAACCAGGGGTCGTAGAAGGGCGGGGAGTCCAGCGAAACGAATCCGTAGTAGACCCGCTTGACCTTGCCGGCCGAGCACAGCAGGCCCAGGTCCGGCCCGCCGTAGGTGACGACGGTCAGGTCGGTGATGTCGGTGCGTAGCAACGCACGCACGAAAGCCATCGGCTTGCGCCGCGATCCCCATCCGCCGATACCGATCGTCATGCCGCTACGCAATTGTGCGACGGCCTCGGCGAGGGTGGTTCTTTTGTCGGCCACTATTCGCCGCTCCTAATCATCGCTTCGCTCTGCATCGTCGTCGGCGGCTAAGCCTTCTCGCCCTTCGTCGTACCGGCGAAGGCGTCGCGGTGCTCGTCGGACACTCCGGCCAGGTTGAGTTCGAACGTAAAGCCCTGCTCCATGCGGTAACTCGAGTTGACCCGTTGCACGTCGATCAAATTCAGCGCCTCTTTGGCCGCCCGAATGACACGGGTGTCCTTGGCGGCGATGTCGCGCGCGACCCGTAGGGCGGCCTCGTCGAGCTCGTCGCGCGGCACCACCTCGTGCACCGAACCGAAGTGGTGCAGGGTGGCGGCGTCCACGGTGGCGGCGGTGAAGAACAGCCGCCGCATCATGTGCTGGGGAACCAGGCGCGACAGGTGCGTCGCCGCGCCGAGCGCCCCGCGCTCCACTTCGGGCAGCCCGAAGGTGGCGTCGTCGGACGCCACGATCACATCGGAGTTGCCGACCAGCCCGATGCCGCCGCCGACGCAGAATCCGTTCACCGCGGCGACAACGGGGACCGCGCACTCGTAGACCGCGCGGAACGCGGCGAAGCAGCCGCGGTTGGCGTCGATCAGGGCGGTGAATCCCTCGGTGCGCTGCATCTCCTTGATGTCGACCCCGGCGTTGAAGCCCCGGCCCTCGGCGCGCAGGATCACCACGTGGGTCTTGGGATCTTGGCCGGCGGCGGTGATGGCATCGGCGAGTTCGAACCAGCCGCGCGACGGGATGGCGTTGACGGGCGGGAAGTCGACGGTGACCGCGACGATGCCCGGTTCGGTGACGGTGGATGTGATGGGCAAGGTGCCACTTCCTTGTGGGGGTAACTACCTAAGCAAGCACTTGCTTGGTACGCTAGCACAGTGACTCGCGCCGAAGCATGCCCCCCATTTGAAGCCATCAACTTGGGGCTGGCCGGGCGGGTGGTTCTCGTCACCGGCGGTGTTCGCGGGGTGGGTTCCGGCGTCAGCTCCGTTTTCGCCGAGCAGGGCGCCACCGTCGTAACCTGTGCGCGGCGGTCGGTCGAGGGGTTGCCGTATGAGTTCCACTCCTGCGACGTCCGCGACGACGACGCTGTCAAGGGGTTGATCGACACCATCATCGAGCGGCACGGTCGGCTCGACATCGTCGTCAACAACGCCGGGGGGTCACCCTACGTGCTGACCGCGGAGTCCAGCGCCAAGTTCAACCGCAAGATCATCGAACTCAATCTGATTGGCGCGCTGTCGGTTTCGCAGCACGCAAATGCTCACATGCAAAGCCAGCAGCAGGGCGGATCGATCATCAACATCTGCAGCCTGTCCGGCCGCCGGCCCTCCCCGGGCACCGGCGCCTATGGGGCGGCCAAGGCCGGCCTGGAAAGCCTCACGCAGACGCTTGCCGTGGAGTGGGGCCCGAAGGTCCGGGTGAACTCTTGTGTGGTCGGCATGGTGGAGACCGAGCAGTCCGAATTGTTCTACGGCGACCCCGACTCCATCGCCGCGATCTCGAAGAACGTGCCTCTCGGCCGGCTGGCGAAGCCCGAAGATATCGGCTGGGCCGCAGCGTTTTTGGCGTCCGACTTGGCGTCCTACATCAGCGGGGCCTCGCTCGAGGTGCACGGCGGCGGCGAGCCCCCGCACTATCTGTCCACCACGACCGCAAGCGCGGTCAAATAGAGGAGACAAGAAAACTATGGGAGTGGTTGACGGCCGCGTCGTCATCGTCACCGGAGCGGGCGGCGGTATCGGTCGCGCGCATGCGCTGGCCTTCGCCGAAGAAGGCGCGCGCGTGGTGGTCAACGACATCGGGGTGGGCCTGGACGGTTCACCGGCCGGCGGTGGCAGCGCCGCCCAGAGCGTGGTCGACGAAATCACCGCCGCCGGTGGCGAAGCCGTCGCCGACGGATCCGACGTCGCGGATTGGGGCCAGGCGGCGAGCCTGATCCAGACCGCGGTCGAGACCTTCGGCGGTCTGGACGTTTTGGTGAACAACGCCGGCATCGTGCGGGACCGGATGATGGCGAACACCAGCGAGGAGGAGTTTGACGCCGTGATCGCCGTGCATCTGAAGGGGCACTTCGCCATGATGCGCCACGCCGCGTCGTACTGGCGTGGGCTGTCCAAAGAGGGCAAAACCGTAGACGCCCGGATCATCAACACCAGTTCGGGTGCCGGCCTGCAGGGCAGCGTGGGCCAGGGCAACTACAGCGCCGCCAAGGCCGGCATCGCGGCACTGACACTGGTCGCCGCGGCCGAGATGGGTCGCTACGGCGTCACCGTCAACGCCATCGCGCCTTCGGCCCGGACCCGTAATGACCGAGACGGTGTTCGCCGAGATGATGGCGACGCAGGACCAAGACTTCGACGCCATGGCCCCGGAAAACGTTTCACCGCTGGTGGTTTGGCTGGGCAGCGCCGAATCTCGCGACGTCACCGGCAAGGTGTTCGAGGTCGAGGGAGGCAAGATCCGGGTCGCCGAGGGCTGGGCGCACGGCCCCGAGATCGACAAGGGCGCGCGGTGGGATCCCGCGGAGCTGGGGCGCGTCGTCGCCGATCTGCTTGCCAAGGCGCGCCGGCCGGTCCCCGTCTACGGCGCCTAGCGCGGTTCGCACACCACCAGCGGGATGACCCGGTCTGCGGCCTCGCGGTACTTGCGATAGGGCGGGTACATTCGCGTTAATCGGGGCCAATATCGTTCGCGCTCAGCGTCGGTCGCGTCGCGGGCGACCAAGTCCAGACGCTGGGCTCGGATCTGCAGCCGCACCTCGGGATTCTTTTTGAGGTTGAGATACCACAACGGATGTTCGTCGCGCCCGCCGAAGGTCGCGGGCAGGATCACCCGTTCGCCGTCACGCAGGTACAGCGTCGCGGTGGTTCGCGGCTCGCCGGACTTGCGTCCGGTGGTGGTGAGCAGGGCCGCCGGGAACCGCAGCAGCTTCGCCCCGACCTTGCCGTCGGTTCGTCGGTACACCCAGATATGGGCGCGCGCGAAATATTTGAGCAGCAGGGCAATCGGGCGTGAGTTGCGAATCCAGCGGCGGTCGGACATGGTGCCCAGATGATTCCCCCACCTGGACGAGTTGAAAACTCAGGGGTCGCAGATCACGATCGGGATGACGCGATCTGTCCAGGCCCGGTAGTCGTCGAAGGAGGGATACATGGCGTCCAACTTGGGCCAGTACTCGGCGCGTTCCGCCTCGGTGGCATCGCGGGCCTGCAGCTGCAGGACCTCATCCTTGATCTGCACGGAGACTTTGGGATTGGCCTTGAGGTTGAGGTACCAGAGCGGGTGTTTGTCGCTGCCTCCCCTGGATGCGACCAGGACCACCCGGTTTCCCTCGCGCAGGTAGAGCAACGGGCTCACCCGCGGTTCACCGGTCTTGCGGCCCGTGGTGGTGAGCAGAGCTACCGGAGCCTTCTGGAAGGTGCCTCCGAACTTTCCGTTGCTGCGCTTATAGATCCACGTGTTGCCCTTGGCCATCCATTTTATGAAGAAGCCTACCCAGGGGGCATTGAGTGAACGTGGCTTGGCCTTGGGCATGAGAGTTCCTTAGCGCTGAATGTACGGTTGGAAGCGAACTTCGATGTGGTGGATTTCGGCTCTCCCGCTTGAACTTTCGGCGGGGATCACGAAGGTCTCGTTGATACGTGCGGCGAGTTGCCGGCCGCCGAACGCCGCCTTGGTCAGCACCTGGTACGCCGCGTGGACCTCATCACCGTCGATGCGGTAGTCCGGCGGTGTCGTGGCCGCGAGCAACCGATACTGGATTCCACGATTAAGGCTGCGTCGCAGGTGATTTCCGGAGAAACCGTTCTTGATTCCCTGCTCGGTGCGGGTGCAGTGCGCCGCGAACGGAACGGCATCACCGTCATGGCTGACCAACGCGTCGATGTAGGACTGCGCCGCGGCGATGCGGCTGTCGTCAGAGACGCTCACCAACAGGCCGAAACGATCGAACGCTAGATGCGTTCGATGATGGTGCCGGTCGACAGGGCGCCGCCCGCGCACATGGTGATCAGTGCGGTGGTCTGGTCGGTGCGTTCCAGCTCGTGCAGGGCGGTGGTGATCAGCCGGCTGCCGGTGCAGCCGACCGGGTGCCCCAGCGCGATGGCCCCGCCGTTGACGTTGACCTTGGCCATGTCCGGATCGTGCACACGTGCCCAGGACAGCACGACCGAGGCGAACGCCTCGTTGATCTCGGTGATGTCGATGTCGCCCATCTTCATCCCGGCCTTCTCCAGTACCTTCGCCGTCGACTGCACCGGCCCGTCCAGGTGGTAATACGGCTCGGCCCCGACCAGTGCCTGGCTGACGATGCGGGCCCGCGGCCGCAGGCCCAGCGCCTTGGCCTTGTCCTCGTCCATCCACAGCACGGCCGCCGCGCCGTCGGAGATCTGCGACGAGGTTCCCGCCGTGTGGATTCCGCCCTCGAGGACCGGCTTCAGCGCGGAGAGGCCCGACAGCGTGGTCTCGCGCAGGCCCTGGTCGCGGCTGATGGTGACGCGCTCGGCCGTGGGTTGCTTGTTCTCGTCGAGCGCCGGCGCCTCGATCGGGGAGATCTCACGATCGAAGCGGCCCTCTTCCCAGGCCTGCTTGGCCCTGGTCTGGGACGCCAAACCGAACTCGTCGATCTCCTCACGAGTGATGCCGCGCCGCTTGGCGATCCGCTCGGCCGCGGTGAACTGGTCAGGCAAGTCGATGTCCCACGACGCGGGACGCAGGATGCTGCGGTCCGGACCTGCGTTCGCGCCGAGCCCGACACGGCTCATCGCCTCGATTCCGCACGCGATGCCGACGTCGATGGCGCCTGCCGCGATCAGACCGGCGACCAGGCCGTTGGCCTGTTGGCCGCTGCCGCATTGGCAATCCACGGTCATGGCGCCGACGTGCTCCGGCAGCCCGGCCACCAGCCAGCTGACCCGGCTGATGTTGTTGGACTGCTCGCCGTACTGTGTCACACAGCCGCCGATGACCTGTTCGACGTCACCGGCGTCGATTCCGGCCTTTTCGACCAGCGCCTTCTGGACCGCACCCAACAGCTCGGTGGCGTGCAGACCGGACAACCATCCGTTCCGCTTGCCGATGGGGCTACGAGTGGCTTCAACGATGACAGGGTTACCCATCCCGTCAGGCTAGAACACGTTTCATTACTCTGACAAGCGAGGATGGCGACCTGCCTTTTATCTGCGCAGGAGGCATGTTTTACTGGCACTAGAACACGTTGCAATTAGTGTTGTAAAAGGAGCGCACCCTACATGGCACCCCCCAACATTCCCGCCGACTTCGACTTCCTTGACCCCGACGTCAATCTTGCCGCGTTGCCCGTCGAGGAGCTGGCACAGCTGCGCAAGGCAGAGCCGATCCACTGGGTTGACATCCCGAACGGCGCGGGCGGGTTCGAGGACCACGGATATTGGATCGTCACCAAGCACGCTGACGTCAAGGAGGTGTCGAAGCGCAGCGACATCTTCTCGAGCTGGATGAACGGCGCCATCCCGACCTGGCCGCCGGAGATGAAGCGGGAGCAGGTCGAGCTGCAGCGCAGCGTCATGCTCAACATGGACGCGCCGCACCACACCCGGCTGCGCAAGATCATCTCGCGCGGGTTCACGCCGCGGGCAATCGGACGGCTGGAAGCCGAACTGGCCCAACGTGCCCAGAACATCGCCGAGACCGCCGCGAAAGAGGGCAGCGGTGACTTCGTCGAGCAGGTGTCGTGCGAGCTGCCCCTGCAAGCCATCGCGGGCCTGCTCGGCGTTCCCCAGGAGGACCGCGACAAGCTCTTCCGCTGGTCCAACGAGATGACCGGTGGCACCGACCCCGAGTACGCCACCGTCGATCCCGCGCAGTCGTCGATGGAACTGATCACGTACGCCATGGCCATGGCCGAGGAGCGTGGCAAGAACCCCACCGACGACATCGTCACCACCCTGATCCAGGCCGACATCGACGGCGAGAAGCTCTCCGATGACGAGTTCGGTTTCTTCGTAGTCATGCTGGCCGTGGCGGGCAACGAGACGACACGAAACTCGATCACGCACGGCATGATCGCCTTCGCCGACAACCCCGATCAATGGGAGCTCTTCAAGAGGGAACGCCCGGCGACCGCCGCGGACGAGATCATCCGGTGGGCCACTCCGGTTTCGGCCTTCCAGCGCACCGCCAACGAGGACACCGAGTTGGGCGGCGTGCAGATCAAAAAGGGTCAGCGGGTGGTGATGTCGTATCGGTCGGCCAACTTCGACGAAGAGGTCTTCGAAGACCCGCACACCTTCAACATCCTGCGCGACCCGAACCCGCACGTCGGGTTCGGCGGCACCGGCGCCCACTATTGCATCGGTGCGAACCTGGCCCGCATGACGATCAACCTGATCTTCAACGCGGTCGCCGATCACATGCCGAATCTCAAGCCGACTGGCGAACCCGAGCGGTTACGTTCGGGCTGGCTCAACGGCATCAAGCACTGGCAGGTCGACTACGCCGGCAATGCCGCGGTGACGTCCTGATGGACTTCGATCTCACTGCGACGCAACGGGCCGTCGCCGATGTGGTGACGTCGGTTACCGAGCGTGAATTGAGCTGGGACGCATTGGTCGACGGCGGCGTGACGGCGCTACCCGTGCCCGAACGCCTTGGTGGCGACGGCGTGGGTCTGCTCGAGGTCGCCACCGTGCTGACCGAGATCGGCCGCCACGGCGCGATCACGCCGGCCCTGGCCACTCTGGGTTTCGGCGTGCTGCCACTGCTTGATTTTGCCTCCGGCGAGCAGCAGGACCGGTTCCTGGCAGGCGTCGCCAAGGGCGCCGTGCTGACCGCCGCCCTCAACGAGCCGGGCGCTGCGCTGCCGGACCGACCCTCGACCAGCTTCGCCAACGGCCGGCTGTCGGGCACCAAGGTCGGCGTCGGCTATGCCGGACAAGCGGATTGGATCATCGTCACGGCCGACAGCGCGGTTGTCGTCGTATCGCCGAAAGCCAACGGTGTCGACGTGGTTCGAACCCCGACCTCCAACGGCTCCGAGGAATACACGGTCACGTTCGCCGACGTCGCGGTAGCAGACCATGACGTTTTGCCGGGCACGACGGCTCCCCAAGTCAACCAGTTGGCGCTGGCCACCATCGGCGCCTACGCCGACGGGCTGGTGGCCGGAGCGCTGCGGCTGACCGCCGACTACGTGGCCAACCGCAAGCAGTTCGGCAAGCCTCTGTCGACATTCCAGACCGTGGCCGCCCAGCTCGCCGAGGTCTACATCGCCTCGCGCACCATCGATTTGGTGGCGAAATCGGTTGCCTGGGGACTGTTCGAAAGGGGTGGATCGGCCCCTCAAGTGCAAGACGACCTGGATGTCCTCGGCTACTGGATCACATCGCAGGCGCCGCCGGCCATGCAGATCTGCCATCACCTGCACGGCGGGATGGGAATGGACATCACCTATCCGATGCACCGGTACTACTCCACGATCAAGGACCTGTCCCGGCTGCTGGGCGGTTCTTCGCTACGCCTTGACCTCCTCGCAGGCCTCGATCTGGTGGGAGCGCAATGTTCATAGACCTGACTCCGGAGCAGCGTCAGCTGCAAGCGGAACTGCGGGAATACTTTTCGAACCTGATCTCGTCAGACGAGATGAAGGCCATGGAGGCCGACCGGCACAACGAGGCCTACCGCGCGGTGATCCGGCGAATGGGCCGGGACGGCAAGCTCGGCGTCGGATGGCCAAAGGAGTTCGGCGGGTTGGGGTTCGGCCCCATCGAGCAGTCGATCTTCGTCAACGAAGCGCACCGGGCCGACGTGCCGCTGCCCGCGGTGACATTGCAGACGGTCGGTCCGACACTGCAGCAGTTCGGCAGCGATCTGCAGAAGAAGAAATTCTTGCCGGCCATCCTCGCCGGCGAGGTTCACTTCGCGATCGGCTACACCGAGCCCGAGGCCGGAACCGATCTCGCCTCCCTGCGCACGACTGCCGTGCGCCACGGCGACGAGTACATCGTCAACGGGCAGAAGATCTTCACCACCGGCGCCCACGACGCGGACTACATCTGGCTGGCCTGCCGTACCGACCCGGAAGCCGTGAAGCACAAGGGCATTTCGATCCTGATCGTCGACACGAAGGATCCCGGTTACTCCTGGACGCCGATCATCCTGTCCGACGGTGCCCACCACACCAACGCCACCTACTACAACGACGTACGGGTGCCCGCCGAGATGTTGGTCGGCGAGGAGAACGGCGGGTGGCGGCTGATCACCACCCAACTCAACAACGAGCGGGTCATGCTGGGCCCTGCCGGCCGCACCGCAGGCATCTACGACCGCGTGCAAGCGTGGGCCTCTAAACCGGGCAGTGACGGTGTCACGCCGATCGACCACCAGGACGTCAAGCGGGCGCTCGGTGAGATCCATGCGATGTGGCGAGTCAACGAGCTGCTCAACTGGCAAGTAGCGGCCGCGGGTGAGGACATCAACGTGGCCGACGCCGCGTCGACGAAAGTCTTTGGCACGGAGCGCGTCCAGTACATCGGACGACTCGCCGAAGAGATCGTCGGCAGGTACGGCAACCCCGCCGATGCGGACACCGCCGACCTGCTCAACTGGCTGGATTCGCAGACCAAGCGCAACCTGGTCATCACTTTCGGTGGGGGCGTGAACGAGGTGATGCGCGAGATGATCGCCGCATCGGGTCTCAAGGTGCCGAGGGTGCCTCGATGACCGACATTCAGGACGCCATCGCAGAAATCACGGCCACCGTCGTCGCAAAGCCGCGGGACGCCCGGGATCCGGTGAACCAGCCGACGATCAACAACTGGGTCGAGGCGCTCGGCGACCGTAACCCGATCTACGTCGATGAGGCCGCCGCCAAGGCCGCCGGTCACCCCGGAATTGTCGCCCCGCCGGCGATGATTCAGGTGTGGACGATGTTCGGCCTCGCGGGCGAACGCCCGACCGACGACCCCATGGGCCCGATCATGCAGCTGTTCGACGAGGCCGGGTACATCGGGGTGGTCGCTACCAACTGCGAGCAGACTTACCACCGATACCTACGTCCGGGCGAGCAGGTCACCGTCACCTCCGAGATGCGCGACGTGGTCGGTCCCAAGCAGACCGGGCTCGGTGAGGGCTGGTTCATCAACCAGCACATCACATGGCGCGTCGGTGACGAGGTCGTCGCCGAGATGGCCTGGCGCATTTTGAAATTCAGGCCCCGAGAGGATTCCGGCGTCGTCGGATCCGTCCCGGATGACCTGGACGCCGAGGCCATGATGCGGCCCGCGGTGTCGCGCGACACGGCTTTCTTCTGGGAGGGTGTCAAAGCGCACGAGTTGCGCATCCAGCGTCTCGCCGACGGCACCCTGCAACACCCGCCGGTGCCGGCGGTGTGGCAGGACAAGGCCGCGCCCATCGACTACGCGGTGGCCAGCGGTCGGGGCACGGTGTTCAGCTTCGTGGTGCACCACGCGCCGAAGGTGCCCGGGCGCACGCTGCCGTTCGTGATCGCACTGGTCGAACTGGAAGAGGGCGTTCGTATGCTCGGCGAGCTACGCAACGTCGACCACGCCGAGATCAAGATCGGAATGCCGGTTCGCGCAACGTATATCGACTTCCCGGCCGGTGATTCCGGCCCGGAGTGGAGTCTCTACGCTTGGACACCCTTGGGGGACCAAGCATGAGCGCACCCGTCGTCGAAGTGGGCACCACCCTGCCCGAACTCAAGCTGCATGGCTCGCCCACGTTCATCATCTCAACAGCTTTGGCCACCAGGGACTTTCAGGATGTGCACCACGACCGGGACCTGGCTCAGGCCAAGGGGTCCAAGGACATCTTCGTCAACATCCTCACCGACACCGGCCTGGTGCAGCGCTACATCACCGACTGGGCGGGTCCGACGGCGCTGATCAAATCGATCGGGCTGCGGCTCGGTGTGCCGTGGTACGCCTATGACACCGTCACGTTCTCCGGCGAGGTGACCGCCGTCAAAGATGGTTTGATCACGGTGAAGGTGTTCGGCCGCAACAGCCTGGGCGACCACGTCATCGCGAACGTTACGCTGACGATCGGGGGCGTCTGATGTTGTCGGGTAAGGCCGCGATCGTCGGCATCGGCGCCACCGACTTCTCCAAGGACTCCGGCCGCAGCGAGCTGCGTCTGGCCGCCGAGGCGGTTCTTGATGCGTTGGGCGACGCCGGGCTCTCGCCGTCGGATGTGGACGGCCTGACGACGTTCACGATGGACACCAACAACGAGACCGCCGTCGCGCGTGCGGTCGGCATCGGTGACCTGAAGTTCTTCTCGCAGATCGGATACGGTGGCGGCGCCGCGTGCGCGACCGTCCAGCAGGCGGCGATCGCCGTGGCCACCGGTGTGGCCGACGTCGTCGTCGCATACCGGGCATTCAACGAGCGCTCGGGCATGCGGTTCGGTCAGGTGCAGACCCGGCTGGTGGGAAACGCCGGCGTGCAGGCTGATTCGACGGCGGCGGATAACTCCTTCTCTTACCCGCACGGGCTGTCCACGCCGGCCGCCCAAGTCGCGATGATTGCCCAGCGCTACATGCATCTGTCCGGTGCGACCAGCCGGGACTTCGGTGCGATTTCGGTGGCCGACCGCAAGCACGCGGCCAAGAATCCGAAGGCGTATTTCTACGAGAAGCCGATAACCATTGAGGATCACCAGAATTCGCGGTGGATCGCCGAGCCGCTGCGGCTGCTGGACTGCTGCCAGGAGACCGATGGGGCGGTCGCGATCGTGGTGACCTCGACGGAGCGCGCGAAGGACCTCAAGCAGCGTCCGGCGGTCATCGAGGCGGCCGCGCAGGGCTCCAGCCCCGACCAGTACACGATGGTCAGCTACTACCGGCCCGAGCTAGGCCTACCCGAGATGGGCGTGGTGGGCCAGCAGCTCTGGTCTCAATCCGGCCTCAAGCCGACCGACATCCAGACCGCCGTGCTCTACGACCACTTCACTCCCTTCACGCTGATTCAGCTGGAGGAGTTGGGATTCTGCGGCAAGGGCGAGGCGAAGGACTTCATCGCCGATGGCGCCATCGAGATTGGCGGGCGACTGCCCATCAACACCCACGGTGGTCAGCTCGGCGAGGCCTACATCCACGGCATGAACGGCATCGCCGAGGGTGTGCGCCAACTGCGGGGCACCTCGGTGAACCCGGTGCCCGACGTCGAGCACGTCCTCGTCACCGCTGGAACCGGCGTGCCGACCTCGGGCCTGATCCTGGGCTAGGGCTGCGCTCAGGGCAGCCCTTTCGCCGAGTGTGCGGCCAGCCGCCCTTTCACGTTCGAGTGTGCGGCCAGCCGCACACTCGGTAGCGTGTGGACAGCCGAAGTGACGGCGGTGGCAGCGTCTGGGACGCTGCTCTGGTGCAAGAGCCGTTCATCGGCAGTGAGGCCATCGCTGCGGGGGCTTTGACGAAGACCCAACTCGATACGCGATGTCGACGACTGTTTCCCGACGTCTATGTGCAACGTGCTACTCAGGTTGGTACCGAGCTTCGAGCGAAGGCGGGGTGGCTATGGACGGGACGATTAGGCGTTGTCGCAGGGTTCGCCGCGGCTTGTTTACACGGCAGTAAGTGGGCCGATGATTTAGCTGTAGTCGAGTTGCTTCACGACAATCGGCGTACTCCCCCCGGGATACAGACTCACCGGGACCGCATCGAAGCGGACGAGATCGACGTGCTGGCGAGCATGCCAGTTACATCGCCGACGAGGACAGCGCTGGACCTCGGCTGCTGGTATCCGATTAAAACTGCCGTGGCAGGCATCGATTCATTGGCGGCGGCGACGGAAATTAAGGCCGCTGATGTCGAGCTGCTCGCCCGCCGGTACGCGGGACGACGCGGAATCGCGCGAGCACGACAAGCATTCGACTTGTTCGATGCAGGCGCGCAGTCCCCGAAAGAGTCGTGGCTCCGCGTCGTTTTGATCCAAGCAGGCCTGCCGCGACCGCAAACACAGATTCCGGTGTTCAACGAATTCGACAGTGCGATCGCTTATCTGGACATGGGTTGGGAGGACGTCAAGGTAGCCGTTGAGTACGACGGCGAACAGCACCGCAGGGATCGCCGGCAGTACACCTGGGACGTCCGTCGCCTGGAGAGGCTTGAGCGTCTCGGCTGGATCATCATCCGGGTGGTGGCAGGCGACCGGCCCGTAGAGATCGTCGAACGTGTTCGGACGGCGTTGGCCCGGCGAGTGTGCGCCTAGCCGCACAGTCGAGAGTGAGTGTGCGGCTAAGCGCACACTCGGCAGAAGGGAAACCCGCTAGGCGGGCACCAGTTCGACACCCGACAGCACGACCGCGTTGTCGCGCGACGGCGCAACAACGGTCGCCAGGAAGCGGCCTTCCGAAGACGCCGAGTCCTTCCAGATGCCGACCTTGAGCGTTTCGCCGGGGAACGCCACCCCGGCGAAACGCGCGCCGTAGGCCGCCACCGCGCCGGCATCACCGTCGAGCAGTGCATCGGTGATCGCCTTGCAGGTCATGCCATATGTGCACAGGCCGTGCAGAATGGGCTGGGAAAAACCTGCGGCAGCAGCGAATTCGGGATCGGAGTGCAGCGGATTGCGGTCGCCGCACAGCCGGTAGAGCAGCGCCTGCTGCGGCAGAATCGGCACGTCGACCTCGAGATCGGGTGCACGGTCCGGCGCGCCGTCGGACGTCGACGCACCGCGCTCGCCGCCGAACCCGCCTTCGCCGCGGGCGAAGATGGACCGGCGCTGCGTCCACAGCAGCGTGCCATCCGGCGCGGTCACCGTCGTCTCGCTCCAGATCACCGCGGCCTTGCCTTTGTCCCAGATGTCCGTGAACCGGGTGACGGCCTTGGCCGAGCCGGACGGCGGCAGCGGAGCGGGCGCCTCCACCCGCTCGCTGGCGTGCAGCACCTTGCCCAGCTCGATGTCGATGCCGGGGAACTTGACCGCCGGCGGCTTTGTGGCGTGGAAGGTGGCGGCCACGTTGCCGAATGTCGGTAGTACTTGCGGGGAGTCGTCGATCAGATAGCGCAGCTCGCGTGGGTCTATCGGATCGGCGCCCGCGCCCAGTCCGAGGTGGTAGAGCTGCACATCGCTACTGGCCCACGAGAATTCGATGGGATCCAGCTCGGCGTTCAGCGCGACTTCTACGTCGATTGGCATCGCGGTTACCTTTCTCCGCCGGCGATGTGCAACGCCGCCAGGTAGCCGAACGTCATGGCTGGACCGATGGTGCCACCCGGGCCGGGGTACGTGTGGCCCATCACCGGAGCACTGACATTGCCCGCGGCGTAGAGGCCTTCGATGATACTGCCGTCGTCGCGCAGCGCCCGGCCGTGGATGTCGGTGCGGATGCCGCCTTTGGTCCCCAGGTCACCGGGCACCATCTTGGCCGCGTAGTACGGTGCGTGACTGATCTCGCCGAGGTTGGGGTTCGGCTTGTTGGTCGGGTCGCCGTAGTACCTGTCGTAGGCGCTCTCGCCGCGCCGGTAGTCCTCGTCGACGCCGGAGCGCGCGAAGTCGTTGAATCGTTCCACCGTGGCGGTGAGTTCGCTCGGCGGAAGGCCGGCCTGCTGGGCCAGCTCCGCCAGCGTGTCGGCCTGGATGATGACGCCGGACTCCAGCCATTTGCGCGGAATACGTTGTCCGGGCTGCAAACCCGCGAAAATGTAGCGGTCGCGGTACTGCTGGTCGAATACCAGCCAGGCGGGAATGTTCTCGCCCGGCCCGGGTCCCTGCCCATACTGGCCGCCATACATGTGATGGCAGGCTTCGACGTAGGGCATCGATTCGTTCATGAACCGCTTGCCCGACATGTTGACGATGATCGACCCCGGCGAGTTGCGCTCGGACAACGCGAACCAGGGCGCACCCACCAGCGGGACGGTAGGGCCCCACCATGCGTCTTCCATGAGGTCCAATGCGGCGCCGAGTTTTTCGCCCGCCAGAATTCCGTCGCCCGTGTTGGCCGCCGCGCCGACGGTCCACTCGGTGGTGATCGGTGCGCGCTGGTATTTCACCCGCATCTGTTCGTTGTGCTCGAAGCCACCCGACGCCAGGATCACGCCGCGCCGGGCCCGGATCAGTTGGGGCTCATTGGATTCGGCATCGCCAGCACCGCGCACGTAGACGCCCCGGACCGCGCCGTCTTCCACGTACAGGTCGGTGAGCGCGGTGTTGAGCACCACCGGCACCCCGGCCCGCTGCAACCCGATGCGCAACGGCCCGATCAACGCCCGGCCCATGCCGACGAGGTTCTTGCCGGTCGCCTTGGCCCACATGGTGCGTGCCCCGACCTTCAGGCTACGGAGCACACCGCGCGGGTGCCGCTTGAGTTGGTTCAGCCGCACGTAATCCTGTTGCATCACCACGACGTTCAGCGGCACCTTGCCGTACGCCGGCTCCAGGCCGGACTCGTCGGCGCCGAGCTTGCGGGCATTGAACGGTTTCGGTTCGATCGAGCGGCCCTCGGCGCGGCCGCCTGGAGCCTCGGGGTAGTAGTCGGAGTATCGCGGAACCCAGCACATCTTCAGCGGGGTGTGCTTGAGCACAAACGACAACATCTCGGGGCCGCGCTCGAGGTAAGTATCGATGCGTTCGGGCTCGACGACGTCACCGATGATCCCGTGCAGATAGGTGCGGGCGGCCTCGGCGGTATCGCGCACCCCGTCACGCTTGAGCACTTCGTTATTTGGGATCCAAACGCCGCCGCCTGAGCGTGCGGTGGAGCCGCCGAAGTGGGGGGCCTTCTCGATGACTATGGTGGAAAGACCCCGGTGAGCGGCGGTAAGGGCGGCCACCATGCCGGCCCCGCCGCTTCCGACCACCACGACGTCGTACTCCTGCGCTGACATGTAGAACACGTTATAGAATTGCCCGGGGCGGCCGCTACTGGCCCGGTCGACCGTACAAGGAGACTTGGAGAAATGCTCAGTGTTGCCACGCGCGACGAGCTGGCTGCCGACTTGGCGCAGGCCGAGCGGAGCGGTGAACCGATCGCCCCGCTGACCGCCGCCTATCCGGACATCGACGTCGTCGACGCCTATGAAATTCAGTTGATCAACATCCGCCAGAGAGTCGCGGAGGGGGCGCGGGTGCTGGGCCACAAGGTGGGGCTGTCGTCGTTGGCGATCCAGCAAATGATGGGCGTCGACGAGCCCGACTACGGACATCTGCTCGACGAGATGCAGCTCTTCGAAGACATCCCGGTCAAGACGAACCGCTACCTGTACCCGCGGGTCGAGGTCGAAGTCGGTTTCATCCTGAACGCGGACCTGCCGGGCGCCGGCTGCACCGAGGACGATGTGCTGGCGGCCACCGAAGCGTTGGTCCCGTCGATCGAGCTGATCGACACCCGGATCACCGACTGGAAGATCGCATTGTGCGACACCATCGCCGACAACGCCTCGGCGGCGGGCTTCGTGTTGGGTGAGGCGCGCCTTTCCCCGCGCGACATCGACGTCAAGGGGATCGACGCCGTGTTGCGCTGCAATGGTGAGGTTGTCGCCGAAGGGCGTACCGACGCGGTGCTGGGTAATCCGGTCACCGCGGTGGCCTGGCTGGCCCGCAAAGTGGAGGGCTTCGGCGTTAGGTTGCGCAAGGGTGACGTGGTGCTGCCCGGGTCGTGCACGCGGGCGATCGACGCGCACCCCGGCGACGACTTCGTCGCCGATTTCGCGGGCCTCGGATCGGTGCGCCTGTCGTTCGAATAGGCTCGAATTAAATCATCCAACTTAAATCTCAAAGCTCGAGGAGCATCATGCCGACTAAGGCGTCTGTGGCCATTGTCGGGTCGGGGAATATCAGCACTGACCTGCTCTACAAGCTGCTGCGATCGGACTGGCTGGAACCCCGCTGGATGGTGGGTATCGACCCGGAGAGCGAGGGCCTGGCCCGGGCCCGCAAGCTGGGTTTGGAGACGACCCACGAAGGCGTCGACTGGCTGTTGGCGCAGTCGGAGAAGCCCGACCTGGTGTTCGAGGCAACCAGCGCCTACGTGCACCGCGACGCCGCCCCCAAGTACGAGGCCGCTGGGATCCGTGCCATCGACCTGACACCGGCCGCGGTGGGCCCCGCCGTGATCCCGCCCGCCAACCTGCGCCAGCACCTGGACGCCCCGAACGTCAACATGATCACCTGCGGCGGGCAGGCGACCATCCCGATCGTGTACGCCGTGTCGCGTGCCGTCGCCGATGTCGGTGGGGTTCCCTACGCCGAGATCGTGGCCTCGGTGGCCTCAGTCTCGGCCGGTCCCGGCACCCGCGCCAACATCGACGAATTCACCAAGACGACCAGCAAGGGCGTAGAGACCATCGGCGGCGCCAAGCGCGGCAAGGCGATCATCATCCTGAACCCGGCCGACCCGCCGATGATCATGCGCGACACCATCTTCTGCGCCATCCCGGAGGACGCCGACCGAGACGCGATCGCCAAGTCGATTCACGACGTGGTGGCCGAGGTGCAGACCTATGTGCCGGGCTACCGGCTGCTCAACGAGCCCCAATTCGACGACCCGTCAATCAACTCCGGTGGCCAGGCGCTGGTTACCACGTTCGTCGAAGTGGAGGGTGCGGGCGACTATCTGCCGCCTTACGCTGGAAATCTGGACATCATGACCGCCGCGGCCACGAAGGTCGGCGAGGAGATCGCCAAGGAATCCTTGAGCGCGACGGCCGGAGGAGCGCAATCATGAGCATCCGCGCCGACGACGATGCAGAGCGTAGCGATGAGGAGGAGTGGCGCCATGACTTCTGAAATTTTCTTCAATCCGGTCTGGGACGTCCGGATGACCGATACGTCGCTGCGCGACGGCTCCCACCACAAGCGTCACCAGTTCACCAAGGACGAGGTCGGCGCCATCGTGGCCGCGCTGGACGCCGCGGGAGTGCCCGTCATCGAGGTCACTCATGGCGACGGCCTGGGTGGCTCGAGCTTCAACTACGGGTTCTCCAAGACTCCCGAACAGGAGCTGATCAAGCTCGCCGCCGAGACCGCCAAAGAAGCGAAGATCGCCTTCTTGATGCTGCCCGGCGTCGGTACCAAGGAAGACATCAAAGAGGCCCAGAATAACGGCGGCTCGATCTGCCGGATCGCCACGCACTGCACCGAGGCCGACGTGTCGATCCAGCACTTCGGTCTGGCCCGTGAACTCGGCTTGGAGACCGTCGGGTTCTTGATGATGAGCCACACCATCTCGCCCGAGAAACTGGCCGCGCAGGCCCGCATCATGGCCGACGCGGGCTGCCAGTGCGTCTATGTGGTCGATTCGGCCGGAGCGTTGGTCCTCGAGGGCGTGCGTGACCGGGTCGCGGCGCTGGTCGACGAGCTTGGCGACGACGCCCAGGTCGGTTTTCACGGCCACGAGAACCTGGGGCTCGGGGTGGCCAACAGCGTCGAGGCCGTCCGGGCGGGCGCCAAGCAGATCGACGGCTCCTGCCGCCGGTTCGGCGCCGGGGCCGGCAACGCGCCCGTCGAGGCGCTGATCGGGGTGTTCGACAAGATCGGTGTGAAGACCGGGATCGACTTCTTCGACATCGCCGACGCCGCCGAAGAGGTGGTGGCCCCTGCCATGCCCGCCGAGTGCCTGCTCGACCGCAACGCCCTGATCATGGGGTATTCCGGGGTGTACTCGAGCTTCCTCAAGCACGCCATCCGCCAGTCCGAGCGCTACGGTGTGCCGGCGCACCAGCTGCTGCACCGTGCCGGGCAGCGCAAGCTCATCGGTGGTCAGGAAGACCAGCTCATCGACATCGCGCTCGAGATCAAGCGCGAGCAAGAGAGCGGCGCCGCGGCTGCGCACTGATCAGCGGCTTGTCCCGCGGCACGCACAGGAGCCGCGAGTAGCCTGGCTGGCATGAGCACATCCAACACAGTCGGCGCTCGGCGTCGTGGGCTGTACGGCCTGCTCGCCGGGGGATTGATGACCGCTACCGCCGCCATGGTGATCGCGGTGCCCTTGGCCGGCACGGCCAACGCGCAATGCAATCAGGACGTGGGTGCATCCATCGATGCGTACCTGCAGAAGCACCCGGACCTCCACCAGCAATTGCAGCAAAGGTCTCAGGCGGAGGGCGGTAACGGCAACGTCATCGACTACCTCAATCGGCATCCCGACGTACGCCAGCACCTGATCGACCTTTCCCACTCGTGCCCGCCGTAGTGAGTCCGCGTCGTCCTTGAACGCTGTGGCCGACACGCGGGAATGTTCGCCATTGACGAAAAAGTAGAACACGTTCTAGCGTCT
Source organism: Mycobacterium sp. E2479 (assembly GCF_001667925.1). GTDB lineage: Bacteria > Actinomycetota > Actinomycetes > Mycobacteriales > Mycobacteriaceae > Mycobacterium. The sequence continues at coordinate 13,618 of NZ_LZJR01000081.1, read as the reverse complement.
AGGCGTGTTCTCTGATTCCCTCACCGAGGCCATCGCCGAGGCCGAAAAACTGGTGGCCGCGGCACCCCACATCGAGACCGAAGCCGACCTGCTCGAAGGGTTGCAGTACCTGGCCGGCTGCATCGCCGGCTGTATGCACCTGTCGTTCGACTATGACCGCGACCATCCCTTCCTGCAGTCGGGCACGGGTCCGTTCACCAAGATGGGCCTGGACAACCCGGACACGCTTTACTTCGGCACGCGCGTACACGCCGATCACGATTACGTCGTCACCGGCCGGCGCGGAACCACCACCGACCTGAGTTTCCAGCTGCTGGGCGGCGAGTACACCGACGACAACGTCCCGGTCAGCCAGGCCGCGTTCGACGATCGGGAACTGCAGATCGCGCCCGACGGCAGCTTCGAGTGGCGGGTGCGGCCGACGAGTCCCGGGCAACTGGTCATCCGCGAGGTGTACGGGGACTGGGCGGCTCAGCGCGGCACGCTGGCCATCTCCCGGCTGGACACCGCGGGCACCGCGCCGCCGCCACTCACCCGCGAAACCATCCAAAAGCGTTACGCCACAGCCGGAAAGCAACTCGTGAACCGGGTGAAGACCTGGCTGCAGTTCCCGCAGTGGTTCTACTTCAACATCCCGGTCAATACGATGGTCGCGCCCCGGCTGACGCCCGGTGGACTTGCGACCCAGTACTCGTCGGTGGGGCACTACGAGCTTTCGCCCGATCAGGCGCTGGTGATCACCATCCCTGTTACCGACGCGCCGTACCTGGGCTTCCAGTTGGGCAGCCTGTGGTACATCTCGCTGGACTACATCAACCACCAGACGTCGCTGAACAACACTCAGGCACAGGCGGATCCGGACGGCAAGGTGCGCATCGTCGTCGCCGACCAGAACCCGGGCGTGACCAACTGGGTAGAAACGCTTGGTCATAGCAAGGGCATCCTGCAGTTCCGCTGGCAGCGGGTGTCGCGTCAGCTCACCGAAGCCGACGGCCCCAACGTCGAGCTGGTCGACATCGACGCCATACCGGCCACGCTGCCGTACTTCGAGCACAATAAAATTTCCGAGGACGAATGGCGCGCGCGAATCACGCTGCGTCAACAACAAATTGCAGCAAGGATGCTGGGGTGACGATGTCAGGGATGGTTGATGGCAAGGTAGTTATCATCAGCGGCGTCGGTCCGGGTCTCGGTACCACGCTGGCACACCGATGTGCCGACAACGGTGCCGACTTGGTGCTGGCGGCCCGGACCGTGGAACGGCTGGATGAGGTTGCCAAGCGGGTCAACGACTCCGGCCGCAAGGCCTTGGCGGTGCGCACCGACATCACCGATGACGATGAGGTCGCCTACCTGGTCGAGACGACCATGGCCACCTACGGCAAGGTCGACGTGCTGATCAACAACGCATTCCGGGTGCCGTCGATGAAGCCGTTGGCCGCCACCAGTTTCCAGCACATCCGGGATGCGATCGAACTAAGCGCGCTGGGGGCCCTGCGGCTGATCCAGGCTTTCACGCCGGCGCTGGAGGCGACGCACGGGTCGATCGTCAACGTCAACTCGATGGTGCTGCGCCACTCGCAGCCGAAATACGGCGCATACAAAATGGCCAAGTCCGCGCTGCTCTCCATGTCCCAGTCGCTGGCCACCGAGCTCGGCGACAAGGGTATCCGTGTCAATTCCGTTGCACCGGGGTATATCTGGGGCGATACTTTGCAGGCCTACTTCGAGCATCAGGCCGGCAAGTACGGCACCACCGTCGACGAGATCTACGCGGCGACCGCGGCGAACTCCGACCTCAAGCGCCTGCCCACGGAGGAAGAAGTGGCGTCGGCCATTCTGTTTTTGGCCAGTGATCTGTCCAGCGGCATAACCGGGCAGACCCTGGACGTCAACTGCGGGGAGTATCACGTCTGATGTCCGATCGCACCGATATCGGGACGGTCGACGAGCTGCACGCATCGGCCACCAAGCTGACGGGCCTCGACGACTTTGGTGTAGACGACGACAATTATCGCGAAGCGCTGCAAGTGCTGCTGGATTCCTACCGGACCGAAGCCGGACTTACGGTGTTGGGCAGCAAAATGAATCGCTTCTTCCTGCGCGGTGCGCTGGTGGCGCGGCTGCTGTCAGAGTCCGCCTGGAAGCAGTACCCGCAGTATGCCGACGTCGCCATCGAACGCCCGATCTTCGTCACCGGGTTGGTGCGCACCGGAACGACCGCGCTGCATCGGCTGCTGGGCGCCGACCCTGCGCATCAGGGTCTGCACATGTGGCTGGCCGAGTTCCCGCAACCGCGCCCGCCGCGCGAGACCTGGGAATCGCACCCGCTGTATCGCCAACTCGACGCGCAGTTCACCCAGCACCACCGGGAGAACCCCGGCTATACCGGCCTGCACTTCATGGCCGCCTACGAGCTGGAGGAGTGCTGGCAGCTCCTGCGGCAGTCGCTGCACTCGGTGTCCTATGAAACGCTGGCGCACCTGCCGAGTTACGCGCGCTGGCTCTCGGACCAGGACTGGACGCCGTCATATCAGCGGCACCGCCGCAACCTTCAGCTGATCGGGCTCAACGACGCCGACAAGCGCTGGGTGCTGAAGAATCCCAGCCACCTGTTCGCCTTGGACGCACTGATGGCGACCTATCCCGACGCGTTGGTGATCCAGACTCATCGACCCGTCGAGACGATCATGGCCTCGATGTGCTCACTGGCGCAGCACACCGCGGAAGGGTGGTCGACCACGTTCACCGGTGCCCAAATCGGTTCTGACGCAATGGAAACCTGGTCGCGGGGCCTCGAGCGGTTCAACGCCGCACGAGCCAAATACAGTCCGTCGCAGTTCTATGATGTCGATTACAAGGAATTGATTGCCGACCCGATGGGCACCGTGGCGAACATCTACCGGCACTTCGGCCTGACGCTGACCGATGTGGCCAAGGCCGCAATGGAAAGGGCTCACGTTGACAGCCAGTCCGGCGAGCGTGCCCCGAAGCACAGCTACTCATTGGCCGACTATGGACTTAGCACCGAGACCGTTAAGGAGCGCTTCGCGGGCCTCTGATCACAGGCGCCACAATAGTTTCTGGATTGGCTGGCACACGTTTTGCCCGCCTCTGAGCGACAAAATTCACGAATCACTCGGGCGCGCAAACGTTGTCGCTCAGAGGCGGGCAACACGCCGACGGGCGCGGGATGCGGGATGCGGGACGCCGACGGGCGCGGGATGCGGGATGCGGGACGCCGACGGGCGCGGGACGCCGGCGGCGCGGCCGCGGGACGCCGAGCGCCGACGGGCGCGGGATGCCGGCACCGAGTCGTGCGAAGGCGCCGCTCAGTCTTCACCTGGCTGGTCGTCGAGGTAGCCCTCGGCGACCGCATGATCAATGCTGTCAGCGAGTTTGGGGCACGACCTCGTGCGTGCGGTGTCGCCCCCGGCCTCACGCACCTCGGCGAAGTGCGCACAGCGCTGCCACGCTTCGGTGTTCCATTGCACCGCGGTGTGTCCCGGACCGAGTCTGCGAACGGTGACCCGCGCATGGCAGAACCGGCAGTCCACCGGCAACAGACCCGAATTGAGGTAGCGCTCACGGTCGGCACGACTGGCTGCGGCGACCGCAGCGGCGCGCTGCGGATCATTAGCGAAATCCCTTGATTTCGACCAGGATTCGCCCTTGCGGGCGGGACGGGCCGCATGCTCGTCGTGGTCGTGATGATCGCCATGCAGCGATAACATCGACCGCGCAAGCTGATCGACGTCGGGCACCGGCGGCTGATCGTCGGGCATGAACCTAGTGTTGACTGGCCGGCACGTCGTCGGTAACGGGTTTGTCTGCCTCGGAGTCCTTGGCCTTGAGGTTTTTCTCGACCTCGGCATTCCAGTACTCGTTGGCTCGGGTGGTGTCCACCTCGATCTCGAAGCGCTCCACCATCTCCGGCTCGATGTCGGCGACATCGACGTAGAACTGCTGGTACCAGCGACGCAGCTGATAGACCGCGCCGTCCTCTTCGACTAGCAGCGGATTGTCGATGCGCGTCTTGTGCTTCCAAATCTCGACGTCCTGCAGGAAGCCTTTGCTGACGCCCTCGGTGAATACCTTCGACAGCTTGTCGGTCATCTTTTCGTCCATGCCCTTGGGCTTTTCGACGATGACGCCCCACTGCAGCACGAACGAGTTCTGGGTCACCGGGTAGTGGCAATTGATCAGGATCGACTCGGCCTTGTAACCGCCGTAGCTGTTGTGCAGCCAGTTGATCATGAACGACGGCCCGAAGTAGGACGCCTCGGAATCCAGATGCGCCTCACCGTAAGACGTGCCGAGGTCGTTGACGTCGGGCCGGCCCACGTTGTGCAGGAACTGTGACGCGACGTGGCCCTCGAAAACGTTCTTGAAATACGTCGGCAACCCGAAATGAATGTAGAAGAAGTGCGCCATGTCGGTGACGTTGTCGATGATGTCGCGGCAGTTGGAGCCTTCGATGAGGATGCTGTTCCACCGCCAATCGGTCCACTCGTCACTGTGCGCTTCCGGGATGTCCGGAATGCGCACCGCGGGATCCGGGGGGTTGTTCTCGTGGTCGTGCCAGACGAACAGCAGACCGCCACGCACGTCGGTGGTCCACGACCGTGTCCGCGCCGTCTTGGGCGTGCGCTTGGCGTAGGGGACCAGTTTGCAGCGGCCGTCGCCGCCCCAGCGCCAGTCGTGGAAGGGGCAGGCGATCTCGTCGCCCTTGATGGTGCCCTCCGACAGGTCGCCGCCCATGTGGCGGCAGTATCCGTCGAGGACTTTGATGTCGCCCTGCGAGTCGGCGAACACGACCAGCTTGGTGCCGAAGGCCTGAATCGCATGCGGCCTACCGTCCTGGAAGTCCTTCGCCACGCCCAGGCAGTGCCAGCCGCGCGCGTATCGGGTCGGCAAGTCGCCGGGATCGATTTCCCGGATGCCGACCGCCTTGGTGTCGGTACTCACCTGTCACCTCCAACTCGCTGGGCCTCTAACTAGAACACGTTACAGTTTTGCGCCGGGGGCGCGCAACGACGGCGCGTCTGGCTGCGATTACCCGCGACGTATGCGCACTCGGGGTATATCTAAACGATGCCGCTGTTTGCGTTCGAAGGCCACGCGCCACGGGTCGATGCCACCGCGTTCGTGGCCCCGACCGCCACTCTGATCGGCGACGTCGTGGTGGAGGCGGGAGCGTCGGTCTGGTTCAACGCCGTGTTGCGCGGTGACTACGCGCCCATCGTGGTGCGCGAGGGCGCCAACGTCCAGGACGGGTCGGTTCTGCACGCGCCGCCCGGTATTCCGGTCGACATCGGCCCCGGTGCGACGGTGGCGCACATGTGCGTCATTCACGGGGTGCACGTCGGCCAGGAGGCGCTGATCGCGAACCACGCCACCGTCCTGGACGGTGCGGTGATCGGGGCACGCAGCCTGGTCGCCGCGCATTCACTGGTGACGGCAGGCACCCAGATCCCGGCCGGGATGCTGGCCGTCGGCGCGCCGGCGCAGATCAAGGGCCCGGTCGCCGGGACCGGCGCCGAGATGTGGGTGCAGGTGAACCCGCAGGCCTACCGCGACCTCGCCCAGCGGCATCTGGCCGGGCTCGAGCCGCTCTAGACTTTGCGCGTGTTGGCCGCCGCGCGTGCCATCTCCCAGTAGGCGCGCAGGGCCACCAGCTTGCCTTCGGCGTCGACCTTGTAGGTGAAGACGCCCTCGGCGGTCGTCTGGTACTCACCCGTTGTGATCAGGATGTGCCCGACGTTGGCTTCCTCGTTGCCGCACTGATAGGTGTCGCGGAAGAAGAACTCGATTTTGGTGGTGGGGGCGATGGCCTTGTCCCAGAAGGCCGAGATGGCGTCACGGCCCCGGTGCCCCAGGCCTTCGGGGTCGAACACCGACGGCCCGATCGGGTCCTCGACGATGGCGTCGTCGGCGAATACCGCCAGCCAAGCGTCCTTGTCGCGGACCGCCACCGCCTCGCGGGAGCGGCGACCGGCTTCGTGAGCGGGATGCTCAGTCAACGGCGCCGCTCCTTTTCATCGCGCTTCGCATCGTCGTCGAGGCGCTCACGCGTCGACCTTCTGGGCGGCGGGCTTGTCGGCACCGACCACCCACATCGAGTAGTACTGCGAGCCACCGCCGTAGGCATGTCCCAAGGCCTTTCGTGCGTTGGGCACCTGGTGGTCGCCGCCCTTGCCCATCACCTGAATGGCCGCTTCTGCGAAGCGGATCAGGCCGGAGGCGCCGATCGGGTTCGACGACAGCACACCGCCCGACGGATTCACCGGCAGGCGGCCACCGATCTTGGTTTCGCCGGCTTCGGTGAGTTTCCATCCTTCGCCCTCGGCGGCAAATCCGAGGTTTTCCAACCACATTGGTTCGAACCAGGAGAACGGGACGTAGATCTCCGCAGCGTCGATCTCGTCGATCGGGCTCTCGATTCCGGCGGCCTTCCACAGCGCCGCGGCGGCGTCACGGCCGGCCTGCGGGCTGACCTGGTCGCGTCCGGAGAACTGTAGCGGCTCGGTGCGCAACGCCGTGGCATGAATCCATGCCACCGGATGTCCCTGCGCCAGGCGGTCTTCGGCGGATTCCTCGTTGCCGATCACGACGGCGGCGGCACCGTCGGACGACGGGCAGGTTTCGTCGTAGCGGATGGGGTCCCACAGCATGGGCGAGGCCATCACCTTCTCGACGGTGATGTCGGGTTGGTGCAGGTGCGCCAGCGGGTTCTTGCTGCCGTTGAGCCGGTCCTTGACCGCGACCATGGCGCCGATGTGCGTCGGCGCGCCGGAGCGGCGGATGTACGAGCGCACGTGCGGCGCGAAGTAGCCGCCGGCGCCTGCTCCCACCGGCTTGATGAAGGGGATAGGAATCGACAAGGCCCACATGGCATTCGATTCCGACTGCTTCTCCCAGGCCATCGCCAGCACGCGCCGGTATTTCCCGGACTGCACCAGGCTGGCGGCCACAATCGCGGTGGAACCACCGACCGAACCCGCGGTGTGCACCCGGATCAACGGCTTTCCGGTGGCACCCATGGCGTCTGCCATGAACAGCTCGGGCATCATGACGCCCTCGAAGAAGTCCGGCGCCTTGCCGACCACGACCGCGTCGATGTCCTCGAAGGTCGAACCGGAGTCTTCCAGCGCACGGTCGATCGCCTCGCGCACCAGGCCGTTCATCGAAACGTCTTTGCGCTTGGCTACGTACTTCGTCTGCCCGGTACCCAGTACCGCGGCGAGGTGCGCCCCTGCACCGGCCATCAGTTCTTTCCTTCCATCACCGCGACCAGATTCTGTTGGAGCGCAGGGCCACTGGTGGCATGCGCCAGCACCCGCTCAGCCGAACCATTCCAGATATGCTGTGCCGCAAAGCCGATACGTTCGAGACCGGCGACGAACATCGGGTTGGCCGCGAGCGCACCACCGGACGGATTGACCTTGGTCGGTCCCGGTATCCGGATGGCTTCCTCGATGATCAGGTGCTGATGGGTGAAGGGCGCGCAGATTTCGGCCACGTCGAGGTTGTCGGTTCGGCCGCCCGCGGCCACCTGGGCGGCGGCCTGGGTGGACGGGGACTCGGTGAGGTCACGCGCGCCCAGCGACGGGGTTTCGATGCGGTGCTCGATTCCGGTGATCCAGGCGGGGTTTTCGCGCAGCTCGCGCGCCCGGTCGCCGGCCGCAAGCACGACAGCCGCGGCGCCGTCGGTGATCGGTGCGATGTCGTGACGCCGCAGCGGGTCGGCGAAGAACGGCCGCTCGAGTAATTCGGCCACGCTGATCGACCCCTCCACGTTGTCCACCCGGCGCGCATTGGCGAAGGAGTCGAAGGCGACGCGCGCCATCTGCTCCTGGGTCCACTTGCCGGTGTTCAGCCCGATGCGCGCCTGCAGCCCGGCCATCGAGATCGAATCCGGCCACAACGGCGCGACGGTGTAGGGGTCGGTCTGCCGACTCAGGATCTGCCGCAGGATGCCGGCGGAGGACTTGCCGAAGCCGTACACCAGGGCGGTGTCGACCTCGCCGGTCAGGATTTTGATGTAGGCCTCGTAAAGTGCCCAGGCCGCGTCCATCTCGACGTGTGATTCGTTGATCGGCGGGACGGCTCCGATCGAGTCGATCGCCGAGATGAACGAGAATGCCCGCCCAGCAAGGTAATCGGATGATCCCGAGCACCAGAAGCCGATGTCGGTCCGGCTGATACCCAGCTCCTCGTACAGCTGGGCGAAGCACGGTATCAACATCTCGACACCGTTGGTGGTGCCGTCTGTGCGACGGACGTGTGGGGCGTGGGCAAAGCCAACAACCGCGACGTTGCGAGCGCTCATGTGCAGGTAAGCCCTTTACAGGTGGTGCTTGTAGGTGTCGTAGTCGGCGTCGGGTTCCCCGGTCGGCCGGAAGTACTCGATGTTGTCAATGCCAAATCCCCACTCCTCGCGGGGTTTCCACACCGCCTCGACGCGCATACCCATCCGCACCTCGTGGGCGTCGATGTCGGCGACCAGATGCAAGAACGGGATGTCGGCCCCGTCGAGCAGCACGTAGGCCGCCACATAGGGCGGCTTGATGCGCTGGCCCTGGAACGGGATGTTGATGATCGCGAACGTCGTGACGGTGCCCCTGTCCGGCAACTCCACGAACTCGGTCGTTGGCTGGCCCGTGGCCGGGTCGGCGCCGTGCGGCGGGAAATACACTTTGCCGTTCTCGCCCGTCTTCGCGCCGAGCAGCTTGCCCTGCGCGATGGCCCGCAGGTAGGCGCTCTCCTCGTGCGAGGCGCTGTGCTGGATGGTCAGCGAGACGGGTGTGACGATCATGGTCACCGGGTCTTTGTCGCCGTCCGACTGCTCGGTCACGGCCTCGGCTTCCTCACCGAGTGCGAAATACGCGATGTCGGTGATGGCGCCCACCGGCTCGTCGGCCCAGTGCACATGCACCCGGGTGCCGGTCTTGATGGCGGAAGGACCCGCGGCTCCAACATCAACGGCGTGGATCAGCGGGGTGTCCGCGCCGTCCAGCTTGATCAGTGCCCAGGCGAACGGGCGGTCCAGCGGCTGGCCCTCCATGGGCTCGGGTTGCCAGGCCCACGAGACCACGGTGCCGACACTGGAGACCGGTACCATCTCGCCCAGCGGCTCATAGGTGACCGGGTCATATTCCGCCGGCGGCACGTGCACCCGGCCATCCGATCCGCGCACACCCAGGACGTGGCGGTCACGCAGTGCGGTGAAGAATTTGCTCAGCGTGGGGCCGACTGAACGGGTGTAGTCGAAGGACAACGTCAGTGGCGCGGCGAGCGGTGGCTCCGGGTGATCCATCAGGGGCGGGCTACTCGAGCTGGCTGTCACGCCATCGAGTAGAACAGGTTCTAAGAACGGATTCAAATCTTTTTGGATCGGGACGACCTCCGGAAGGGCCAAGACCATGAAGCTGGGATTACAGCTGGGATATTGGGGCGCTCAGCCGCCGCAGAACCACGGCGAGCTCGTCGCCGCCGCCGAAGAGGCCGGATTCGACGCCGTCTTCACCGCCGAGGCCTGGGGCTCGGACGCCTACACACCGCTCGCTTGGCTGGGTTCGTCGACGTCCCGGTTACGGCTGGGCACGTCGGTGGTCCAGCTGTCCGCCCGCACCCCGACGGCCTGCGCGATGGCGGCTTTGACGCTCGACCACTTGTCCGGCGGGCGACACGTCCTCGGCCTGGGCGTCTCCGGCCCGCAGGTAGTCGAGGGCTGGTACGGCCAGTCGTTCCCCAAGCCGCTGGCCCGCACCCGTGAGTACATCGACATCATCCGGCAGGTGTGGGCGCGGGAGGCACCGGTGACCAGCACCGGCCCGCACTACCCGCTGCCGCTGACCGGCGAGCGCGCAACGGGTCTGGGTAAACCGCTCAAGCCCATCACCCATCCGCTGCGGTCCGACATCCCGATCATGCTGGGTGCCGAGGGACCGAAGAACGTCGCGCTGGCCGCCGAGATTTGCGACGGCTGGCTGCCGATCTTCTACACGCCGCGCATGGCCGACACCTACAACGGGTGGCTGGACGAGGGCTTCGCCCGGCCGGGCGCCCGCCGCAGCCGCGAGGACTTCGAGATCTGCGCGACGGCCAACATCGTCATCACCGAGGACCGCCCCGCCGCGTTCGCGGCGATGAAGCCCTACATCGCGCTCTACATGGGCGGCATGGGCGCCGAGGACACCAACTTCCACGCCGACGTCTACCGCCGGATGGGCTACTCCGAGGTGGTCGACGACGTGACGAAGCTGTTCCGCAGCAACCAGAAGGACAAAGCCGCGGAGATCATCCCGGACGAGGTGATCGATGATGCCGCCATCGTCGGCGACGTCGACTACGTGCGTAAGCAGATCAAGGCCTGGGAGGCCGCCGGCGTCACCATGATGGTGGTGTCCGGCCGCAGTACAGAGCAGGTCCGCGAGCTTGCGACCCTGATCTGACATCCAGGAGTGATGCACTAGAACGCGTTCTAGTTTTCTTGCCAGGGACTTAGAACGCGTTCTAGATTGTCCGGATGACCCGCCCGACGACGATGCAGAGCACGCAGCTCGCTGGGGTGGGGGGCGATCGACGCCGGAACGGCCGGTCAGCCGAGCGGGTGGGCGTCGCCGAATGTCATCTCGACGTGGCCGACCGATGCAGAGACCATCGCCCGCTTCGGCAGGCCCAGCGACGCCAGCTCCTTGGCGTAAGCGTGATCGCCCAGTCGCAACGTCGCCCCGCCGAGCTGACCGCGCAGCCCGCGCACCCGCATTTCCCAGGGCACTTCGCGGGTGGTGCCGTCGGCAAAGGTGTAGGTCTTGAGCACCTGCGGCCGCGACATGAACACCGAGGGCACCGGCAGTCCGCGAGCGAAGTCGATGCCGGCGATGTGAGCGCCGTCGGCGCTGACGTCGAATCCGAACCGGCCCTGCTCGCGAACAGTGAACTCCGCCATGATCTTCGGGAATCCCCAGATCGAGCGCCCGGCTTCCAGGGTGAAGCTCTGGTCGACGGGCAGGTGGTGGATGAACGCGGCCGCATCGCCCAGTGCCCGCCAGCCTCGCGCCGTCGAGCCGGGCGGGTTGACCATGACGGCGGTGCCGAATTCGTGGTACTTGCCCAAATCGCCGTCGATATAGCGCGCCAGCATGAGGTTGACGACCGCCCGGCCGGGGCGGTGCTGGCAGACTTGCAGACCGCTGTATTCGATAAGGCGTTGCGCCGCTTGCGCATCGACCGAAAACATCGCGGTGTGCACATCCGCTTTTCGTATCCGCACCGGCATGGTGAGGACTGTCCCCGCGACGACATGTTGTGACTCAGGCATGCCGGTAACTGTAATCCGCTCGTCAATATCTGGAGGCTGTAGATGACTTCGACCATCCCGGAAGCTATCTCGAACATCGACCTGACGGACGGCAATTTCTACGCCGACCGTCGCACGTCGCGCGAGGCCTATCGCTGGATGCGGGCCAACCAGCCGGTGTTTCGTGATCGCAACGGGCTGGCCGGTGCCACCACGTATCAAGCCATCCTCGACGCCGAACGCAACCCGGAGTTGTTCTCCAGCACCGGCGGCATCCGTCCCGAGCAGCCGGGTATGCCCTACATGATCGACATGGACGATCCCGCACATCTGTTGCGGCGCAAGCTCGTCAACGCGGGTTTCACCCGCAAGCGGGTCAAGGAGAAGGAACCGTCCATCGCCAGGTTGTGCGACACTCTGATCGACGCGGTCTGTGAGCGCGGCGAGTGTGACTTCGTTCGCGACATCGCTGCCCCGCTGCCGATGGCGGTAATCGGCGACATGCTGGGCGTGCTGCCCCAGGACCGCGGCATGCTGTTGAAGTGGTCCGACGACCTGGTCTGCGGGCTGAGCTCGCACATCGACCCCACATCGGACGAAGCTCAGGCCGTAATGGCCGCGTTCGCCGCGTACACCGAATTCACCCTTGCCATCATCACCAAGCGGCGAGCCGAGCCCAACGACGACCTATTCTCGATCCTGGTGAACGCCGAGGTGGAGGGTCAGCGGATGTCCGACGACGAGATCGTCATGGAGACGCTGCTGATCCTCATCGGCGGCGACGAAACCACTCGCCACACGCTCAGTGGAGGCACCGAGCAGCTGGTGCGCCACCGCGATCAGTGGCATGCCCTGGTGCGCGACCCCTCGCTGCTTCCCGGCGCCATCGAGGAGATGCTGCGCTGGACATCGCCGGTGAAGAACATGTGCCGAACCCTGACTGCCGACACCGAATTCCACGGCACCGCACTGCATGAGGGCGAAAAGATCATGCTGCTGTTCGAGTCGGGCAACTTCGACGAGTCGGTTTTCGACGAGCCGGACAACTTCGACATCCGTCGTAATCCGAATAGCCACATGGCTTTCGGTTTCGGGACGCACTTCTGCCTGGGGAACCAGCTGGCCCGCTTGGAACTGTCGATGATGACCGAGCGGGTGCTCAAGCGGCTGCCGGATCTCAGGCTGGCCGACGAGGACTCGACGCTGCCGCTGCGGCCGGCGAACTTCGTCAGCGGCCTCGAAGCGATGCCGGTGGTGTTCACCCCGAGCGCCCCACTACTGAGCTGATTGGGCTGTTGCGGTCACTTTCTGCGCCGAGCGTGCACACACGGCGAGACATTGGCTGAATTCTCGCCCTGAGTTCACGTTCGGCGCGCCCAGGCCGCTGCTACCCGCCGCAGAATCCCGCCGGGAACGTCCTCTGTGGTCACCCGTACGACTATCCAGCCAAGCTCCGTCGTCAACGCTTCGAAGCGCGCGATGTCCCTGTTGAATTGCCGCCGGTCGCTGCGGTGGTGATCTCCGTCGTATTCGACCGCGACTTTGATGTCTTCCCAGCCCATATCGAGGACGGCGAAAAGTTCGCCGTAATCGCCGTAGACGGGAATCTGCGTGCGCGGGCGCGGATAGCCGGCATCGATGAGCAACAATCGCAACCACGTCTCCTGTGGTGACTCCGCGCCCGCGTCAACCATTGTCAACGCGCGCCGCGCACGGCGGACGTTGCGGTGGCCCTTATAGCGTTTCGTGAGCAACTCGGCTTCGGTGATGTCGAGTTTCGTTGCCCGCGCCAGTGCGTCGAGAGCTGCGACGGCTTTGCCGATGGGGTTGCGGCAAGCGATATCGAAGGCCGTGCGCGCCGCGGAGGTCACGGGTACGCCGCTGATCACTCGGACTTCGTTGTGCGCCAATGAATCCGACCACGTGTTGATGCCGGGCGGTGGACGGCGGTGCTGGTAGACCAGCTGCGCTGGTGCTCGGTGGTCGACCCATCTTGCCCCGTGCAGCGCCGACGCGGACCGCCCGGCGACGATGCCACGCCGCCGTGACCACAACCATGCGGCGCGTGCACGCGATGTGGCGGTCAGTTCAGTGCCGGGGGCGACGTAGACGTCGGGGTGCAGCGCGACGAATCGACTTCGCAGCCGGTGCCGGTTAAGGGCGCCGGTTGCGAGCGCCTCGCTGCCGATGAAGGGTTCGCGCACGCGAGCAGTGTGGCGCGAAGGACTGACAACGTCGCCGAACGTGAACTCAGGGCGAGAATTCAGCCAATGTCTCGCCGTGTGTGCACGCTCGGCGCAGAAAGTGACCGCA
>NZ_LZJR01000080.1 GCF_001667925.1 Mycobacterium sp. E2479 | reverse complement strand
ACAGCGCAGCTGCGGTGCGTGGACGGCGAGCTTGGCGAATGCGGCTGTGCATGTTTCCATCGAGTTCGGCCCTCCGTAGTAACTGCGACCATACATGTTCTGGCAAGTGCATGGCGACACCATGTCGGCCCCGGGGTGCGCAAGTGCCCGGTCGAAGATCATACGGAACCATGCAAGCGTATGATCTGACTTGCCGTCAACCGACGTCGATTGATCTCGCGCCACCGTGCATTGATCAGAGGTGGCGGTCTAGCGCTGGCGCGGCCCTGACCGACTGAGTGTTTCACCCACTCTGGAGAGAGGAACACAATGACCGAGCCCCAATCCTCGACAGATTCCGAGCCGCATGCGCTTATCGAGCAATGCGGGCACACCCTTGTCGTGACGATGAACCGCCCGAAGCGGCTAAACGCGCTCACCGGCGAGATGATGCTCATCATGGTCGAGGCATGGGACCGGGTGGACAACGACCCCGAGATTCGTTCGTGCATCCTGACCGGTGCCGGCGGTGCGTTCTGCGCCGGGATGGACCTGAAGAACGCGAACGAGAAACCCATTGGTGAAACATTTTCCAATGGTTTCGACCCGACGCGCATCGACGGCTTGCTCAAGGGCCGCCGACTCACAAAGCCGTTGATCGCGGCGGTGGAGGGTGCCGCGATCGCGGGGGGAACCGAAATCCTGCAAGGCACCGATATCCGAGTTGCCGGCGAAGGCGCGA
>NZ_LZJR01000079.1 GCF_001667925.1 Mycobacterium sp. E2479 | reverse complement strand
GGGATGTCCTGATCGACGTCGACGAATTGGGCCGGGTCGACGGCGAGAAATGGGTGTGGGCCGGCGCCAGTGTCATCTACCCCGAATACACGCGTGCGCAGGTCAGCCTGTCACGCGGCGGATCGGACGCCTGCGTAGTGCGTGAATTCGACATGATGACACGCGAATTCGTCGACGGCGGGTTCGAACTGCCCGAAGCCAAGTCACAGGTCAGCTGGGCCGATCCGGACACCGTGCTGGTCGGCACCGATTTCGGTGCCGACTCGCTCACCGAATCCGGCTATCCGCGGGTGGTCAAACGGTGGCGCCGCGGCACCCCCCTTGCCGAGGCCGAAACGGTCTTCGAGGGCGCGCGTTCGGATGTCAACGTAGCCGCAAGCACCAGCCGGATCCCAGGCTTCGAGCGCACGCTGATCGCCCGGGCTCTGGACTTCTGGAACGAAGAGGTCTACGAGTTGCGCGGCTCGGAACTCATCCGCATCGACAAGCCCACCGACGCCAGTGTCAGCCTGCACCGCGAGTGGGTGTTGATCGAGTTGCGCAGCGACTGGTCACGGGGCAACGCCAACTACACCGCCGGGTCGCTGCTGGCCGCGAATTACCAGCAGTTCCTCGCCGGCACAGCGCAATTGCAGATCGTTTTCGAACCCGACGAGCACACCGCCCTCAATCACTACGCCTGGACCAGGGACCGGCTGCTGGTCGTCTCGCTGGCCGACGTAGCCAGCCGCGTGGAAATCGCCACGCCCGGCAATTGGCGGCGCGAGGCGGTGGCCGGCATTCCACCGGCGACCAACACGGTCGTCGTTTCCGCCGACGACACCGGCGACGAGTTCTTCCTGGATTCCAGCGGATTCGACTCACCGTCGCGGCTGATGCGGGGAACCGATGACGGACAGCTCGAACAGATCAAGTCCGCCCCGCGCTTTTTCGACGCCGAAAACATGTGTGTGACACAGAATTTCGTTGCTTCGCAAGACGGGACCTCGATCCCCTATTTCGTGGTACGCGGCCCACGGGCCTCCCACGGACCGGCGCCCACCCTGCTCTACGGCTACGGCGGCTTCGAATCGTCGAACACGCCGGGCTATAGCGGCGTGCTGGGCCGCCTGTGGCTCGCGCGCGGCGGCACGTATGTCCTGGCCAACATTCGTGGCGGCGGCGAGTACGGGCCCGGCTGGCACACCCAGGCGATGCGCGAGGGCCGGCACAAGGTGGCCGAGGATTTCGCTGCCGTGGCAACGGATTTGGTTCAGCGCGGCATCACCACGGTCGAGCAGCTCGGGGCGCAGGGCGGCAGCAACGGGGGGTTGCTGATGGGCATCATGTTGACCAAGTACCCGGAGAAGTTCGGCGCACTGGTGTGCAGCGTGCCCCTGCTGGACATGAAGCGCTACCACCTGCTGCTGGCCGGCGCCTCGTGGGTCGCCGAATACGGCGACCCCGACAACCCCGACGACTGGCAGTTCATCTCCGAATACTCGCCCTACCAGAACATTTCGGCGACCCGCCGATACCCGCCGGTGCTGATCACCACCTCCACCCGCGATGACCGCGTGCACCCGGGCCACGCCCGCAAGATGACTGCGGCGCTCGAGGCCGCCGGTCATCCGGTCTTCTACTACGAGAACATCGAGGGCGGCCACGCCGGCGCGGCGGACAACGAGCAGATCGCCTTCAGGTCGGCGCTGACCTACTCGTTCCTATGGCAGACGCTGACGGCCGGCTCGCAATGAACCGGCCGGGGATCGCGGCGTCGGTCACCGGCGTCACCGCGAGGGTGAGCTAGGTCGTCGAGCCCGGCGGCTGTGCATCGGCCCGCCCTTAAGATCGTCAACGTGTCCGCGATTCAACGCATCGAGCTCACCCTGCTGGCGACGGGACTGATCTGCATCCTGGCCTCAGCGGCACAGGCGCGCTATCGCTTCATCAAGCACCGCCGCGCCGGGCGGCGGTTCTACTGGGCCACCGCGATCATCGGGATCGTGTGCTTTGCGTTCGGGACCGGCCAGTTATGGCCGAACGGCATCCTCGCGGCTGCGGTCTTCTCGGCCATCATCGCCTTCTCGGCCTACCTCACCACGCCCTATTTGAAGATCGGCGGGCGAATCTACGCGTCCTCGCCGGAGAACCGTCAGCCCGACCCGTAAGGACGCCATGCCGACGAGCGATTTCCAGACCCTGCTCTATCGGACGGCCGGCGCGGTGGCCACCATCACGCTGAACCGTCCGGAGCAGCTCAACACCATCGTGCCGCCGATGCCCGACGAGATCGAGGCCGCCATCGGTCTGGCGGAGCGCGACCCGGCGATCAAGGTCATCGTGCTGCGCGGTGCGGGGCGGGCCTTCTCCGGCGGTTACGACTTCGGCGGCGGGTTCCAGCACTGGGGCGAGGCCATGATGACCGACGGCAAGTGGGACCCCGGCAAGGACTTCGCGATGGTCAGCTCCCGCGAGACCGGGCCGACGCAGAAGTTCATGGCCATCTGGCGTGCGTCCAAGCCGGTGATCGCCCAGGTGCACGGCTGGTGCGTGGGCGGGGCCAGCGATTACGCGCTGTGCGCGGACCTCGTGATCGCCAGCGAGGACGCCGTGATCGGCACGCCCTACAGCAGGATGTGGGGGGCGTATCTGACCGGGATGTGGCTCTACCGGCTGAGCCTGGCCAAGGCCAAGTGGCACTCGCTGACCGGCCGGCCGTTGACCGGGGCGCAGGCCGCCGAGATAGAGCTGATCAACGAGGCGGTGCCGTTCGAGCGCCTGGAATCGCGGGTCGCCGAGGTCGCCGCCGAGCTGGCGCAAATCCCGTTGTCGCAGCTACAGGCGCAGAAGCTGATCGTCAACCAGGCCTACGAGAACATGGGCCTGGCGTCCACCCAAACGCTGGGTGGCATCCTCGACGGCCTGATGCGCAATACTCCCGACGCATTGGCGTTCATCAAGACCGCCGAGGCCGACGGCGTGCGAGCCGCGATCGAGCGCCGCGACGGCCCCTTCGGTGATTACAGTCAGGCACCGCCGGAGTTGCGACCCGACCCGTCTCACGTAATAACCCCTGATCGCGGCTGATACTGAGATGCGCTAGCGAAATCCTGGGAGTGAGCTGGAAACTGTTCTAGTGAGGCTAAAGGGTGTTACCGTAATAGCCATGTCTCGGCTGAGTACTGGCCTGCGTGCAGGCGCCGCGTTCCTTGCTCTGGGTATTACCGCTGCGATTTTCCCGTCGACCGCGGTAGCCGACTCCACGGAGGACTTCCCGATCCCCCGCCGAATGATCAACACCACGTGCGACGCAGAGCAGATCCTCGCCGCTTCCCGCGACACCAGCCCGGTGTACTACCAGCGCTACATGATCGACTTCAACAACCACCCGAACGTCCAGCAGGCGACCATCGACAAGGCGCACTGGTTCTACTCGCTGTCACCGCAGGACCGCCGGAACTACTCCGAGAACTTCTATGCGCCCGTGTCCGATCCGCTGTGGGTGGCCTGGCCCAACCACATGAAGATCTTCTGGAACAACAAGGGCGTGGTGGCCAAGGCCACCGACATCTGCAACCAGTACCCACCCGGCGACATGTCGGTGTGGAACTGGGCGTAGGTCGCACCGCTTCAGGTTTTCGTCCCCGATAGGGGTCAGCTCGATCGTCGGGTCACGCCTTGCGCGCGTGTCAGTTCTCAACGCCAGCGCGAAGCTCGACACTCACGCGCCGCGCAGGGTACCGCCGCGTGGCGAATCCCGGCGCGGTCATGGGGACCGACGCGACGCCCGTCTCCATTGCCGGCGAGCGCGCTGCCTCCACCGCGGCCTCCGCACGTTGGCGCTTTCTTTCCCTGGGTGCAAGCGCGCTGAAGTGTCAGTTGCGCCACCGGCGGAGCGTAACGCACATTGCGTGATTTCTATAACGCACGTCGTGTGATTTATGGCCGGTCACTCGTGGTCACCAAAACAGGTAAAGGTGTAACCATGCCTATCGTCCGGCACCCGTCGAGCCCTCGGAGTAGCCCGTGCAGACCATCGCCCTGATCGGGCTTCTCGGTGGGCTGATCACCGGTATCTCCCCGTGCATCCTGCCGGTGCTGCCGGTGATCTTGCTATCCGGCATGGACAGCACCCGGGCGAACGACCCCACCGCGAGTTCCGCGGCGCGGCCATACCTGGTGATCGCGGGCCTGGTATGCAGTTTCAGCTTGGTCACACTGATCGGCTCCACGCTGCTGACGGCACTGCACCTGCCACAGGACGCGATCCGGTGGGCCGCACTGGTGGTGCTGGTCCTGATCGGCCTGGGCTTGATCTTCCCGCCGGTGCAGCACCTGATCGAGCGGCCGTTCGCGTACTTCCCGCAGCGTCAAATCGGCTCGGGAACAAATGGTTTCGCCCTGGGATTGACGTTGGGCGCCCTTTATGTGCCATGCGCGGGTCCGGTGCTGGCCGCCATCGTGGTTGCCGGCGGGACGTCGTCGATCGGGTTCGGTGTGCTCCTGTTGACCGCCACATTCGCGGTCGGCAACGCGTTGCCGCTACTGATATTCGCACTGGCCGGGCGCCGCGTCGCCGAGCGAGTGGCCGCGTTCCGCCGCCGGCAGCGCGCAATTCGGACCGCCGGCGGGATCGCGATGATCGTGCTGGCGGCGGCACTGGTGTTCAACCTGCCCGCGATGCTGCAGCGCACCGTGCCTGACTACACGACGGCGATGCAGAAAACATTGGGGGCCAACGACATCGCGCGCAGCCTGGACCCGGCCGCCGCGCAGCAGCCGAATCACCGCGACGGGCTGCAGTTGAGCCGGCCCGGCACCACCATCGGCGCACTGAGCGATTGTGCCGGCGTCTCCGCCGGCCTGCAACGGTGTGGACCGGCTCCCGCCCTCGCCGGCGTCACCGGGTGGCTCAACACCCGGGACGGCAAGCCACTGGACCCCGAGTCGGTGCGCGGCAAGGTGATCCTGATCGACTTCTGGGCCTACTCGTGCATCAACTGTCAGCGCGCCATCCCGCACGTAATCGATTGGTACAACCGGTATCGCGACAGTGGATTTCTCGTCATCGGGGTGCACACCCCCGAGTACGCCTTCGAGCGGGTGCCCGCCAATGTGGCCAGCGGTGCCGCCGATCTGCGCATCACCTATCCCATCGCACTGGACAACGACTACGCGACGTGGAACAACTTTGACAACCTATACTGGCCGGCCGAGTATTTGATCGACGCGAATGGGCAAGTGCGGCATACCAAGTTCGGCGAGGGCGACTACGACGAGACCGAGCGGCTGATCCGCAAGCTCCTGCTCGATGCGCATCCCGGCGTCCAACTGGCCGCGCCGACGAACTCGGTCGACTCGACTCCTCAGACCAGGCTCACGCCAGAGACGTATCTGGGAGTCGGCAAATCTGGAAATTACGGCGGCAGTGGTGGCGATTACAAAGCCGGTGCCGCGACGCTGAGCTTCCCGCCGAACCTGGCCGACGACAAGTTCGCTCTGCGGGGCCGCTGGACCCTGGACGACCAAGGGGCCATCGCGGACGGCGACGACTCCGCCGTCCGGCTGAACTACATCGCAAAAGATGTGTACGCCGTCGTCGGTGGCAGCGGCACCATCACGGTGACCCGGGACGGCAAGACCACCACGACCACGATCGGCGGAGCGCCCACGCTGCACCGCATCGTCGGCGACGACTCCGCGCACCGCGATCAGCTCGATATGCGAGTCAGCAGAGGCTTGCAGGTGTTCTCGTTCACATTCGGTTAGACGCCGAACTCACGACTTCGTCGCGAGACTGCCGAGCACCGCGACGATCACGCCCAACGCGACGATGGCGGCGCCGGCGAGCAATGTGGCGTCGAGCCACTGGCGCAGACCGGCTTCGGCGTGTTCGATCATCACCTCGGCGACTTGGCGGACGTTGCCGGTGGTGCGATTCAGCGCATCGTTGACGTAGCGGCGGGCGACCTCGATGCCCGCCCAGCCACCCGCCCCGACGACCAGCGCCGAGACGCCAAGGCTGCTCAGCGCCTTGCCGCGGCGGCGGGCGGTCGCCACCGTGAGCAGCGCGCACAAACCGCACAGCGCCGCCGCACCCAAACTGACCCACGGACCCCAGCTGGACATCCGGCTCAGCCGCCCCTGTCGCATCGAATGCGGGACCGAGACAGTAAGCGGGACACTAAGTTTCGCGGGAATCGTGACGTTGTGGCGGGCGAGTAGCGGCTGAATCGAGTCGTCGTTGAGCATCGGCGCCACGTCGACCGCCCATTGGTTGCCGTTCTCGTCGGCCACCGGGTCGCTGAACAGCCAGCCGTGTGCCGCCCGGTTCGCCCGGGCGAACAGTGGCGGAAACGCCGGCCCCGCAGTGAAGGCGTGGGCGGCCTCGTGAACCTCGGAACTGCCCGCCGCGGAGGGGATCCCGCCCTGCTCGGCGATGAGAGTCATTGCCCGGCTGCTCAATTCGGACGCCATAGCGGACTGCAGAGCCGGGTCCGTCGCCGCCTGTCGCGCCAGGGCGGCATAGCCGTCGGCGTCAATGACATGCAGTTGTGTCCACGCCGAGGGGATCGCCGCCGCCATTGCCAGCGTGGTGATGAGCCACAACAGCACGGTCGCCGCGAATCGCACGCCTGCGAATCTACTGAATCCCCCGCACGTACGCGGCCTGCCCGAGGTGCTGGGCGCAGTCGTCGATGATGCTCACCAATCGCGCGCTGGCCGTCACCGCCGGATCCCAGTTGGTGTCCACGATGCGGGCCAGTTCCTCGGCGCTGACTCCGGCGATGTATTCGAGGGTGAGCTTGTGCACCGCGTGGTAGTAGCCGGACAACAGATTCGCGGGCGCCTGCACCTTGGCCACGTCGTCGGGCCCGTGTCCATAACCGGTGTCGTCGCGCGGCAGGTCCAGTCCGAACCGGTCCACCCAGCCATCGCGGAACCACACCTGCTCCACACCGGCGACGTCGGCCAGCTGGACGTCCTGCACCCGAGCGCTGTGCCAGAGCAGCCACGCGATGCTGTTGGCGTTCGGGGTGGGCCGGTAGCCGGCCTCCTCGTCGGTCAACCCCTCGGTGATCTGGTCGACGTGCTCGATCAACCGGGTGAACGCGTCGCGCAGGAGCTCCTGTAGGGCGGCGGCATTGTCGGTGCTGGCCATACTCGCGACCCTACGGGAGGTTCCCACCGAAGGCGCATTCGACGTTACTGCCGTCGCGATCGCTTACGCAGAAGATCCTGGCACGACCTACCGCTGCGGTCGTAGATTGTTTGAATGACTTACGACCTCATCATCCGCAACGGCACCATCGTCGACGGGCTTGGGGGTGAGCCGTACATCGGTGATGTGGCGGTGCAAGGCAACGTCATCAAGGCGGTCGGCGCGATCAACGGGGCGACCGCCTCGCGGGAGATCGACGCCACCGGGCTGCTGGTCACGCCCGGCTTCGTCGACCTGCACACCCATTACGACGGCCAGTCCATCTGGTCGGAACGCCTGACACCGTCGTCGGCGCACGGGGTGACGACGGTGGTGATGGGCAACTGCGGGGTCGGCTTCGCGCCCTGCCGGCAGTCCGACCATGACGTCTTGGTCGACGTGATGGCGGGCGTCGAAGACATCCCCGGCGTCGTCATGACCGACGGACTGCCCTGGACGTGGGAGACGTTCCCCGAATACATGGACGCGCTCGACTCGGGTAAGCGCGACATCGACGTGGCCGCCTACCTGCCGCACTCACCGCTGCGGGTGTACGTGATGGGTCAGCGCGGCGCCGACCGCGAGCCGGCCACCGCCGACGACCTGGCCACGATGCGGCAGCTGGCCAAGGAGGCGATCGAGGTCGGCGCGCTTGGCTTCGCGTCGTCGCGGCTGACCATCCACAAGACCGAAAGCGGTTCGCCCATACCGAGTTACGAGGCCGCCCGGGAGGAGATCGAGGAGATCGCCCGCGGGGTCGTGGACGGCGGCGGCGGCCTGTTGCAGTTCGTTCCCGACATCCCGTCCGGCGGCTACCAGCCCGTGCTGCAGACGGTGTTCGACGTCGCCGAGGACGTCGGGCTGCCGGTCACCTTCACCCTCGTCGTCGCCAACGCCGGTGACCCGACCTGGCCGGACGCCATCACCATGATCGAGAAGGCTAACGCCGCGGGAGGCGATGTCACCGCGCAGCTGTTGCCCCGGCCGATCGGTCTGATCATCGGGTTACAGCTGTCCGCCAACCCGTTTGTGCTCTACCCCAGCTACCGGGAGATCGCGCACCTGCCGCTGGCCGAGCGGGTGGCCGAGATGCGCAAGCCCGAGGTCCGGGCCCGCATCCTGGCCGACAAGCCCGGTCAGGGTCACCCGATCCTGTTCGTGACGCAGATGTGGGACTGGATCTTCCCGCTGGGCGACACCCCCGACTACGAGCCCGACCCGTCGACCAGCATCGGTGCCCGCGCCCGCGCCCGCGGCGTGGAGCCGAGGGAAGAGGCTTATGACCGGCTGCTCGACGACGAGGGCCGGGCCATGCTGCTGGTCGCGACCAGCAACCTGCAGAACAACTCGCTGGACACCGTCGGGGAGCTGCTGCACCGCGACGACGTGGTGCTCGGTCTGGGCGACGGCGGCGCGCACTACGGAATGATCTGCGACGCCAGCTACTCGACGTACTTCCTGACGCACTGGGCGCGGGACCGCCAGGCCGGACGGTTCACGGTGCCCGAAGCGGTCCGCGAGCTCACATCGGTGCCGGCCCGCATCGCCGGGCTGGGTGATCGCGGCCGGATCGCGGTCGGCTACAAGGCCGACCTCAACGTCATCGACCACGCCGCACTGCGGCTGCACAAGCCGGTGATCAGCTACGACCTGCCCGCCGGGGGACGGCGCCTGGACCAGACCGCCGACGGATACGTCGCCACGATTGTGGCCGGCGAAGTGATCGCCGAAAATGGTGTTCCCACCGACGCCCGTCCAGGCAAGTTGGTGCGCGGCCGCCAGCCCGTCCCCGCAGCCTCGCGATAACACCACCAAAAGTGGCATATACCAGCTAAGTTGGGTCCGTGACGAGCCCGCATTTTGCGAGGTTGCCGCCAGAAGTCAACTCGGCATTAATTTTTTCCGGTCCTGGTCCCGGGCCGCTGCTTGCTGCCGCGGCGGCGTGGGACGGGCTGGCCGGGGAGTTGGCATCGTCGGCGTCGTCGTTTTCTTCAGTGACGGCGGATCTCGCGAGCGGGTCGTGGCAGGGCGCGTCGTCGACGGCCATGATGTCCGTGGCCAGCCACTACGTGAGCTGGCTCAGCGCGGCGGCCGCGCAGGCCGAAGAGGTGTCACACCAGGCCTCGGCCATTGCGACCGCGTTCGAGGTGGCACTGGCGGCCACGGTGCAGCCCGCTGTGGTGGCGGCCAACCGGGCCTTGGTTTCGGCCTTGGCGGCGAACAACCACCTCGGTCAGAACACCCCGGCCATCGCTGACATCGAGGCCGCCTACGAGCAGATGTGGGCCTCGGACGTGGCGGCGATGTTCGGCTACCACGCCGACGCGTCGGCGGCCGTGGCCAAGTTGCCGCCCTGGAATCAGGTGCTGCAGAACCTCGGCTTCTCCAACGTTGGCACGGCCGCCACGAGCCCGGCGCCGCAATAAATTCGGCGCCTATCCTGGAAGGTCATGCGCACCAAGAAGAAAGTCGATCTGCAGGCGCTGGCCAACGCGCTGGCTGACTACCCGTACGCCTACTTGATCACGGTCGACGACGAATACCGGGTGCACACCGTTACGGTCGAGCCGCAGCTGCGCGAGGCCACGCTCGACGTCGGGCTCATCGGAGGACGGACCCGCAACAACCTCGCCCGGCGCGCCGACGTGACCCTGTTGTGGCCGCCCACCGAACCCGGCGGTTACTCGCTGATCGTCGACGGCACCGCCGAAGTGACCGAGGCCGGGGCCGAAACCGCCCGCCTGGCGGTACTTCCCACCCGCGCGCTGCTGCATCGCGACGCCGACGAGCCCGACGCGGCGAAGGGCTGCCTGCACGACTGTGTGGTGTTCTCGCTGCCGGCCTAGCGGCGATCGCAAGCGCGGCGAAGCCGGGCGCAGCGGGTCGCCGCCATCGGGCTAGCGGCGATCGCAAGCGCGGCGAAGCCGGGCGCAGCGGGTCGCCGCCATCGGGCTAGGGCCGTACAGTCTCATCCGTGAGCCGCGTCGCACCGCTCGCTCCGCCGTGGAGCGAAGAAGATGCCGCTGGCATCAACAGCTGGGGCCACCCCGACCGCACTTACGAGCCGCTGCTCTTGGTGCGTTGCCTGCAGCGCCATCCGGTGCTGGCCTCCCGTCTGCGTAAGCTCGGCGAATCCCTCTATGTCGCAGCGCTTTTGCCGGGACGGACGCGGACCATCGCCATCCTTCGCATCTGCGCGCTACTGGGCTGTCAGTACGAGTGGGGCGGACAGGCGGCGTTCTGGGGCCCGATCGCGGGCGTCAGCGACGGCGAGTGCGACGCGTTGGTCAGCGGCGGCCCCGACGACCCGCGGTGGAGCCCGGCCGAGCGGACGCTGATCGAGGCGGTGGACGAACTCGAGCGCACCGGCACGTGGTCGGAGGCGACGTGGAGCGCGCTGGGCCGCGAGCTGGACGACGAGCAGCGCATCGAATTGCTCACCGCCGTGGGCTGGTATCGCACGATTTGCACGCTGTGCAACGCGCTCGCGCTGCCGGTGGAGGGCTGGATGCGGCCCTGGCCCGGCTCAGCGCGCTGAGCGGTCCCTGCGCAGTCCCGGGTGCTGGTTGTTCAATAGCGGCAACAGCACCCGACGCGGCATGAACCGAAACAGCTTGGTGCTGATCTGGCTTGGCAGGCCCGGGATCACGGTTCCGCGATCGCCGTCTAGCGCGTCGATGCCGGTGCGCGCCACGTCGCGGGCGGGCATCCACAGGAACTTCGGGAATGCGTCGGCGAAGGTGCGCTCGTCCATGCCGGCGCTCTTCAGGAATTCGGTGCGCACCAGGCCCGGGTTCAGCAGCGCGACGGTGATTCCGGTGCCGGCGAGTTCGGCGCGCAGCCCCTCGGTGTAGGTGATCACGAATGCCTTGGTGGCGGCGTACCCGACCTGCCCCGGGAAGGGATGGTATCCCGCGGTGGATCCGACGTTGAGGATCGCGCCTTTCTTGCGGGGCACCATCTGCTGGACCGCGCGGGTGGTCAAATCGATGACGGCTTCGACGTTGACCCGCACCTGTGCGATCTCGTCGCCGACGGAGGTGGTCGCCACCGATCCGATGGTGCCTATGCCGGCGTTGTTGACCAGGATGTCGGCGGTCAGGCCGCGACGGTCGACCTCCTCGAAAAGGCCGGCGCGGGCGGCGGAATCGCCGACGTCGCAGGCGATCACCTCGACGCGGACGCGGCCGGCGAGCTCGTCGGCCAGCTCCCGCAGCCGGTCTTCGCGGCGGGCGACGAGCGTGACGCCATGGCCGCGGCCGGCCAGCTCGCGCGCGAGGTCGGCGCCGATGCCCGACGACGCGCCGGTCACGACGGCGGTGCTGGTGGGTGAGGGAGTCGGAAGGGACACGGCCTAACACTAGGTCGCCGCGTGTTCAGAGCCCTCACCGCCGCCGAACGTGAAGCTGGCCGCACGCTCGGCGTCGAATGTGCGGCTAGCTTCACACTCGCCCGGGCACGAGCACACGAAAAAGCCCGGCCCCTTGTGAGGGCCGGGCCTTTTCGTACTCGAGTCGTGGACTTAGAAGTCCATGCCGCCCATGCCACCGGTCGGGTCGCCCGCGGGTGCGGCCGCCTTCTCCGGCTTGTCGGCGACGACGGCCTCGGTGGTGAGGAACAGCCCCGCGATGGACGCCGCGTTCTGCAGCGCCGAACGGGTCACCTTCACCGGGTCGGCGACGCCGGCCTTGAGCAGGTCCTCGTACTCACCGGTGGCGGCGTTCAGGCCGGTGCCGGCGGGCGAGTTGCGGACCTTCTCGGCCACGACGCCGGGCTCCAGACCACCGTTGAAGGCGATCTGCTTCAGCGGAGCCTCGAGCGCCACACGGACGATGTTGGCGCCGGTCGCCTCGTCACCGGTGAGCTTCAGCTCGTCCAGCGACGGGGTCGCGTGCAGCAGGGCCACGCCACCACCGGCGACGATGCCCTCCTCGACGGCGGCCTTGGCGTTGCGGACCGCGTCCTCGATGCGGTGCTTGCGCTCCTTGAGCTCGACCTCGGTGGCGGCCCCGGCCTTGATCACCGCAACACCGCCGGCCAACTTGGCCAGGCGCTCCTGCAGCTTCTCGCGGTCGTAGTCGGAGTCGCTGTTCTCGATCTCGCTGCGGATCTGGGCCACCCGCCCGGCGATCGCGTCGGAGTCACCGGCGCCCTCGACGATGGTGGTCTCGTCCTTGGTGACGACGACCTTGCGGGCCTTACCCAGCAGGGCGACGTCGGCGCTCTCCAGGGACAGGCCGACCTCTTCGCTGATGACCTGACCACCAGTGAGGATGGCCATGTCCTGCAGCATCGCCTTGCGGCGGTCACCGAAGCCGGGGGCCTTGACGGCGACCGACTTGAAGGTGCCGCGGATCTTGTTGACGACCAGGGTGCTCAACGCCTCGCCCTCGACATCCTCGGCGATGATCAGCAGCGGCTTACCGGCCTGGATGACCTTCTCCAGCAAGGGCAGCAGGTCCTTGACGGTCGAAACCTTGGAGCTGACCAGCAGGATGAAGGGGTCCTCCAGGACCGCTTCCTGACGCTCGGCGTCGGTCACGAAGTAGCCCGAGATGTAACCCTTGTCGAACCGCATACCCTCGGTGAGCTCGAGCTGCAGACCGAAGGTGTTGGACTCCTCGACGGTGATGACGCCCTCGTTGCCGACCTTGTCCATCGCCTCGGCGATCAGATCGCCGATCGACTGGTCGCCCGCGGAGATGGCCGCGGTCGCAGCGATCTGGTCCTTCGTCTCGACCTCTTTGGCCGACTTGAGCAAGGTCTCGGTGACCTTGTCGACGGCCTTCTCGATGCCGCGCTTCAGACCCAGCGGGTTGGCACCGGCCGCGACGTTGCGCAGGCCCTCACGGACCAGCGCCTGGGCCAGAACCGTGGCCGTCGTCGTGCCGTCACCGGCAACGTCGTCGGTCTTCTTGGCGACTTCCTTGACCAGCTCGGCGCCGATCTTCTCGTAGGGGTCCTCCAGCTCGATCTCCTTGGCGATGGACACACCATCGTTGGTGATCGTGGGGGCACCCCACTTCTTCTCCAGGACGACGTTGCGGCCCTTGGGACCCAACGTCACCTTTACCGCGTCGGCGAGGGCGTTGAGCCCCCGCTCGAGGCCGCGCCGGGCCTCTTCGTCGTACGCAATTGTCTTGGCCATTGCGAAGTGATTCCTCCGGATTGGGGATGACACGTTCTGGCCGGGTGCAGTGCCCGCGACGGACGGCTAGGTGTCTCCCGCTTGTCGCGGCCCTGGCCTCACCGTCCCGACCTAGCACTCGCTGGTCGCGAGTGCCAACGTCATTCTTAGCACTCGCCTATGTCGAGTGCAAGAAGCGGCCGGCCTTATCGCGCAGCGCGTAGACCGTCGACGACGACGTCGGTCACCCGCTCGGCCAAGTCCGAGTTGTAGGCCTCCATCGCCTGGCAGCCGACCATGATCGCCTTCACTTCGCGCACCCCGATGTCCTGGCGCGCGGAGCCCGCACTCTGGGCGGCCCGCAGCAGCTCGTCGAGCATGGCCAGGAACGCGTCCTCGGCGTCGGGCGCCGCGGTGGCGATGTCGATGCCGAATCCGGCCAGCGCGTCGACCAGACCTCGGTCCGCGGCGCCCCAGTGCAGCACCATCGACCGCAGGCAGGCGAACAGCGCTTCGCCCGGCCCGACGGATTCCAGCAGGGCACGGCCGTCGTCGACCAGTCGCTGCATCCGATCCTGGATCACCGCCTGGAACAGCGCCTCCTTCGTCGGAAAGTGCCGATAGACGGTGCCGGCCCCCACGCCCGCTCGCCGCGCTACCTCGTCGATGGGCACCGAGAGTCCCTCGGCTGCAAACGTTTCGTAGGCGACATCCAGCACGCGTGCCCGGTTGCGCGCCGCGTCGGCGCGCAACGGCCGTGCGGGTTGCGCCATCTGTTCACTCCTCAGCGGTTGACAAAGCGGGGCGTGCGTTCCATATAGTGGCACTCAACCGGAGCGATAGCCCCGTTTACTCTACTAGTTCAAGGAATCTCTCATGGCCAAGTGGACCACCGCTGACATTCCCGACCAG
Organism: Mycobacterium sp. E2479; assembly: GCF_001667925.1. Classification (GTDB taxonomy): domain Bacteria; phylum Actinomycetota; class Actinomycetes; order Mycobacteriales; family Mycobacteriaceae; genus Mycobacterium. The sequence continues at coordinate 46,548 of NZ_LZJR01000079.1, read as the reverse complement.
ACCGGACGGGTCGCCGTCATCACCGGAGCCAACACGGGCCTGGGCTACGAGACGGCCCTGGCGCTGGCCGATCACGGCGCGCACGTCGTGCTGGCGGTGCGCAATCTGGACAAGGGCAAGGACGCGGCGGCCAAGATCACCGCGCAGAGCCCGCACGCCGACGTCGCGCTACAGGAACTCGACCTGACGTCGCTGGCGTCGGTCCGGGCGGCCGCCGAGCAGCTGCGGTCCGCGCACGACCGCATCGACCTGCTGATCAACAACGCGGGGGTGATGTACACGCCGAAGTCGACCACCAAGGACGGCTTCGAGCTGCAGTTCGGCACCAACCACCTGGGACACTTCGCCTTCACCGGCCTCCTGCTGGACCGGCTGCTGCCGGTCGCCGGCTCGCGGATCGTGACGGTCAGCAGCGTCGGCCATCGCATCCTCGCCGACATCCACTTCGACGACCTGCAGTGGGAGCGCCGCTACAACAGGGTCGCCGCCTACGGGCAGGCCAAGCTCGCCAACCTGCTGTTCACCTATGAACTGCAACGACGGCTTGCCCCGCATGGCACGACGATCGCCGCGGCCGCGCACCCCGGCATGTCCGACACCGAGCTGATGCGCAACATGCCCGCCCCGCTGGTCGTCGCCTTCGAGCGGATCGCACCCCTCGTCGCCCAGAACCCGGCCATGGGCGCCCTGCCGACCCTGCGCGCCGCCACCGATCCGGCGGTGCAAGGGGGGCAGTACTACGGGCCCGACGGCCTCGGCCAGACGCGCGGCTACCCCAAGGTCGTGGCGTCTAGCGCCAAGTCGCACGACGTCGAGCGGCAGCGCCGGCTGTGGACGGTCTCCGAGGAACTCACCGGGGTGACCTACCCCATCGATTAGCCCGAGGGACGACCCGCCGCGCCCGGCGGTGCGCCGCGCTCGCGATCGGCACTAGGGCAGATCGAGCAGCTGCTCGTAGAAGCCGCCGAAGCCGCGCGGGCGATCGACAAGGTGGATCTCGAGGATCCAGTGGCAGATGCGGCCGCGCGGATCGGTGCGGCGCATCGGCTTGTTCGATCCGGGCATGATGATCCACTCGACGCCTGGGCCGGCGATCTTCTTGTGCGGGAACTCGCCGATCAGGTGGCCCGCGATGCGGCTGCCCCACTCGAACCCCTCGGCGTCGGCCACCGCGACGACATAGTCGAACAGCTCGGCGCCGGTGATGTCGGGATGGCCGGCGAAGTGGTCGCGGCCGGCCTCCCAGACCCGTGGCAGCGCATCACGAAGGGCCGTCTTGTACGGGTCGTCGCCGAGCACGAACGTCCGCCCGAAATCGGCCTCCCACTCCTCGAAGATCGGACCGAGATCGAGGAACACGATGTCGTCGTCGACGATCACGCGATCCGGCGGGCGTTCCTGGAACGGCTGCAGCGTGTTCTGCCCGGCCCGCACGATCCGCCGGTGCCAGTGCCGGGTCACGCCGAACATCTCGCCGGCGAGGTCATGGATCCGGTCGGAGAGTTCCTTCTCGGCCAGCCCGGGGCGAATCATGGCCCGCCGCTCGATTTCGTCGAACAATTGCGCGGCTTTGCGTTCGGCATCGAGCAGCCGTTGCACGCGAACATCTTCGGCACTCGATCGCTCCACACCGGCGATGCTATGCGCACACTGGAACCATGTCTCTCGTCGTGCCGCCCTACCCGCCAGCCCGATACACCAAGGACGAGCCGGAGATCAGTGCCTGGTTCAAGCGTGCCGATCAGCCACCGGACTACGAGACGTCCGGGGTCAGGTACCACTACCTGGCCAACCAGCAAGACACCGCCGGCGACTACGGCCTCTACCGCGTCGACATCGCACCGGCCGGCGGCGGGCCCCCGGCGCACTTCCACCGCGCCATGTCCGAGGCGTTCTTCGTCTTGTCCGGAACGATGAAGCTCTATGACGGCACGCAGTGGGCGGACGGCCGTCAAGGCGACTTTCTCTACGTCCCGCCCGGCGGGGTGCACGGTTTTCGCAACGAGGCGGACGAACCGGCATCGATTCTGATGTTGTTCGCACCCGGCGCACCCCGCGAGGCTTACTTCGAGGGATTCGCGGCACTGGCCGACATGACCGACGACGAGCGCCGGGAATGGTTCATCCGCCACGACAATTACTGGGTGCAGTAAGCCTCAGGTAAATGCGAGATTGCTTCTGCCGGGACGTTTCTGGGCGCGACGCCGCCGCGGTTGAAGCCAAGAGCGTGCGGCTACGGACGTAGCAGGTAGTCCTCGACGACCATGCGGCGAGTGCGCTCGAAGAATGTCTTGCCGCTATAGGGCAATTGGGTGACGACCTTCCCGCTGGGATGTCGAAAGTAGTTGGTACAGGCCAGCCAGACCTTGCCCGCCATCGCGGCCTGGATCTCCTCGTTGTAGTGGCGCTGCGCCTCGGCCGTCACCTCGACGGTGCGCGCCCCGCGGCCGCCCATCACGTCGAGGATGTGGCAAATGAAGGTCGTCTGCGCCTCGTGGATGTAGATGATCGAGTTGACGCCGTTGGTGTTGGGGCCATACAGCACAAAGAAATTCGGATACCCGGCGACCAGCGTGCCCAGGTAGGCTTCCGCGCCGTCGCTCCAGTCATCGCGCAGGTGGCGACCGCCGGAACCGTACACGTCGATGCTGGCCAGATAGTCGGCGGCGGTGAACCCGGTGCCGTAGATGATGGTGTCGACGTGGTGTTCGACGCCGTCAACGGTACGCACCCCACGTTCGGTCAGTTCCGCGATCGGGGTCGTTTCCAGGCTGACGTTGGGCAGTGCGAACGTGGGGTACCACTCGCGCGACATCAGCGGCCGCTTGCACCCGGCGGGATAGTGCGGTGTCAGCTTCGCCCGCAACTCGGGATCGGCCACCTTGCGGGCCAGGTAACCGCGGGCAAGCTCGGTCGCCTCGAGGATCTGTGGGTGATCGACGTCGAAGCTGGACGACTCGTAGGCAGCGAAGGCCTCGTCGCGCAGCTTCTGTGCGGCGGCCGGCTCACGCTCGAACAGCTCGTGCTGCTCTGGGGTGAACGGGAAGTCGAATCGCGGCGCGATCCATATCGGGGTCCGCTGAAACACGGTCAGATGGGCGGTCTTTCGAGCTATCGCCGGTACGTATTGGATCGCGCTGGCACCGGTGCCGATGGAAGCGACGCGTTCTCCGTCGGTCGACTTGCTGTGGTCCCAGCGCGAGGAATGAAATCGGCGTCCGCGAAACCGCTTCGCCCCCATAATGTCCGGGACATATGGCACATCGAGCATGCCGACCGCGCTGACCACCACGTCGAAGTCGTACTGTCGGCCGTCAGCACTGGTGAGCGTCCAGCGGCGCTGCGAGTCCGACCAGCGCGCGGTGGTGATCGCGGTGTTGGCCCGCAGGTGCCCGGCCAGTTCGTGCTCGGTCGCCACCCTTTCGAGATACGCAAGGATCTCGGGCTGGTTGGCATAGGTCTTGCTCCACCGAGGGTTGGGCGCAAAGGAATACGAGTACAAATGCGACGGGACATCGCAGGCCGCACCCGGAAAAGTGTTGTGGCGCCAGGTTCCGCCGAATCCGTCTGCTCGGTCGAAGATCGTGAATTCGTAGCCCGCGTCGGCGAGTTGGATCCCCATCGCGATGCCGCCGGCGCCGGCCCCGATGATCCCGACCGAGGGCTTCGGGTCCACTATGCCCATTGCGCGAAATACGGCCGCTCGGGCCGGCTCTTCTCCACCAGGATGAACACCACACCCCAGGGATCGACGAACCAGGTGGTACGTACCCGTGCCACGTCGGCGATTCCGCTGACCACAAAGCGCACGCCCTTGGACTCCAGTTCCGCCCGGGTGGCGTCGATGTCCGCACAGATCAGCCCGACGTGCGAGAGCCCGGGGTCGGTCAGCGCCCGGCCGTCACCGGCAGGCCCGCTTTTGGCTCCGAGGTATTCGATCACCTCGAGCACCCGGTCACCGCCGTCGTCGAACCCGAGGATGGCAGCTTTCATGCTGGGATCGGACACCAACTCACCCATGTCGTCGCGAATGGCGTTGCCGGACATGACATATGGGGGCGAGAGCACACGCATGCCCAGCACATCGCGGTAGAACGCCACCGCAGCCTCGCAGTCCGGAACGCAAACCCCGGTGTGAGCCAATCCGGTAATCACGTTCTCACCTTACGTCCGCCCGGCAGGGCCACCCGCCCATCCGGCAGCAGCAGTTCCGATGAGTATCTTTTGGGCCATGCCTTCCAACGACGCAGAGACCCGCTCATGGTCGGAGGCTGATGTCCCGGATCAGACTGGCCGGGTCGTCGTCGTCACCGGCGCCAACACCGGCATCGGTTACGAGGCGGCGGCCGTGCTGGCCTACCGCGGCGCCCACGTCGTGCTCGCGGTGCGCGACCTGGAGAAGGGCAACGCGGCGCTGTCGCGCATCGTCGCCGCCAGTCCGCGCGCGGATGTCACGTTGCAGCAGCTGGACCTCACCTCCCTGGACGCGATCCGCTCGGCCGCCGACACGCTGCGCGCGGCCTACCCGCGCATCGATTTGCTGATCAACAACGCCGGGGTGATGTGGACGCCCAAGCAGGTCACCAAAGACGGCTTCGAATTGCAGTTCGGCACCAACCATCTGGGCCACTTCGCGCTGACCGGGCTGCTGCTGGAAAACCTGCTGGTGGTGCGGGATTCGCGGGTGGTGACGGTCAGCAGCCTCGGGCATCGGCTGAGGGCGGCGATCCAGTTCGACGACCTGCATGCCGAACGCGGCTACGACCGGATCGCCGCCTACGGGCAATCCAAGCTGGCCAACCTGCTGTTCACCTACGAGCTGCAGCGCCGGTTGGCCGCCACGCCCGACGCAAAGACCGTTGCCGTCGCAGCCCACCCCGGCGGCTCCAATACCGAGCTGGCCCGCAACCTGCCGGGCGTCTTGCGGTCGGTGAAGGCCCTGGTGGCCCCGGTGCTGTTCCAAAGCCCGGCGATGGGCGCGCTGCCCACGCTGCGGGCTGCCACCGATCCGGCCGTCCAGGGCGGGCAGTATTACGGCCCGGCCGGCTTCCTCGAGCAGCGCGGCCGCCCGAAGCTCGTCAACTCCAGCGCCCAGTCCCACGACGAGGAGTTGCAGCGTCGGCTCTGGGCCGTCTCCGAAGAACTCACCGGTGTCAGCTTCCCCGTCTGACGCGCGGATAATGGCTTCGATGCGCTCAGTCGCCGAACATCAGCGGGTCGTCACCGAGTTGATTCGTGCGCGCCCACCGGTCGGGGTCCCGCTGACCGACGCCCAGGGCCTGGTTCTGGCCGACGACGTGGTGGCGCAGCTGGCCTTGCCCGTCTTCGACAACTCCGCGATGGATGGCTACGCGGTGCGCGCCGAAGACACGGCGAGCGCCACGCCCGAAAGCCCGGTGGAGTTGCGTGTCGCCGAGGACATTCCGGCCGGACGCACCGACGAACTGACGCTGCGGCCCGGGACGGCGCACCGGATCATGACGGGCGCACCGCTGCCGGCCGGAGCCACGGCCGTCGTGCCGGTGGAGGACACCGACGGCGGCATGAACGTGGTGTCGATCCGCGCGCCCCGCACGGCCGGTAAGCACATCCGCCGTGCGGGTGAGGACGTCTCCCCCGGCACCACGGTCTTGCGCCGGGGTCAGGTCGTGACGCCGGCCGTGCTCGGCTTGGCGGCGGCGCTGGGCATCGCCGAGTTGCCGGTGATTCCGCGCCAGCGGGTGCTGGTGATCTCGACCGGATCGGAGCTGGTGACGCCGGGCACGCCGCTGCTGCCGGGGCAGATCTACGAGTCCAACTCGATCATGCTGGCCGGCGCGGTTCGGGATGCGGGGGCCGATCTGGTCGCCGTCGCGACCGCGGAAGACGACGTGGCCCAATTCAGTTCGATCATCGACCGATACGCGCGCCCGGACAACCAAGTGGACCTGATCATCACCAGCGGCGGGGTCAGCGCCGGCGCCTACGAGGTGGTCAAGGACGCGTTCGGGCGCGAGGGCGACCAGGGCGTGGAGTTCGTCAAGGTCGCCATGCAGCCGGGCATGCCGCAGGGCGTGGGGCGGGTGGCCGGCGCGACGATCGTCACGCTGCCGGGCAACCCGGTCAGCGCGCTGGTGTCCTTCGAGGTATTCATCCGGCCCGCGCTGCGAAGGGCCATGGGCCTGCCGCACCCGGAACGCCCGCACCGCAAGGCCGTCCTCGCCGAGTCGCTCACGTCACCTCGCGGCAAGCGCCAATTCCGGCGTGCGGTGCTCGACGATGACGCCGGCACGGTCGTCAGTTACGGACCGCCGGCGTCGCACCACCTGCGCTGGCTGGCGTCGGCGAACGGACTGCTGGACATCCCCGAGGACGTCGTCGAGGTGCCCGAGGGAACCCAACTGCAGGTCTGGGATCTGCGTTAGCGGGCTCGCTAGGCCGCGGGCGTGGCCACGTCACGATGGAACTCGTCGGCCTTGTCGAAAGCCGGTGTGCAACGGATGGCGACGGCGACGACCGACATCATCACCGGAATGGTGACCAGCGCCGCCGACAGCCCCACCCAACCCGACAGGTGGCCGATCAACGGCGGCCCGAGCAGGTAGCCCAGCCAACCAGCCGCGGCCACGACGGCGATCGCCGATCCGGCGCCGCTCGCGCCGTAGGCCGCGCTGAAGGCCGTGGGCACCAGCAGCGCCACGCCGACGCCCAGCGCGGCGAAGCCGAACACGCCCACCCGGGCGTCGGCGGCGGCCAGCGTCACACTCATGCCCAAAACGGACACCAGCGCCAGCGCCGGCAAGAGCCGGCGGCTGGACACCAGCGCGTGCAGTCGGGGCGCGCCGAACCGGGTGATGACCATCGCGCACGTGTAGGCGGCGTAGCTCAACGCGGCGACGCTGGGGCCGGCACCCACGACATTGCGCAGGTAGTTGGCCGACCAGTCGGTGGCGGCGCCTTCGCACAGAAACGACGCGAACGACACCGCGGCGAGGATCGCCACCCCCGGGGTCATCCAGGCGCGCTTACCCTGCGGCGGGGTCGATGACGCGGCGGCCGCGTCGACCGCGTCGGGGATCAGGCGACGGGTCAGCGGTTCCACCACGACCAGGACGACCAGCCCCAGACCAGTCAGCTGGGCGGTGAGGCTGACGCCCACGCTGACGCACGCCGCGCCGATCACGGCGCCCGCCAACGCCCCGACGCTCCACATGCCGTGAAACCGAGCCATGATCGGAGCCTCGGCGAGGCGCTCGACCGTGCCGGCCTGCGTGTTCATCGCGACGTCCAGGGCTCCCTGACACAGCCCCCACAGCGCCAGCGCACCGAACAGCGCGGCCGCGGATCCGGCCAGGCCCACCGTCGTTCCGGCCGCGGCATAGCCCGCGACCGTGACCGGGATCAGGCGGTGGCTGCCCCACCGGGGCAGTGCCCAGTGGCTGAGCAGCGTGGCCACCACCGATCCCAGCGGCGCGCCCAACAGGGCCGTCCCGAGCGCCGCGTCGGAAAGGCCGAGCTCGGCCTTGACGTGGGGAATGTGAGCGGCCCAGGAGGAGAACACCAGACCGTGCGCGATGAATACGGCGGTGACCGTGACTTTCGCCCAGAGCAACTGTGGGGCTCGCCGATCCGCGCTGTGCGATTCCATGTCGACGGTGGGCGTTCCCGCTGCGGGCGTCTACGAATCAACGGCGGGCTCCGTAAGATGGCCGCGTGGCACGACGCCCCCGCACTATCGGCCCCACGGCTTCGGACCCGAGCTTTAGCCCGCAACACGCGCTGGAGTTGGTGCGCTCCGCCATCCCGCCGGTGCATCCGGCCGGACGGCCGTTCATCGGCGGCGGCCTGGCGCTGGCCCTCGTCGGGCGCAAGCACCGATGGGTGCGACGGGCGGGACTGCTGGCCGCCGGGGCCTGCGCGGGGTTCTTCCGTCATCCGCCGCGGGTGCCCCCCACCCGGCCCGGCGCGATCGTCGCCCCCGCCGACGGCGAGATCTGCGTGATCGACTTCGCCGCCCCGCCCGCCGAACTGAGCATGGGCGACGCACCGCTGCCGCGAGTCAGCATCTTCCTGTCGCTGTTGGACGCCCATGTGCAGCGCGCTCCGGTCAGCGGCGAGGTAGTCGCCGTGCAGCACCGGCCGGGCCGATTCGGCTCGGCCGACCTGGCCTCGGCGAGCACCGAGAACGAACGCACCAGCCTGCACCTGCGCACCGCCAGCGGCGCGGACGTCGTCGCGGTGCAGGTCGCCGGGTTGCTCGCCCGCCGCATCATCTGCGACGCGCACGTCGGGGACAAGCTGTCGGTCGGTGACACCTACGGCCTTATCCGGTTCGGCTCCCGGCTGGACACCTACTTGCCGGCGGGTTCCGAACCGCTGGTGAAGGTGGGCCAGCGGGCGATCGCCGGCGAGACTGTCTTGGCCGAGCTGCGATGATCAGCAAGCCGCGCGGGCGCCCGGCGGTCAACCTGCAGATCCTGCCGAGTGCCATGACGGTGCTCTCCGTCTGCGCAGGACTGACGTCGATCCGGTTCGCCCTCGAGCACCAGCCCAAGGCGGCGATGGCGCTGATTGCCGCGGCCGCCATCCTGGACGGACTCGACGGGCGAGTGGCTCGCATCCTGGACGCCCAGTCGCGGATGGGCGAAGAGATCGACTCGCTGGCCGACGCGGTGAACTTCGGCGTAACCCCGGCGATCGTGATTTACGTGACGCTGTTGACCACGTCGCCGGCCGGGTGGGTGGTGATCCTGCTCTATGCGGTTTGTGTGGTGTTGCGGTTGGCGCGATTCAACGCATTGCTAGACGACGGCAGCCAGCCCTCCTACGCGCACGAATTCTTCGTCGGCATGCCCGCGCCGGCCGGCGCGATCTCGATGATCGGTCTCATCGGACTCAAACTGCAGTTCGGCGACGGCTGGTGGACCTCGCCACTGTTCCTGTGCATCTGGATCACCGGGACCTCGATCCTGATGGTCAGCAAGATCCCGATGCGCAAGATGCACGCGGTCGCCGTGCCGCCGAGTTGGGCGGCGCCCCTGCTCGCGCTCCTGGCGATCTGCGCGGCGGCGGCGGTGCTGGCCCCCTACATGTTGATCTGGGTGATCATCGTCGTCTACCTGTGCCACATACCGTTCGCCATCCGCAACTCGCGCTGGCTGGCCGCGCACCCCGAGGCGTGGGATGACGCACCCAAGCAGCGCCGCGCGGCGCGGCGGGCGATCCGCCGGGCACAGCCCAACCGCCGGTCGGTGGCGCGGCTGGGCCTGCGCAAGCCGGGCAGGCGCTTGCCGTGAGTCGCTCCGGCGACGACGCACACCGCTCCGGCTCGGTCCGTCAGCTCACCCTGACCGCCCGGCTGAACACCTCGGCCGTCGACTCCCGCCGCGGCGTCATTCGGTTACATCCGAATGCCATTGCCGCACTGGGGATTCGGGAATGGGACGCGGTGTCGCTGATCGGATCGCGCACGACGGCGGCCGTCGCCGCCCTGGCCGGCCCGGGCACGCCCGTCAGCAACGTGCTGCTCGATGACGTGACGCTGTCCAACGCGGGACTGCGCGAGGGAACCCCGGTGGTCGTCGGCACGGTCACCGTCTACGGCGCGCGGTCGGTGACGCTGGCCGGCTCGGCGCTGGCCACCCAGTCGGTCACGCCGGTCACGCTGCGACAAGCCTTGCTGGGCAAGGTGCTTACCGTCGGCGACGCCGTATCGCTGCTGCCCCGCGACCTGGGTCCCGGCACGTCGACGTCGGAGGCCACCCGCGCCCTGGCCACCGCGGTGGGCATCAGCTGGACCTCGGAGCTGCTCACCGTCACCGGCGTCGAGCCCGAGGGACCCGTGAGCGTGCAGCCCAACTCGCTGGTCACCTGGGGCGCCGGTGTTGTGTCCGGGGCGCGGGCATCGTCGCAGATTTCGGTCGAAGTCGCCAGGCCGGAGATGGTCGTCGAAGAACTGAAAGGCACCCAGCCGCAGGCGGCCAAGCTCGTCGAATGGCTCAAGCTGGCGCTCGACGAACCACACCTGCTCAAGACATTGGGCGCCGGTGCCAACCTCGGCGTGCTGGTGTCGGGCCCGGCCGGCGTGGGCAAGGTGACGCTGGTGCGCGCGGTGTGCGGCGATCGCAGGCTGGTCACACTTGACGGCCCGGAGGTCGGCGCGCTGGGTGCCGAAGATCGGCTCAAGGCAGTGGCTTCCGCGGTGCAAACGGTCCGCGACGGTGGCGGCGTGCTGCTGATCACCGATGTCGATGCCCTACTGCCGGCCACCGCCGAGCCGGTGGCCTCGCTGATCCTGAGCGAGCTGCGTACCGCCGTGGCCAGCGAGGGCGTCGCCCTGATCGCCACCTCCGCGCGACCTGATGCGCTCGACGCCCGGTTGCGGGCCCCCGATCTGTGCGACCGCGAGCTGGGCCTGCCGCTTCCGGACGCCGGCACCCGCAAAGCGCTACTGGAATCGCTGCTGCGAAACGTGCCGACCGGGGATCTAGACCTCGACGAGATCGCCTCTCGAACACCGGGTTTCGTTGTCGCCGACCTGGCCGCACTGGTGCGCGAGGCAGCGCTGCGGGCCGCGTCGCGGGCCAGCGCCGACGGCCGGCCGCCCGAGCTGAAGCAGGAGGACCTCATCGGTGCGTTGACCGTCATTCGGCCGCTGTCTCGCTCGGCCAGCGAGGAAGTCAGCGTCGGCAACATCACGCTCGACGACGTCGGCGACATGGCCGAGGCCAGACAGGCGCTGACCGAGGCCGTGTTATGGCCGCTACAGCATCCGGACACGTTCGCGCGGTTGGGGGTGGAGCCGCCGCGCGGGGTGCTGCTGTACGGGCCGCCGGGCTGCGGCAAGACCTTCATCGTGCGGGCGCTGGCCAGCACGGGGCAGTTGTCCGTGCACGCCGTTAAGGGCTCCGAGCTGATGGACAAATGGGTGGGCAGCTCGGAAAAGGCTGTGCGCGAACTATTTCGGCGCGCGCGCGATTCGGCGCCGTCGCTGGTCTTCCTCGATGAGGTGGACGCACTGGCGCCGCGGCGTGGGCAGAGCTTCGATTCGGGCGTGACCGATCGAGTGGTCGCCGCGCTGCTGACCGAGCTCGACGGCGTCGACCCGCTGCGCGACGTGGTCGTGCTGGGCGCCACCAACCGGCCGGATCTCATCGACCCCGCGCTGCTGCGACCCGGCCGGCTGGAGCGGCTGGTCTTCGTCGAACCGCCCGATGCGGCGGCCCGCCGCGAAATCCTGCGCACCGCAGGCAAATCCATTCCGCTGAGCGCCGACGTCGATCTGGATCAGGTAGCGGCCGGACTCGATGGCTACAGCGCCGCCGACTGCGTGGCGCTGCTGCGAGAGGCCGCACTGACGGCCATGCGTCGATCCATCGACGCCACCGATGTGACGGCCGCCGACCTCGCCGCGGCACACGAAAACGTCCGTCCATCCTTGGATCCCACGCAGGTCGAATCGCTACGAGCGTTCGCCAAAGCTTTGTAGCACGGCCAGGGCCGACGCCGCGACGTCCTTTTCCAGCCAGGTCGGCATCGGGTCATCGCGCGCGTGGCGCCGCACCACGGCGTAGGGCAGGTCGGCGACCGCCCGCGCGACGGCGTCGACGGATCGCGGTTTGCCGTTGCCATACAGTTGCCGGGCCAACACCGCGATGCGCTGGGTCAGCGGGGCGTTCATCGCGGCAAGGGTCTGCTGGAATGCCGCGTCCGGCTCGTCGTCGAGCAGGTCGCCGGGGCGGATGGTCAACAACAGCCGGGCGTCGTCGGGCAGGGCCCGCGCGAAGCCGACGGCGGCCACGGCCATCGCCACGGCGGTGTCCGTCGGGTTGTCGCCGTTGGCGGCCATTGCGCGCGTCTGGAAGCGTTCCAGCGCGCGCAGCCACGCCGCGGTCAGGATGCCGTCGCGGTTGCCGAACCGGTGATACAGCGTGCCCGCGGGCGCGCCGCTGGCTTTCGCGATTGCGGCCACGCTGGCCGCGCGCGGACCACCGTCGAGCACCAGTGCTCGAGCCGCGTCGAGGATCACATCGGTTTCGTGCTTCCGCGGAGGTGCCACGATCTAGTACATTCCTTCTATATGGAACGATTACCCTATATTGATGAGCATGCCATAACCATCGACGCCGGCAGCGAAGACACGTGGGCGGCGCTGCTGCGGGTGATGTGCCGCGATCCGCACGACCCGTCGACCGTGCCCTTCGGCTTCACCCTCGACGAAGCCCGACCGCCGGCGCGATTCGCGCTCAAGGGGCGCCACTGGTTCGCGGTCTACCGATGGGTGTTCGAGCTGGACGCGCTCGACGGCCCCGCGCGCACCCGGCTGCGGGCGGCCACCTGGGCGGACTTCCCAGGTATCCGCGGCAAGACCTATCGGGCGCTGGTGATCGGCACCGGCGGGCATCGCATCGTCGTGCGGCGGACCCTGAAACGCGTTGCCGCAGCGGTCCTCGACGAGCGGGCCGGCACCGGTGCGACCGCGGCCGATTACGTGGACGTGTTCGAGGTGCCTATCGCCGCCGGCGACACGCGCACCGCCGAACAAGCATTTCGCGACGGGCTCGGCGATAAGCCAACCGGGGGCGGGCGCCTGGTGGCGTGGGTCCACCGCAATGTACTGATGTTGCGGCTGGGCCCGCCCCGCTCGGCCGGTCACCTCATCGGCTGGTCGATCGTTCGTTCGGATCCCGACGAACTGGTGCTGGCGACGCGCGGGCCGCTGATGCGCGGCGAGCTGACGTTGCGCCGCCAGGACGGTCGGCGGGCGGTCCTGACCACCCGCCTGCACTACCGACGCCGAGTGACAGCGCGGGCGGTGTGGGCGTTGATCGGCCCACTGCATCGCATGGTGGCGCCGCAACTCATGCGACGCAGCGCGAGCCGGGGGCGCGCCATGGCGCCGATAGGTTGATCCGCGTGACCAACGCGAGGCCGGGCTGTGGGACCTCTCCGAAGGTTTTGTGCCACAACCTGACCGTGCGCCGGTTCATGGCTCGGGAAGTGGCGCCCATTCGCGGGACAGTCGCGAGGTGAAGCGCGGCGGCCGGTGCTCGAGGAACGCGGCGACGCCTTCGTCGGCGTCGGCACCGCCCATCAGCCATTCGTGCACAAGGGTTTCCAGCGAGGCGACCTGTCGCGGCGTGTAGCGATTGATCGCGCTGTCCCACAGCAGGCGTTTGCACAGCGCCGCCGACATCGGTGACACGTTGATCGCGATGTCGCGGGCCAGCGACAGGGCATGGTCGAGCACCTGTTCGGCGGGCAGAGCGCGGGTGGCGACGCCGAGCGCGGCTGCCTCGGTCCCGCCGAACGTGCGCCCGGTGAGCAGGATGTCTGCGGCCACCCCCAGGTTGGTCAACTGGGTGAGCGTCCAGTGCGACATGCAGTCGGGCAGCACCCCCCGGCGGACCTGCACCACACCGTATTTCGCGTTCTCGGCCACGACGCGGATGTCGGCCTGCAACGCAATGGTCAGCCCGATGCCGATGGCGTGGCCGTTGACCGCGGCGATCACCGGTTTACGCAACTCGAACGCCGCCGGGGTGATCGGCGAGGCCGAGAACGTGCCGGTCGGGCGGGAGTCGGTGGGTGCGCTGAACGGGCGTGCGTCGCCGGAAAAGTCGGCCCCGGCGCAAAATGCACGACCCGCCCCGGTCAGCACGATGGCTCGGACGTCGTCGTCCTCGTCGCAATCCCGGTATGCGCGGCTCAGCAGCGCGCCCATTTCGGCGGTGTAGGCGTTGAGGTGGGCGGGCCGGTTGAGCGTGAGCACCGCCACGCCCGAATCGATTTCGACCGTCAGGTCGGCGCTCATGACAGGACCGGCACCCGATGCGGGGCGCCGATCATGTCGGCGGCGCTTGCCGCCGCCCGCACCGGCGAACCGCTGACCCGAAGCTGCACCTTCATCCGTCCGTCCTTCACCCCGCCCGGTCATTCGGAAAGCTGAAACTCCACCACTTCGGCGACCGCGTCCACCGCCTCGCGCAGCGCGACAAGGCGGTCGGCGGCTCCCGGCGCCGACAGCACCGAGTAGCGGTCGGCCGTGCCGATCGGAATGCGAGACGCCAACGCGAACAAGCGCTTCCCCGCTGAGCCGGTCCGGTCATATGCCAAAATCACCTCACGGCCCGGAAGATTGATGTCGCGCGCCCGCGCAATGCGCTCGAACAGTGCCATGGCCCGGTCTTCGACCTCGAGCAGCTGGGTGTCCGACACCGCATCACCGGACTCGTCGGGCCACGGCGCGATCACCGCCCGCGGGTACGGGTCGTCGGGCAGCCATTCTTTCACTCGAATACGTTCTCCGGTACGGCAATTCAGCGAATACCGCCCGGCGCCGTGGTCGATGCACTCGGCAATCCGGGACAACACGCCGACGTCGCAACGTGCCTCACCGCCACCGACCTCACGCCCGCGCGAGATCAGTACCACCCCGAACGGGTCGCCGGTGTCCATACAATGCCGCACCAGCTCGCCATAGCGTGGCTCGAAGATCCGCAACGGCAGATCTTGGTCGGGTAGCAGCGCCGACTCCAGCGGAAACATCGCGAGCTCAAGGGCTTCCGTCATCAGATCTCCAGTTCGGCCACCAGCGCATCGACGACCGCACGCAGGTCGCCGTCATGTTCTTCGGCCACCCGGCGCTGCCGCTGGTAGGAGGCGCCTTGCCGCGGAATGTCGGCCACCGCGGCAAGCTCGTCGACGCAATCCAACTTCTTGGCCACCGGCTCCAGCCGGTTCAGCACGTCGTCGAGATCCTCGGTGACCAACCGCTCATTGCTGTCAGCGTCCAGGATGATGACCGCGTCCAGACCGTAGCGGGCGGCGCGCCACTTGTTCTCCTGGTTGTGCCAGGGCGGCATGCTCGGCAACGACTCGTCGGCTTCCAGTCTGCGGTCCAGGTCGACCACCAGGCAGTGGGTCAGCGCGACCAGGGCGCCCAGCTCGCGCAGGTTGGACACGCCATCGCAGATCCGCATTTCGAGCGTGCCCAGGTGTGGGGAAGGCCTGATGTCCCAACGGACTTCGTCGACATGGTCGATGATGCCGGTCTTCTTCTGGTCGTAGACGAAACGTTCGAATTCCGCCCACGTCTGGAATTGGAACGGCAGCCCGGCGGTGGGCAACTGCTGGAACATCATCGCCCGGTTGCTGGCGTATCCGGTGTCCACGCCCGTCCACCACGGTGACGACGCCGACAGCGCCAGCAGGTGCGGGTAGTAGTTCAGCAGCGAGGTCATGATCGGCATCACCTTGTTCGGCGAGGAGATGCCGACGTGCACGTGCACGCCCCAGATCAGCATCTGCCGTCCCCACCATTGGGTGCGCTTGATCAACTCGGCGTAGCGCGGGGCATCGGTGAACTTCTGAGAACTCCACTGCGCGAAAGGATGTGCCCCGGCACAGAACAACTCCATGCCGCGATCCCGGACGATGCGTCGCGCCGGCCCCAGGGTCTGCCGCAGATCCTCCATGGCCTCGCCCGCGGTGCGGCAGATGCCGGTGACCACCTCGACGGTGTTGCGCAGCAATTCCTTGTGTACGCGCGGGTTTTCGCCGATCTCGGCGATCACCGCGGTGGCTTCGTTGCTCAGGTCGCGGGTCTGCGCATCGACGAGCGCGAACTCCCACTCGACCCCGAGGGTCGGCCGTGGTGAGCGGGCGAAATCGATGTGGGTGTTGGCCCTGTTAACCGGCACCGATGACACCGCACGCCACCCGCTTGCCGGGGTCACCGGTACTCATCGTCATGTCGCGGGGGCCCGGCGTGCCATTGGTCTGGTTGTTGCCCCCCGATGGGGCGTTGGCGGAGCTGGCCGCACCGGCGTGGATGATGATCGCGGTCTTCTGCCCGGTGAGCAGATCCTCCATGGCGAATGCGTCCGTGGTAGTGACCAACCTTCCGGAGCCGTCCTTGCGCACCAGCAAGGTGGGCAGGTCTCCGCTCGCGGGCTCGCCGCTGTGCCCGGGCGCCTGAAAGTGGTCGCCGGCGGACAGGAAGTCCCCCGGCGCGCCGCCGGTCGGGGCCACCGAGTTGGGCTCGCACTTGCCGACCTTGTGAATGTGCACATCGTGGAAGCCCGGTGTAAGCACACCGTTGGCCGTCGTCTCGATGGTGACGGTGGCGTACCCGTTGTCGAATTCGAACGCCGCGGTGGCCACCTGGGTACCGTCCGGGGCCTTCAGGTGCGTGGTCATGCTCGGGGCCGCCCCCCCTCCAGGCTCCGAGGCTTTGGCGCCAGCCGGCGATGGCGATCCGGTCCAAACCGCTGGAGTGGTGCCCGGAACCGAGGACGCCCGCTCGGGCGACGAACAAGCACCCAGCAACACGACACAACCGGCCAGAACCAAACAGGGCAGGTTACGCATAACCAGCAGCCTAGCCCGGCGGCGAGGTTAGCCGGAACGGCTCGCTGAGGAGTCGGGCAGTCGAATCAGCCCGCCACAAGGACGATGACACCCGGCGGCTCCGCGCTGAGCGCGGGGATTCGCGGTTCGACGGGTGCGCCCAGGTTCTTGCCCACCGCATCGGCGGTGGCGTGTTCGTCACCGGCGTCGGTGTAGTAGACCGTGGTGGTCGAGACGTCGGGCACGGTCATGTTGTCGACCTTGGTGACTTTGAATCCGGCGGACGTCAGCTGGTCCTTAGTGCGCGCGGCGACACCCTCTTTCGCGGAGATGTTGTAGATCTGCACCTCGGCCTGGTTGCTCGCCGGCTTGTTGGTGGGGGATGTCGTCGTCGAGCTGGTGACGCTCGAGGTGGACACCGCCGACGCCGAATCGTCGTCAGAGCTCCCGGAAGAACCCAGAGCCTGCCAACCGAGCAGCAGGAAGATGACGCCGAGGAACAACAGCACCATCACCATGGCCCGCAGGGGCAGCCCAGTGGAGTCGGGAACTCGTTCTTTCATCGAGCCCTACTGTAACGAGTCAGGTCACCTCGAAGCCGAGGCGCCGTGCCGCGCGTGCCTTCTGCCTGCCGGCACGCAGCCTGCGCAGCCGTTTCACCAGCATCGGGTCGGCGGCCAGCGCCTCGGGCCGGTCGACGAGCGCGTTGAGCACTTGGTAGTAACGCGTTGCCGACATCGAGAACAACTCCTTGATGGCGTCTTCCTTCACACCGGCGAACTTCCACCACTGGCGCTCGAAGGCCAGGATGTCGTGCTCGCGGCGGGTCAGCCCATCTGCGATCTCAGAGTCGTCCCCCGATCGATTTGCCCGCGCCATGGCGCTGTCCATATCGCTTCCCCTGGACCCTTTCGGCGAATTCCGAACTGCTCGAATGACTTGACTTAGCTAAGGGCGTGTTTCGGCGATAATTGAAACACGCGCCAAACCCTCAAGCCGTCATCCAGACCCGCGAGTCGGCCGATTGGCCAAGATGGCCCAGACTCCGAGATCGCAGGCTGGGCAACCCAAGGGCGTGCGGTAGCTTAGCCGACCATGGCAGTCGTTCCGATCCGCATCGTGGGAGATCCCGTCCTGCATACCCCGACGCAGCCGGTGCCGGTCGCTGCCGACGGTTCGCTGCCGGCGGATCTGGCCGAGCTGATCGCGAACATGTACGACACCATGGACGCCGCGCACGGGGTCGGGCTGGCGGCCAACCAGATCGGGGTCGGCTTGCGGGTCTTCGTTTATGACTGCGCCGACGACCGGGGCCGCGCCGACCGCCGCCGCGGTGTCGTCGTCAACCCAGTCCTGGAAACCTCCGAGATACCCGAGACCATGCCCGACCCGGACAACGACGACGAGGGCTGCCTGTCGGTGCCCGGCGAGTCCTTCCCCACCGGCCGCGCGAAGTGGGCCCGCGTCACCGGACTCGACGCCGACGGCAAACCGGTCTGTATCGAAGGCAATGACCTGTTCGCACGGATGCTGCAGCACGAGACCGGGCACCTGGATGGCTTTCTGTATCTGGACCGTCTCATCGGCCGGCACGCGCGTAGCGCGAAACGCGCCGTCAAATCCCACAACTGGGGCGTTCCGGGCCTCTCTTGGACGCCCGGCGAAGGACCGGATCCGTTCGGGCACTGATGGTTTCGTGGCCCGACCCGGGTACCCGGGTGACGGTTCGCTACCGCCGCCCGGCCGGTTCGGTGCCGCCGTTGACCGACGCGGTGGGTCAGCTGCTGGCCGTCGACCCGATGGTGCGGGTGCGGACGAAGACCGGCGCCGTCGTCGAGTTCGCACCCGCCGATGCGGTCGCGCTGCGGGTGCTCACCGACACCCCGATCCGCACGTCACACATCCGCGCGCTCGAACACGCCGCCGCCACCGCCTGGCCGGGCGCACAGCATCTTTGGCTGGACGGCTGGCTCCTGCGGGCCGGCCACGGTGCCGGCCTTGCCGCGAATTCCGCAGTGCCGCTGGCACTTTCCGCTCAGCTGAGCTGCCTACCGGCGATCGTCGAATGGTACCAGGGCCGCGGCCTGACGCCACGACTTGCCCTGCCCGACCGCCTGCTGGAACTGCCGGCCGGCTTGACCGGCGAACGCACGGAACGGGTTGTGGTGCGCGATCTTTCCGACGCGGCCGCCCACAGCGCCGGCCCGTCCGTCAGACTGTCGCCGCGCCCCGATGACGCGTGGTTGCGGATATCCGGCGGCGAGATCCCGGTCGACGTGCTCACCGCCGTCATCGACGGCGAGCTCGCCTTCGGCGCGCACGGTGACACAGCGGTCGCGCGTGCCGCCGTGACCGACGCACCCGGCGGCGAACGCTGGGTGGGCATCTCGGCCGTGCGCTGGGCGCCGGACGCCGACGAGCGATCGGCGGCGGACCTGTGCGGGGCACTGTTGGCGTGGGGGGCCGACCGTGGAGCAACGCGCGGCTACCTGCGGGTACCCGACGTCGGCGTGACGACGCTTGCCGCCGCGTTGGGATTCCGTCTACACCACCGCCGTCGCTACGTGCCGGTGCGCCCGGACGGCTGGGCTAACGTCTAGCCATGCCCGACGGGACGGTTGATGGTGGCGGCGACGCGCCGCCCCAGCCGTCGCCGCACTTGCGATCGACGCTTCGGATGGCCACCTGGAATGTCAACTCGATTCGTTCCCGGCTGCACCGCGTCACCGACTGGCTGGCCCGCGCCGACGTCGACGTGCTGGCCATGCAGGAAACCAAATGCTCCGACGCCCAGTTCCCCACGTTGCCGTTCTTCGAACTCGGCTACGAGGTGGCCCACGTCGGTTTCAACCAGTGGAACGGCGTGGCGATCGCCTCCCGCGTCGGCCTGGGCGACGTGCAGATCGGATTCGAGGGTCAACCCACCTGGAGTAGCAAGCCGGAAGTCGCCGCCACCGCGGAGGCCCGTGCGTTGGCCGCCACGTGCGGTGGCGTCCGGATGTGGAGTCTCTACGTTCCCAACGGCCGGGCCCTGGGCGACCCGCACTACACGTACAAGCTTGAATGGCTTGCGGCACTGCGTAATTCGGCATCGAGTTGGTTGCGCGACGATCCCACCGCGGCCATCGCGCTGGCCGGCGACTGGAACATCGCCCCGCAAGACGACGACGTCTGGAGTATGGAGTTCTTCGCCGACGCCACGCACGTCTCCGCACCGGAGCGCCGCGCGTTCCACGCCATCGTCGATGCGCAATTCGCCGACGTGGTGCGCCCTTTCGCGCCGGGCCCCGGGGTCTACACCTACTGGGACTACACCCAGCTGCGGTTCCCGAAACGACAAGGCATGCGCATCGATTTCATCCTCGGCTCACCGGCCTTGGCGGGCCGCGTGATCGACGCCCAGATCGTCCGCGAAGAACGCAAAGGCAAGGCGGCCAGCGATCACGCGCCGGTGCTCATTGATGTGAGGCGAGACGAGCCGCGGCCATAAGGACGGGCCAGACCCACTCACATCAAGCTCACGCAATTCTCAGGTGCTTCTCGTTGTCTGCGCGATGACATGGTGGCAGGCTTTGGGGATTAGCAGCAATGGCAGGGAGTCATCATGAGTGTCATCGGCGGAGCATTCCGAGGCGTGAGTCAGGCGGTGAACCGCGCGGCGACCGCGACGACCGCAGCCGCCGGTGCCGTCGGTGGCGCGGCGGTCAACGGGGTCATCGGCGGCGTCACCGGAGCCGCGGAGGGCGTCAAGCGCGGCATGAACAGCGGTAGCCACTCGGCGCCCGCGGCCGCGCTGGCCTTCGGCGCGCTGGGCGTCGCCGGATTGGTGGAGTGGCCGGTGCTGCTGGCCGTCGGCGGCAGCGCCTTGCTGTTGCAGAGGTTGAGCCGCAAGCACGAGGCCGAGCCCCGCGCGGTCAAGGCGGACCTCAAGGCGGTTCCGGCCGAGCCGCCGACGCAGAAGAAGGCGCCCGCGAAAACCCCCGGCAATTCCCCGGCCAAGAAAACGGCCGGACGCCGGGCCGGCACCACGGGGTTGCGCAGCACCAACTAGGCGAATCCGCTGCCGATCAGCCGGCTGCTTCGCTAAAGACCGCCGAAGCCAATTGCGCCAACGGCCAGCGCACCACGCGATCGTCGGAGTGAGCAGATGGATCCGGACAGATCGGGCCCTGAACCACCCCGGACGGAACCTTCGCGCCGCGACGAGGAACCCGATCGTCTTGCCGAATCTCGACCACCCCGACGCGCCACAACAGCGCATAGAGTTCGAGTAGCGGCACCTTCAGCACCGAAGCAAACGATGAAACTAGCGGATCGCCCCCGGTGTCGGTCATCGTCGACATAGTTCCGACGGTGGACCCGCGACCCAGCGAGATGGGAAACCTCTCGTTACCGAAAGGCAAATGATGGCGGAAAAGAAGTCGCGGCGCGGCACGTCGCAGCGCGAGGCGGTGCAGAAGATCCGCGAGGGCGAAACCTTTGTGGTCAACCTGCCGGCGGTCGGTCAGATGGAAATCCCCAGGCCAGAGCAGTTGGCCTACTTCGGCGGGCTGGCGGCCCTGGCGGCCCTCGAACTCATCGACTGGCCGGTGGCCCTGGTCATCGCCGCCGGGCACTTACTGGCCAGCAACCACCACAACAAGCTGTTGGAGGAGCTCGGGGAAGCGATGGAGGAGGCCTAGCCGCCGCCCGATCGGCTCAGCTTTGCGCGACAGCGTGGTCGAACCGCAGGGTGACCCGAGTGCCGGCCGAGGTGCGTCGCGTTTCGACATCGTCGGCCAAACCGCTCATCAGGGTCAGCCCGCGCCCGCGGCGGCGGCTGCGCAAGCTGGCCGACGAATCGCCGACCCATCGGCCGGTGTCACTGACAGTGATCACGACGGTGTTCTGCCGCAGGAAGGCCTCGACCGACACCGTTTGACGCGGTTCGTTTCGGCTGCCGTGTTCGATCGCGTTGGTGACGGCTTCACCGGTCGCCAACAAGATGTCCGTTTCGCGACCCGGCAAGACTTCGATGGTGTTCAGCCAATCTCGCAGCTGCTCCCGCGCGACGGGAATCTGAGCGGGCGCGGCCGGCACCACGGTGACGAAGCTGCCCGCGGCCACGTGGCTCGGCCGCAGCGCGAGTACCACGACGTCGTCGCGGTAACCGGACGGCGGTGCCATCTTGGTCAGCAGCTCCGCGCAAATCTGTTCAACCGGGAGGCCGGCGCATTGCGCCGCGACCGCCCGCAGGCGCTCGAACCCGTCGTCGAGCGTCTCGCCGGGCCGTTCGATGAGTCCGTCGGTGTAGAGCAGGATCAATCCGCCCGCCGGCAGCTCGGCCGTCGCGGTGTCGCCGGATGACTGGTCCGCCGAATCGTGGAAGCCGTTTCCGGCCACAGAAACCGGCGCGCGCCGGCCGGACTCCAGATAGACCGCCTGCCCGTCGGGCAGCACCAGCACCGGATAGGGGTGCCCGGCGCAGCTGTAGCTGACGGTGGCAGCGCCGCGGCGGGATTCGGTGTCGATCCGCGCGTAGGCCACCGTCGCGCAGCGCGCGCCGTCGACGCTGGCGGCATACCTGTCCAGCGCGCCCAGTACTGCCTCCGGTTCGTCCGCGGTCAGCGCGGAGGCCGCGACCGCGGCGCGCAGCCTGCTCATCACGATCGCCGCGGGGAGGCCGTGCCCGACCACGTCTCCGACCGATATCGCGATCCTGCCGGGGTGGTCCAGTGGGGTCACGGAATACCAGTCGCCGCCGACCCGCATCGCCTCCCCCGCCGGCTGGTAGACGGCAGACACGACCGCGGCGGTAGAGCCGCGATCCAGGTCGAGCAGGTGCTCTTGGAAGTCAATGGCAATCTCGTGTTCGCGGGCCATCAGCCGAACCCGGTCCAGGGCCGAGGACGTCAGCTCGGCCATACGGGCAAAGGCATCGAGTTCGGTGGCGTCGAATTTGCGTGGAGCCGGCCACAACAACGCCAGCACACCCAAGATCCGGCCGGCGCCATCCCGCAGCGGGTGGGCCACGCAGGCGCGGATGCTCGCCGCGCTGTCCTGCACGGCGTGCGCGTAGCGCGGGGGCAGCTCGAACGTGTCGGCGACGATCATCGACTCACCGGTGCGCGCGACGTCGGCTCCGATCAACGGGGCGTCGAGCGCGACGACGTGGTAGCGGTCGCGGAACTCCGCCGGCAGATCGCCGGAGTATTCGAAGCGCAGGTAACGCTCGCCGTCGACGACACCGATCGCGACCGCGCCGGCGTCGCCCGAGCCGAAGGAGGAGCCCAGTAGGGCGTCCATGATCTCGCCGACCGAGCTGGCGCCCTGCAGCGCCGAGTCGAGATGCACCAGGTCGGCGGCGAGGCCCGACCGTGCCTCGCGACGCTGCCGCTCACGCTCGCGGCCAACCGCGGACAATCTCGACGCCACCCGGTCGATCAGCTCTTGGGTCCGGAACGGCTTGGGCAGATAGTCGTCGGCCCCGCCGGCATAGCCCTCGTTGATCGCCTCGGGACCGGCCCGCGCGGACAGCATCAGGATCGGCGTGGCCGCCAATTCCGGGTCCGCGCGGACGGCGGTGACAAATCCAAAGCCGTCGAGCCCGGGCATCATCACGTCGGTGACGATCGCGTCCGGGCGCAGTCTCCGCGTCGCGGCCAGCGCCGACTCTCCATCGCCGGCCAGAGCCGTCTCCCAGTGGGCGGACAGCACCCGGTCCAGGTGCGCCCGCATGTCCGCATTGTCGTCGGCGATCAGCACGAGTTGGCGCGTCCTATCGGGCGCGGCGGCCACGGGTTCGGGGGCCGTCGTCACCCATTGACTCGCCTCGGCGACATATGGATTCGTTTCATCCGGCATGGCGGGCGACGCGGCGACCACCGCGCCCGAGACCGATCGCGGCACCCGGATGGTCACGGTGGTTCCGCGGTCCAGCTCGCTGTCGATCTCCACCGTGCCGCAGTGCAGTTCGACCAGGCCCCGCACCAAAGACAACCCGATCCCGGTGCCCTCGACGCTGCGGCCACGAACGTTGTCGGCCCGGTAGAAGCGCTCGAACAACTGCTTCAGATCCTCGGCGCCGATGCCGACCCCGGTGTCGCGCACGTCGATCACGCAGTCATCGGATTCGGTCCGTACCTGCACCGAAATCGTGCCTCGCAGCGTGTATTTGACGGCATTGGACAGCAGGTTGAGAACGATCGTCTCCCACATGCCCGGATCGACGTCGGCCAGGGCCGGCGCGCAGTCCAGCTCGAGGTCGAGCCCCGCGCGATGACACAGCTCGGTGAACGACGACGCGATGTGCGCGGTGAGGGCGCCGACATCGGTGCACACCAACTTGGCGTTGGCCCGGCCGGCCTCGATGCGGGAGAAGTCGAGCAGCGAGTCGACCAGACGCTGCAGGCGCCGCGCGTTGCGTGCTGCGGTGGTAAGCCGCTCCGCGAGCAGGGTTTCCGGCGCCGCGTCCAGCAGCGCGTCGTCCAGCGGTCCGAGCAGCAGGGTCAGCGGAGTGCGGAACTCGTGGCTGACATTGGTGAGAAATGCCGTCTTCGCCCGGTCCAATTCGGCCAGCGCGTCGGCCCGGTGCCGTTCCTGCTCGTAGGAGACGATCGAGGCGAATGTCGACGTCAACTGGTCGGCCAGCAGCTGACAGAAGCCTTGAAATTGTGCGTCGAGGGGGCGCCTGGGGCTGGCGCCGAGCACCAAGGCCCCCGTGGTCAAGGCCTCCCCCAGGGGCAGCACCAGCATTTGCCGCGGACAGTCGGCGCCCAGGACCTCACCGATGCCGGGGATCGCGCCGGTGACATCCTCGATGACCTGGCTTTCGGCCCGGGACCGCGCCGCCGCATCCCAATCGGTCAGCTGCGCCAGTTCGCCGGGCAGCAGCGCCAGCACCGATGGCGTCGCGCCGCGCAGCGTGACATCGCCGGTCTCACCGCTGCCGGCGTAGACGGCGATGAAGGACAGGTCGGCCGGTTGCGATGCACACACCCTGACCGCGACACCGACCGCCTCGTCGATGCTGCGGCTCTCGACTATCGCCGAGGCGACCGTGTTGAGCAGATGCAGGCGGCGCTCGCTCAGCACCCGCTCGGTTGTCTCTGTGACCGCGCAGAAAATCCCAGAGACATCGCCGCTCGTGGCGATCATCGGGCCGTAGGTGAAGGTGAAATATCGGTCTTGCCGTCGACCTTCTATCACCATGGACAACAACAGGTCGCGCGACCACGTCGCCTCACCTGTCGCAATAACCCCCGTAAGCATCGGTCCGATGGAGTCCCAGATGTCCCACCACACTTCCCGGCCGCGCCGCCCCAGGGCAGCCGGATGCTTGTCGGCCAGAGCAGATATGTAGGCATCGTTGTAGACGAGGAACAGATCCTGCGGCCCCAGCCACAGCACGATCGGAAACCGCGACGTCAGCGCCGTCGTCACCGCTGCGCGGAATTCGGCCGGCCATTGGTCCGGCGGTCCCAGCGGATGAGTGTCCCAGTCGTATTCGGCGAACCGCCGGCCCATCTCACCGCCTAGCGAAACGGCAGCGGCCAGGTCAGCCGGCAGTCGCGAGTCCATCACCGCCGTCTTCGTTGCAACGCCGCGGACAGCGTCGGGTAGATGTCGAAGACCCGGTCTAGTTCGGTGACCTGGATCGGTCGCAGCACCTGGTCGTGGTCGGCCACCAGCCGAACCGAGGTCCCGTCGGCCTTTCCGCCCTCGTGACAGTCGAGCACCGCGTTCAGCGCCGCGCTCCCGAAGAAATCAACGGCCTGCAAATCGATGACCACCGGTCGGGCCGGCTGCGCCGAGGCCAGCCTGAGGGCGGTCGTCAGGTGAGCGGCAAGCTCGCCGACGGTACTGGAGTCAACATCGCCTTTGACGCTCACAATCACCGCATCGTTGTGGGCCTCGTGTTCGACCGCCAACAACTTCGTGCCTTTCGCCGCAGCCAACGTGGAGATCTGCAGCCGCTTAGCGCGATTACGCGGCGGTATGCGCGGTCGCGCACCGCAGACCACCCGAGATTAACCTGTACCCGAACTGCTCGTTTACCGAATCGTTGGTTACCCGGTTGACTCGGGCGGAATCCTCTCGTGCACGGTCAGCAGCAAATGGTCGAACTGGCTTTGCAAGGCGGCAACCGGTGACCCCAGGGTCGCCACTTCGGTGAGCAACTGCTTGGCCAGCGCACGCAATTTCACATTGGACTCCTGCGACCGCCACTGCAGCACACGAAACGCCTGCTCGGCGCTGACCCGGTAGACGAACATCAGCACGCCTTTGGCCTGCTCGATGGCCGCGCGGCTCTCGAAAAGGTCCGGCAGCGCCTCGTCGAGCACCTCCTGGCGGGTCGCGTCGAAGGTGTTGGTGAGGTCGATGTAGTAGCCCTCGGTGCCCAGCACGGCGCCCGACTCGTCGCGCATGCGGTCGGCGACGACGATGGCGTCGTGCAGCGTGCCCGCGGTGTCGACGAAGCGGTGCCTGCTCGAGAACGACTCTTCGGACTGCAACGCGAAGTCGAGGAGCTCCTGGACATGGGCGCGGTCGTCGGGATGTTTGTGCGACAGCAGCAGTTCGGTCGTCGGCTCGACCTCCCCGGGTTCGTAGCCGTGCATCCTGGCCACCTCGTCCGACCATTCCCAGCGTTGACCGACGAACCAGAAGCGGAACGCGCCGACGTTCAGGTACCCGGGGGCCGGCTCGCCGGGTTCCGAGAAGGACACGCCGCCCCCATCGGATGACGATTCCCCTGTTCGCCTGCGCTGTGGCACGTTTGCATTTTTCCACTAGGGGAACGCCTCCGGCTACCGCCCCGGTACAAAAGGCCGTCGACCATGTCGCTCGGCCCTGGGTCGGGGTAACGTCGCGTGCGGACCCATCCATACGACGCGGGAGCGCACGCCGAGTGCGCTGAGAGGACGGCTCGGGGCCGTCGACCGTACGAACCTGACCGGGTAATGCCGGCGTAG
Source organism: Mycobacterium sp. E2479 (assembly GCF_001667925.1). GTDB lineage: Bacteria > Actinomycetota > Actinomycetes > Mycobacteriales > Mycobacteriaceae > Mycobacterium. Next base: position 20,266 of record NZ_LZJR01000079.1, on the reverse strand, counting down.
GGAGAAGAAAAATGACTGATGTCCTTTCCGGAACCGTGTCGGGCACCGCTTCGCACGGTGTTGAGCCGGCCGTGACCACCGGCCCTATCGCGGGCAGCAGCAAGGCCTACCGCGAGATCGAGGGCCCGGACGGCGTCACCTTGCGGGTGCCGCTGCGACGCGTGCACCTGTCCACCGGCGACGACTTCGATCTGTACGACACCTCCGGGCCCTACACCGATCCGGACGCGACGATCGATCTGACGGCCGGGCTGGCGGCTCGGCCCGGCGTGGTCCGCGACCGCGGCACCCAGCTGCAGCGCGCCCGCGCCGGCGAGGTCACCGCCGAGATGGCCTACATCGCCGCCCGCGAAGGCATGCCCGCCGAGCTGGTCCGTGACGAGGTCGCGCGGGGCCGTGCGGTGATCCCGGCCAACCACAACCACCCCGAAATCGAGCCGATGATCATCGGCAAGGCCTTTGCAACCAAAGTGAACGCAAACATCGGTAACTCAGCCGTGACGTCCTCGATCGCCGAGGAGGTCGACAAGATGGTATGGGCAACCCGGTGGGGCGCCGACACCATCATGGACCTGTCCACCGGCAAGAACATCCATGAGACCCGTGAGTGGATTCTGCGCAATTCGCCGGTGCCGGTCGGGACCGTGCCGATTTACCAGGCCCTGGAGAAGACCAAGGGCGACCCGACCCAGCTGACGTGGGAGCTGTACCGCGACACCGTGATCGAGCAGTGCGAGCAGGGTGTGGACTACATGACCGTGCACGCGGGCGTCCTGCTGCGTTACGTGCCGCTGACCGCCAAGCGGGTCACCGGCATCGTCTCCCGCGGCGGCTCGATCATGGCGGCCTGGTGCCTGGCGCATCACCGAGAGTCGTTTTTGTACACCAACTTCGACGAGCTTTGCGAGATATTCGCCCGCTACGACGTCACCTTCTCCCTCGGTGACGGCCTGCGGCCGGGCTCGATCGCCGACGCCAACGACGGCGCGCAGTTCGCCGAGCTGCGCACCCTGGGCGAGTTGACCAAGATCGCGAAATCCCATGGCGTGCAAGTGATGATCGAGGGACCGGGCCACGTCCCGATGCACAAGATCGTCGAGAACGTGCGGCTGGAAGAGGAGTGGTGCGAGGAAGCCCCCTTCTACACCCTGGGCCCGCTGGCCACTGACATCGCGCCCGCCTACGACCACATCACCTCGGCGATCGGCGCGGCCATCATCGCCCAGGCCGGCACCGCGATGCTTTGCTACGTGACCCCCAAGGAACATTTGGGGTTGCCAGATCGCAAGGATGTCAAGGACGGGGTGATCGCCTACAAGATCGCCGCGCACGCAGGCGATTTGGCCAAGGGACACCCGCACGCGCAGGAGCGCGACAACGCGCTGTCTACGGCACGCTTCGAGTTCCGGTGGCACGACCAGTTCGCGCTGTCGCTGGACCCGGACACCGCGCGGGAGTACCACGACGAGACGCTGCCGGCCGAACCCGCCAAGACCGCGCACTTCTGCTCGATGTGCGGGCCGAAGTTCTGCTCGATGCGCATCACTCAGGATGTGCGCGACTACGCCGCCAAGCACGGCCTGGACAGCGAGGAAGCTATCGAGGCGGCCATGTCGGAGGGCATGGCTGAGAAGTCGCGTGAGTTCGCCGAGCACGGCAACCGGGTGTATCTACCGCTGGCCCAGCGGTGATCGCAAGCGCGGCGCAGCCGGGCGCAGCGGGTCGCCGCCATCCGGCTGCGGTGATCGCAAGCGCGGCGCAGCCGGGCGCAGCGGGTCGCCGCCATCCAGCCCAGTGACTTTCCTGCCGCTGCCTGCGCCGGGCACGACGCCGCGGCGGGTGCTGTCCATCGCCGGATCGGATTCCGGGGGTGGCGCGGGCATCGAAGCCGACATGCGCACGATGGCGCTGCTGGGCGTGCACGCGTGCGTCGCGGTCACCGCGGTCACCGTCCAGAACACGTTGGGCGTGCAGAGCTTTCATGAGGTGCCCGATGACGTGGTCGCGGGGCAGATCGAAGCCGTGGTCGACGACATCGGCATCCAGTGCGCCAAGACCGGGATGCTGGCATCGCCGCGCATCATCGACACCGTCGCCACCACCTGGACCCGGCTCGGGTTGAGGGTTCCACTCGTGGTCGATCCGGTGGCGGCGTCCATGCACGGCGATGCCCTGATGGCGCCGCCAGCGCTGGATTCGCTTCGCAATCAACTGTTTCCATTGGCGACGTTGGTGACACCGAACCTTGACGAGGTGCGGCTGCTGGTCGACATCGACGTGGTGGATCCCGCCTCGCAGCGTGCGGCGGCCAAGGCGCTGCACGCCTTGGGCCCGCGGTGGGTGCTGGTGAAGGGCGGTCATTTGCGGTCGTCGGATCACAGCTGCGACCTGCTCTATGACGGTGCTGATTTCCGCGAGTTCGACGCGCAGCGGGTCGCCACCGGCAACGACCACGGCGGCGGCGACACGCTCGCCAGCGCGATCGCGTGCGCCCTGGCGTACGACTTCACGGTGCCGGCCGCCGTCGAGTTCGGGAAGCGATGGGTCACCGAATGTCTGCGCGCCGCTTATCCACTCGGCGACGGTCATGGCCCCGTCTCCCCGCTTTTTCGGCTGTCATCGGCGCGCGCATGAATCTCGATCGGATCGCGGGCATCGCACACGAACCGGACGGTGCGCCAGAAGGCGTGGTAGTGCTGACCCACGGCGCCGGCGGCAACCGGGATGCCGTTCTGCTGCAGCAGGTTTGCGAGGAATGGGCGCAGCGTGGCTGGCTTGCGGTGCGCTATAACCTGCCGTATCGCCGGCGCCGGCCCACCGGCCCGCCCTCTGGTTCCGCCGCCACCGACCGGGCCGGCATCGTCGAGGCGATCGCGGTGTGCCGCGGCCTTGCCGACGGCCCGCTGATCGCCGGTGGGCATTCCTATGGCGGTCGGCAGACGTCCATGGTGGTTGCGGCAGGGGAGGCCGCGGTCGACGTGCTTACGCTGTTCTCCTATCCGGTGCATCCCCCGGGCAAGCCCGAACGCGTGCGCACCGAGCACCTGCCCGACATCACGGTTCCGACGGTGTTCACGCACGGCACGTCGGATCCATTCGGCACGCCCGACGAGCTGCGTGCCGCCGCGGCATTGATCACCGGAACGACGGCCGTCGTCGAGATCGCCAGTGCACGACACGATCTGCGATCCAAGACGCTGAACGTCCCGGCATTGGCGGTCGATGCCGCTCTGCAGCTACTGGGACGGAATTAGGCAGTTTCAACTGGACAGTTTTAGCTGTCTAATTTAGGATGTTGGCGTGGGCGACGTCAGCGAATCCGCGGTAGTGGCGGCCCGCGATATCCGGGTGGTGTTCAGCCGGCTGCGGCGCCGGTTGAAAGACGTCTCGGTCGACGGCCTGACACCGTCCCAGACGGCGGTGCTCACCCGGCTGTGGAAAGACGGACCGTCATCAGCCAGTGCGTTGGCCGGTGCGGAACAGGTACGACCCCAGTCGATGGCCACCATCCTGGCGGCCCTGGGCCAACGCGGCCTCATCAAGCGCGAACCGGACCCGAATGACGGCCGGCGCCAAGTGGTCTCACTAACCCAGGCGGGGAGAAGGCGTGCCGAAAGCGGCCGACGCGCCCGCGAAGAGTGGCTGGCACGCACCATCCAGGAGCGTTACAGCGAATCCGAGCGGCGCGTCATCGTCGACGCGTTGTCGCTGCTCGAGCGCTTGACCCATTGACCCGCCAATATAGGACGCGAAAGGACCTAAACTGCAATGGAATTGGGATTACATTTCATCGATTTTCTGCCCGGCGAGCCGGCCAAACTAGGCCCCACGCTTGCTGAAGTGGCCAAGGCCGCCGAACAAGGCGGCGCCACGCTCTTCACCCTCGCGGACCACTTCTTCCAGATGGAAAACATTGGTCGCGCCGAGGACCCGTTCCTCGAGGGCTACACATCGTTGGGCTTCCTGGCTGCCCAGACGACGACGATCGATCTGGCCCTGCTGGTCACGGGCGTCACCTACCGCTATCCCGGCATGTTGGCCAAGGCGGTCACGACCCTCGACGTGCTGTCGCAGGGCAGATCGATGTTGGGGCTGGGTGCGGCCTGGTACGAACGTGAGCACACCGCACTGGGTATTCCCTATCCGCCACTGCGTACCCGCTTCGAAATGCTGGAGGAGACGCTGCAGATCTGCCGGCAGATGTGGAGTGAGGACGACGGGCCCTACACCGGCACGCACTACCGGCTGAACGAGACCATCTGCGAGCCACAGCCGATTCGGCGGCCTCCGATCCTGATCGGCGGGGACGGCGAGAAGAAGACGCTGCGCCTGGTTGCGCAATACGCCGACATTTGGAACAGCATGGCCGCTGACGCCGAAGAGCTCGAGCACAAGATCGAGGTGTTGAACCGGCACTGCGACAAGGTGGGCAGGAATCCCAATGACATTCGCAAGACAGCCGGCGGCCTGGCCACCACCGATCCTTTCGACGACACATTCCTGAAGACGGTTGAACGCTACGCAGCGCTTGGTGTCGACATGATCAACATCGGCCCGCTGCCCGGCAATCCGGATCCGCTCGGCTTCGTTAACCGCTTGGGCGACGAGGTGATTCCGCGGCTCGCCGAAGTGGGTTGACCGTCGATGGTTCGTCAGATGGGGTAGCGCGAATAACAGGCGTCCGTATTGCCGGTCACGCCACCGCGGAACGCCGCAATCCGAGTGAAACCGGCCGGCACGCTGGTGCCGTCAGCGTCACTGGCGACCAGATGGTTGGTGAGCAGGCCGGCGACCGCTTCGTCGAGATCACCTGCGGTCAGCAGCAATTGGTTGTGCGAGGGTAGGTCGATCGGCTCGGCCATCTTGCGGTGTGCCACACCGGTCAGGCATGCCGTACGCAGCGCGGTCCACGGACTCTGCATTGCCAGGCCGCGTTCATGCTGAACCGCCAGCGCGTATCTGGACATCACGACGGACAGCGCGGTGTCGTCGCCTTGCGGCAGCGTCTGTTGCTTCTCGTCTGCGACCGTGCCCAGGGCGGCGAGTCCGGGCAGGTCGACCACGATAGTGTTGGTGCCTGGACAGTACGACGCCGGTGGTGTCGCCTTGGCGTCCGGGCAATCGGCCGGCTGGTAGGACAGTGCCGGAGGGTTGGTCGGGGCGAAGATCTTTCCCAGCACATCCATCAAATTCGACAAGGTGTCCTTGTTGATCGACACCTCACCGGTCTCCGTTGCCCCCGAGTTGTCGACTCGCAACGCGTTTGGCAAATCGCCGCGGCGCTTCTCGATTTCGTTACGGTTGATCGCCGCGCAGGCCGAGGTACCGCTGAGAAAACCCAGCTGGAAGGCGCTGACGCGGTCCAAGGCCGAACCGTGCGCGTCGTCGTTGACCGTTTCGCTGTCCATCACTGGGTCACGGGTGGTGATGATCCCCGCCAATACATGGTCGAGCCCGTCGGCGGTGCTCAGCGTGAAGCGCGGCGACTTGCCGTCGGCGACCCAGTACAGATAGACGCCCGCGAAGCAATCGGCCTGCTGCTCGCGGATGATGGTCGCGTCCCGTCTAGTCACCAGCTTCGCCATCTGCTGCAGCGCATGCCCGAATTCGTGCGCCAGCACACCGGTGACGGACATGTCACCGAAGTACTTCTGCGCCATGGGCATGAATACGCCGCGGTCCCAGGCAATCAGATTGCATCTGCCGGTGTAGAAGGCGTTGACGAGCTTGTAGGTGTCGTTGTGGCACACGATCGGGCTGCTCGGATCGGTCGAGTTGTAAGACACCATCTTGCTGACCGGAACGAACTTGCCCTTCAGCGACCGGTCGTACACCGACTGCCAGTAGTCCTCGATGTCGTTGACCGACAGCAGCGCCAGCGAGTCGATCTTCCCGTTGTCGGTGTTGAGCACCTTGCCTTTCGTCCTGGGTGCGTTCGAACGGATTCCGCTGGGCCCGTTGGTCGCCGGCAGACCACCGACCAGGAAGGGGTCGTTGAGCATCGACAGTGCACGCCCGCCGACGAATGTCGTGCAGCCGGCCACCACGAGGACCGCCGCCGCCCATGCGAATGCCGACCTGAGCGCATGGCTATTCATGAGCAACCTCATCCCGACCGGCCGCAGGGCAGCATCAAGGAAACTCATCCTAGAGGGATTCAGCCCACAAGACAGCACAAATCGAGGGACCCAGCAAACGTCGGCTCCGCGCAGAGTTGCTCAAAAGGCGGTGGCTCGCCGTCGCCCCTCGACCGGCCGCTCCGGGTGTGTTACTTGAACGGCTAATCGTGCTTGGCGGTTGTGGCGCCGTTCGGTGGCGATGCGTGTCGCGCGGTTTTGGGCGCGGGTGCTGCGGCGTTTGGGCATCATGACGGTGGGGTCGGCGCAGCGTTGGTTTCCGGGTGTGGCGGGTGCGGGCGCATCGCCGGTGGGGGCGCACACAAGGACGGGGACAGCAGCGCGCTGCCCGGGGTCGTGACGTAGGTGTGCGGGCCCGGCAGCGGCCAAATTACGGTCCCGCCGACGAGTTGGCGGTCATGCCAAGCGGACTGACTCCAGTAATCGACGCGTTCCTCGGCTTACACTTCCGCAATGTTCTCGGAGACGCGCTATGCGATGAACGGGGACTTGGGCGTCGCCTATCGCACGTCGCGCGAAGGTCCCCGCGACATCGTGTTCGTCCCGAACTGGTTCACCTGTTGCGAGCTGTTCCCGGACCTGCCGTCAACTCAGGGCTGGGTCGAGGCGATGACATCGCTCGGGCGAGTGATCTTCTTCGACCAGCCGGGGAGTGGAGCGTCGGATCCTGTCGAGCCTGGCGCGCTGCCGACCTTGGAGCAATGGGCCGACAGCATCACTGCGGTGCTCGACGATCTCCAGAGCCGCGAAGCAGTACTCATCACCGGGCCCGGTGCGTTTGCGACGGGTGCGGTGTTCGCTGCTACATATCCGGCGCGTACCTCCGCGCTCGTGGTGCTGGAGGGCTACGCCAATCCAGTTAATGACCGGGCTGATGGAGTTAATTCAGAGGAAATCATCGCTGGCCTGGCGGCCATGTGGGGAACGGGCAATTACTGGCCTTCGATCAATCCCGACATGCCATACAACGAGGAGATCGGCGCCGCGCTGGCGCGACATGACCGGCTTGCCGCGAGCCCACGCACCTACGCTCTCTTAATGCCTTTATTGACCGAGGTAGACGTGCGGGCGGTGCTTCCGACCATCCGCGTACCAACTCTCGTGCTCCAGCACACCGACGACCCGATGGTCCCGCCCCCGTGGGGCAAGTATGTCGCTGACCACATACCTGGCACGAAATACGTCGAACTGCCCGGACGCAACTTGTACCACTTCGTGGAACCGTGGCGGGATTCATTTCAGGAGATCGCTGAGTTCCTCACAGGCCACCGCGCAGAAGTTGCCGATGATCGGGTTCTCGCCACAGTGCTGTTCACCGACATCGTGGACTCAACACGGCGCGCTGCGGAGATGGGCGACCGCGATTGGCGTGCTCTGCTCGACGCTCACGACGCCGTCGTTCGTTCGCAACTCGCTCGCTTTCGGGGCCGCGAGGTGAACACCTCGGGAGACGGCTTCCTCGCGATGTTCGACGGGCCGCAGCGAGCGATACGCTGCGCCATGGCAATTCGCGACGCGGTACAGACATTAGGCATCCAGGTACGCGCCGGGTTGCATACCGGTGAGTGCGAGGTCCGTGGCGAGGACATCGGCGGGATTGGCGTGCACATCGGCGCGCGGGTGAGCGCCCTGGCCGAGCCGAGCGACGTCCTGGTGTCGAGTACGTTGCGCGACTTGGTGATCGGGTCAGGAATCGAGTTCGAGGATCGCGGCACGCATGACCTCAAGGGTGTGCCGGGTGAGTGGCGTTTGTTCGCCGTCGCTTCCTCTTAGCGGCGGCGCGCCTGGGGGTGTGTCTTCCAAAAATGCCCGTGCCGTCCGGCCGTTGCTCGTCGCTCCAGCCGTTGCGGCCGACCCAGAACGTTTTGAGCATGTGGTGGCAACGACTGGCTAGAGAACATTTCAGCAACGCGGCGCCGGCCCGGTTACGGTAGCAACGGCAGACGCCACAGCGGCGTCCCGGGATCGAGAAAAAAGAGCCGTATCGCTGTCACTCGCAGGATCCGCACTGCGCCAATGATCATGATCGCCGCGAGCGGCAGGTTGCCGATGGCGGCCGTCAACATCGGGACAGCCAAATTTCGCCCCAGGCCGGCGGTCAAGATATCGAACCAGGCATCACAGATCAGCAGAACGCCCGTCGTGAACGCGGTGAGCAGTACCAGCTGGCGACGCAGCCAGCCCAACACCGCGGTCGCGGCCATGAACGCAACGAGCAGACAGTCGAAGCCCATCCACGTAGCCGGCCAGTTCTGGGCAACATAGTTCGCGGGCAGGCTGAAACCGAGGTAGACGATCCATGGAATCAATGCGCTCGAGCCGCCCACCATCAAGGTCAACCGCGTCCGCCGCATGCGACGCGCGACGGGTGGTGGAAACACTTCGTCAAGCGGACGCTGCAGCCGCTGAATCAAGTCGCGGCGTTCATCGGGCGACATCGCCGCGATGCGGGAATCCGACAGCACGCCATCGCCGTAGCCAGTCATGACTCTTGAGTATCCCCGTCGGCCACCGCGTCGATACTGGCACTGCCAGCAACGTTTTGAGCACTGATGGTATCGACTGACCGAAGAACACTCTGATGGCAAGCAGCGTGGGCATTTTGGGGCAAACCCCGGGTGGGGCGGATAACGTCGAGATCGTGGGCACGACGACTGAACACAACAGCACTGGCGGCGTTCGGGTCGAGAAGGACGGTGCCGTGACCACGGTCATCATGAATCGCCCGGAAGCTCGTAACGCGGTCAATGGATCGGCTGTGTCGGCGCTGCTCGCCGCGTTCGCTGAGTTCGACACAGACGACTCGGCGTCCATAGCGGTGCTGTGGGGCGATCACGGGAATTTCTGCTCAGGCGCGGATCTGAAGGGGGCCGAAACGGGTGACTTCAACCCCGTGAGCCCAACCGGGCCGGGACCGATGGGTCCTAGTCGGATGACCCTGTCCAAGCCGGTGATTGCTGCTGTCAGTGGCTATGCCGTCGCTGGCGGTCTTGAGTTAGCGGTGTGGTGCGATTTGCGGGTAGTCGAGGAGGGCGCAATCTTCGGGGTGTTTTGCCGTCGCTGGGGTTTACCGTTGATCGACGGCGGCACGGTCCGACTACCCCGGCTGATCGGGCACAGTCGGGCGATGGATCTGATCCTGACCGGGCGAGCGGTGGACGCCACCGAGGCGCTAGCTATCGGGTTGGCGAATCGCGTCGTACCAACTGGCACAGCCCGCGAGGCAGCAGAGGAGCTAGCTGCCGAACTCTCGGCGCTGCCGCAAATGTGCTTGCGCTCGGACCGCCTGTCGACGCTCTACCAATGGGGTCGAAGCGAGGCCGAGGCGATGGACTTCGAGTTCGACAGTTTGTCGCGTTCGGCATCCGAATTGCAGTCAGGCGCGAAGCGGTTCACCGACGGTGCGGGCCGACATGGCTCCAGAACGTGATGGTCCGACCGTGAATAAGGCACAGCGCCTTGAGGTTAGAGGCATGCGTGGCACCGCCGTCGGCGTAGAGGATCGTATGGTCGAGAGCGCAGTCGGTGGCCGGACGGTCACACCCCGGAGCCCGACAGGTCAGATCCCGGCAGCGCACGAAGTCGGCCAGTGCGGTCCAAAGGGTGTAGCGGGGTTCAGCGCCGGCCAGTGTCGCACCAGCCGTGCCGAGCGGGCCAGCTGCGCGAGCACCTCGGCCGGGATGAGTCCTTCTCGTCCGGGCAAGGCGCGGGGGTGGACCCGCGGCCCTCGACGCTGGCCTGCTCGGCGATCACATGGATCACTACGTGGGCCTTGGGTGCCGGCGTGCCCGCGGCGCAGTCGCGACGTCCGCAGCCACACACCAGCCGCGAGCCGCCGGTGGCCAATGCCCCCAACGCATCAGCACGCCGCTGCGTGGCCGTCCGCGGATCGGCATCGCACACGGTCGCGGCCAATTCGTCGAGGCGACGATCCAGAGCCTTGCCGTCGGTCGCGACCAAGCTGCCGGTCACATACGCCATCCCTGACGCGTCGGCAAGCACATCCACATACCGATCGTTGAGCGCCTGCCGGGCGCGGCGCACCGCATCGGCATCCACGACGGCCACCACCCGGTCCACCGCGGCGGCCAGTCCACCGCGGGTCAGCGACGGGCGCCGCGACAGCAGCGCCGCCAACTGCCCGTCCACCCGGACCAGCACCTCGGCATCGGTGATCAAGTCGGTGCGGAACACGATGGTCTGAAACGCCCGATAGTCGATGTGGCCGGCCCGAAACACCTTGCCGACCTCCGGCAACCGATCCCGCATCGCCATGGCATAACGCAGATAGCTGTGGCCCATCGCCACGCTGCACCCCGCCGCCGCGGCCACCTGCGCTGCCACCGCTTCCCAGGCGTCCGCCGACCATTCGGCCCGCTCCCCCGTCTCGCGGCAACGCAGTACCAACAGCTCCCCGGTGGCCACCAACCGCTGAGCCGCCGCCCGTGCCTCCGCGCGCCCGGCGTCGCGTACCCGATCCTGCAGCGCCGCGGCCTCCGGCGTCTCCCGCGAGGCATACCACCACTCGAACATAGGTTCGATCATGCCAGTCGGGTATGACAAGCCGCGCCGTTACGGCACCCGGGTGCGGTGCCGCTTGTTGTGGGCCGGCACCCCGTTGACCCCACCGATCGACTCCGCGTAGCTGCCGACGGCGAACCCGACGCCGGAACCCATGACCCCCAACGCATCCCGGTTGATGTTGTCGACGGTGTCGCGAGGGCTCTGGAGGTTCGGGTCGAACGCCACGCCGGCCTGACCGCCCCACAACCGGGCCTGCACGGGGGTTTTCGGCTGCGACGCTCCGGTGGTCATGCCGCCGATGGGCACGCCGGCGATCATGAAGGGGTGGTAGTCGGCCCTGGTGTCCAACGGCATGTCGGCGGGCCGCTTGCCGGCAAGGTTCAGATAACCGGCCAGAGTGCGTTCGATCCCGGCCGAGCCTTCGGGCACGTCCGCGGCGGAGACACCGGGTCCGGGCGGGCCGGACTGATCACCGTCGTCGGTGAAGAATCCGGCATTGGGCGAACCCAGCATGGTGAAGTTCAAGTACAACGCGATGTCGTTGAGTTGCTCACGGTCCATGCCGAACACGTAATCCATGACCCCGTTGCGCCCATCCTCCTCGGCGCCCCAGAACACGAACCGCACGGCGTTGTTCACCGGCGCGAGCGGGCCCAGTCGCAGCGCGGTCTCGAGCACGGCGGCCACCCCGGAACCGTCGTCGTTGATCCCGGGTCCGGCGCGCGGTCCGTCCAGTTGCGCACCCACCACGACGACGTCATGGGCCGATCCGGTCTTGGTCTGCGCCACCACATTCCGGGAGGTGATCTTGACGTTCTGCGCATCCAGGACCAGCCGTACGGGTGCGGTCGAGCCCGCTAGCGCGCCGGCGCCGGAGGAACCCAGCACGGCGACCGGCACGGTCAGCTGCTTGAAGTAGCCGGTGGTGAACAGCGTGGGTGGGGCTCCTCGCCCCGTGGGGGAGCTGAGCACGATCAGGGCGCTCGCGCCCTTGGCCACCGCGCTGTTCTGTTTGTCGACCACCGAACACTGCTCGTCGTCGACCACGGCGATCGCGCCTTTAGGCATGGGGGCCGGGTAATCGCTGGCCCTGCAACCCGACGGCTGCGATGGACGGATCGGCTGCCCGGTCAATCCGCCGGGCGGTGTCTGAACCAGCAGCGAGGCTTGGTCAACGGGATAGGTGCGGCCGGCAACGGTCAGCGACGGCTTGCCCAACGACACGGTGTAGAGTCGGTCGAACTCCGGTGTCTGAACATCGAAACCCTTGTCGTGCAGTATTTTTGCGACGTAGTCCACGCTGGCGTTGAAGCCCGGCATCCCGTCTGCCCGGTTGCCGCCATTGGTGTTGGCGATGTTCTGCAGGGCACGCAGGTGCGTCAGCATCCCCTCAACAGTCACCTTGTTGGCCAGACTGTGCCCAAGGTCCGGTGTCGCGGTCGGCAGCGCCAGCCGCGTCGAGGAACAACCGGCCACCATCGCGATCAGGAGCAGAGTCGCGCCCAGCCGGGAGATCATGACTTGACGAGCACGTGCCGGGTGCGGTCCGCCATGGCGGGCACGCCGTTGTGTCCGCCGACGTCTTGCGCATAGAGACCGATCGCGTAAGCCACGCCGCCGCCGTTGATCCCCAGCGCGGTGCGGTCGACGTGGTCGAGAGTGTCGGTTTTCTGGTGGTAATTGGGGTCGAAGGGTTGATCGGCGTTGCCACCCCACAACTTCGCTTGGTCGGCGGACATCTTGCCCTCGGCACCCGAGAACAGGCCGCCGGCGGGGATGCCCGCCAGCGTGAATCCGTCGTAGTCGGACCGGCCGTCGAACGAGGTGTCCTGCGCGGTCTTTCCCGCCGACTTCAGGTAGTCGACCAGCGTTCGCTCGATGCCTGCCGAACCCTCGGGTACCACCGGCCGACCACGAGCGTCCACCGGCAGCGACTGGTCGCCGTCGTAGGTGAAGTAACCGGGGTTCGGCGACGCGAGCATGTCGAAGTTCAGGTACAGCGCAATGTTTTTCAGCCCAGTCAGGTCCAGGGACTCCACATAGTTGCGCGAACCGATCAGTCCGAGCTCCTCCGCACCCCAGAAGCCGAACCGCACCGTGTTGTGCACCGAAGGCGAACTACCCAGCCGGACAGCGGTTTCCAGCACCGCGGCCACTCCCGATCCATCGTCATTGATGCCCGGCCCGTCGGGCACGCTGTCCAGGTGCGCGCCGGCCATCACCACGTTGGTCCCCGATCCGGTTTTGGTTTGCGCAATCACGTTGCGCGCCCGAAAGCTTTGCGCGCTGGCATTGAGCTTGATCGTGGTGGGCCCCGGCTGCCCGCGCAACTGCACCCCCACCGATCGGGTCACGCTCAGGACTGGGATCTTCACCTCGGTGGTGGGCCCCAGCGTGCCGCCCATCTGTTGTTCGTCGACGTTGTCGGCGACGATCATGGCCACTGCGCCACGCTCTGCGGCGGCGTCCTCCTTCTGAGCGAACGGGCAGGTGCCACGATCCACCAGCACCACAGCGCCGCGCACCGGCAGGTTGGCGTAATCGGAGGCCGCGCAGCCGAGGTTGTCCGGCGGTGCGGCGACCAGCGGCCCCCGCACACCCTCCGGTCCGGTGCCCAGGCTGAAGTCCAGCGCGTGCGCCTCCACCGCCTTGCCGCCGACGGTAACCTCCGGCTTGTCGCCATGAAACACTCGCGCCGAAAATTCGGGGGTTTGCACGTCGAATCCGCTGTCCCGCAATACGTTCACCACATAGTCGACGCTGGCCTCGTATCCGGGCGTACCCACCGCCCGGGTGCCGTTGTTGGCGTTGGCGATGTCTTGCAGCTTGGATAGGTGTGCCATCATCGCGTCGGTAGTCACCTTGCCGCGCAATGCGGAGGCGAAGTCGGCTGCGGCGGGGTCGCCGGTTATTTGGCGCGAGCCAGCTGACCGGTGGAAGCAGCCGGTTGCGAATGCCGTCAGGGCGAGCAAGGCGAGCAATGCGGGAATCGCCGTGAATTTGTTCACCATCGCGCCTCAGGTTAGACCGCGGCCCAAGCCGCCCGGTTCAGGACACGGCGGTATCAAACGTGTAGTGCGCTGAACGGCGCAATGGGGATGTTGCGCACCACGAACCAGGCCAGCACCAACGACAGCGCCACGACGGCGGCCCAGCGGCGGTGTTGCCAACCGCGGATCCGCCGACCCACCAGGCGCCCGTAGGTCCAGGACACATACGCCCACACCAACAGCACGACAGCCGCCAATCCCAACGCATTGAACCTGGCTGCCGCCAACAGATTGCCATGCATGAGCGAATACACCATGCGCAAGCTGCCGCATCCGGGACAGTCGATACCCAACAATGCCTTGGTAGGGCACACCGGCAGCGGGCCGTTCGGGGTGGTCGGATCGCCCGCCCAGATGGCGGCGCACATCAGCGTCGTGGATGCAGCCACCACCAGTGGTGCACCCAGATTCGCGTGCGCCGCCCCCCAGCGGGTCACCATGATCGGACGCTCTAGAACATCGCGGCAAGGGCCGCGTTGGTGTTCATGTTCAGCGCACCGATCCCCATCAAGATGGCGTAGATGATGCCCGCGACGACACCGATGACCGCCGACCAGACCACCCATCTTTTGGCGCTTTCGGCGGACGCTTGCGCCTCGGCGTAACGACCCTGCGCCCACAACCCGTTGACCTGGCTCGACTTGACGATCGCCACGATTCCGAACGGAAGGCAGCAGAAGAGGGTCACCAGAATCGACCACACCAGATAGTTATTCGGCGCTTGGCCGGCCGGCTGCTGCGGCGGGTAACCGGGAGGAGGCGGCGGATAACCGGGCGGCGGCGGAGGGGGTTGTGTCATGGATTCTCCAGTCAAGAGAAGTTAGCTGACGTAAAGCGGTGCTAACCCTACCCGAGCGGGCCCTGATCGGCACTGGCAATGGAAAATTCTTGTTCAGGCCGCGCGTGAACGAAATGCGCTACCGACGCCCCTGCTCCGCCGGAAATCGGGATTATCGGCACCTCAATGTAATTCAAGGTCCTGTGCGACGACCCGCACGCCACTGGCATTGGCCTGCCAGTCCGTGGGTTGGTCCGACGAAGGATGACCAGACAGACAATTTCCAGCGGAATGTATTGCTTTACCACGACATAGCCCTACTATCCGTGTTTAGACGCGGCCGTTAAGGAGCCATTCATGTCTGATTTCAGCAATGCGCTGAGGGCGGTGACGGCAACGGCGCTCACAGGTGGTTTGGCCTTAGCGGGCGGCACGCCAGCGGGCGCGGATCCCGCCACCACCGGGAGCCCCTCGGATATCAACACACTTGCGGCCTCGCTGTCGAAGGGCTACGGCCTGAACAACTGCACCGCCCAGACCATCGACCGCAGCACACAACTGGCCGTGCTCACCTGCGGGCAGAGCCCCGATCCACGCGGTCCGGTTCAGGCCAAGTACGTCCTGTTCACCAATGCCGACCATTTGGCCACCTCTTTTAGGGCCACCATCAACGAGGACGTGTTGACCCCATGCGGGGACGCCCACCAATCACCCTCGAGTTGGCATAAGGACGGCTCTGCCGCCAGCGCCGGGCAGGCGGCCTGCGGAACCTACCGAAACGGCGCCGAGATCATCTGGACCACGGATGCGAAGAACACGTTGAGTTATTTGCGCGCGTCCAACACCGACGTTGGGGCACTCTACCAGTGGTGGCGTGCAAACGGGTGACGGTTCCGTTGTGCCGCAACGGAATCGGTGAACCCATATTCGAAGAACGTCCGCCCCTCGTTATTTAAATCAACCGCAGGGAGTCAGAACCACGCGACACCGACCTGGACCACCGCGCCATACCCGTTGGGACAGCTCACCTCGGCCGAATCCGACGTGAACGCCGCTACCAATGGTGGCGCACGAACGCTGACGTCTAGAGCTGAGCCGCAATCAGATCCGCTACCGCCCGCATCCCTGCTGCGTTCGGGTGCAAGGGAGCGGGGCGACCCGGCAGCAGAACACCGAAGCGTGCCGGCAGCGTCGTCCATGGCTCTGCCGACCACGCGTGATGTTCGCGACTCGCCACGCCGGCGCGGATGACTTCGCAACCGGTCGCCGCGGCGGCGTCAGCCGTCATCGTTTCCAGCGCGTCGGCCACATGCCGGCCCAGGTCGGCATCGGTAGGTGACAGCGGAGTCGCCGGCACGCCCGGCGGCGGCAGCATCGTCAGGTAGTCGACAAAGAAGATCCGCGCGCGTGCCGATCGCTGACGCAGCGTACGTCCGACCGCGCACAGCGATTCAAAGACCGCGTCCAGGGCGCGATCCCGCTCCTGGCGATCCAGCAGTTCGCAGATGCGACCCCCCAGCAGCGGCAGGTGACGTAGCGAACGCGGCAGTGCCGCGGCCATCAACAGCGGAATGTAGCCGACGTCATTGCCGCCGATGGTCACCGTTACCAGGCTCTCGGTGCCGTCTAGCGCGGCGATCTGGGGTGGTGCGCCGCGTTGGCGCTCGGCGAGCACGTGCGCGGTGGTCGCCCCGGAGAAGGTGACGTCGACCAAGTCGTGCCGGTATCGCTGCGCGATCAGATGCGCGTAGTTGCGTGCGGATCGGCCCGACCAGCGCGGAGCCCCACCGGCGCGCGGCCGAATGCCGGGACCGGCGGCCATCGAACTACCCAGCGCCACATAACGACTCATGGCTGCGGGCTCGAAGCCTGCGCCCAGAACCGCTTCGGGATGCGCCCGGCGCGCCGGGCCAGATACCCGGCGGTGACGGCGGCGGCCATCGCGGCCGCCATCGCGGCCGGATCGGCGGCCCGGGTCACCGCGGTGGCCAACAGCACGGCGTCACAACCCAATTCCATTGCCAACGCGGCGTCGCTGGCCGTTCCGATGCCCGCGTCGAGCACCACCGGAACGCCCGCCCGGGCGACGATCATTTCTATGTTGTGCGGATTGGTGATGCCAAGGCCGGTACCAATCGGCGAACCCAGCGGCATGACCGCAGCACAGCCGGCGTCCTCGAGCCGGCGGGCCAGCACCGGATCATCGTTGGTGTAGGGCAGGACGACGAACCCGTCATCGACCAATTGCTCTGCGGCGCGCACTAATTCGACCGCGTCGGGTAGCAGCGTGCGTTCGTCGGCGATCACCTCGAGCTTGATCCAGTTGGTGTTCAGCGCTTCGCGGGCCAACTGTGCGGTGAGCACCGCCTCGGCCGCGCCCCGGCATCCCGCGGTGTTGGGCAGCGGCGTGATGCCCAGCCGGTTGAGCAGATCGAGCAGCCCGGTGCCGCCCTCGGCGTCGACCCGGCGGATGGCCACGGTGGTCAGTTCGGTGCCCGAGGCCACCAGCGCCTCTTCGAGCACCGCAAGGTTGCTCGCTCCCCCGGTTCCCATGATGAGCCGGGACGCGAAGCTGCGGTCGCCAATGGTCAGTTTTGCATCAGCCACCTTGCACCGCCGTCACTACCTCGAGCCGGTCCCCTTCGAAAAGTTCTGTGCTCCAACGGGATCGCGGTAGTACCGCGTCGTCCATGGCCACTGCGACGCCACGGTCCGGAAAACCCAGGGAATGCAGTAGCGCGGCGACCGTGACGTGCGCTTCGGCATCGACCTTTTGCTCGTTGACCACGACGATCATTGGCCCCGCTCCTCCTCATCGCATCGCTGAAGCATCGTCAAAGCGCGGATCATCGGTGTGCTCCCACCGGGGCCAGTTCGGAAACAATCTGTTCTGCGGTCCAGGGCGCCAACAGGAATCCTGACCGGCCGTGGCCGGCGGCCACCAGCGTTCGCGTGTCCAGGCGATGCACCAACGGCAGGTTATCGGGTGTCATCGGGCGCAACCCGGCTGCGCACTCGGCCAGCTCGTATTCACCCAGCGACGGCAGCACCGCGCACGCGTCGTCGAGCAGGTCACGCACCCCCGAGACGACCGGGGCGGTGTCGCGACCGTGTTCGTACTGGGTGGCGCCGACCACCAACCCATCGGCACGCGGCACCAGGTACACCTGCCGTCCGTGCACTCGGCCGCGAATAACCCGCCGCGGCAACGGCATGCAACCCCTGCGCCACCGCAGTCGCAGGACTTCGCCCTTCACCGGCCGCACCGGCAGGCCGGGCCACAACCCCGGCGCGTCGATGCCGTTGGCGATCACCACCGCGTCGGCCTGCACGCGCGACAGCTCATACACCGGAGGCGCCCATGACACCCCGAGGCGCTCGCACTCCGCGGCCAACGCGTCCAGCACCGCCCGGTTGTCCACGGCCAGCTCGGTGGGCGCCCGAAAGCCGTGCCGGATGCCCTGCGCCAGCAGCGGTTCGACGTCGCGGACGGCCGACTCCCAGACCACCGGGTGCCCCTGGGCCGACAACCACTCCGCGACGGTGCGCAGGTCGGCGGTGTCGGCACGGTCGACAGCGACCACCAGCGACTCGCGCGCGGTGACCACTTCGGGCGGCAGCCCGTCCAGGAAATCTCCGCGCCACAGTCGCAGCGATTCCAGGCCCAGCCGAAGCAACCGCTCTTCGCCGGGCCAGCCCTCGCTGTGCGGCGCGAGCATGCCGCCGGCGACCCAGGATGCACCCATCTGGTCGCTGCGGTGCACCCGTACCGACCACCCGGCTTGCGCGGCGCGGCGCGCCACTGCGAGCCCGATGACGCCGCCGCCGATGACGGCAAGGGACCCCAGTGGGGACCCGGGGGGCATCCCGGTCATTCTCGAGCCTCCCTTCGCCGGCATGACCCGGATCAGGTGTGACGGTAAGGGCAGGTCCGGGTGGCTCCGGCTGTGCCCACTCTCAGCCCCGCAGTCAGTCGACTACCCGGGACTCCCGTGTCTGGTGGTTCGCTTCGGCTCCACGCTAGCGCGCTAGCGTCTCGGTGTGCAGCGTCCCATCGATAGACGACTTTCCGTCCTGGCGACCGCGCGGCTGTATCTGTGCACCGACGCGCGCCGTGAGCACGGCGATCTGGCGGAGTTCGCCGACGCCGCCCTGGCCGGCGGGGTGGACATCATCCAGCTGCGCGACAAGGGATCGGCCGGCGCGCAGCGGTTCGGCCCGCTCGAAGCGCGCGAAGAGCTGGCGGCGTGCCGGGTCCTGGCTGACGCGGCGCGCCGGCACGGCGCCTTGTTCGCCGTCAACGACCGGGCCGACATCGCCCGCGCGGCCGGCGCCGATGTGCTGCACCTGGGGCAGGGCGACCTGCCGCTGGACGTCGCCCGCGACATCGTCGGGCCGGATGTGCTGCTCGGATTGTCCAGCCACGACCGCGACCAGGCGGCCGCCGCGGCCGGCGGTCGGGCCGACTACTTCTGCGTCGGTCCCTGCTGGCCGACGCCCACCAAACCGGGCCGCCAGGCGCCGGGCCTGGGACTGGTGCGGACCGTCGCCGAACTTGCAACCGACAAGCCCTGGTTCGCGATCGGCGGCATCGATGAGCGGCGGCTGCCCGAGGTGCTCGGTGCCGGTGCCGGGCGCATCGTGGTGGTCCGGGCGATCACCGCGGCCGCCGACCCGCGGGCCGCGGCCGAACGGCTCAGCTCGGCGCTGGCAGCAGCGAGCTGATCCGGCGGGTCAGCTGCGAGGGCTCTTGGCCGGCGTCCCCGGGCATGCACCAGACGAAGACGCCCGCCTCGATCTCGATCGTTCGCGGCAGGTATCGGCGTCTTTCGTCGCCGTCGTCCAGCGGCAACACCGCCGACGCGGTGCGCAGCCGCTGCCAGCTGGCCGCGAAGCCGGGATGCAGCGGCAGGTCGGCGACTTCGTTTTCGGCGACCCAACGCATCTCGGCGCTTTCCCGGTTGGGCACGGTGTGCAGCAATTCCTCGGCGTCGGCGACGACGGTGGTGTAGCTCCAGTGCGTGCCGGCCATTCCGGCGACCTTCGCCGTGACGACGGTCGCACGCACGGCGAGTCGCTCACCTTGCAGCCCGGCCTCTTCGTTTGCTTCGCGGACGGCGGTCTCCTCCGGCGTTTCGTGGCTGTCCCGGGCGCCGCCCGGCAGCCCCCAGGTTCCGCCCTGATGACTCCACACGGCGCGATGCTGCAGCAGGACCGCGGGCGTGCCGTCGGCTTGCGGGGCCCGCAGCAGCAAACCTGCCGCGCCGAAGCGGCCCCAGTAGTGAGCGCCGCTGTCGGAGATCACCCAGCCGTCACCGTCGCCCCGCACCGGTTCAGGATATGCAGACTTGGTGGGGGCGTCGCCAATTGCGTCCGCCTCCACCCATCCACCCGAACAAGCTCTTAGACTTCGCTTATAGATGTCCGTGCAGCGAAATCGAGTGGCCGAGAGACGAGGGCTGATTAGACGTGACGGTTGAGCTGGCGCACCCGTCGACCGAGCCGCAGGGATCGCGGTCACCGGCCGAACCAGCCCATCCACGCTGGTGGTTCGTCTCGACGACGCCCGGCCGCGAACGACAGCGGCTCGGTGTGGTTGAGCACAGTGGTGAGCACTTGCTGCCGGTGGTTGATGGTGGTCGAGGTGGCGAAGGCGCTGATCCCGCCTAGCGCGGCCAGCACGATGCCGATGGTCAAGATGCGGCCGGGCGTCGTCGAGACGAACCACCAGCGTGGATGGGCTGGTTCGGCCGGTGACCGCGATCCCTGCGGCTCGG
>NZ_LZJR01000078.1 GCF_001667925.1 Mycobacterium sp. E2479 | reverse complement strand
CACCCGCCGCGCCACCCTCGGAGGCGTCGCCGATCACGGCCAGCTCGCCGCCCACCTCGACGGTGTCGTCCTCCTGGGCGACGATCTTGGTCAGGACACCGGCAGCCGGCGACGGGATTTCGGTGTCGACTTTGTCGGTGGACACCTCGACGAGGGGCTCGTCGAGCTCGACCGTATCGCCTTCCTGCTTGAGCCAGCGGGTGACCGTCCCCTCGGTGACGCTCTCACCGAGTGCCGGCATCTGGACGGAGAAGGCCATCTTTTCTGACTCCTCGATCGCTCGTGGGTCGGGGTGGGTCGATCAGCTCGCGTGGGAAGGCGAAGTAGCAATCCAAAACTATCCTGTCACTGCGCCCTTGTCGGCACACATCCAGGGCGGATACCCGCGCTGGGCGGGTGACCCCGATCACGCTTGCTACGGTGTGGCCACCACAGCCAGAGCGGGGAGGGCCCAATGCCGCCATCACAACACGTACCTCAACATTTCGTCGACAGCGCCGACGGCGCCCGCATCGCGGTCTACGAAGAGGGCAACCCCGAGGGCCCCACGGTCGTGCTCGTGCACGGCTTCCCCGACTCGCATGTGCTGTGGGACGGGGTCGTCCCGCTGCTGGCCGAGCGGTTCCGGATCATCCGCTACGACAACCGCGGCGTCGGCATGTCGTCGGTGCCCAAGCCGGTGTCGGCCTACACCATGGACCGCTTCGCCGACGACTTCGCGGCGGTGACCGGCGAGCTGAGCCCGGGCCGGCCCGTGCACGTGCTGGCCCACGACTGGGGCTCGGTGGGGGTGTGGCACTACCTGAAGCGTCCCGGCGCCGATGACCGGGTTGCCACGTTCACCTCGGTGTCCGGCCCCGCTCAAGACCAGCTGGTCGACTACATCTTCAGCGGCCTGCGGACACCCTGGAAGCCGCGCACCTTTGCCCGGGCGATCAGCCAGGCGCTGCGGCTGACCTACATGATCTTCTTCTCGATCCCAGTGCTCGCGCCGTTGTTCCTCCGGCTCACCCTGGCGGTTCCGGCGCTGCGCCGCAACGCGGTCGACAACATCCCCGTCGAGCAGATCCACCACTCCGAGAAGCTGGCCAGGGATGCCGCGCAGTCGGTGAAGACCTATCCCGCCAACTACTTTCGATCGTTCTCCGGTCGCAAGCAGGGCGTCGCGGTCATCGATGTACCGGTGCAGCTCATCGTCAACACCAAAGACAAGTACGTGCGGCCCTACGGCTACGACCACACACCGCGCTTCGTGCCGCGGCTGTGGCGCCGCGACATCCAAGCCGGTCACTTCTCGCCGATGTCGCATCCGCAGGTGATGGCGGCCGCGGTGCGCGAGTTCGCCGATCAGGCCGAGGGCAAGCAACCCAGCCGTGCATTGCTGCGCGCGCAAGTGGGGCGCCCCCGCGGGTCGTTCGGCGACACCCTGGTATCAGTCACCGGAGCCGGCAGCGGAATCGGCCGCGCGACGGCGTTTGCGTTCGCCCGTGAAGGCGCCGAGCTGGTGATCAGCGATATCGACGAAGCCGCCGTCAAGGCCACGGCTGCCGAGATCGCCACCCGCGGTGGCGTCGCGCACGCCTACGTTCTCGATGTGTCCGATGCGGCGGCGGTGGAGTCGTTCGCCGAGCGGGTCAGCAGCGAACACGGCGTGCCGGACATCGTCGTCAACAACGCCGGCATCGGTCACGCGGGCGGATTCCTGGATACCCCGGCCGAGCAGTTCGACCGGGTGCTCGACGTCAACCTCGGTGGCGTGGTCAACGGCTGCCGGTCGTTCGCCCGGCGGATGGTGGAACGCGGCACCGGCGGATATATCGTCAACGTGTCGTCGATGGCGGCCTACGCCCCGCTGCAGTCGTTGAACGCCTACTGCACGTCCAAGGCGGCGACCTACATGTTCTCGGACTGCCTACGCGCCGAACTCGACGCCGCCGGCGTGGGCCTGACCACGATCTGCCCCGGCGTGATCGACACCAACATCATCAACACCACCCGATTCGATGCGCCCGTGGGAAAGCAATCCAACGTCGTCGACGACCGCCGCGGGCAACTGGGCAAGATGTTCGCGCTGCGGCACTACGGCCCGGACAAGGTTGCCAACGCGATCCTGTCTTCGGTCAAGAAGAAGAAGCCGATTCGCCCGGTGGCACCGGAAGCCTATGCGCTGTACGGTCTTTCGCGCCTGGCGCCGCAGGGGCTGCGTAACGCCGCACGGTTGCGGGTTATCTGAGGCGGGCTAAACGCCCGGCGACGCACCGCGACGTCCAGTCAGCAACGTCGCGCCGATCGCGATGACCCCGAGCACGGCCAGCGGTATCGCCCACGCGCGCCGGCCGCTCACCGACGACTGACACTGCGCTACATAGTCGGTGTGCGGGACGATCTGATTCAGGATGGGGATATTTGCCCCACTGCTGTTGTTGGCGCTTCTGGCCGCAGAAAGGTCCGTCGCCACGGCGTTTCCGCATCCGACCGAATGGCCGTTGCTGTCGGAAACCGACACGGGCACCAACAGTCCGATGACTCCGGCCAATAGCAGCACGGCTCCCACACCGATGACCAACCGTCGCATCGTCATGGTTTCGCCTTTCGTCGTCCAGGATTCGACCGCTAGGGAGATTAACCGCAGTCCAGCGCCGGTAAACCCGAGGTCGAGGCCGAATAACACCTCGATTGTCGGGTATCCGCCGCCTAGCCGAAAGAGATGGAGGGTTTTTGACGTGATCACTGCAACGCGCGAGGTGCCCCGGTCGTGTGAGCGGGTGTGGGAGGTGCTAGCACAGGGCTGGACCTACACCCAGTGGGTGGTGGGCAATAGCCGCATGCGGGCCGTCGATCCGAACTGGCCCGAGCCGGGCTCCTCGATCAAGCACTCGATCGGGATTTGGCCGCTGGTCATCAACGACGCGACCATCGTGGAAGAAAGCGAACCGCCGCACAAGCTGGTGCTGCTTGCCCGGCTGGGTCCGCTGGGTGCCGCGCGAATCACCATGCTGCTACACGAGATTCCCGAGGGCTGCCGGATCGAGATGATCGAAGTGCCCGCCGAAGGGCCAATGGGGGTCGTTCCTGATTCGGTTGCGCTGGCGGCGGCCTATCCGCGCAACATGGAGTGCCTGTGGCGGCTGGCGGCTTTGTCGGAACGCTTGGAGCCGAGCCAGGTAAAGTGACCGTGGCCGACACCGCCGATGCCGTCGTGATCGGGGCGGGACATCACGGACTGGTGGCGGCGTCGATGCTCGCCGACGCCGGCTGGGACGTTCTGGTACTGGAAGCCCAGCCCGAACCGGGTGGAGCCGTACGCAGCGCGGAGCTGACGCCGGGCTACATCACCGACCTGTTCAGTTCCTACTATCCGATGACCGTGGCGTCTCCGGCGATGACGGCGCTGCGGTTGGAGGATCACGGGTTGCGATGGTCGCATGCGCCGACCGTGGTCGGTCACCCGCGCAACGCCTCCGACGATGACCCACCGCTGGTGTATCACGATCCCGCCCAGACGGCAGCGGAATTCGCGCGGCGAGTACCCGCTGACGGCGAGAACTGGTGGCGGCTGGTGGAGCTGTGGAACAAGATCAAGACCCCACTGCTCGACGCCATGCTGGCGCCTTTTCCGCCGGTGCGTCCGCTGCTCGGGCTGCTGCGCAAACTCGGCACGCCGGAAGCGGTTCGGGTCGCGCGTCTGCTGGTGCAGCCGGCCAATGCCATGGCTGGTCAATTGTTTGACGGTGAGGCACCGCGAGTGTTGCT
Organism: Mycobacterium sp. E2479; assembly: GCF_001667925.1. Classification (GTDB taxonomy): domain Bacteria; phylum Actinomycetota; class Actinomycetes; order Mycobacteriales; family Mycobacteriaceae; genus Mycobacterium. Next base: position 17,135 of record NZ_LZJR01000078.1, on the reverse strand, counting down.
GTTAGGCAATGCGATGCACGCCGATGTCCCGCCGGACGCACCCATCAGCGGCGCCATGGGCTTCCTGATGACGATGCTGGCACAGGATCGCGGCTGGCCGGTGCCGGTCGGCGGGTCGGGCCAACTCACCGCGGCGCTGGTGAAGCGCGCCTGCTCGGCCGGGGCGCGAATCGAGTGCGATCAGAACGTTTCTCGCATCCAGGTACGGGGCGGCCGGGCAGTCGGCGTGACCACCGCGCAGGGACGGTCGGTGACTGCCCGCCGCGCGGTGGTGGCCGACGTGACGGCCCCGCGATTGTTCTGCGACATGCTACCCCCGGACGCGGTCCCGCCAGCGCTCCTTCGCGACCTCCAACACTACGAATGGGATCCGCCGGTGGTGAAAGTCAACTATGCGCTGGCAACACCGATTCCGTGGCGGGCCCAAAACCTGCGGTCGGTGGGCACCGTCCACCTGGGCGCAGACGGGGATGGGCTTATTCGCTGGATGGCCGACTTGAACACCCGCGTCATACCCGAGCATCCGTTCATGTTATTGGGCCAGACCACCATTGCGGATCCCAGCAGATCACCGACCGGCACCGAAAGCGTCTGGGCCTACACGCATTTGCCGCGAAATGTTTTTGACGACGCTTCCGCGGACCGGCTGGCCGCCGCGGTGGACCGGGTCATCGAAGAGCACGCACCGGGATTCGGTTCGGCGGTGATCGACCGGTTCGTGCAGCGGCCGTCGGATCTCGAGGCCAGCGACGCCAACTTGCATCTCGGGGCGCTCAATGGCGGTACCGCGCAGTTGCAACAGATGCTGGTCTTTCGCCCCGCACCCGGCATGGGTCGGGCCGAAACACCGGTCGAGCGGCTGTATTTGGGCAGCGCGTCGGCCACACCGGGTGGCTCGGTACACGGAGCGTGCGGGCGTAACGCGGCGAATGCGGCACTGGCCGGCGATGGCGCGACCGGCTGGCCACGCCGCAAATTGGGCCCGGCCGTGATCAAACGGCTGACCGGCTAGCCCTTTACTAGCCCTTGTCGGCGATGTCCTCGAGCACCGCGAACATGGTCCGTGTCGGCACGCCGGTGGAGCCCTTGGGCGAGTAGCCCCACGGGCTGCCGGTGTTGTAGGCCGGTCCGGCCACGTCGATGTGCGCCCAACTCACGCCCTCGGCGACGAATTCACGCAAAAACACCCCCGCCACCAGCATGCCGGCGAAGCGCTGGCCACTGATGTTCGACAGGTCGGCCACCGTGGACTTGAGGTCTTCCTTGAGTTCGTCGGGCAGCGGCATCGGCCAGCCGTTTTCGCCGACCCGCTGCGAGATCGACGCGACGCGGTCGCGAAACTCGTCGCTGCCCATCACCCCGGGGATCCGGGCGCCCAGCGCCACCGTCTGCGCGCCGGTCAGCGTGGACGTCTCGATCAGGTAGTCGGGGTTGTCCTCGCACGCCCGCACGATGGCATCGGCCAGGATGAGCCTGCCCTCCGCGTCGGTGTTCTGCACCTCCACCGTGATCCCGCCGTACTGTGTGAGCACGTCGCCGGGGCGCTGCGCCGTGGCCGACGGCATGTTCTCGGCCATCGGCACGGTGGCGATCACGTCGATCGGAAGTTTGCGCTGCGCAGCCAGTGCGACGGTCGCGATCACGGCAGCGGCACCACCCATGTCCGAGGTCATGTGGTGCATCCCCGCCGCCGGCTTGATCGAAATGCCGCCCGTGTCGAACGTGACGCCCTTGCCGACCAGCGCCACCTTCTTCGCTTGCTTCGGTTTCTTGGCCAGCTTCGAGCCGCGGTGGGTCAGGCGCACCAGCCGGGGCGGACGCGACGAGCCCTGCCCGACGCCGATGATTCCGCCGTAACCTCCCTTCTGCAGCGCCTTGTCGTCCAACACCTCCACCTCGAGGCCGACGGACTCACCCAAAGCTTTTGCGCGCCTGGCGAATTCGGCAGGGAACAGATGACTGGGCGGGGTGTTGACGAAGTCGCGCGCCGTGGCGACGGCCGCCGATACGGCGGCGGCGTGCGCGGCGTCGTTCTTGGCGTCCCTCGCGGTGGCCAGCACCGTGATTTTGCGCAGCCCCGGGTCTTTGGGGGCCGTCTTGTCGCTGCGAAATTCGGTGAACCGGTAGCTGCCCAGGATCAGGCCCTCGACGGCGGCCGAGGCGACGCCTGCACCGGGCAGTTCGGCCAGCGTGGTGATCACCGATTCGGTCTTGCCGAGCGACCGCGCGGCCACGCCGGCGGCGCGCCGGACGGTGTCGGCCGGCCACTCGGACCGGCCTTTGCCCAGGCCGATGGTCAGCACGCTGGACACCGGCAGCGACGGTGCCACCAGCCGGTGCACCTGTTCGGCGCTCCCGGTGGCCTCCAGCGCCCGCAGGCCCGAATCGATCTCTGCGACCGCCCCGGACGACAGGAACGGCTCGGCCGCCACAACGGCCGCGCCCGGCTTGTCGTCCTCGCCGGTTGAGATGACGGGCACGATCAACACGGTGGATGTCGCGGCGCGCCGTGGCAGCGAGGAGGCGACGGTGACGGCAGGGGCCTGGTATCCCGGTTCGGTACTCACGCGTAATCACCCTAGTCATCGCGGATCGGTCTAGCTCGGTGGTGTCCTGGCGCTCAGGTCGAACGCCGGTACCGGGTCGTCAAATCCCTTGAGCATCAACGGGCCATGGGCGACCGCCGGCCGGTCCGGCAACTCGTCGTGCACCGCCGAGTCGGCAAGTATCTGTCTCGGAGCCGCCGCCGCCACGAGTCGCGCCGCCAGGTTGACCGGACCGCCGAAGTAGTCGCCGTTGATCGCCAAGACGCTGCCGTAGGCGAGGCCGGCACGCACCTGCAGACCCTCCTCGCGCGCCCGCGGGTGGTCGACGAGATCGACCGCCGCCCTGACGAGTTGCTCGGCCGACGCGCTCACCCACATCACCTCGTCGCCGATGAACTTCACCACCCGGCCGCCATCGCGGAGGACCACGTCAGAGACCGTTCCGGCGAACTCGTTGAGCAGGTCCGACAACTGCGCGGGGGTAAGCGCGTTGGTGAGCACGGTGAAACCGGACAGATCGGCAAAACCGATCCCGCACACCACGCTTGCCGAGGTGTCGCGAAGGACGCCCTCGAAGTGGGTGCGCGCGCCGGTCAGGTGGTGGCGGTGCACGACGTCGATCAGTGGACCGATCCGGGGGACGAACTCCGCGACCGCTCGGTACGCCTGCGCCGTGGCGAGCTCGTCGTGAGTATGGGTCATCTGGATGTCCGGCGTCCCGGCGCGGATGGCCGTCGACTCGGCCTCCGCGAGCCGGGCCATCGCGGCGCCGAGGACCCGCAGCATGCCGTGTGCGCCGTCCTCACCCACCACCACCTTGAGCGCGACCCAGGTCGACAACGCGTCGACGTCGGCCTGGCTCAGCACCGCAACGTCGGGCCCGGCGACGGTCAAGCCGAGCAAAGCCCACGCGTGCGCCACCTCTTCGGCCGATATGCCGAGTTGCTCGGCCGCGGCTTGCACGGTATAGATCGGGCGACCCGACCAGGCCAGGACGTCACCGGCCAGCCCGAACAGGCGGCCGCGCCGTTCGGCTTCGACCATCTCGTCGATCGTGAAGCCAAGATCGTCCAAGTACTTGATCAGGTCGGCCCGTTCCCGCGGGTTGGCGATCCCGGCGGCCTCGAGCTCATCGAAGTCATACGACTCGGACACCTGCCCAAGTGTGCCAGCACCGGAGCGGATTAGGGTGGGACGCCGTGAGCGAGCTGGAGCACGGACCGCTGGAAGACCGTCATCGCGATATGGGCGCGAGCTTCGCCGAGTTCGGCGGCTGGCTGATGCCGGTGTCGTACGCCGGCACCGTCAGTGAGCACAACGCGACGCGCAACGCGGTCGGCCTCTTTGACGTCAGCCACCTGGGCAAGGCATTGGTCCGCGGCCCTGGGGCGGCGCGGTTCGTCAACTCCGCGCTCACCAACGACCTGAATCGCATCGGGCCGGGTAAGGCGCAATACACGTTGTGCTGCAACGAGTCCGGCGGCGTCGTCGACGACCTGATCGCCTACTACGTCGACGACGACGAGATCTTCCTGGTGCCCAACGCCGCCAACACCGCTGCCGTGGTCGCCGCGCTGCAGGCCGCCGCCCCGAGCGGGCTGACCGTTACCAACCGGCACCGCGCGTATGCCGTGCTGGCCGTGCAGGGACCGCGATCGGCCGACGTGCTCGGCGAACTGGGCCTGCCCAACGACATGGATTACATGGCGTATGCCGACACGTCGTTCTCCGGCGTGCCGGTGCGGGTCTGTCGCACCGGCTACACCGGCGAGCATGGCTACGAGCTGCTGCCGCCGTGGGACTCCGCCGGTGTGGTGTTCGACGCCCTGGCCGCGGCGGTCAGCGCGGCCGGCGGCGAACCGGCCGGCCTGGGTGCGCGGGATACCCTGCGCACCGAGATGGGTTATCCGCTGCACGGCCATGAACTTGCCCTCGACATTTCCCCGCTGCAGGCGCGCTGCGGCTGGGCGATCGGCTGGAAGAAGGAAGCGTTCTTCGGCCGGGACGCCCTGTTGGCCGAGAAGCAGGCGGGTCCCGCGCGGCTGCTGCGCGGGCTGCGGATGGTGGGCCGCGGCGTGCTGCGCCCCGGGCTGACGGTGCTCGCCGGTGACACCCCGGTGGGTGTCACCACCTCGGGCACGTTCTCCCCGACGCTGCAGGCCGGGATCGCACTGGCGCTCATCGACACCGATGCCGGGATCGAGGACGGTCAGGAGATCACCGTCGACGTTCGCGGCCGTCGCGCCGCATGTGAAGTCGTGCGTCCGCCCTTCGTCGCGGTGAAAACCCGCTAGCCGCGCCGCTTGCGCGGGCGAAATCCGATTCGGTAGGCGGATATACAATCAGCCAATGACCAGTGGCTCCCTCGAGTTCACGGTTTCGCGCTCGGCAAATCCGGCAACCGATGCTGAACGCGAAACCATCCTGGCCGAGCCCGGTTTCGGCAAGTACTTCACCGATCACATGGTGTCGATCGACTACGACGAGACCGGCGGGGGTTGGCACAACGCGCGCGTCATCCCCTACGGCCCGATCGAGCTGGACCCGTCGGCGTTAGTGCTGCACTACGCGCAGGAGATCTTCGAGGGACTCAAGGCGTACCGCTGGGCCGACGGCTCGATCGTGTCGTTTCGCGCCGAGGCCAACGCCGCCCGGCTGCGGTCCTCGGCGCAGCGGCTGGCGATCCCGGAGCTGCCCGAAGAGCTGTTCATGGAATCGCTGCGCCAGCTCATCGCCGTCGACAACGCATGGGTTCCGGCCGCCGGCGGCGAGGAGGCGCTGTACCTGCGCCCGTTCGTCATCGCCACCGAGCCCGGTCTGGGGGTGCGGCCGTCCAAGCAATACCGCTATCTGCTGATCGCCTCGCCGGCCGGCGCCTATTTCAAGGGTGGCATCAGCCCGGTGACCGTATGGGTGTCGACGGAGTACGTGCGGGCCAGCCCCGGCGGGACCGGCGCGGCCAAGTTCGGCGGCAACTACGCGGCCTCCTTGTCGGCTCAGGCCGAAGCCGCGGCCAATGGCTGCGATCAGGTGGTGTGGCTCGACGCCGTCGAGCGGCGTTTCGTCGAAGAGATGGGCGGGATGAACATCTTCTTCGTGTTCGGCAGCGGCGGGTCGGCGCGACTGGTCACCCCGGAGCTGTCCGGCTCACTGCTGCCCGGCATCACCCGAAACTCGTTGCTGCAGCTGGCCATTGACGCCGGATTCGCCATCGAGGAACGCCGGATCGATATCCACGAATGGCAGAAGAAGGCCGCGGCCGGCGAGATCACCGAGGTGTTCGCCTGCGGTACCGCCGCCGTCATCACCCCCGTGTCGCACGTGAAGTACGGCGACGCCGAGTTCACCGTCGCCGACGGCCAGCCCGGTGAGGTGACGATGGCGCTGCGCGACACCCTGACCGGGATTCAGCGCGGCACCTTCGCCGACACCCACGGTTGGATGGCGAGGCTGGGCTGACGCGGTGAGCTAAAACCGCACCAGCCCGGCGAGCAGCACCGCGGCCACCGTCGCGGTCAGTTCGATCGCGGCGCCCAGTACGTCACCGGTGATGCCGCCGAACCGGCGAACGCAGTGCCGCACCAGGATCGCGCCGCAGCCCAGGGCCACCAGCACCGCCACCGGTCCCTGCCACGGCCGCGGCCCGGCCACCAGCGAAACCGCCAGCAGCACCGCGACCCAGGCCGCCACCACCGGGGTCGGCTGGCTTCCGGCGACCCGCGCGCCCAGGGCGCTGCCGTCGGCCGCCGGCACCGCCCGATGGCCGGCCAGCACCGCGGCCACTCGGCCTGCGAAAACCGCCACGCCCACCGCGGCCACGCCGGGGACGACCGGGCCGGGGGCCGCCAGCGCCGAAAACGCCAATGCCTGGAACATGATCACCACGACTACGGCGGCGACGCCGAACGGCCCGGTCGATCCTGCGCGCATCACCGCCAGGGCGCGCTGCGGCGGCCCATAGCAGCCCAGGCCGTCGGCGGTATCGGCGACACCGTCGAGATGCAAGCCGCGGGTCACCAGCAGCAGCACCGTGACCGCGAGCAGACCGGGCAGCGGGCCGGACGCCCCGAACACCTGAATCCCACCCCAGGTCACGGCCGCGGCCAACGCCCCCAAGGCGGCGCCAACCGCCGGCAGCGCGGTCATGGCGCCGCGGCCCATCGGCGCGTCGCCGTGCGGGACGGGCAGCACCGTCCCGAACGCGAAAGCGGTTGCCAGAGAACGGATCACGACGGGGGAGCGGGCTGAGCTGGGCCGTCGCCGCGGTTGGACACACCGGCTTGGGTGAAGGTCGCCATCGACGACAGGGCGGCCACCGCGGCGCGCAACACCGGCAGCGCGAGGGCAGCGCCGGTGCCCTCACCCAGTCGCATCCGCAGGTCGAGAATCGGCTCCAAATCCAGCGCCGTCAGCGCCAGCGTGTGGGCGGGCTCGGTGGACCGGTGACCGGCTTGCCACCACAGTCGGGCGCCCGGCGCCAGGTGCTCGGCGACCAGTGCTGCCGCCGTCACCGCCATGCCGTCGAGCAGCAGTGGTGTGCGCCGGACCGCGGCCTGAGCGCAAAAGCCGGCCATCGCCGCCAGGTCGGCGCCCCCGGCGCGGCGCAGCAGCGCGACCGGATCCGGTAGCACCTGCCGCGACCGGAACAGGGCATCGCGCACCGCGGCCGTCTTGCGAGCCCACCCGGCGTCATCGATCCCGGTGCCGAATCCCACCACGACGACCGGCTCGGCGTTCGTCAACGCCGCCACCAATACCGCTGCGGCCGTGGTGTTTCCGATCCCCATGTCACCGACGATCAGCAGGTCGGCCCCGGCATCGACCTCCTCGTCGGCGATGGCGGCGCCGGCCTCGAGAGCCCGCGTGGTCTCGTCGTCGCTCAACGCGTCCTCAACTCGGATGTCGCCACTGGCGCGGCGCACCTTGTGGGAGCCGATCCGGTCGGTCAACGCGTCCGCATCGACCGCGAGATCCGCGACCCGCACCGTCGCGCCCGCGATGCCGGCCAGGGCGTTGATTGCTGCCCCCCCGGCATCGAAGTTGGCGACCATCTGCGCGGTCACCTCCGGGGGGTACGCCGACACCCCTGCGCGGGCGACGCCGTGGTCACCGGCGAACACCACCACCCGGGCGCGCTCGAATTGTCTTGGCGGGCACTGTCCTTGACAAGACGCGACCCATGCCGACAAATCCTCGAGGCGGCCCAGGGCGCCCTTGGGCTTGGTCAGGGTGTCCTGGCGGGCACGGGCGGCGGCGGCGGCCCCCGCATCGGGCGGCGAGACGGCGGCGAATTCCATCAGGCACCCGGCGGTTTGATCGGTACCGGCTGCCCGGCGACCACCAGCACCACCCGGTCGCACAGCCGTGCGAGGCGCTGGTTGAGGCTGCCCAGTTCGTCGGCGAACCGGCGTCCGGAGGCGGTGGCGGGCACGATGGTCAGCCCCACCTCCGGGCTGACCAGCACCAGCGGGGAGGCGAAGTCGCCGACCGCGGCCAGCACGTCATCGACGGGGACGGCCACCGAGCCACCATCCCATGCCTCGGTGCGGTCCAGCACGCCGGTCAGCCAGATGCCCAGATCGTCGACCAGCGTGGGGGTCTGCGGCGATCGACGCAATTGCGTTGCGATGTCGTCGGTTTCGATCGTCGACCAGTGCGCGGGCCGGCGGCTGCGATGCTGGGCGATCCGATGCGCCCAGGCCGCATCGTCGTGGCCGACGGACCCGGGCGCCAGGTAGTGAACCGCCTGCCCGGCGGGCAACCCGTCGGCGATGGCTTCCTCCGCCCACTGTGATTTGCCTGACCTGATCCCGCCGAGCACCAGAGTGCGCACCGGTGTCAGCCCGCCTTCCGGCGAGCTCTAATCGACACTGCTGCCGTGCTTGACCTGGGGCCGCGGCGTTCGCATCCGGCGCATCTGAGACGCCCGGCCTGCGGCGTATAGGCCTAGCTTCCAACGACTTTCGGTGTTGTTCGGGAATTTCGCGTCGACCAGCCTGCTGACCTTGCGGCCCAGGATCAGGCCGTCGACGCTCATCACGGCCATCAGCGCCAGCATGGCCGGCGACATCCACAGCTGCAGCTGCGGCACGCCGAACATGATGAACATCAGGAACAGGGTCGACGGCATGAACAGGCCCAGCAGATTGCGCCGGGAGTCCACCACGTCGCGAACGTAGCGGCGGACGGGTCCCTGGTCCCGCGGCAACAGATAGCCCTCTTCGCCGGCCATCATCCGCTGCCGTCGATCAGACATGCGGGCGCGGCTGGCGGCCTTGTCCGCCCGGCGCTCCTCGCGGCTCAGCTTGGGACCGGCCAGTGATTTGCGCCGGGCCCGCGCCTCGGCGGCCGTCATGGGGGCGGGCGCGGTCGGTCCCTTCCTGGCGCTGCGGCGGGCCTCGTTGCGCTTGGGGGTGGGCCGTCCCTTGGGGCCCGTCCGCTGCGCCTCGCGGGTGGTGGCGCCCGCGGCGCCGGCAACTTCCGAGGCGGCCGAGGCGGTCTCGTCGAGGTCGGTGTCCTGGCCTTTCTTGCGGCCCAACAGCTTCACAGTGGTCAGGTTACTTCCCGGATGGCTCGCGCCGGAATTCGCCTGGAATGCCTTCCTATTAGGCCTGCTTAGTGCCTCACTTGGCCCTACTCTTACACGAGATGAACGGCTGCAATTGATGGACGACGGGGCAGTGGACTCTGAGGATGATGGTCCCGGCCTGGCCCCCGGCCGTCTTCAATTGCCGGCCATGCAGGTTCTGGTGGCCCCGGACTGCTACGCCGACAGCATGTCGGCCCTCGAAGCCTCCGCCGCCATCGCTACCGGCTGGACGCGCTCGCGTCCCGGCGACCGGTTCATCGTCGCCCCGCAGTCCGACGGCGGTCCCGGCTTCGTCGAGGTGCTGGCCAGCCGGCTGGGGGAGACGCGGCGCCTGCGGGTGTCCGGACCGCTGAAAACCACGGTCGAAGCCGAGTGGGTGTTCGATCGCGGCTCGACCACCGCCTACCTGGAGTGCGCGCAAGCGTGCGGTTTGGCGTTGATCGGTGGAGCACCCACTCCGGAGACCGCAATGGCGGCGCACAGCAAAGGAGTGGGGCAGCTGATCGCCGAGGCGCTACGGGTGGGTGCGACCCGCATCGTGGTCGGGTTGGGCGGCAGTGCCTGCACCGACGGCGGGCAGGGCATGATCGCCGAACTCGGTGGCCTGGACACCGCCCGCCGGAAACTGGGCAACGTGGAGCTGATCGCCGCCTCCGACACCGAATACCCGCTGCTGGGACCGTGGGGGGCGGCCCGGGTGTTCGGACCGCAGAAGGGCGCCGACACGGCCACCGTCGCCGCGCTGGAAGTTCGCCTGCAGGCCTGGGCGCTGATCCTGGAGGCGGTGGCCGGACGGGACGTGAGCGCCGAGCCGGGCGCCGCGGCCGCCGGCGGCATCGGCGCCGGGCTGCTGGCGCTCAGCGGACGCTGTGAGTCCGGTGCGGCCATCATCGCCGAGCACACCCGGTTGTCCGACGACCTGGACACCGCCGAGATGATCGTCACTGGTGAGGGCCGGTTCGACGAGCAGTCCCTGCACGGGAAGGTGGTCGGATTTCTCGCCAAGGCGGCCCGGCCGCGGGGGATTCCGGTGGTCGTGCTGGCCGGCCAGGTCGACCTCGACAACGCGACAGTGCGCTCGGCGGGAATCATGGCGGCGTTATCCATCGCCGAGCACGCCGGATCGGTGCGATTGGCGCAGGCCGACGCGGCGAACCAATTGATGGGGTTGGCATCCGTAGTTGCGGCGCGACTCGGGAATACCGGTCCTGCAAGGTACCGTTGATGGAGTGGACTTTCGGGCGGTCCGGATCGCCCGGCGTAAGCCGGCGATTTCGGGCGTGAACGACCCCACCCAACGATGAGGGATGTAGGAGAAGCAATGACGGTGCAAAACGAGTCGAACGCCACGACGACTCACGGCGTGATCCTGACCGAGGCCGCCGCCACCAAGGCAAAGTCCCTGCTGGACCAGGAGGGCCGCGATGACCTGGCGCTGCGCATCGCGGTGCAGCCCGGTGGATGCGCCGGCCTGCGCTACAACCTCTTCTTCGACGACCGGACGCTGGACGGCGACCTGACCGCGGAGTTCGGCGGTGTGAAGCTGACGGTGGACCGGATGAGTGCGCCCTACGTCGAGGGTGCGTCCATCGATTTCGTCGACACCATCGAGAAGCAGGGCTTCACCATCGACAACCCCAACGCCACCGGGTCGTGCGCCTGCGGCGACTCGTTCAACTGATCGGTTAAACCCGCAGATCCGCCACTGGGCTGCGCAGTCCGGCTGGCGGTCTATGTCTAGTACGAGCCGCCGGTGCGCAGCACGTACGAGCAGACCATGATCTGTCCGCGCTGGAAGAGCAGCTGCGCGATGCCCTGCACCTGGCCGTGCATCGGGCCGCCGCTCACCGGCGACACCCGCATGGTGAACAGCGCCTGGGCCTGGTACTGCGACAGGTAGACGATCTTGTCGATCGACGTCAGCTCGACCTCGGAGAACTGCTTGCGGAAGGCGTCGCTGCTGAGCTTTGCCAGCGCCTGGTCGGATCGTTTGTCCTGGACGCCGTCGTACAGGCCACACAGCGCGTTGCGGGCGATCTCGTCGATGTCGCGGTGCTCGAGCGCGTCCAGATAGCCCTGGATGGCCGTCTTCGCCGCGCCCTCGGAAAATGTGGTGCCGGTGTTGGCCCCGTTGGTGCGGACCCCGTACACGATGGCCACCGTCAGCACCGCGACGAGCGCGATGGCCAGCACGATGCCGACGATGAGCCGCCGCTTGGACCGCTGCGGCGGGTAGGGGACGCCCGCGGGAGGCTGCCCGGCATAATTGGCGGAAGCAGGTCCTGCCTGCGGAACTGAGGTGAAGCCCGGGCCACCGGCACTCGGGTCATCGGGATATTCGAGTGGCTGGGATTCGCTTGGGGGAGTTGGTCCTTCGCCGCCGACGGTGTGGTTCGGCGAGTGCGGACCTGCCATCGTGGTTCTCCTCGGTGGTAGACGGGACTGCGAGCGGGGTTGCGGCCCGAGCAATGTGATCCCGGCGACTTGAGTTGAGTTCCCTAGGGAGGCTAGCGCACGGCCTCAAGCCGAGGAGTGCACAAAGCGACGGTCGAGACCCGTGAGTAAGCTAGATAACCTTACTAACGAAGGATGGAGTATTCGTGACGATCGCGGTGACAGGTTCGATTGCGACCGACAACCTGATGCGGTTCCCCGGCCGGTTTTCCGAGCACCTGCTGGCCGACCACCTGCAGAAGGTGTCCCTGAGTTTTCTGGTTGACGACCTGGTGATTCACCGCGGCGGCGTGGCGGGCAACATCGCCTTCGCCATCGGCGTGCTGGGCGGCGACGTAACGCTGGTGGGTGCGGCCGGCGACGACTTCGGCGACTACCGCGAATGGCTACAGTCGCACGGCGTCAACTGCGACCACGTGCTGATCTCGCAGACCGCGAAAACCGCGCGTTTCGTCTGCACCACCGACCTGGACATGGCCCAGATCGCATCCTTCTATCCCGGTGCCATGTCGGAGGCCCGCAACATCAAGCTCGCCGACGTCGCTTCCGGGGGCAAGCCCGACCTGGTGATCGTGGGGGCCAACGACCCGGACGCGATGGTGGTGCACACCGAGGAGTGCCGGACGCTCGGCCTACCGTTCGCCGCCGACCCGTCCCAGCAGCTGCCGCGCCTGTCCGGCGCGGAGATCGACAAGCTCGTCGATGGGGCGGCCTATCTGTTCACCAACGACTACGAGTGGGAACTGCTGCTTTCCAAGACCGGTTGGTCCGAGGCCGACGTGCAGGAGAAGGTCGACCTGCGGGTGACCACCCTGGGCGCCAAGGGCGTCGACATCGTCGAGCGGGACGGAACCACAACCCACGTCGGCGTGGTGCCCGAAACCAGCCAGACCGACCCCACCGGCGTCGGCGACGCGTTCCGGGCCGGTTTCCTCACCGGTCGCATCGCCGGGCTCAGCCTCGAGCGGTCCGCCCAGCTCGGCTCGCTGGTCGCCGTCCTGGTGCTGGAGTCCACCGGAACCCAGGAGTGGACGTGGGACCTCGCCGTCGCCAAGACCCGGCTGGCCGACGCCTACGGCGACGAGGCGGCCGCCGATATCGCCGCGGTCCTCGCCTGAAGCCTGGCTGTGAAGCCACGGCTTTGCCTGTGAGCCCTGGGCTTTGCCCGTGAAGCCACGGCTTTGCCTGTGAGCTGGCGGCGGCGACACGCCGAAGGCCTGCGCCCAAGGCTCACACTGAAAGCCCTGGGTTCACACTCAAAGCCCAAGGCTCACACTCACAGCTGCACGGGATAATGCGGCTCGCTGATCTGCGGCACCACGCTGTGCTCGACGAAGATCGCGTGCCAGAGCATGAATATCAACAGGGTCCACAGCCGGCGGCTGTGATCGCTGACGCCGTTGCGGTGCTCGTCGAGCATCCTGCGAACGGCGGCGAGGTCGACCAGGCGATCGGCCTGCGACGAGTCGACCATCGCGTAGGCCCACTCCAGCAGCTCGCCCGCGCGCAGCCAGTGCCGGATCGGAACCGGGAACCCCAGCTTGGGCCGGTGCAGCACGTGCGCCGGAACGATCGGCTCTAATGCGCGCCGCAGCGCATACTTCGTCGTCGAGCGGGTGATCTTGGCCTCGACCGGCAACCTCGACGCGACGGCGAACACCTCGGGATCCAGGAACGGCACCCGAAGCTCCAGCGAGTTGGCCATGGTCATTTTGTCGGCCTTGACCAAGATGTCGCCGCGCAGCCAGGTGAACAGGTCGATGTGCTGCATGCGTGCCACCGGATCCCAGCCCGTCGATTCGGCGTACACCGGCGCGGTGACGTCGGTGTGGGTCCACTCCTCGCGGAAGCCCGGCAGCACGTCGCGCAGCTGCGCGTCGGAGAAGCTGCGGGCGTTGCCGTAGTAGCGCTCCTCGAGCGTCAGTGAGCCGCGATGCAGCAGGCTCTTGCCGCGCATTCCCTCGGGCAGGGGTTTGGACACCTTGCCCATCGACCGCCGCAGCGGCCGCGGCAGGTATTTGAAGGGCTTCAGCGACAGCGGCTCGCGGTAAATCGTGTAGCCGCCGAACAATTCGTCGGCGCCTTCGCCGGACAGCACCACCTTGACGTGCTTGCGGGCCTCCCGGGCGACGAAGAACAGCGGCACCAGCGCGGGGTCGGCGACCGGCTCGTCGAGGTACCAGACGATCTCGGGCAGCGCGGCGACGAACTCGTCGGGCGTGACCACCTTGGCGATGTGGCGGGCGCCGATCGCCTCGGCCGAGGCCACCGCGACGTCGATCTCCGAGAAGCCCTCCCGCTCGAAACCGGTGGTGAACGTGATCAGCCGGGGATTGTGCCGGATGGCCAGCGCTGCGATGGCGGTGGAATCGATTCCCCCGGACAGGAACGCCCCGACGGTGACGTCGGCGCGCATGTGTTTGGCCACCGAGTCCTCGAGCACCGCGGTGATCTCGTCGTACCGGGCCTGTTCGGTATCGCGGGTCATCGGCACCGCGGCAAAGCGCGGCGCGAAATACCGGGTGATCTCCGGTTGCAGGCGGTCCGGACGGATCCGGGCGTAGCAGCCCGATTCGAGCCGGCGCACCCCTCGGTGCAGAGTCTCCGGCTCGGGCACGTACTGCAGCACCGTGTAGTGCTGCACCGCCCGCTCGTCGATCCCGGTGTCGAAGCCGACCAGTTGCGCCAGGTCCAGCAGGCACTTTTTTTCGCTGGCCACCGCGGTGCCGCCGGTGCCGGTCGCCATGAAAAGTGGCTTGATGCCGAAAGGGTCTCGGGCGCAGAACAATTCACGCGTCTCTGTATCCCACAGCGCGAACGCGAACATCCCGCGCAGTCGCGTCAAGACGTCGGTGCCCCAGCAGTGGTAGCCGGCGACGATGGTCTCGCCGTCGCCGTCGGTGGCGAAGACGGCGCCGTGCCGGGTGGCCAGTTCGTCGCGCAGCTCGAGGTAGTTGTAGATTTCGCCGTTGAAAACCAGCACGTAGCGGCCGGGTGCCTCGGGCGGTCCCCAGCGCAGTGGCTGATGCGAATGCGCGATGTCGATGATGGACAGCCGGTTGAAGCCGAAGACGGCGGAGCCGTCGGTGTCCGGGTCCACCCACGTGCCGGGCTCGTCGGGCCCGCGGTGGCGCATCGAATGCGAAGCGCGCGCGACGGCCTCATCGGCTCGGGCGGCGGCCGCTTCATCATCCGGGCCGTCCGGGGCGGCAACGAACGCCAGCAGACCACACACGGCGCCCCAGTATGCCGCACTCGACCCACGTCCGTGGACGTCGCACCCGGCACGTCGTGAAAGGTGTAGCAGACCGGCGGGCCGGGGTTTCGTCGCCCGTCTCAGGTGCGTGGTCTACGCTGCGTAGTATTCGATATCCGAGCAGGAGGCGCTAACGTGACCCCTCGCGAGCAGGACCGTTCGCAACGTTTGTCGCAGGGCAGCTTTCGGCGCCATTCCGGGGGCGCGGCGCAGGGAGTATCCCGTCGTCTTCGGCCCTTCGCGCTGACGTGCATGCTGGGCGTGCTGGCGTTGTTCCTGAGCGGATGCAGCAGCTGGGCGGACGCGCTGGCCCTGGGCTGGCCGCGGGGCATCACGCCGGAGGCGCACCTCAACCGCGAACTGTGGATCGGCGCGGTGATCGCCTCGCTCGTCGTCGGCGGCATCGTGTTCGGGCTGATCTTCTGGGCGTCGGCCTTCCACCGCAAGAAGGCCACCGACACCGAGCTGCCCCGCCAGTTCGGCTACAACATGCCGCTCGAGCTGGCGCTGACGGTGACGCCGTTCCTCATCATCTCGGTGCTGTTCTACTTCACCGTGGTGGTGCAGGAGAAGATGCTGCACCTGGCCAAGGATCCCGAGGTAGTGATCGACGTCACGGCCTTCCAGTGGAACTGGAAGTTCGGCTACCAGCGCGTGGCCTTCAAAGACGGCACGCTGACCTACGACGGCACGGACCCGGCCCGCAAGAAGGCCATGCTGTCCAAGCCGGAGGGCAAGGACGCACACGGTGAGGAGCGCGTCGGTGCCGTCCGCGGGTTCAACACCTCGGACCGCCAGTACCTGAATTTCGACAAGGTCGAGACGCTGGGATCCAGCCAGGAGATCCCCGTGCTGGTGCTGCCCACCGGCAAGCGCATCGAATTCGATCTCGCGTCCGCGGACGTGGTTCACACGTTCTGGGTGCCCGAGTTCTTGTTCAAGCGCGACGTGATCCCCAACGCCGACGCGAACAACTCGGTGCACGTCTTCCAGACCGAGGAGATCCAGACGCCGGGTGCGTTCGTGGGCCACTGCGCCGAGTTCTGCGGGACGTATCACTCGATGATGAACTTTGAGGTTCGGGTCGTCGCGCCCAACGACTTCAAGGCCTACCTGCAGCAGCGGATGGGTGGAAAGAGCAACGCCGAGGCATTGCAGGCGATCGGGCAGCCCCCGCTCGCGGTGACCACACATCCGTTCGACACCAAGCGCGGTCAATTGGCGGGAAGCCAGTAGGTTAGGACACCAAATGCATATCGAAGCCAGGCTATTCGAATTCATCGCCGGGTTCTTCATTGTGGTTGCGGTGCTCTACGGGGCGCTGACCGCGGTCTTCGCCACCGGGGGTGTGGAGTGGGCGGGCACCACCGCGCTGGTGCTGACCGGCGGCCTGGCCTTGATCACGGCGACCTTCTTCCGCTTCGTGGCGCGTCGACTGGACACCCGGCCAGAGGACTACGAGGGCGCTGAGATCAGCGATGGAGCAGGCGAATTGGGCTTCTTCAGCCCGCACAGCTGGTGGCCGATTCTGGTAGCGCTGTCGGCTTCGGTGGTCGCGGTGGGCATTGCGCTGTGGTTGCCGTGGCTGATCGTCGCCGGCGTGATGTTCGTGCTGACGTCGGTGGCCGGGCTGGTCTTCGAGTACTACCTCGGTCCCGAGAAGCACTGATTCGCGGCATAAAGGTCACAATCAGATCACGTGATTGGTGGGCAGTTCGCCACGACGGCTTTGCCCCTTGGGGGTTCGGTAGTGTTCTGCCCAGGCAAACGAGGAGCTTCCCAGCGCGCCCGCAACAGATGTGATCGCGGAGTCTTGCGCGCGGGTGAGGCAGTCGAACAGGGTAGGCAAAGGCAGAGATGAGCGGGTCGAGACCCCCGGCATGGGATCCTGACAAACCCGACGCTGCCGACCCGATCAGCCACGAACCGGATTCCGGCAGCGCGCCCGACGACGATCTGCAGCCCGGCGCCGGCCGCGATGTCCAGGGCGAGCCGGAACCCTTTGCGGACAGCGCCGAACACGCCGCTGCGAATCAAACCGACGAGACGGACGTGTACTCGCGGGCCTACTCGGCACCGGAGTCCGAGCACTTCACTACCGGCCCCTACGTGCCGGCCGATCTGCGCCTGTACGACTACGACGACTTCGACGAATCCCCCGACCCGGACGCCGCGCGCAGCACCGCGCGCTGGCCATGGGTGGTGGGGATCGCCGCCATCGTGGCCGATCGCCGTCGTGTCGGTCGCTGCCGCGCACGCGATCAGGGCCGCGCCCATGGTGCCGGTCAGT
>NZ_LZJR01000077.1 GCF_001667925.1 Mycobacterium sp. E2479 | reverse complement strand
GCCGGTGCATGCGTCGCAGGCCACGGAGTCGCCGGACCCAAGTACGGATTCCGGCCCACCGTCATGGCCCGCCCACCCTTCGCGGGATAGTCCCGGCCGGCGGCAGCGCCGGCGCGATCTGCGACGCGCCCTGCCTCCGAAGCCCCGGCGGCAGGGTGCGTTTTCGCGTGTCTACGAGGGCTGGTCGTCGTGTGCAATGGCGAGTCCGGGATAGGACTCGGCGCGTCCGGTGCGGGTGCTCCCGCGGCCTCGGCAGTCAATCTCGGACGCCCTTTATCTGCGGCCGGATTTTTATCCCGCGCCGGTGTCTGGCGTCGGTGTCGTTCCCGCGCCACGACCCCCGCGGTAGCGACGTTGCGCCGGTGGCGCGTCGCGCGGCAGCGGCATTCCTGCAGGCAGTGGGAGTGGCGGCGAGATCCGGCGGATGCGCCCCGGATCGCGCCGCCACGCCCGGACGCCGTTTGCGAAATCGCCGCCGCCGCAACAGCGGCCGAGTCGCGACGCGGCGGCGGGGCCGTGCGCCCCTTTAGCCTTTCGGGCAAGCCAATTCTGAAGGTCGTCGTTGAGAGATCAGCTGCGAGGGGATAAATGTCGTTCGAGGCCGGTGCTTCGTAACCATGGACTTCGGGGGATTACCGCCGGAGGTCAACTCCGGTCGCATGTACGCGGGTCCGGGGTCGGGTTCGATCATGGCCGCGGCGGCGGCCTGGGACGGACTCGGTGCGGAGCTGGGCTCGGCGGCCAATGGCTACACATCGGTGATTTCGGAGTTGACCGACGCGTCCTGGGTGGGTCCGGCCTCGGCCGCGATGCTGTCGGCCGTCACACCGTATGTGAGCTGGCTCAGCGTCCTGGCCGCGCAGGCCGAGGAGACCGCCGGCCGGGCCCGGGCGGCCGCGGCGGCTTTTGAGGCGGCGTTCGCGATGACGGTGCCGCCACCGGTGATCGCGGCCAATCGGTTGCTGCTGGCGAACCTGGTGGCCACGAACTTCTTCGGGCAGAACACCCCCGCGATCGCGGCCACCGAGGCGCAGTACATGCAGATGTGGGCTCAAGACGCCGCCGCGATGTACGGTTACGCCGGCGCGTCGGCAGCCGCATCGGAGCTGACCCCGTTCACGTCACCGCCCAACACAACCACCCCGGAAGCGGTTCCCAAGCAGGCCGGCGCGGTCGCGCAGGCGGCCGCCCAGCCGGCGGGCAACACCGCGCAGAGCACCGCCCACGCGGCATCGCAGCTAGCGGTCCCACAAACCCTGTCCGCCAACACATCTCAGGCGGTGACGCAAGCGTCGAGCACGACCGCCGCCGAGCCGGGTCCGTTCACCTGGCTGACGAGCGCACTGCAGAACCTCACGCAATCCGGACTGCCGACCCCGAGCAATAACTTCCTGGGGTTGAACCCCTCTTTGTACGACACGGTCTTCAAGCGGATGACGGGTCTGGGTTACTTCTCGATTGGTATGGCGAGCTTCAGTTCGTCGATCGCTCAGCAGTTGACCTTTGGTCCCGGTGGTAGCACGGCGGGTGCCGGTGGTGCATGGTTCCCGACCCCGCAGTTTGCCAGCCTGGGTCTGGGCAACCTGGGTGGCGGCGTCGGGCACGTGGGTGCGGTCTCCGCGGGTGCCGGGCAGGCCGCCCGGGTGGGGATGCTCTCGGTTCCGCAGCACTGGGCGACGCTGACCTCGGCGGTCAGCCCGGCCACGGTATCCGACGTGGAAGCCGCACCCGTCCAAGCCGCCGCCGCGACGGGGTTGCACGGTTCACCGGCCAATGGCCTGCTGCGGGGGATGCCGGTGGGAGGAATGGGCCGGCGCGGCGCCGCCGCCGGCTACGTCAACAAATACGGGTTCCGCTACAGCGTGCTGACTCGCCCACCATCGGCCGGATGAGCGGAGGAATCCAGCGTGTACTCCCGCATCTTTATCTGCGCCCGGATTTTATCCCCGGCCCGAACACGCGTGCGCTCGACGACGCCGCACTCGCATGGCGCCGCGCCTAGCCGGCCGGTGCTCAGCTCGGGGTATTCGGGCAGCTCACACCAGCGATCGGGCCCGGACTTCGGATGGCCGGCCAGTGCTGAGCGACTGGCCACGGCTCCCGTTTCGAAGGCGCGCCCGAACGGCACTACTTCGCTGGCCGGCGTGGCCGTGGTCACCAGCGCATTAACGTCACCTATTGCTCGCGTCTTCGATTCGGAAGTCACAGGTTAAGGGGCACATTCGTGGTGGATTTTGGGGCGTTTCCGCCGGAGTTCAATTCGGCGCGGATCTACTCGGGTCCGGGCTCGGGTTCGTTTGTGGCT
>NZ_LZJR01000076.1 GCF_001667925.1 Mycobacterium sp. E2479 | reverse complement strand
GACCTCAACATTGCTTGGGCCCAACATCGTGGCGGCCAGTCGATAGCGCTGCCGGTGACCGGGACGTCATTCGCCCGATGGGCGGAACTTCTCCATGAGCACGCCCACAGCCCGGAAGTTGTTGCTGCGGCACAGATGTGGCAACGGATCGCGGCGACCCCCGCGGCGTTGCCTGCGGTGCAGCCAGTCGATACGTACGAGACAGTCGGGCGATTGTCGATGTCGCTGGACGACGCCGAGACGACTCGGATGCTTCTCGGTGAGGTACCCGCCGCGTTCCATGCCGGCATACACGAGATCTTGTTGATCTCCTTCGCCTTGGCGATGGCGGAGTTCTTGGGCACCGGCGGCAGTCCGATCGCGATCGACGTCGAAGGCCACGGGCGTAACGAGGAGCTGGCCTCCGGTGTGGACCTGTCGCGCACGGTTGGCTGGTTCACCACCAAGTACCCCGTTGCATTGAACATCGGAGGGCTGTCCTGGGCGCACGTGATCGCCGGCGACGCGGAGCTCGGGGCGATGATCAAGGACGCCAAGGAGCAGCTTCGTGCCCTCCCCGATGGCCTCACTTACGGATTGCTGCGCTACCTGAACACTGAGGTCGATCTGGAAGGCGCCGACCCCCCGATCGGGTTCAATTACTTTGGACGCCTGGGCGGGACGGCCGACCTATCGGGCGAGGGCTGGGGGATCAGCCCGGACGGCGCGTCGATTACCGGCGCGGCCACGGCTGTGCCGATGCCACTGATGCACACCGTGGACCTCAATGCCGGCACCATCGATACCCAGACTGGGCCGTGCCTGCAGGCCAACTGGACGTGGGCGCCGTCGGCAATGGATGAGGCGCAGGTTGCCCGGTTGAGCCGCTTGTGGTTTGACGCCCTGGCCGGTATCTGCGCGCACGTGCGCCGCGGCGGAGGCGGGTTGACGCCGTCCGATATCGCTCCCGCCAGGCTGAACCAGCAGCAGATCGACCAGCTGCAGCAGCAGCAGGCGATCGCCGACATTTTGCCGTTGACACCGTTGCAGCAGGGACTGCTCTTTCACGCCCGCACCGCGCAGGTTAGCGCCGCTGACTTGTACGCCGTGCAGCTGAATATCGAGCTGACTGGTGCCCTCGACCCGTACCGACTGCGTGACGCGGTGCACACGGTCGTCAAGCGGCACCCACATCTCGTGGCCCGCTTCTGCCCGCAATTCGATGAGCCGGTGCAGGTTATTCCGGCGAATCCAGGGCCACCTTGGCGCTATATCTACCTCACCGCGCCGGGCGATGCCGAGATTGATCGGCAGATCGAGCAAGTGTGTGTTGCCGAACGCGCCGCGGTCTGCGAGCTGAACGGCGACCCGGGCTTCAGGGTGGCACTGGTGCGCGTCAGCGCAGATCGGCACCGATTTGTCCTGACGAATCACCACATCGTGGTCGATGGCTGGTCATTGCCGATCTTGATGGGGGAGATCTTCGCCGGTTACCACGGACAGCGATTGGGCGCGGCAGGCTCGTATCGCCGGTTCGTGACCTGGTTGGCCGAGCGTGATCTGGACGCTGCCCACGCGGCATGGCGCGAGGCGTTGGACGGCTTTGACACCCCCGCTTTGGTCAGCTCGGGGCACAGGTTGCGGATGGCCGCTCGAGGCGTGGCATCGTCCGAGCTCCCCGCGGAGATCACGGAGGCTGTTGGTGACTTGGCCCGTTCATGCCAGACCACAGTCAATACGGTGCTGCAGGGCGCCTATGCCCAGTTGCTGTGCTGGCTCACGGGTCAGCACGACGTAGCGTTCGGTACCACGGTGTCGGGTAGGCCGGCCGACCTCGTCGGCTCCGAGTCGATGGTGGGTCTGTTGATCAACACCGTGCCGGTGCGGGCGCGCCTCACGCCCAACACCACCGCCACCGAGCTGCTCGAGCAACTGCGCAACACGACCAACCTCACGCTCGAGCACCAGCACCTCGCCCTCAGCGAGATCCACCGCATCACCGGTCACGAGCAGCTGTTCGACACGTTGTTCGCTTATGAGAACTACCCGGTGGATGCCGCGGCATTGGCCGCCGACGGGGAACTGGCGATCGGCGACATCGGCCGCCACGAATCCACCCACTACCCGCTGACGGTGCAAGTCCTGCCCGGGACCGGACTGGGCCTTCGGGTCGAATTCGACACCGGCGTGTTCGATCACTCCGATATCGAAACGCTGATCGACCGGTTGCAGTGGGTGCTGGGGGCGATGGCCGCCGAACCCAACCGGCGGCTCTCGGCTATCGATTTACTGGGTAGCGACATCGCTGCCCGCATGCGCGAACTCGGTAACGGGGCGGCGTTGATCCAGCCCGCTCCCGACCCGGTCTCGGTCCCGGCGTTGTTCGGTGCGCAGGTGGCGCGCTCGCCGCAGGCCGTGGCGCTGGTGTGCGGTGAGCGCACCTGGACTTACGGCGAGCTGGACGAGGCCGCCAATCGCTTGGCGCAGCTGCTGGCCGCCCGGGGTGCTGGTCCGGGTGAGTGCGTCGCGGTGTTGTTCGGGCGGTCGGCCGGAGCCATCGTGGCGATTTTGGCGGTGTTGAAGACCGGGGCGGCCTATTTGCCGATTGACCCGGCGGTGCCGGCGGCGCGGATCGGGTTCATGGTCGCCGACGCCGCGCCGATCGCCGCGGTCACCACCGCGGCGATGGCCGACCGGCTCCGCGGGCATGACCTGCTGATCATCGATGCCGACGACCCGATTATCGACAGCCAGCCCAGCACCGCACCGACGAGACAGCCGGCCCCCGATGACATCGCGCACATCATCTACACCTCTGGCACGACGGGCGCGCCCAAGGGCGTGGCGATCACCCACCAGAACGTGGCCCAGCTGCTCGACTCGCTCGGCGCCGGCCTGCCCCCGGGGCAGGTGTGGACGCAATGCCACTCCTACGCCTTCGACTTCTCGGTATGGGAGATCTGGGGCGCTCTGCTGCACGGAGAGCGGTTGGTGATAGTGCCCGAAGAGGTGACGGCCTCGCCGGAGGACTTCCACGCCCTGCTGCTGGGTGAGCACGTCAATGTGTTGACCCAGACACCATCGGCGGTCGGGGTGCTTTCGCCCGAGGCCTTACAGTCGACGGCGTTGTTGATCGGTGGTGAGGCCTGCCCGGCCGAGCTGGTGGATCGGTGGGCGCCGGGACGGGTGATGGTCAATGCCTACGGCCCGACCGAGACCACGGTGTACGCCGCGATGAGTGCGCCGCTGGCGGCGGGCTCGGGAACACCGCCCATCGGCTCGCCGGTGTCGGGCGCGGCGTTGTTCGTGCTGGACGGCTGGTTGCGCCCGGTGCCGCCCGGGGTCGTCGGTGAGTTGTATGTGGCCGGCCGGGGGGTGGCGTGCGGTTACGTGAGCAGGGCAGGCCTGACCTCCTCGCGGTTTGTGGCCTGCCCATTCGGAGCACCGGGTACACGTATGTACCGCACCGGCGATCTGGTGCGATGGCGCGCCGATGGGCAGCTGGACTACGTGGGTCGTGCCGATGAGCAGGTCAAGATCCGCGGATACCGCATCGAACTGACGGAAATCCAGGCGGCGTTGTCCGCGCTTGACGGAGTGGCGCAGGCGGTGGTGGTCGCCCGCGCGGACCGCCCGGGCGGCAAGCGTCTGGTGGGCTACATCACCGGCACCGTCGATCCGGCCGAAGCGCGCGCCGCGCTGGCCGAACGGCTCCCCGGTTACATGGTCCCCTCGCTATTGGCGCTCGAGGCGCTGCCGTTGACGCCCAACGGCAAAGTCGACGTCCACAGGTTGCCGGCACCCGACACCGCCGGCCGGTATCGCGCCCCGAGCACCCCGACTGAAAAGACCTTGGCCGGCATCTACGCCGAGGTCCTCGGTGTCGACCGCGTCGGGATCGACGACTCGTTCTTCGACCTCGGGGGCGACAGCATCTCGGCGATGCGCGTGATCGCCGCGATCAACGCGAGCCTGGACGCCGATCTCGCGGTGCCCGCCCTGTTCGAAGCGCCCACAGTGCGAACTTTGAGCCATCGGCTGCAGACGCACACCGCCCCTACTCAAGAAATAGTTCCCGTTCAGCGTCTGAAAGGTGGAAGCGGGCCCCCGCTATTCTGCGTCCATCCTGCGGGTGGGGTGAGTTGGCCGTATCAGGTCCTCGGCAATCACCTGGACTGCCCGATAATTGGAATTCAACAGATTCTGCAGGGCGATGAGCAGGAACCCCGGTCGATTCGAGAGATGGCAGGGAATTACGCCGACAGGATCGAAAACGTTCATCCCGACGGACCATGTAATCTTCTCGGCTGGTCCTACGGCGGTGTGATCGCGCACGAACTCGCCATCGAGCTTCGGCAACGCGGGCGCGCCACAAGCCTTTTCCTTCTCGACTCTCAGCCGGTCATCGACAGCCGCATGGCGTTGCAGGACTATGCGCTGGACGAAACTCAGATCGTGAAAGAAATCCTGGAATTCTACGGCGTAAGCACGCCCGAACCGAATGAGTCGCTGACCTTTGAGCAAATCGAAGAACTGATTCGCCGGCACGAAGCGATCGAGCTCTCGCGGCACAAAGATCTCTTGAATCTGCTTCTTGCAAATCTGAACACGAATCTCGCGATGTACCGGGTTCACGAACCCGGCATCTTAGAGGGCGATATGACCATCTTTTCCGCTGCGCGAGACGACAGCGATCGCGGAACGCATCTTCTACAAAGTTGGCGGCCCTACGCTACCGGCGACATCACCGTCTACCAGGTCGACTGCACGCACAACGAGATGCTGACCACCGAATCGGCCGGCATGTACGGCCAGCGACTCAAGCGCTCGCTCGACCTGGATTTCTCGTCGCGAGATGGCGCTGCCGGTTAGCGATCGGTGGTGGGTCGTGCAGGTCGTAAGGCCCCGGATCCGATGCAATCCCGGTCTGAAGCTTCGCGTCGTGCCAGCAACTGATCACAGGACGTTGAAGCCCTCGGCCAACTGCGAAATCCCGACCACCGTGAACACAGTCACCAAAATCTGCCGATGGTAGGTGCGCACCCAGTCATGCAGCCGTCGCAGCAGGGCCTCGGTGCGAGCCGGCGCGGCCACATAGCCCACCAGGATCATCTCGACGACGGAATACATCAAAAGGAAGAACGCCACGGAGGCACCGGCCTGCGCGGTAACCGGTGCCCTCGAGGCCACGATGATCGCGAGGATGAAGAACACGCCATCGACCGGGACCGAAGCCACCCCGATCACCCACGCAATCCACAACGATCCGTTCTCCCAGGCGCGATGGGCGCGCTGGAGCAAGCGCCGGATCACAGAACGGTCGTCGGACGAAACATCGCGGGCGCGGCTCAAGAATCGCGGAAGTGCCACCGGCGTCTCCGGGGCCGGTGCGAGTGCCGAGTTCCCATTGCTCGTTGCCCGCGCCTCGGCGCGCTGACGTGTCGAAAAGCGCACGGCCATCACCGCGGCAATCGTCAGCGCAATTACACCCAGGCCAATCTGAATTCGCGGGAGGGCGGAGCTCCCCGTCGGGGTGGCCGAGCCGTGGCCCAATGAGCCGAACATGGAGGTGAAGTTCAGCAGTATCAACGGCACGAGCAGCTCGGGTACACATACGGTGAGACCGCCGACCCAATAGGCGAGCAAATTCGGCCCCGGCCTCGGACGCGAGATCATCAAAAGAGCTAGGCCGAGACGCACCGGATTAAGTGCCGCCAGAACCCCCAAACCCAGGACTGACCCCCACATTGCCACGACTGTACCCAGTGCGGCGCAGCGCAAACACCGCCATCGGCTGAGAGTGACGGCCACTCTGCCCGGCGGGCCGAGTGGGTGCAGCGGTGTGAATTACGTTCCCGTGCAACATGTTTAAGCGGCCAGGACCAATGCACAACGGGGCCGGGCGGTCGCGGCCGGCCGGCTGATGAAACCTGTTGCGCGACGGCCATTTTCGTTCGTCACGGGTTCGCGTCTGCGGCCCACCGGGGCTAATCGCGGGGGCGAACGAGATGGCTGGCCACGCAGCTTTTCAACTCCCGTAGCCTGCCCCCGCGATCATTGGCCCACGGATGGCCGGGTGCGCAGGCCCGCTCCGGGGCGGGTGATTCCGTCGGGTGCTCAATTGTCGTCGGTCCGTTCGTGACCTGGTGAGCGCCAGAATCCACCGATTGCACGTGGACCGGCAACGGGGCGCGTCGACGCATGTCGAAGCGGCCATCTGGCCGCTTCCGTTCGGGCAACGGTAGGGTCGAAGGCGTGTGCGGAGTCACCGGGGAGGTACGGCTCGACGGGCAGGCGCCCGACGTAGCGGCGGTCTCGTCGATGGCCGCCGTGCTGACGCCACGGGGCCCGGATACCGGAGGCGCCTGGTCGCAGGGCCGGGTTGCGCTCGGCCACCGTCGCCTCAAGATCATTGACCTGACCGAAGCGGGCGCCCAGCCGATGATCGACTCCGAGCTGGGTCTGTCCCTGGCGTGGAACGGTTGCATCTACAACTACAAGGAGTTGCGGCAGGAACTCAGCGGGTACGGCTACCGGTTCTTCTCGCACAGCGACACCGAAGTTCTGATCAAGGCCTACCACCGGTGGGGCGATGACTTCGTCAGCCGTCTGTTCGGCATGTTCGCCTTCGCCATCGTCGAACGCGACAGCGGGCGGGTGCTGCTCGGACGGGACCGGCTCGGCATCAAGCCGCTGTACCTGACCGAAGACAGCCGCCGGGTCCGGTTCGCGTCCACCCTGCCGGCCCTGCTGGCCGGGGGCGGCGTGGACACCCGCATAGACCCGGTAGCGCTGCACCACTACATGAGCTTCCACTCGGTGGTACCCGCGCCGAATACCATCCTGCGGGGAGTCCGCAAGGTGCCTCCGGCCTCGCTCGTCGCCATCGAACCCGACGGCAGGCGCACCGTGACCACGTACTGGGCGCCCGACTTCACCCGCCATCAGGACCGCGCGGACTGGTCGGAACGCGACTGGGAAGACGCCGTGCTGTCGACGCTGCGGCTCGCGGTGCAGCGCCGCCTGGTCGCCGACGTGCCGGTCGGTTGCCTGCTGTCGGGCGGCGTGGACTCCAGCCTGATCGTGGGTCTGCTCGCCGAAGCCGGCCAACACGGGTTGTCGACCTTCTCCATCGGCTTCGAGTCAGCGGGTGGCGTCAAAGGCGACGAATTCCAG
This sequence comes from Mycobacterium sp. E2479, assembly GCF_001667925.1. GTDB lineage: Bacteria > Actinomycetota > Actinomycetes > Mycobacteriales > Mycobacteriaceae > Mycobacterium. Next base: position 125,188 of record NZ_LZJR01000076.1, on the reverse strand, counting down.
TACTCCGACATCGTGGCCGAGCGCTTCGAGACCGACCACCACCAGATCCGCATCGATTCCGACCGGATGCTGCCCGCGCTCGACGGGGCCATCGGCGCGATGAGCGAGCCGATGGTCAGTCACGACTGCGTCGCGTTCTATCTGCTCAGCCAAGAAGTGGCCCGGCACGTGAAGGTTGTGCAATCCGGTCAGGGCGCCGACGAGGTGTTCGCCGGCTACCACTGGTACCCGCCGATGGGCGACCCAGCCGCGGCGACCCTCGACGGTGCCGTCGCCCAATACCGCGGCGCCTTCTTCGACCGCGATGCGGCCGGGGTTTCGGCGCTGGTCGGATCGGGCATCATCGCGCCCGACGACCCGAGCCTGCGTTTCGTCACCGAGCATTTCGCGCAGGCAGGCGCCGAGACGGGTATCGACCGCGCACTGCGGCTCGACACGACGGTGATGCTGATCGACGACCCGGTGAAGCGGGTCGACAACATGACGATGGCGTGGGGGTTGGAAGGCCGGGTGCCGTTCCTCGACCACGAGTTGGTCGAGCTGGCAGCTACTTGTCCGCCAGAACTCAAGATCGCCCACGGAGGCAAGGGCGTTTTGAAACAGGCTGCGCGACGGGTGATTCCGGCGGAGGTCATCGATCGCCCCAAGGGCTACTTCCCGGTCCCGGCGCTGACCCATCTGGAGGGCCCTTACCTCGACATGGTCCGTGACGCTCTCTACGCGCCCACCGCCAAGGAACGCGGCCTGTTCAACACCGACGCGGTGGACGCGCTGCTGGCCAACCCCAACGGCAAACTGACCCCGCTGCGCGGTAACGAGCTCTGGCAGATCGCCCTACTCGAGCTGTGGTTGCAGCGCCACGGTGTCACCGGTCCGGTTGCATGACCATGGTCGATCCGTCCGGCGACCACACCGAGGCGATCACGCTCGGCTTGCACGATGCTTCACCGCCCGAGCTGGTCGACGCGATGGCCAAGGATGTCGAACTCGAATTGGGTTGGGGCCGACTGATATTCGGGCAAACCTTCGCCAATTCGCAGGAACTGGTCGAAGCGCTGCGTCGCGAGGGACCCGGGCGCCGCGACATCTGCATCTACGCCCGGGAATCCCACGTGGTGGTGGCCGAGGCGCCCACCGAGCTGTTCATCGACCCCAGCCACACCTACCGGCTGCGTTTCACCCCTAAGACGAAAAAGCTTGCGGCGGCGCCGCTGGGCCTCACGGTGCGCACACTCAACGACCCGATCGACGCCGACGCCATGAATCGCGTTTACGTGCGCTGCGGCATGGTCCCGGCAGGCGTCGACGTCATCTGGCACAACCATCAGCACGTGCCTGCGGTGAAGTATCTGCTCGCGGTGCGCGACGAGGACGGCGCGGTGGTCGGCACCGTCACCGGCGTCGACCACGAGTTGCTGTTCAACGACCCGGAAAAGGGGTCGAGCCTGTGGACCCTGGCGGTGGATCCGGCCGCGGGGCTACCCGGTGTCGGGGGGGCCCTCACCAGGGCGCTGGCCGAGCACTTCCGCAGCGCTGGCCGGGCGTACATGGATCTGTCGGTGGCGCACGACAATGCCGCCGCCATCGGTCTTTACGAGAAGCTGGGTTTCCGTCGCGTCCCGGTGCTGGCGATCAAGCGCAAGAACGCGATCAACGAGCCGCTGTTCAGTCCGCCGCCGGAGACCATCGATGACCTCAACCCGTACGCCCGGATCATCGCCGACGAAGCGCTGCGCCGCGGGATCTGGGTCGAGGTGCTCGACGCCGAGACCGGCGAAATGCGCCTGACCCACGGTGGCCGCAGCGTCATCACCCGGGAATCGCTGTCCGAGTACACCTCCGCGGTGGCCATGTGCCGCTGCGACGACAAGCGGCTGACGCGGCGCCTGGTCTCAGAGGCGGGCATCACCGTGCCCCGGGCGCGGCTGGCCACCTTTGATGAGAGCGATTTCGCCTTCCTCAAGGAGGTCGGCGAGGTCGTCGTCAAACCGACGCGTGGCGAGCAGGGGAAGGGCATTACCGTTGGGGTCGTCCCGGACAACGGGCCCGACGACCTCAGCTCCGCCCTGGCGCGGGCCCGCCAGCAATACCCGGACGTGCTGATCGAGCAGCGGGTGACTGGCGACGACCTTCGCCTCGTCGTGATCGACGGCCGCGTCGTCGCCGCCGCGCTGCGGATGCCACCGGAGATCATCGGCACGGGCGAACACAGCGTGCGGGACCTGATCGCCGCGGAGAGCCGGCGGCGCTCGGCGGCCACCGGCGGTGAGTCCCGCATCCCGATCGACGACCTCACGGAGTCGACGATTGCCGAGGCGGGCTGGAAGATGGACGACGTGCTGCCGCAGGGGACCCGGCTGCGGGTCCGGCGCACCGCCAACCTGCATCAGGGCGGCACCATCCACGACGTCACCGCGCACGTGAACAGCGAACTGTGCCGCGTCGCGGTGACGGCGGCCGAAGCGATCGGCATCCCGGTGACCGGCATCGATCTGTTGGTGCCCGACGTCACGGGCGCCGAGTACGCCTTCATCGAGGCCAATGAGCGCCCGGGGCTGGCCAACCACGAGCCGCAGCCAACGGCCGCGGCCTTCATCGACTTCCTCTTTCCCGGCCATCCCGGCCAGCCGCAGGCCTGGACTCCCGAGGAGTCCCGTTCCGAGCGTGGCTGACGCCGGCGGGCGCGGCGGAGTTTCGAGGCCTCGCCGAGGGCTAGGGACGGGCTTTGGTGGGTAAATGCTCTGTCACACCAGAACGGAGACCGCATGAGTGCGACCGCGCAGACCAAAACCATCTCGACGCATGTGCCGGCGCGGCTGGACCGGCTGCCGTGGTCGCGTTTTCACTGGCGCGTCGTGGTGGGCCTGGGCGGGGTGTGGGTGCTCGATGGGCTTGAGGTCACGATGGTCGGCAACGTGTCGGCCCGGCTCATGGAGCCGGGCAGCGGCATAGCGCTGGACGCCGCGCAGATCGGCATGGCGGCGGCGATCTACATCGCTGGGGCGTGCTCGGGGGCGCTGTTCTTCGGTCACCTGACCGACCGCTTCGGCCGGCGAAACCTGTTCATCCTGACCCTCGCCCTCTATTTGGTGGCCACGGTCGCCACCGCGTTCGCCTTCGCCCCGTGGTATTTCTTCTTGACCCGTTTCTTCACCGGGGCAGGCATCGGTGGCGAATACGCAGCCATCAATTCGGCCATCGACGAGTTGATTCCGGCGCGAGTGCGCGGTCGCGTCGACCTGATTATCAACGGCACGTATTGGCTGGGTTCGGCCGCCGGGGCGGGCGGCGCGCTGATCCTGTTGAACACGTCGAATTTCCCGCCCAACCTCGGCTGGCGGCTCGCCTTCGGCATCGGCGCCATCCTCGGCATTTTCGTGCTGCTGGTGCGACGCAACGTCCCGGAGAGCCCCCGCTGGCTGTTCATTCATGGCCGCGACGACGAAGCGGAACAGATCGTCGGCGACATCGAAGAGGCGGTCCAGCACGAGACCGGCCAACCGCTTCCCGCACCGGAGGGCAAGGCGCTGCGGATCCGTCAGCGCACGGCGATTTCGTTCCGGGAGATCGCCGCCGTGGCTTTCAAGCTGTATCCGCGGCGCGCGATCCTCGGGCTGGCACTGTTCATCGGGCAGGCATTCCTCTACAACGGCGTCACGTTCAACCTCGGCACGCTGCTGAACCACTTCTACGATGTGCCGTCGGGCACGGTGCCGGTGTTCTTCGTGCTGTGGGCCCTGAGCAATTTCGCCGGGCCGCTGGTGCTGGGGCATCTGTTCGACACCGTTGGCCGCAAGCCGATGATCACGCTGACCTACATGGGCTCCGCGGCGGCGGTGGTGGTGCTGGCGCTGGTCTTCGTTACCCGGGCCGGCGGTGTCTGGGCGTTCATCGGCGTGCTGATCGTCGCGTTCTTCCTGGCGTCGGCGGGGGCCAGCGCGGCGTACCTGACCGTCAGCGAGATCTTCCCGATGGAAACCAGGGCGCTGGCGATCGCGTTCTTCTACGCGATGGGCACGGCGATCGGCGGTATCACCGGCCCGTTGCTCTTCGGTCAGCTGATCAACTCGGGCTTGCGCAGCGAGGTGGTCTGGTCATTCCTCATCGGGGCGGTTGTGATGGCCGCGGCCGGCCTGGTCGAACTGTGGCTTGGCATCGCCGCCGAGCAGCGTCCGCTCGAGGAGCTGGCGTTGCCGTTGACGGTGGAAGACACTGAGCGCGAAGATGATTCGGAGCCGGTTACCGACTAGGCCGGACGGGCCTTTGGCCGCTTGCTACCCGGTGAGTTTTGTCAGCCAGGACGGATTCTGGTAGTTCACCGCCGTGCTGCCGTCCCATACGAACGGTGTCGCGTTGGCGTTGTCTGCCGACATGGTCGAGTAGCCGTTTGCGGCTTTGGCCTTGGCCGTGCCGATCTCATCGCCGGACTTGATACAGGTGACGACGCCGGCATCGGCGCCGACCGTCTTGGCCAATTGCGCGAGCTCGCCGTCGGTGCGGTCTTCGGCAGCACCTTCTTGTGGCTGAAAGTTGCTGGCGAACAAGCCCGAATAGAAGTCGGCATAGAGCTTGGGGTCGCTCTGCGCGGCGACACAGTAAGTGGCCGCCACCGCGCGCGTCGAGTAGTCCTGACTGTGCGACTTTTCGTCGAGGAAGTTGAGCAGGTGATAGCGCACGGCGAGCTTTTTGTTGTTCACCGCGGCGTCGATGTCGGCGGCATTGGACCTGATGAAGCTGCCACACGGCGGACAGATCGGTTCGTTGAAGATGTCGATCGTGGTCTGGGCGGCCGAACTACCCACGAACACACCGTCGTCGAGGATCCGCAGCACGACGGCATCCGCCGGCGGCGGAGGCGGGACCGGCGCCGGCCGGGAGTTCGACTCCCAGGGACGAACGACGCCGAGGACCACCCCGATGAGCACCACCGTAAGGGTGGCGGCGATACCAACCCAGAGCCAGGGCTTGCGGCTGGTCCGCAGCGGTTGACCCCAGGGCGGGGTCACCGGGCCACCGACATTGGTCCACACCGGCGGCCCGCCCCAGGCCGTCGGGTGCAGCCCCGGTCCGCCGGACGCCAAGGCTTGCCCGCCGGTCGACGGCGCCGGCCAAGAGCTGACCGGTTGTGGCGCCGGGCCGGGCGGCCCGGGCGCAACGCCGCCTGCCGGCGGACTGGCGAATGCGGCCGGCGGGGCGGCGATTTGGCTGCGCTCCAGAATGTCGGTGGCTCGATCCCGGTCGGGTGCGGCCAGTGCGCCATAAGCGGCCGCCGACAGGTCACCGCAGGTGAGGAAGCGGTCCGCGGGGTCCTTGGCCATGCCGCGGGCGATCACCGGATCGAAGGCGGCCGGGATGATGCTGGGCCGCGCCGCGCTCGGTCGCGGGATCGGCTGGTGCACATGTGCGCCCATCACGCTCAGCTGGTCGCCCGGGTAGGGCGGCGAGCCGGTCAGGCACTCGTACAGCACGCAAGCCAGAGCGTAGATGTCGGCCTTATGGGTTATTTGGGCGTTGCCGAACCGTTCCGGGGCCATGTATTTGGCGGTGCCCACGGTGGTGCCGAATTGCGTGAGCTTTTCGTCGGAAGTGGCGCTGGCGATGCCGAAATCGACGAGATAAGCGAAGTCGTCGGCGCTCACCAGAATGTTTTCCGGCTTCACATCTCGATGCAGGATCCCCGCGGCGTGGGCGGCATCGAGCGCCGAACCGATCTGGCGGATGATCGCTACGGCCCGCGGTGGGGGTATCGGCCCGTAGCGCTTCAGCATGCTGGCCAGGTCCTTGCCGTCGATCAGCCGCATGTCCACGTAAAGCTGGCCGTCAATCTCGCCGAAGTCGTGGATGGGCACCACGTGCGGTTCATGCAGCCGCCCGGCGGTGCGCGCCTCGCGCTGCATCCGTGAGCGGAAGACCGGGTCATTCGACAGCGTCCGCGACATCAGTTTCAGAGCCACAATGCGCTCGCGGACCGTGTCCTCGGCCTCGTAGACATCGCCCATGCCACCGCGACCGACCAACCGCCGCAGCCGATACGGCCCGAATTGCGTCCCTTCCCGCGAATCCGCGGTCGCGTCACTCATCGAAACTCCTCACCCGCCGGCCGTGTGCCGCAACCGACCGCCGGCGCCCGCACCCACCCGGCCAGTTCCTGCGCCGATCCGCGTATGCGGTGGCATGCAGGCATAAGGCTAGGGTTTCGGCGACCAGGGGGCACGGCGAATAGCGAAAGCCAGCTAATTCGAGAGGGCGGAGTCAGCGGTGGTCGTCATCGCTGGTGAGTCCTTCTCGGGACAGCGCCCGGACGAATCCGTACGCCTGCATGCCGGCCGGCCCGGGATTGTCAAAGATCCATTCGTTGATCTTTTCCAGCGCGTTGGCCAGGTCATCGCGCTTCACCCGCACCAGGTAGGTCTTTCGGTCGTCGTCGGGGTCTTCGAGGGAATCCGCGACCGCGACGGGGTTTCTGAACGCGTAGGCGATTCCGTGCACCGCGTCGTGGTTCAGCGCCCAGTGGATTTCACTGGGGCGCAACCGGTTCACCGCTAGATTGCGGTAATCATGGTCGTCGGCTGAACTGCTCACCTGGCCGGTGATCCTATTCTGTGTGCATCTGGGAGTGGACGGCGATCAAGTGCGGGGACGGTCGCGCGAAGCGACTCGATCGGGTTTGAAACCGGGCATTTTCATCATAGGAAGAGGTGTCGTCTGCTGCATGTTGAGCGCTTTTGCGTACGCGCATTCGGCCGGCCGCGCGCTCACCGGCGATACTTCAGATACAAATAGCTGTCGCTGACCAAGGCGTGCTCGAGGCTCATGGTGACCGGGCCGGGCAGCCGCGCCGGGTGCAGCCGGTGGCCCACCGGCTGGTTCGCAGCAAGCTTGGGGGCTAGCGTCACGCAGATCTCGGTCACCACGTCGGCTTCCACCAGCTCGTCGAGCAGCGTCGGTCCACCCTCGCACAAGATGTGATGCATACCTTGCTCACGCAGTATCGCGACCGCCCGGGAGACGTCCACCGAGTCCGCCCCGGCAACCATGATGTGTTGCCGGTCTTCGTCGAGGTCGTATCGCGCGGCGGTACGTGCGCAGGTCACCAGGATCGGCGGCTGGTCCGGGTTGCTGAACAGCCGGGCCGGCAGTGCACCACTGCGGCTCACCACGGCGATCGGGGGTGGTCCGATTCGCCCCTCGTGATGCCGTCTGGCGCGAGCCGCATCGCTGAGCGTTACCGGGCCATAGTTTTCGGCGCGTGCGGTGCCGGCGCCGACGAGTACGACGTCGGCCAGGCCGCGCAGAATGTTGAAGAGGCGTTGATCGGTGGGGCATGACAGCGGACCCGCGCGACCGCCGAACGCGGCCGCGCCGTCGGCGCTGAAGATCATGTTGGCTCGCACGCCATCTGGGGGATCGGCGTAGAAGGGCGCGAGTTCGGTGATGCCGGAGACGGCGGCGATCCGGGGTGACTCGCTCACACGCTAGGCCTCGTGGCCGGGTTGAAGCTCGTGCACGTCGCTGAAGGACACCCAGGTCTCGAGTTCCTGTGGTGGGCTGCCGTCCACCGGTGCGAGCAGGTGCCCGACGTGGTCGCCCAGCGAGAACCGTTCTAGGATCTCGCCGACGAACCAGGCGGCGGCGTCGTCGAGGATGGGCATCTCCTCGGGGCCGGGATGCCAGGAACAGCGACCGAACTTGTCGACCTCGTCACTGGTCTGGCCGCCGAAGAGCTCCACCACGTCCAGGTGCTCGCGGCCGAACACGTGCACGGCAACGTGGGAGGCGTCGCGGGCGATGCGGAACGTGTGGTTGCGCTGGGACAGGCCGACCAGGAATCGGGGCGGATGGATGCTGGTCTGGCTGGCGAAACCCACCAGGCAGCCGGCCGGGGTGCCGTCGGCCTGGGTGGTGACGACGTACATCGGATAGTCCAGCAGCGCCACCAGCTTGTCGAATGCTTCGGTTCCCGGATCGGACATCCGGTCAGTCTTCCCCGTGCGGCCCCTGGAGAATCACGTTGTTGCGATGTGCCCGCCGGCGGGTCGGCCGGCTCCTGCGGTATTGCCGAAATCAAGTGCGATTTCGGTTGCGTCGCAACCGCATCGGGGCGACAAGACGGCGAATCAGATAGGCGGTGATGCCGATGCCCAGAACCAACGCACCGGAAAGTACGGACCGCAGTGGCATCGCGAAAGCCAGCATCAGGCAGCCGAGCAACCCGATCACCGGAATGGCGCGGTGCGGGCGGCCCTCCTCGGGTCCGAGAGTGAATGCGGAGGCGTTGGCGACGGCGTAGTAGATCAGTACGGCGAACGACGAAAAACCGATGGCGTCGCGAAGGTCGGTGGCGGCTGCCAGGCTCGCCACGACGACGCCGACCAGCAACTCCGCGCGGTGGGGCACCCGGAACCGGGGGTGCACGGCGGCCAGCGCGTGGGGCAGATGGTGATCCCGGGCCATGGCCAGTGTGGTGCGCGAGACGCCGAGAATCAGCGCGAGCAGGGAACCCACCGCCGCGGTCGCCGCCCCCACTTGGATGAGGGGCGCCAGCCAGCCCGTGCCCGCGGCGCGGGCCGTCTCGACCAGCGGGGCGGCGGTCTGGGCGAGACGGTCGGGTCCCAGCGCCGTGAGCGCTGCCACGGCGACCAGTGCGTAGACCGCCAGGGTGACGGCGAGCGCCAGCGGTATCGCCCGTGGGATGGTGCGGGCCGGGTCGCGCACCTCCTCGCCCAGTGTCGCGATGCGCGCATAGCCGGCGAACGCGAAGAACAGCAGACCCGCGGCCTGGATAACGCCGCCAATGGTGGCGCCGCTCAACCGGAGTCGATCGGCGTCGGCGGCTGGCGAGCTGAACGCGGCGACGCACACCCCGGCCAGCACCGCGAGCACGGCGGAAACGATGACACGGGTCAGCCAGGCCGACTTCTGCACGCCGGCGTAGTTAAGCGCGGTCAGCGCGATTACCGCCGCGACGGCCACCGCATGCGCCTGCGCCGGCCACACATACAGGCCGATGGTCAAGGCCATCGCCGCACACGACGCGGTTTTGCCGACGACAAAGCCCCACCCGGCCAGGTAGCCCCAGAAGTCTCCCAACCGGTTTCGGCCATAGACATAGGTGCCGCCCGATGCGGGGTAGCGTGCCGCCAGCCGCGCGGAGGAGGTGGCGTTGCAGTAGGCCACGACCGCGGCCAACGCCAGACCCGGCATTAGTCCCGAGCCGGCCGCACGCGCCGCGGGTCCCAGCGCCGCGAAGATCCCGGCGCCGATCATCGACCCGAGCCCGATCGTCACCGCATCGAAAACGCCAAGGCTGCGCCGCATTTCGTTTTGGTCGGCCGGAACACTCATCGGGGTGTTTTTGGACACTCGGCCTCCTGACAGTCCGGAGTGAAGAACATCGTGTCACCTGCGCGGTGTGCAACCTATCAAATCAGTTTGATGTATTGTGCGGGGTTATGGCAGCGAATCGAGGGCCCGTCCCACCGCTGATGCAGATGGCATCACATCCACTGCGGTGGGCGCTGCTGGCCGAATTGGCATCCGGGGACCAGCGGGTGCGGGAATTGGCTGCCGCTGTTGGCGAGCCGCAGAATCTGGTCTCTTATCACCTGCGGCTGTTGCGCTCGGCCGGGCTGATCGATGCGCGGCGCAGTAGTTTTGACAGCCGCGACATCTACTACTGGTTGAACCTGACGAAGTGCGCGGCCGCGTTCGATGAGGCCGCCGCCGCTTTGCACCCGGCGTTGACGCCCATGCCGTCCATCAAGGCGCCACAGCGGTCGGTGTTGTTCGTGTGCACCGGGAACAGCGCGCGGTCACCGATGGCTGCGGCGCTGCTAGACAAGAAGGGCCAGAGGCGTATTCGAACGGCGAGCGCTGGCAGCCACCCGAAATCTCGGCTCCACCCAAACGCCATCCGGGTCATGCGAGCCGAGTACGGCATCGACCTCAGCGGCACCCGGCCTCAAGCTCTGGTCACGGTTTCCCGACGCCGCTTCGACTGCGTGATCACATTGTGTGACAAGGTGCGCGAATACGCGCGCGAGCATGAGCTGCCGACGACGACACATTGGAGCGTGCCTGACCCGTCCGCCGCCGGTGCTACATACCCGGAATTCCAGCGTGTGGCAGGCGAATTGAGTCGGCGCGTCGATTTCTTGGTACCCGTTTTGAGTGCCCGCGCGGGCGGGCGGTGAGCGTGACGCTCAACCGGCGCGAGTTCTGCGTCCGCGCTGGCCTCGCCCTGGCGGGCGCAACGGGGAGCGTCACCGCCCTCTGGGGGGCCGGTTGTTCGCATCCCCCGCCGGCGGGTCCGCCCAGCGGCAAGGCGGATTACACGCTGCGGATCGGCTCGGGGAAGGTCGAATTGGCCCCGGACCGGATCGTGTCGACCCTGACCTACAACGGTCAATTTCCCGGTCCGCTGTTGCGCTTCAAGGAGGGTCGGCGTACTTGGGTCGACGTCTTCAACGACACGGATTTGCCAGAACAATTGCATTGGCATGGTCAGCACCTGGGTGCCGATGTCGACGGCGCCGCCGAAGAGGGAACCCCCGACATACCCGCACATGGCATGCGGAGAATTTCTTTCGTCCCCGGTCCGGCCGGCTTCCGCTTCTATCACACCCACGTCGTGCCGCGCGCCGATCTGTCCCGGGGGCAGTACAGCGGGCTGGTGGGCCCGGTCTACATCGAGGCGGCCCAAAACGCCGGTGCTTACGATAAAGAAGTCTTCCTGACGCTCAAGGAGTTTGAGCCCACGTTGAGCCGCGGGGGTGACATGGCCACCGATTTTCTGGCCGGTGAACAGGACGAAGATCTGAAGGACAGGGGCGAGTCGTCGATGGCCGCTTCGCTGCACCGAGGTGAGTCGCCCGGCAACGAGGTGAATTACGGTGCGTTCGCCATCAACGGACGCATGCTCGGCCACGGCGATCCCATCCGCGTGCAAGCCGGTCAACGGGTGCTGCTGCACGTTCTCAACGGCAGCGCCACTGAAACTCGAAGTTTGGCCCTGCCCGGCCACACCTTTGACGTGGTGGCGCTGGACGGCAACGCGGTACCCACGCGGACGGTGGTGCCGGTGTTATGGCTCGGTGCGGGCGAACGGATCTCGGCAATAGTCGACATGACGAATCCGGGTGTTTGGGTGTTGGGCGATTTGTCCGACGACGACCGCGGGCGCGGATTGGGTGTGGTTGTCGAATATGCCGGGCGCAGTGGGGATGCGCGATGGGCGCCGCCGCCGTCGTTCCGGTGGGATTACCGGCTGTTCGGCCAGCAGAAGGGCGCTGCACCACCCGATCACGTCATCGACATGTTGATCGAGAAACGCAACGCCGCCGACGACGGTTTCAACGTCTGGACGATCAACGGTGCGCCTTTTGTGATGGGCACCAACAAACCCGTGCTGAACATAGAGCGTGGTAGGCGCTACCGGTTGCGTCTGCGTAATGCCAGCGACGACCTGCATCCGATGCATCTGCACCGGCACAGTTTCGAGATCACCCGGTTCGCGGGGACACCGACTGCCGGCGTGCGCAAGGACGTCGCGATGCTCGGCGGCTACCAAAGCATGGAGATCGATTTCGTCGCCGATCAACCCGGCCTTTCGCTGCTGCATTGCCACCAACAAATCCACATGGATTACGGGCTCATGCTGCTGCTCAACAGCGCCTGACGCCGTCGGCCGGCTCCTTAACCGAGCGGGTTGTTTCGGCGCACCCCCCGGTACATGCCCCAACGCACGATCCACGGCATCACCACGCGCTCGACCGACCAGGATGGGAAGCGGAAAGCATGCCCGGTGGGCAGGAAGACCTCTAGCCCGTTGGGCTGTATACCCACCAGCGAACCCCACCGCCGCGCCGGTGCCCGGTACGTCCGCAGCGGCCGTCCGGCGAAGTCGGCGCGGACGTTGCGCGCCACCAGTGCGTCGCCGCGGTTACGGGCAGAGCTGCGCAACGGGTCGGTCGCCGCGACGTCGCCGACTGCGAACACAGCTCGGTGGCCGGGCACGCGCAGCTCTCGGGTCACGCGCACGAACCCCCGCTCATCGAGCAGATCCGCCGGCAGCCAGCCCGTGTTGGGCCGCACCCGCCCGATCGCCCACAGCACGGCGTCGGCGCTGGTCGGGAGTTGCCCGGTGCTCCAGTGGACCGGTCCGCTGGTCAGTTCATCGCCCGCGAAGCCGTCGGCCACCACCGCGCGATGTCCCGGATGCACGCCGACCCCCAGCTGGGTCAGCCGGCCGCGAATGCGCTGCCATATTCGTGGATGGTGCCCCTCGAGAGCGGACTCGCCGGGGAAGTACAGGTCGACCCGCTTGCCCGGCCAGGTGGTTGCCATGTTGAGGGCGCTGCTCACCGCCGCCGCCCCGCCGCCCACGACGACCACCGACTTGGCGGCGGCAAGCCGGTCGTGCGCGAAGCGCAGTCCCGCGCCGATCTCGGCGGCCGACTGCACCGTCGGCTGGCGCCAAAAGCCGTTGCTGACCCCGGTTGAGATGATCAACGCGTCGTAGTCCTCGGTGACGGCCGCGCCGTTTTCGGTTCGGCCGAAGACGGTTCGGGCGGCCAGATCCACTCCGGTCAGCGTGGCCTGCACGGTGCGCACGCCGTCGAGGCGGCGGAACCGGTCGAACGGGATCCAGTAGTCGCGGGCCCAGTCGTGCGGACGCGAGAGCCGGACGCCGAGTTCCTGTCCGCTCACCAGCGCGGGTTTGGCCGAGATCCCGACGACGTCGGCATGCCGGGACAGCCGGATCGCCGCGAGGACGCCGGTGTCCCCGAGCCCGGCGACGACGACACGCTTACGGTCCATGTCGTTATCCTGCCCTGCATAGCTGTCGCGCGAGCCGGCGACCGATCCGAGAGCGAGGGAGGCAACATCAGTTGATCGTCTCGCGCAGAATCGGTAGCCCAATGCGGCTGGGGAAGCCGGAGGCTGCGGCGCGTCCGCGGTTGAGCGCCGTGCTGCGCGCCGCGGCGCGTGCATCGGCGCCTCGACCCGCCGCGGCCCGGCGCGCCGCCAAGGATTTCGAGAAGGACATGATTTCGGCAGTTATCGCCGAGATCCGGTGGTCGTTCACCGCGCCGCGCACCTGGCTGATGGGTGTGGTGGCCAACGTCATCTTCGCCGCCGGCTGGTTGCTGGTGCAGCCGCTGACTCTCGGCCGTCACCACGATTGGGTGATCCTGGTGGGCACCTACTTCTCCTCGTGGGTCCTGGCCGATGTCACCACCACCAACTTTCTGGGCGCCGACCACTACCGCATCGTCCAGGGTTTATCGGACGGGGTGCCTTTCTGGCGAATCCTGGTGATCAAGAACCTCGCCCTGCTCGTGATCGTCGGCCTGCCCACCCTGGCCGCCGCGGTCGCGTTGACACTGTGGCTGGAAACCCCAGGGCGGCTGGGAATTACGATACCCACGGTCGCGGTGCCCATCGTGTCCTGGCTGGGTGTCGGCAACTTCATCTCGGTGCTGCATCCCGTCAGTGCCGAGCCGCTGATCCGGCGCTGGCGCCAGCGCGGCGATCTGAGCCGCACCCGCAGTTGGGTGCTGGCCCTGACTCTGCCCTATGCGCTGTATTACGTGGCCGATCCGATGAACGGTGTGGAGCACCGGGTGTTGTGGAAGCAGGCGCCCGCGCTGATCTGGCCGGTGTTCGGGCGCGAAACGAAAGGCTTTGTGCACCTCGCCATCGCCGTGTGCGTGTGGATCGCCGGCAGTATCGCCGCGGTGTATTGGGTGCGCGAACGCGGGTTGCGGATCCGCTAGGACACCTGGGGTTTGATCTCTTCGATCACCCACTGCGCGTAATCGAGGTATTCGTCCACGCCGCCCACGGCGGGAACGGGGACCGCGGTTACGGTCACGCCCTGCTCGGCCAGATAATTCAACCGGTCGATGATCTGTGTGGCGCTCATGCCCGGCCGATCGGTCGTGCGGCGGGCGACGTGTCCTTCGCCGACCCGGTTGGTGCCCAGCCCGTGCATCACCTCGAATTGCCGGCCGTCATAGGCGGGTTGGGACTTTATGTAGTCGAGTTTGCGCGCGATCTGTTCGGGCGGGGTGAGAAACGGCCACCACCCGGAGCCGAAGGTGGCCGCCCTGCGCAGGGCGGCGTCCGCGTCACCACCGACCCAGATCGGAAGATGGGGCTTTTGAATGGGTTTCGGCTCGAAGACGATGTCCGCGAATGACACATACTGGCCCTCGAATCGCGGTGTGTCACTGGTCCACAATTCGACGATGGCCGCCAGATACTCGTCGGCGATGCGGCCCCGTTCATCGAAGGGCACTGAAAGCAACTCGAACTCGCGGGCCAGCCACCCCACTCCGAACGTCACCATCATCCGGCCCCCGCTCATCCAGTCGGCGGTCGCCAGCGCTTTGGCCAACACGATGGGATGCTGCAACGGCAAGACGGTGACGCAGGAGTTGATGGCCACCCGCTCGGTGGCGCCGGCGATGAAGGCCTGCGCAGTCGTCGAGTGTAGATAGTGTGGCCCGGACAACTCGACGTGATCGGTGGGGATGACGAGATGTTCGGGCACCGCGATCATGTCGTAGCCCCACCGGTCGGCGCATTGCACCATGCGTCGTTGGTCGGGGCCGGTGACGGCGGCCTCCCACGGCTGCGTAATCGCCTTGAGGCGCAGCAGGTGCGGAACGGGAAAGGCGAATTTCACGGGCGTCCCAGCCAGCGGTCCATGTCCTCCAATCTAAGGTGCGGTGTTGTTAACCTGGCGACATGGACTCCGGAACGGACCCTGCCGACCAGAATCTGACCAACGCGGCCCTTGCCGCCACCAGTTGGGCGCTGCTGGGCATGATGTCCTACGAAGAGGAAGTCTCAGGTTACGACCTCAAAAAGTGGATCGACTGGAGCGTCGACCTCTACTATTGGAGCCCCTCCTACAGCCAGATCTACACCGAGTTGAAGAAGCTGGAGTCGCTGGGGCTGGTGACGTCGCGTGTCGAACGCGATGAGGGCACCCGCAGCCGTCGGCTCTACAAGATCACCCCGGCGGGCATGGACGCCATCACCGAGTGGACCAACTATGCGCCGGTAGACCCGCCGGTGCTCAAACACTCTGTGCTGCTGCGGGTTACGTTCGGCCACCTCAGTAACCCGAGTCGGCTCAAGGAATTACTGCAAGAGCACGTGGCCTACGCCGAATCCAGGCACCGTAAGGCCGTTGAGGACGCCGAGGGAGCCGAGGCGGAGCCCGCCTGGGCGTACTCGGTGCTCGCGTTGCGCTGGGCGGCCAAATACTACGCCGCCGAGCGCGAATTCGCCCTGGAGCTGATGAAAGAGATCGACGAGGCCGACGCCGTCCTGCAGCAGGCCGCCAAGGGTGGTCTCGGCAAACCGCGGCCGACGCCAGGGTATTGGCGCGAGGTCGAAAAGCAGGTCGAGGCCAAGCGCGATCGCCGCTAACCCGCCGCATCCCGGGCGGCGACGTAGCCGTACACCAGCCCCTGGGCGATCGTTGCGCCCGCGCCCGGATATGTCGTCCCGAACGCATTGGCGGCGGTATTGCCGATCGCATACAGCCCGGTGATCGCCCCGCCGTCTTCGCGCAGCACCCGCGCCCGCTCGTCGGTCTTCAGGCCACCGCAGGTGCCCAGATCGGACAGCACCATCTGCACCGCGTAGAACGGACCTTTGACCAATGGGCGCAGGTTGGGGTTCGGCTTGATCGTCGGGTCACCGTAATAGCGATCGTAGGCGCTGCGACCCCGGCCGAAGTCGGGATCCGCACCGGCAGCGGCATTTCGATTGAAGCGTGTCATCGTCGCGAAGAACTCCGACACTCCGACGCCGATCCGCGCGCCCAGATCGGTGAGGTCGTCGGCCCGCACCGCGATCCCGGCGTCATACCACGCCTGGGGAATCCGCATCCGCGGAAATAGCTCGGCGCCAAAGACGTAACTGTTGCGGTACTGCTGGTCGAAGACGATCCACATCGTCTCGACCGGGCTGCCGGCGCGCTCCAGTTCGATCAACCGCTGCCCGAAGGACATGTAATCCGCCGCTTCGTTGGCGAACCGGTGCCCGTTCTGATCCACGATCAGACAACCCGGCAGCGACCGCTCGGCGAGCATCACCGTCGGTGCCCTGCCGGGTAGCGGCGCGATGGCGGGAAACCACCACGCCTGATCCATCAGATCGATGTCGGCACCGAAATCCTGGCCCGCGCGGATACCGTCGCCGGTGTTGGTGGCAGCGCCCAGACTCAGGTTGGCGCCCAACGATTCCGACTGGAATTTCCACCGCATGTCCATGTGGTGGTCGAAACCCCCGGTGGCCAGCACCACGCCTCGCCGCGCGGTGATCGTCACCTCGCGGCCGCCCTGCTCCACGACGGCGCCCGTCACACGGTCGTCATCGCCGGTGAGGCGCGCGAGCGTGGTGCCGGTCCACACCGGGATGCCGGCACGCAGCACCCCGGTGAACAGCCCGGCCATCAGGCCCTGGCCGCCCGCGGCGTACCGCCTGCCCACCACGCGGCCGGCCACGCCCTGCGCCAGGCGTTTGCCGTAGACGGGAAGTCCCTTGCGCGGCATCCGGGCGACCAGATTCATCCACCGGTAGTCGGCGCCCGTCGTCGGCATCGGGACGGTGACCTCCATTAGGCCGGGCTCCAGCCGGGTGCGGTACCTGCCGAGCAGCGAGGTGTCGAAGGGACGGCACTCACACGTGCGCCCGGCAGCGCTGCCGCCCGGCTCCTCGGGGTGATAGTCGGAATAGTCGCGTGCCCAAAACAGCCGCAGCGGCGTCGTCCGGCGCAGCATGTCCACCGTCGCCGACACGTTGTGAACAAACCCCGCCGACCGCCGCGGCGGCGCCGATCCGCAGACGACCGCGTCCAGATAGGTGCCGGCACGTTCCGCGGTGTCACCGGCCCCCGCCTCGGCCAGCACCGGGCTGGCCGGCAGCCACAGCGCGCCGCCTGACCGGGCGGTCGAGCCGCCCACATACGACGACTTCTCCACGATCAGCACCGACAGCCCCGATTCGTGGGCGGCCAGCGCGGCGGCCATACCGGTGCCGGAGCCGACGACGAGCAGGTCAACGCATGCATCGGCCACCGGGAGCCCGGCGGGAATCGTCGCGCTGTGCGTCGTCACGTACCTCACGGTAAGCGCCGCCGGCGCGACGCGGGAAGGTCCGTCCTGATCAGTGGAACAAGGGGGTCCCGCGGCCCGGCCCGGGGGAGTTAAATCAGGCTCATGACGTCGCAGACGGAGGCCGACGAAATTCGGTTCATTGAAGCGCAGGCCGCGCCCACGCGGTTCGCCCGAGGCTGGCACTGCCTGGGGCTGACCAGGGATTTCGGCGACGGCAAACCCCACACGATCAACGCCTTCGGGCAGAAGCTCGTCGTCTTCCGCAGCGGCGACGGGAAAATCAACGTGCTCGACGGATACTGCCGGCACATGGGCGGAGACCTGTCCCAGGGCGAGGTCAAGGGCAACGAGATCGCCTGCCCGTTCCACGACTGGCGCTGGGGCGGCGACGGACGCTGCAAGCAGGTGCCCTATGCGCGGCGGACGCCCCGGCTTGCCCGCACGCAAGCTTGGACCACCCTGGAGCAGGACGGCATGCTGTTCGTGTGGAACGACCCGGAGCGCAAACCGCCGGCGCCGGAGGTGAAGATCCCGCGCATCGAGGGCGCCACCAGCGACCAGTGGACTGACTGGCACTGGTATACGACCGTCGTCAACAGCAACTGCCGCGAAATCATCGACAACGTTGTGGACATGGCGCACTTTTTCTACATCCATGGCTCGCTGCCCACATACTTCAAGAACATCTTCGAGGGGCACGTGGCGACGCAGTACATGAATGGTGGAAGCCGACCCGACATGGGCGGGAGCGTCGGTTCACAGATGTTGGGTACGACGTCGGTGGCGTCGTACTACGGCCCATCGTTCATGATCGACGACCTGACCTATCACTACGAGCACGGCGACGCCAACACGATCCTCATCAATTGTCACTATCCCATCGACTCGAATTCCTTTGTGCTGCAATATGGGATCATTGTCAAGAAGTCCGACGCGCTGCCCGATGACCAGGCCATGGAGACTGCCATCACCCTGGGTGACTACGTCAAAATCGGGTTCGAGCAGGACGTGGAGATCTGGCGACACAAGGCGCGCATCGACAACCCGCTGTTGGTCGAGGAGGACGGTCCAGTCTACCAACTGCGTCGCTGGTATCAGCAGTTCTACGTCGACGTGGCCGATATCCAGCCGGATATGGTGGACCGCTTCGAGTTCGAACTCGACACCACCCGTCCCTATGAGGCATGGATGAAAGAGGTCGAGGCCAACATGGCGGCCCAGGCGTGACGACGCTGGAATCGTCGGTGCGAGAGGATAATCGGCTCGACGAGATGCCGATGGCGCCGGTAGCGTGCCGAATTTGTGGTGCGCGGGTGTTGGCCCGCAAGAGCAGCTGGAATCAGACCAGCGTGCAGTGGAACGCCGACGCGACGGCGCGGTGTATCGAGCGCGCCGACGCGCGGATGATTGCCACACCGGGGAGCCGGGGGGTCTTCGTCGTGTGTTCCGCGCTGAGTGCGTCGATCCTGGAAGCGGTACGCTGCGGAGACTTATCCGTCGTGGACGAGACCGACGGTAGGCAATGCTAAACCCGGGCGCTTAACCCGGGCGCTATGAACTATCCGCGCGGGATCTCATCCTTATGCCGCGGGCAGTAGGAGTAGATGCTCTGGGCGACGAAGAAGCCGGTATGAAACTCGGGTAAACTGCTGCTAGCCAACACATCTTGCATCACCTGCAGGGCCGTTTCGCCGGCGTCGAGCCGAGCGCAGACGTAGCGAGCAGCTTCGATCGCGTGTACGGCCGAAGATCGGTCGACGATGCCCTGGGCCTCCAGCGCCGCAAGGAATTTCTGGTCAATCGTGTCGGCATGGGCCGTCGGTGCCGCCGCCAGCAGCGCGGCGGATATCGCCCCCAAAGTGACGAGCAGGCGGGCAACCATGTCTGACGGGCTCCCTGGAGTGGGTGGTCGCGCCGAAACCGAATCGGGTAACCGCGCCCGACGCCTCGGCTGTCCTGTCTCGATTTTGCCGCATATCGTGATCGTGCTTGCCGATTATCGGTAGTTGTAACCCCGCGTGTCGACCTGCCGGCAAACGCGCCGGGTTGATCTTATCGGCGGGTGCGGTGTCACGCGGCGACCGTTGTAAACGAGATCGCATGATTGACAGCATATTTCACGATTCCTGTACACGTTGTGACCCGCCCAATCCGAGGTATTCCCGTGGTGTGATGAAAACGCCCTCGGCTTCCACCGTCACCCCGTCGGCGTTGCTGAGATGGCCGGTCGCATACGTCTTAATGCCGTCGATCCGCTCCACCCGGGCCTCGGCTCGAAGTGTCCCCAACCGCGTGGGGCGCAGATAGCGCACCGTGATGGTGCCCGTGTAAGCCGGCTTACCGGGCTGATGTGCCGTCGCGCCCAGAACATGGTCCAGGATTAGAGCGCACATGCCTCCGTGTACACAACCGGGCGGTCCCTCGTAGGCGGCGCCGAGGTGCACATCGGCATGTACGCCGCCGTCCGCGTCTTGCTGGACGACCAGTGGCGGAGCGATCGGGTTGTGCAGCCCGATGGCCACGTTGCCCGCAACGACGGTTTTGCCGTCAGGGTTCGTGTGCGCACCGAACGACCCTGCCATGAGCTGGGTGCTCAACAACTCGACGGTTTGGTCGACCAGAGCCAGGGCGTGTGCCACGGTCGCGTCGTCGGCCTCGCTGCGAATGGTTACGTCGATTAGTCGTCGCACCGACTGCGTCAGTCGTTCGCGAAGCGTGTCAGGCATCAGCACCGCCGCGCGAAACGCTGCATGGTGCGGTTCTTTTCGTCACGCCAATTGGAAGGCGCTCAGCGGCGCCTCGTCGGGATAGATGGATGGCCCGCCCAGGTCATAGGCGGCGTTGAGCGCACCGATGAAAGCCGGATCGTGCAGCGGCTCACTGGGAATGTCGAGCTTGATCCCGCGACCGTTGACGTCATCGACCATGATGTCGATGGCTCGGTCGATCGTCAGGTCGTCGGAACCGTCCATGTTCTTTTTCAGTTCGTCGAAGTCGGAGAACACCTCGGCCGACCAATGCACGAGGAACCGCAGTTCGTCGGTATGGTGGCGTGCGATGATCGCATCACCGTTTCTCAGCAGCCACTGGTCGCGGTCCTCCGGGTCACCGGCGAACACGGTGTCGAATCCCAATCCTTTCGGAATCTGTTGATCAAGAGGACCATTCGCCTCGCCGCGGTGCACCATCATCTCGTTCTGCACAACGACGCCACGGTTGTAGACAGGTGGTAGGACGCGCCTCGGTTCCCGAAGCGGACCGTCGGGCCAGTAGGTGAATCCGCTCCCGCGATCGAGAGAAAACCAAGTAATCACCTGCGCCATCTTTATCAGGTATTCGCCGAACAGGCCGGACTTACCCATCACGCTGGTGAGCCACGTCGGCGCGTTCTCGTGTCGCACACCGCGGAAGCTGGGCGAATCCAGATGCCCCGGATCGCGGTTCGCGCACGGTCCGTTGATGTTGAACAGCATCAGCTGGGGTTTGGCGTATTCGGCGCGCCAGTAGGTCTTGGCCATCTGCAGGAATTTCGCGTTGTAGAAGCAGTCGTGCAGTTGCGGGTAGAGCACGGCGCCATAGTTGGCGAGGTAGCCGCGGAAGGTCGGAGTGAGGAAGAGGTCCAGCGACGGTGTGAATCCCTCGGGAAAGGCTCCGCTCATCGTCGCGATCAATTCGTCAGGCGACGCGAAATGTTGCGCGATGATCAGCCTCCACGGGCCTGCGCTACGCACGACGTCGAACAGCCGCCCGATTTGGTCGTCGGTGTACACCTCGTCGATCTCCCGAGGCGGGGCGGCAGGCCGCAACACATCGGAAAGCTCCATCCGTCGATCGTTGGTGAGCATCAGCTGTCTCCTTCTGCACTGCGTTGACTGTTGTTCTGATGGAACTGCTGGACCGGCAACGGGTGAGCGAACTTCGCGCGCAGCAGCGCACCGATCTCCGCGATGGCCAGCCGGCCGCGCGCCGTTGCGTCAGACCGCATCAGAAAGCCGTGGCACATCCCGGGATAGCGCGTCACGGTTGTCTGCACAGCCGCGTCGCGCAGCCGCGCCGCGTACTGCTCACCCCAATCTCGGATCGGGTCGGCTTCCGCTGTCACCACGATCGCCGCCGGCAGTCCGGTCAGGTCGGTCGCGCACGCCGGAATCAGGTAGGGATCCTGGGGCGGGCCGGCGTCGCCATAGGCGAGTGCATGCAAGTATTCGATGTCGTCGCGGCTCAGCATTGGTGCGTCGGCGAGCGCGGTGATCGACGCGGTGTCCATATCGCGATCCAGTCCGGGATACAACAGCACCTGCGCGCAAATGGCCGGGCCACCGCGCTGGCGGGCGGCCAGCGCAACCGCCGCCGCAAGCGAACCACCCGCGCTGTCGCCGACGACCGCGAGTCGGGCACCGTCGACGCCCAATTCCTGCGCATGCCGCGATACCCATTCGGTTGCGGCGTAGGCGTCCTCGAATTGAGCGGGCGGCGCGAATTCGGGGGCCAGCCGGTAATCGACCGCTACGACGGCGGCTTGCGCGGTGGCCGCCAGCGCTCGCGCGAGCGGCTCGAACGAGTGATTGGATCCCATGACAAGTCCACCGCCGTGGAAGAAGACAAGGACGGGTCCCATGGCATCGCAGGTGGGGCGATAGATTTTGACGGGAATCGGGTCAGCCGGCCCGGGTATGACAAGGTCGGTGACGCTGGCCATCTCGGGCATGTCCCGGGGGAGCGGCGCAGCCTCGATAGCAGTGCGCACCGCGGCCAACCCCCGCTGGCGCATCGGTGGGACGTCGCCGAACGACGCGATCCGTGCGGCGGCGTCGGCATCCAGCCTGACCCTGGCGATCTGCGGACTCATCGGCGTGACGGGGGATGCTGGGTGGCAAGGACGTTCGCGCGTTCGGTCATCGCCGCCCCGACATAGTCCGGCTGGGTGAGCAGGTAGAAGCGACCCTGCGCGGCCTGCTCGAATACGGTCTCGGCGGCGGCCAGCGGATCCATGGCCCGGTCCTTGATTTGCAGCATGGCCGCGCGTTGCGCCTCGGCGGCATTGGCATTCACGGTGTCGAGGGCATCACTGGCCTCGACTCCACCGGCGGATTCAAAGATGTTGGATACCACCGCACCTGGCAGCACGGCCTGCACGTGGATGTGGTGATCGTGTCCGGCCGATTGGACGTCGAGGTACAGACATTCGGTCATGGCGAGAACGGCGTGCTTGCTCGTGATGTAGGGCGCTTGCAATGGAATTGCCACCACGCCGCCGACCGACGATAGGTTCCATACCCAGACCTGCTCGTCGGTGGCCATCATCTTGGGCAGAAATGCCCGCACCCCGTAGAAAACTCCGCTGATGTTGACATCGACGACGCGCCTCCAGTTGGCGATGGGCGTGTCCCACAAATACCCGAACTGTTCGACTCCCGCGTTGTTCACCAGCAACCGCACCGGCCCGACTTCCCGGTAGGTGCGTTCCGCGAGCCCTTGCAGGGCGTCCGGGTCGCGCACGTCGCAGACGACGTCGACCGCATCGGTTCCCGCTGCGGCGAGTTCGCTCCGTAACGCCGCCACGGCGTCCGCATCGACGTCGGCGAGCACGACCGTCATGCCCAACCGGCTGGCGTGGCGCGCCATTCCCGCGCCGATACCACCGCCTGCTCCGGTGATGACGGCGACGCCGCCGGAGAATTTTTCGCGAGCGGTCACCGACCGGCAGCACTCTTTGGGGCGAGCTCGGAAAGCTGCACCGAGTTCGTGGTGTCGAGCACGATGTCCATCTCAGTGAACTCAAGCCCCTTGGCGCCGCGCCTTACGCCCACAGTGGCGATGCCTGTCGAGACCGCGAACGGGACGAAGTTTGCGATCTGGTTGACGAAGATGTAGAAGCGCGCGTACGTGATCTCACCATTGGTGCTCGTGCGGTGCAGGTTGGTGGCGTGGTGGCGCAACGGGTAGGGACTCTGATCGCGATGGTCGGCAAGCCACTTCACCACCTCGTCACGACCATTCAAATCGGGCGACATCAATTCCTCGAAAGGACTTGCGCCTGAGTCGCTTCGGGTCACGTAGTGCACGTCCTGCGCGCAGCGGCGCGCCAAGTCATCGTAGTGGGCCTCGTCGTAGTGGTACCAGAAGCCCGCGATGAAGTCGTGCAGTTCGGATAGCGTGACCTCGTTGCTCATGGCAGGTAGTCAACACGCTGTGGCCCGCGGGTGTCTGATTGATGTCCGGTCAGTGGAACACTGTCTGCCCAACCTCCCACTCAGTAGACGGGGACCCCCGCGCGGCGGGGGAGCGACTCCATACTCGGTGCCATGAGTTCTGGCGCTCCGCTGGATCCCGGTGAACTCCGGGTCAACCTGCTGAAGGCAGATCCAGGGGTACTCGTCGCGGTGTTGGCGCAGCTGACTGGTGACGCTTGTGTGGTCGACCGGTTCGGGGCGAAGATCACGCACGTGCCCGACCCTCCGGAACGGGCCGGCGTCACCGATCCTGCCACCGCAGCAGAACTGGTCGAGGCGGTGATGGCTGCGCTGCGGTCGCCCCGCGAGGCAGCGGAGATTCCCGCTGACGACCCCCAACTCTTCGGGCGGCTGCTACCGCTGGCACTGGGATGCGAAGTCGACGGCGAATTTGTTCCATTGTTGCTCGAGCAGGGCGGTTTTCATCCCTCCCAACCAGCGCTGCCGCGCACGGTGGCGATTCCCGAGACAACGAACGTGGCGATTATCGGTGCGGGCCTCGCCGGTATCATCGCCGCACTCGCCGCGGCTGACGCTGGGGTCGGCTACCAGATCTTCGATCGCAATGACGAAGTCGGTGGTACCTGGCTGACCACGACCTACCCGGGTATCGGAGTCGACACGCCATCGGCGTACTACTCGTTGTCGCGTGAGGTGAACCCGGATTGGACGAGCTACTATCCGCAAGGCGCGGAGTATCAGAACTACCTTGTTGCGGTGGCCGACAAATATGGCCTGCGTGAGCACACCCGATTCGGCACCGAGGTCGAAGCCCTGTGGTGGGACGAGGATCGCGAGCAGTGGCAGATCCGTAGCGTTGGTCGCGACGGCGAACTCGACGTCACCTACGCGCGCGTCGTGATCACCGCGGCGGGTTACCTGAATCGTCCACGATGGCCTGATCTTCCGGGTCGGAACACCTTCGCAGGCATCAGCATTCACTCCGCGCAGTGGGATCCGGCGCTGGACCTTGCCGGCAAGCGGGTGGCGATCATCGGCGCCGGCTGTACGGCGGTACAGATCGTCGACGCATGTGTCGAGGACGTCGAGCATCTGACTGTGTTTCAGCGGCAACCACACTGGGTGGCGCCGCGCAAAAGGGCGACCGATGACGTTCCCGAACACCGCCGCTATCTGGGCCGGCACCTACCGTTTTACGCGAAGTGGAACCGGCTGAAGTCGTATTGGGGGACGGCGGACAACAACTATCCCGTCATCCTGCAGGACCCGGAGTGGTCGAAATCGCACTTGTCGATCTCACCCGCCAACGACGTGCTGTTGCGGATGTGCATGGACTACATCAACGAGACCTTCGGTGCCGGAACCGAACTGGCCAGGAAAGTCACTCCGGATTTCGCGCCCTACGGCAAGCGGATCATTCGGGATCCGGGGGGGTATTACGCGGCGCTGACGCGCGACCACGTGGACGTGGAAGCCAGCGAACCGGCCGCGGTAAACGCCGAAGGCATCGTGACGCAGGATGGCCGGCAGATCGACCTTGACATCATCATCTACGCCACCGGTTACCACCTCGACTTTTTATCCACGATCGACGTTCGCGGCCGCGGCGGACGTACGCTCTCCGACGAATGGGGTCAGAGCCCCCGCGCGTACCGGGGTGGCACAGTGCCCGGCTTCCCGAATCTGTTCATCAATTCGGCGCCGAACTACAGTCCCGGCCACGGTGCGGGCGCGAACTTCTCGATGGAAGTGATGGCGCATTACATCATGGAATGCTTGCAACTGATGGCGCTGCGTGGCGCGACAACGATGGAGGTCACCCGCCAGGCTTACACCGACTACGTGGCCCAGATCGACCAGACGATGGCGGGCACGGTGTGGTGTCACACGCCGAATGCACACACCTACTACCGCTCAGGGTCGGGCCGTGTCGTGGTGGCGACCCCCTACCGGCTGGTCGACCTTTGGCATCAGCACCGTGCGCCGATCGAAGAGCATTTCGAGTTCCGATGACTCAATTACTCTCGGGTAAAACAGCTTTGGTAACGGGAAGTAGCCGGGGCATCGGTCAAGCAATTGCGCGGCGCTTGGCCGCTGAGGGTGCGACGGTAGCCGTCACAGCCAGGTCGCACCAACCTTCCGCGTCGACCCGGAGCGGCACGAGTCATAGGCTGCCGGGCACCATCGGGGAGACCGTCGCCCTGATTCAAAGCTCGGGTGGTCACGCGTTTGGCCTCGCGGCCGACCTCGAGGATGCCCAGCAGCGCCGCCGGTTGATCGACGCAGTGCTCGAGCACACCGGCCGCATCGACATCTTGGTCAACAACGCCGGTTTCGCCGACTATTCGGTCATCGAGGACATGAGCCTGGAGACGTTTGACCGGACCGTCGAGCATTACCTGCGGACACCTTTCGTCTTGACGAAAGCTGCCGTTCCACACATGCGTAGGCAAGGTGGGGGCTGGATCGTCAACATCGGGTCGGTGACCGGGCTGCCTCCGGTGCGGCCGTACCGTGACTACAACAAGACCTCAGGTGACGTGATCTACGCGTCGGTTAAAGCTGCGCTGCACCGTTTCACGCAAGGCGCAGCAGCCGAACTGCTCGACGCGAACATTGCGGTCAACTGCGTTGGCCCATCGTCGGCGGTCAAGACACCCGGTGCTGCGGAGCTGATTCCGGTGACCTTCCCGACCGAACCGGTGGAGTACTTAGCCGAAACAGTGCTGGCGATGTGTCATTTGCCCGCCGTCGAGCGCACCGGGCTGGTCGCGTTCAGCCTGCACTACCCCTGGGCACAGCAGTTGCCGGTGCACAGCCTAGACGGCTTGGAGCTGTTGCCACCGCTGAAGCCGCCGCAGACAGCCAATCCGAACGTCCTGCCCACAGGCATCTAACTGATCACCGGGCCGGCGGTGGCGCAGAAGCTGTGGCACACGCGATCACGAACGATCACCTCGGTAGTTTCGGGATCGAACCACCGGTCCACCACCGCCCAGTGGATCGGGTGCATCAGGTACGGACCCATCAACCCTTCGAGGTCGGCGAACTCCTGCTCGAACACATGGGTCCACGCCGTAGCACCGGTGGCCTCGGATACCCGGCTCAGTTGCCATGCGCGGATCGCCGGCACGTGGCGGGGCATCATTGACAGCTCGTGCTCGAATTGATCGACAGAGGCCGCCGGGGCGTCGGGCACCACCCGCAGGAGCAACGTCCGGTACACGGTGCCTGAATTTTCGGCGCAGCGCTGGGGTGCACCGGAATAGTCGGCCCCGTTGACCCGGAGCATCGCGGGGTCGGTCAACAATGCAGTGAATCCGGCTGCGCCACAGCTCCAATCGGCCCGGGAGTGGAATCGCAGGTGCACGAGGATATCGCCGCCGTTGCGAGTCCCGGGCAGAGTCGGCTCGACCACCCAGCGCGGTGATCCTGTCTGGGTTGCGGCGCAACGCAACTCGTCGAGTAGCCGGTCTCGATCTGACTTGACGACGTCAAGCAATCTCGTGACGCTAAACATCACACAGGCCGTCGACGTCGGCCGCGGCCGCGGCGAACGATCGAGATCGCTCCTGCACCAATTCGCCGATTTGCGACCACCATTCGCTCAGCGCCGGATCAGGCCGGCCCATCCATGTCATCTCCCACCAGGCTTGAACGTCAGGCAGTGTCCACGTGATGGTGACGGTGTTAACCCGGTCTTCGAACCAGATCGGCGGGCTGACCAAGATGTCGCGTAGCGTCATGCCCCGGTCCCGGGCACCCGGGGCGTACTCGGCCAGGTATGCGTCGACGAACCGCCGCGCGCAACCCGGCCGGGTGACGACACGGTCTATCACCCATACGCTGCCGGCGACCATGGGGCTTGCTTCACGCGTACTGCAACGCGGGCCGCAGCGGACGCAATGGCTGCAGAGTCGGGGCGACGCGTTGTGGGCCGCCCTCGGCGTGCCGCCAGATGCCCATCGCCGTCATCCGGACCGGAGCGACCAATCGCTGATCGAACTTCATCCGGTTCATCGGACCGCATACCGACACCGCGGCGACGACTTCCTCGCCCTCTCCCGGCCCGCCGATCGGGGCCGCCACGCAACCGAATCCGAGCAGCGATTCCTCACGTTCGAAGGCGACGCCGTGCGCGCGCACCCGGGACAATTCGACGGCCAGCTGTGAGCCGGTGGCGATCGAGTACTTCGTCTTGCGGATTCGCAGGTCCACCGGGGCATCCTCGTCGCGGTAGGCCAGGATCGCCTTGCCGACGGCGGTGCAGTGCGCGGGCTGACGGCTGCCCACTCGGGTGGGTATGGGCGCCAGCGGCGAGTCGCCGACCTTGTCGAGGTACACGACGTCCGGCCCGTCCAGAACCGCAAGGTGCGCGACGAGCCCTGTGGCGCGGTGCAATTCGCCCAGCAAGGGGCCCGCGGCGCGCACTAGGCGGTCCTGATGCACGGCTAGCGAGCCCAATTCGACGAGGCGCATGCCCAGCTCGTAGTCACGGCCGCTGCGGCGCAGCCAGCGCAGCTGCACCAGGCGCTCGAGCATTCGGTGCGCCGACGAACGCGGCAGGCCGGTACGCCGGACGATCTGGGCCAGCGTCAGGCGCCCGGGTCCGTCGAATGCGTCCAGGACCATCGAGATGCGGTCGATGACCGCCGTCGGCGCGACTGATTCTGCGGTCTCTGTCATCCGGCCCTCCCAGCTAGAGCTATCTGGCTGTCATATTCCTATTAGGAATATCTGTTTGTACCATACCGCTGTGGCCGCTGTCACACGACACGCGAACGGCGAGGACGGACGGAAGGTCTGCCGAGTGCGCACCGGCGACTGAAATGTGGGCGCGAATCCGGCCCAGGAGGCACAGTCTCAAAGCCGTCAACCCGCTCAAGACACTGAGTGCGGTCAGCCCTTGGCCGCGGAGCGGCCGGCGCGGCGGCCGTAGAAGCTGCCGTCACCCAGCGAGACTCCGCTGGCGTAGCCCCACGCGGCCAGGCCGGCGGTGCAGCGGCCGGCGGCGAAGAGTCCCGGAATGGGCGCGCCGCTGACGTGCAGCACCTCGGCGTCCAGCGTGGTGGCCAGCCCACCCAGGGTGAACCCGCCGGTGTTCTCCCGCAGGTCGACGGCGCCGACGGGGGAGCCGATCGGCTTGATCCACTCCGGCTTCTTGTGCAGCAGCGGATCCTCGCCGCGCGCGGCGCCCTCGTTGTACGCGGCAACGGTCGCCTGCAGCGATCCGATCGGCAGCCCCATATCGCGTTCCAGGTCGGCGACCGTGTCGGCCACCCAGGTCGCCGGGCGCAGCATGAACTTCGGCGACCACGAGGCCATCGCCTCCTCCTGCGCATCGCCGTCGATGATCAGATAGGCGACGTTGTCCTGCTGATACAGCGTGAGCTGCCCGATCCGGCCGGGGTAGGTGTCCTCGGCGACGTAGCGCTGACCGCGGCCGTTGACCAGGATGCCGCGTACCAGCTGCTGGGGATCGATGAAGATCGCCACCTCGGTGGCGTCCATGTGGGCCAGGTCGGCGCCCAGCGCCTGCGCCATCCGGATCGCCTGCCCGTCGTGCTGCTCGATCGACGCGGCCGGCCGGCCGGCGATCCGCGGCGCGAAGCGCTGGACCATCGCGTCGTTGTAGGCGAAGCTGCCGGTCGCGAGGACCACTCCGGTGCGCGCTCGAACACTCATCTCGGTGCCGTACCGGCGGGCGCGGATGCCGACCACCCGGCCGTCGGATTCGGTGATCAGCCGCTGCACCCGCACGTCGTAGCACGCCCGCACGCCGGCTGCGGTCGCGGTTTCGACCAGGGGCTTCATCAGCATGTAGCCGGCGCTGGCTTCGCCCTGCTTCTTGTTCTGCATCTGCGGGACGTGCCCGCGCGGCGCGGGCGAGGCAATGGTATTGAACGGAAAGGAATTCTCGCCGCCGCTGTACATCAGCCCCTGATCGCCCATCGGCTCCCAGCCGGGCTCGGAGAAGAACTCCGCCTTGAACGGGACACCGCAGCCGACCAGCCACTCGAAGTGCGCGACGCTGCCGGCGCAGTAATCGGCGATCCTGTTCTCGTCGGCGCCGGGGCCCATCGCGACGTTGAGGAACGCCGCCATGTTATCGACGGAATCGCTGAAGCCACAAGCTGTTTGGATCGCGGTGCCGCCACCGAGATAGATGAAACCACCGGCCATAGACGCCGCACCGCCCCACGAGCCGGTGCGCTCCAGCACCAATACCTCAGCGCCGGAGCGGGCGGCTTCCACCGCCGCCGCCGCGCCGGCGATACCGTAGCCCGCGATGACGACGTCGGCCTCGTCATCCCATGAGGTGATCGACGACGCGGTGACCGGCGTTACGTCCGATTCGGGCGTCACAGCCGCATCGCCGCGGGCATCTCGCCGACCCACTGGTGACCCCAGTAACTGTCGGCCGTGATTTCTTCTGCGGTGTAATAGGTTTCGTCGACCCGCATCCCGTCGGTGCCGAACTCGATGTCCCAGTCGCCAGGTGCGCGGACGTAAAACGACACCATCTTGTCGTTGGTGTGGCGCCCAAGGGTCGACGACAACTGGAATCCCTCGACGTTGACCCGGTCGAGCGCCTGCCCCACGGCGTCGAGAGTATCGACCTCCACCATGATGTGCACCAGGCGCGGATCGCGCTGGTGCGCGGCCGGGACGATCGCCAGGCTGTGGTGGCGCTCATTGATGCCCAGGAACCGAACCCGCACCGGGCCAAACTCTTTCGGCAGCGGCACCCGGAACGCGCCGCGGGCGCGGAAGCCCAGGACCTCGGTGTAGAAATCGAACAGGCCGCCTGCGTCGATGGCCGGTACCACCACGTGGCCCATGCCCTGGTCGCCGGTCACGAACTTCGCGCCGAACGGCGTGACGACCGGGCTGTGGTCGAGCACCGCGCCGTGGAATACCTCCAGCGTCGTGCCGGCGGGATCCTCGAACGTGATCACTTCTTCGACGCGGCGCGCCTCGGCCTCATCGGCGGACAGCTGTTTGTACGCCACACCGGCACCGTCGAGGGAGGCTTGCACTCGCTGCAGCGCCGGGTGGTCGCGCACTTCCCAGCCGACGGTCAGCACCCGGTCGGTCTCACCGGGCACCACGATGAGCCGGGCCGCCCGCTCGTCCATGCGCAGGTAAAGCGCGGACTCGTCGGGGCCCCTACCCTCGGCGAAACCCAGCACGCTGAAGGCGAACTGCCGCCAGCGGTCGATGTCATTGGTCGAAATGGTGATGTAGCCCAGGCTTTTCAGATCGCTCACGGATGGGTCTCCTGCTCAGATCAGGGCCCGCAGCGGGCCCTCGGGCGGGTCGATGCCGATCGAACTCAGCGCCGCCGCGTGATAGGTCGTGCCGGGGACATGAATGGCATGCATCTGTCCGACGTGCACGTCACGCCAATACCGCTGCAGCGGCTTGTCCATTCGCGCCGCGTTGCCGCCCGAGCGGGCGAAGATCTCGTCGACCGCCGACACCGCGCGCCACACCGCGCGCACCTGTGTCCGGCGCCCGGCCGCCCGGTCGGCGAACGACACCTCCTTGCCGGCCGCGACCATGTCGTAGATGCGGTCGGCGTTGGCCAGCAACTCCTGGCGGGCAGCGTTGATGTCGGCGGCAGCCTCGCCGATCGCATGCATGACGTAGGGGTCATCCTTGATCGCGGTTCCGGTAGCACCGACGCGCTCGCGCTGATAGTCCAGATGCGCGGCCAGCGCCCCCTCGGCGATGCCGATGGTCGCCGCGGAAATGCCCAGCGGGAACATCGTCGACCACGGCATCAGGTACAGCGGCTCGGTCATGCCGGCCTCGCGCTGAGCGGTACCGTCCATTACCTTGGTCGCGTCCATCGTCCGGTAATTCGGCACGAATGCGTCTTCGACGATGACATCCTTGGAGCCGGTTCCCCTCAGCCCCACCACATTCCACGAGTCGTCGACGATTTCGTAGTCCTTGCGCGGCAGGATCATGTGCAGCATCTGCGGCGGCATCAACGGGATGCCCTTTTCGTCGCCGAGCATGGCGCCCAGGATGATCCAGTCGCAATGGTCGGTGCCCGAACTGAACTGCCAGCGGCCGTTGAAGAGGTAGCCGCCGTCGACGGGCTTGGCCACACCCTGCGGCGCATACGGGGACGCCATCCAGGTGTCGACGTCGTCGGCCCAGATTTCGGCGGCCACCTTCGGGTCGGCGTAAGCCAACTGATAGGGGTGCACGCCCACGACGCCGACGATCCAGCCGGCCGCCGGATCCAATGCCGCGGTGGCCA
Organism: Mycobacterium sp. E2479; assembly: GCF_001667925.1. Lineage (GTDB taxonomy): Bacteria > Actinomycetota > Actinomycetes > Mycobacteriales > Mycobacteriaceae > Mycobacterium. Next base: position 93,581 of record NZ_LZJR01000076.1, on the reverse strand, counting down.
TCGTCGTCTCGGCGAACTCGCGGGGATGGACCTCGAAGCCCTGGTACTGCTTGGTCTGCAACAGCCGGATCAGGCCGGCGCCTTTCATCAGCTTGACGGTGTCGTCGGTGAGCCGGCCGATGCGTTCGGCTTCCGCGGCTTGGTCGCGCAACTGGTCGGCCATGGCCACTACCCGGTCGAGTACCCGGTCGCTCATATCGTTGTCCTTACGTGTGTGGGCTTAGTAATGGTCTACCGCAGTCGCGGTCGGTCCCAAAGGACATCCCGATGAACGGACACGGAATCAAAATTCGACGTGCACATCGTCCCCTGCCGCCCTGGCCTGGCAGGCGAGTATCAGGCCGTCCTCGAGATCCGCCGCGTCCAACACCTCGCACGGGGCCATGTCGACCCGCCCGGTGAGCACGGTCGCCACGCAGTAACCACAGCGGCCCCCCGGCACGAATGCGGCACCGCGATTCCCGCGTCCAGCAGCGTCTCCACCAGTGTCTGCCCGTGCGGCCAGGGCAAACGATGCCGTTAGCCGTCCAGCTCGACGTCGACACGTGCGATTTCCGGCATCGGTCGATGGTCGGCCATCAGGGCCGAGCGGCGGGCCTACGCGCCCGGTGGCCGGGAAGTCTCGCGCGAACCGTCCGGTGACCGGGAGGGACGGCGGTCCAACACGCGCAAGGGCCTACGGTCACTGCTTGTGAATGATGCCGGCCGACAGCCCCTGGATGTCGTCGTGGTCGGCGCGGGATTCGCCGGCCTGTACGCGTTGCACAAGCTGCGTGGTCAGGGCCTCTCGGTGCGGGTGGTCGAAGCGGCGCCAGAGCTCGGCGGCACCTGGTACCACAACCGGTATCCGGGTGCCCGCTGCGACGTCGAGAGCGTCGACTATTGCTATTCGTTCTCCGACGAACTGCAACAGGAGTGGGACTGGACCGAACGGTATGCCACCCAGGCCGAGATCCTGGCGTATTTGAACTGGGTCGCGGACAAGCTCGATCTGCGCCGCGACATCGCACTGCGCACCCGCGTGGTCTCGGCACGACTCGACGAGGCGACCCTGCGCTGGACGATCACCACCGAAGCGGGCCAAGAGTTTTCGGCCCGGTTCTGTCTCATGGCGACCGGTCCGCTGTCGGCCGCACTGACCCCGGACTTCGCCGGCCTGGACACCTTTTCCGGCGAGATCTACCACACCGCACACTGGCCGCACGAGCCCGTCGACTTCACCGGCAAGCGGGTGGCCGTCATAGGTACCGGATCGTCGGGCATCCAATCCATTCCGATCATCGCCGAGCGCGCCGCTCATCTCTATGTCTTCCAGCGCACCCCCAACTACAGCGTCCCAGCAGGCAACCAGCCCTTGACGGCCGATGAGCTGGACGAGATCAAGGCCGGCTACGCCCAGCGACGTGCGCTGTCGTGGCGCAGCGGGGGTGGCTCACCGCACATCACCGCCCCAAAGCCGACGATGCAGTTCAGCGCCGAGGAGCGTCGTGCGGCCTTCGAAAAGCGCTGGCAGCTCGGCGGGGTGCTGTTCTCCAAGACGTTCCCCGACCAGATGACCGATCTGGAGGCCAACGAGGAGGCCCGCAGGTTCTACGAGGAGAAGATCCGGGCCGTCATCGATGATCCGGCCGTAGCTGACCTGCTGATCCCCACCGACCACCCTATCGGTACCAAGCGAATCTGCACTGACAGCAATTACTTTCAGACTTTCAACCGCGCGGACGTGTCATTGATCAGCGTCCGCGCCACCCCGATCGAATCCGTCGACGCCACCGGCATTAACACCACCGATTCGCACTACGACGTCGACATGATCGTGCTGGCAACGGGTTTCGACGCTATGACCGGTGCGCTTGGCAAAATCGATATCATCGGACGCCACGACACCGCCCTGCGTGACGACTGGGCGCACGGGCCCCGCACATATCTGGGCCTGGCGGTGGACGGCTTCCCCAACCTGTTCTTGATTTCGGGTCCGGGCGCGCCCGCCGTGCTAGCGAACATGGTGCTGCACGCTGAAGCTCAGGTGAACTGGATCGCCGACGCCATCGCTTACCTCGACCATTACGGTTACGCCGCGTTGGAGGCGAACGTGGACAGCGTCGACGGCTGGGGCGCCGAATGCGCCCGCCTGGCCGAGGCGACGCTGTTCACCAAGGCGAACTCCTGGTACATGGGCGCGAACGTGCCGGGCAAGCCGCGTGGCTTCATGCTGTTCACGGGCGGCTTCGCCACCTACAACGATATTTGCGCCGAGGTCGCCGGCGCCGGCTACCGCGGCTTCGATCTAATCCAACAATGACGAAATTGCTGAACAAGGTAGTGGTGGTCACCGGCGCCGCCAAAGGCACCGGACGGGTGCACTGTGAGCGGTTCGCCGACGAGGGTGCCGACGTGATCGCGCTCGACGCCCAAAGCGCGGCCGCCGAGTTGCGTGACACCGCAAGGGGAGTCGAGGACCGCGGTCGACGGTGTGTGACCGGTTTGACCGACGTCAGCGACCTCGCGGCGGTGACGGCTGCCATCGACGCGGGGGTGGCCGAGTTGGGCAGTCTCGACGTCGTGGTCGCCAACGCCGGAGTCCACCTGCCCGGCGCCCCGTCCTGGGAACTCGACCCCCAGGTGTGGCAGCGCACGCTCGACATCAACCTCACCGGCGTCTGGCACACGATCCGGGCGAGCGTGCCGCACATGTTCGGTCGGGAAGGCGACTGCGGTGGCTCGGTCGTTATCATCAGCTCCACCAGTGGGCTTCGCGGCCTGCCCAACACCGGGCACTACACCGCCAGCAAGCACGCGGTGGTGGGACTGGCGCGCACCCTGGCCAACGAGCTCGGGCCGCGCGGCATCAGGGTGAACACCGTGCACCCCGGGCCGGTGGCCACCCCAATGGTGCTGAACGAGGCCACTTTTCGACGGTTGCGGCCGGACCTGGACAACCCGACCGCGGCCGACGCCGCCGAGGTGCTGCGGGCACGCAACCTGCTCCCGGTGCCGTGGGTCGAGCCCGTCGACATCGCCAACGCCGTGCTGTTCTTGGCCTCGGATGCGGCTCGGTACATCACCGGCACCCAGCTCGTGGTGGATGCCGGTCTGACCCAGAAGACGACATGACCGGACGGCTGCAAAACAAGGTGGCCCTGATCACCGGTGCGGCGCGGGGGATCGGTCGTGCGCAAGCGGTGCGGTTCGCGCAGGAGGGCGCTGACATCGTGGCGCTCGATGTGTGCGGCCCGGTCGACACGGTGGTCATTCCGCACAGCACCCCGGCCGACCTTGACACCACCGCGTCGCTGGTGAGCGACGCGGGCGGGCGGGTGCACACCGAAATCGTCGACGTGCGTGACCTCTCCGGGGTGCAGGCCGCAACCGATCGCGGCGTGCAGCGTTTCAACGGCCTGGACGTGGTGTGCGCAACCGCCGGCATCACCTCCCGTGGTATGGCGGTCGACCTGGACGAAAACACCTGGCGCACCATGCTGGACGTCAATCTCACCGGGGTGTGGCATACCTGCCGCGCCGCTGCGCCGCACCTCATCACGCGCGCGGCGGGTGCGATGATCCTGACGAGTTCCATCGCGGGGCGCCGTGGACTGGTCGGCGTCGCACATTACACCGCCGCCAAGCACGGCGTGCTCGGCCTGATGCGCAGCCTCGCCAATGAGCTTGCGCCGTATCATGTTCGGGTCAACTGCGTCAGCCCGACGAACGTCGACACACCCATGATCCACAACGACATCGTCAGCAGTGCCTTTCGGCCCGACCTAAGCCGACCACCGACTCGTACGGAATTCGCCGAGGCGGCCCGCCCGATGAATATGCTTGCGGTGCCGTGGATCGACCCGCTCGATGTCGCCAACGCCGCACTGTTCTTGGCCTCCGATGAAGCGCGGTACATCACGGCGGCGGACTTGCCGGTCGACGCCGGGGCCACGCAGCGATGAGGAGAACACCATGACCGCCGACGACGGGGTGCTGGCCAGGTTGCGCCGGCTCGAGGACGAGCGCGACATCGCACGATTGATCGCTTCATACGGCCCCGCGGTCGATGCCGGCGATGCCGACGCCGCCGCGAGCTTGTGGGCGACCGACGGCGTGTATGACGTCGACGGCTGGCGCATGGAGGGCCGCGCCGCCGTGCACACGATGATCACTTCGCCGGCGCACCAGAAGTTGGTGGCCAAAGGCTGCTCGCACTTCCTCGGGCCGTGTGTAGTCACCGTCGACGGCGACGACGCGGTGGCGGTATGCGAATCCCTGGTGCTCGTGCGAGACGGTGACGGCTACCGGGTGTGGCGGGCCACCGCACATCATTTCGCGCTGCGGCGCATCGACGACCATTGGCAGATCACCATCCGCACCAGCCGCGTGCTCAACGGCGACCCGGAGGCCCTCGCCCTGCTGACGAAAGGCCTTGCGGGACAGCAATGAGGTTGATGGCGGCGACGCGCTTCGCCCGGCTTCGCGGCGCTTGCGATCGCCGTCTAATTGCGCGAAAGGAACGCCAGCACGGTGCTTTCGAACGCGTCCTTGGCCTCGATCATGGCCCAGTGTCCCGAGTTGGGGAAGATGTGCAGCTCCGCGTTGGGGATGGTGCGCATCGGGATCAGCGCCATGTCCGGTGGACTCACCCTGTCGTCGCGGCCCCACGTCAGCAGGGTGGGAGCGGTGAGCTTGTGCATGGTCGCCCATGGCAGTGGCCGGTCGGAGGCGCTCAGTGCGGCGTTCATTCCGGCGAACGCGGCCTTGCCATACATCCGTCGCGCCGCGGCCAGGGTTGCCGGGTCGGTGGCCAACTGCCAGCGTTCCTCGATCAGCTGCTCGGTGACCAGCGCCTGGTCGTAGACCATCGATTTGAGCCAGTCGACCAGGCGTTGCCGCGTGGGGTCCTCGACGAACTCCTGTAGGAGCCGAATGCCTTCGCTGGGACTGGGACTGAAGATGTTGGTGCCGATGCCGCCAATGGTCACCAACCGACCGACCCGTTCCGGATTGTGGGTTGCGAAGTTGATCCCCACGCCGCCGCCCATCGAGTTCCCGACGATGTGCACCTTGTCGACGCCCAGCGCGTCCAGGAAGGGCGATACCGTGCCGAACGCGGTGACCATCGGATGGCCACCGAAGTCGTCGCTGACCCCGAAACCGGGAAATTCCAGGATCAGGCACCGATAGTGGACGGCGAATGCGGGCAGCACGCCGCGGAAGTTGCGCCAGCCCGTGACCCCGGGACCGGAACCGTGCAGAAAAAGTAGCGTCGGGCCGCCCTGCGGCCCACCACTGTCGTAGTAGCGCAAGGCGCCCTTCTCGGTGCTGATTTCCCGCAGATCTTGCGCTGTGAGGGACGTCGCTTCAGAAGTGTCTGCCACGGATGTCACCCTGCCATGCCGCAGCGGCGGGAGGGGACTGGGTTCCGCTGACCGGGTCGATCAGAGTGGACGCTGGGCGGCGGGCTCACCGCAATTCAACAGCTCTTTGAGAGCGACGGGGAACGCGTCGGCGAGATCCCACAGGTCGGGAACGAGGTCCGGGCAGGAGATGATGCCGACGCCGAGTCGGCCGTTGAGCGACATCACGGTGATGTTGAGCGCGGCGCCGGCGATGATCGGGCCGAGCGGATACATCGCGTCGAGCCGGCAACCTAGGAAGTACAGCTGCTCCTGTGGGCCCGCCACGTTGGACATGACCAGATTGTGTGGCGGCCGCTCAGGCAAAGGGATGCGTGGCAGCAGTTTTTTGGCCGCGCCGAACACGGTCTGTCCTGCCACTTGTGTCCAGTCGTGCAGCAGGGTCGGGCCCATCGCCGCGGAGTGCTTCTTGGCCGCGGCGTTTCCGGCTGCGATGCTGGCCAGCCGTTCCACTGGGTCGTCGATGTGAGTCTCGAGCCGGCAGAGCATCCAGGTCATCTGGTTGCGGCCCGCCCGAGTCGACTGGTCGCGGACGGATACCGGCACGCTGGCGACCAGGGGGACGTCGGACAGCGCGTCGCGGTCCTGCAAGTACAGCCGCAGTGCCCCAGCACACACCGCCATCACCACGTCGTTGACGGTCACCCCGAACCGGCGCTTAACGGTCTTCACGTCATCGAGGTCCATGCTCGTCAGGGCGACGTTGCGGCGTCGGGTGAACGAGCCGTTGAATGCCGTCGGGGGAGCGGCGAACGGAGCCGCCATCGTCTGCCCGCCGCGGGCACGCAGCACCGTTTGCGCCAGGGTCAGCGCCGTCGAAGGCACGACTTTGGCCAGGCGCCACGGCCGCAGTGCCGCGCCGATGAGCCCGGTGGCGGCGATCTCTAGCGGATTCGCGGCGCCGGTGCGCTCGGCCGGTTTCGGTGGCGCAGCGTCGGGCACGGCGCTGCATAACTGCGCGAGCAGGTTGGCTCCGCCGACGCCGTCGATCACCGCGTGATGGACCTTGAGGACGACGGCCAGCGCGTCGGTGCCGTGCAGGCCCTCGATCACCCACATTTCCCACAGCGGACGATCCCGATCCAGCGCAAGCCCGGCGACGTGGCCGCACAGGTCGGCTAATTCTTTCAGCCCGCCCGGCGCGGGCAGCGCGACGCGGTGAAGGTGGCGAGCCAAATCGAAACGCTCGTCGTCCACCCACACCGGATGGTCGAAGTTGAATTGATTGTCGGCCAGCTTGAGGCGGAATTCGGGCACGGCGTCCAGCCGCACCGAGAGCGCCTCATGGAAGCGATCGAACGTGTAGCCCCCGGGCATCGTCGCGGGATCCAGTTCCAGGACACAGCAAACGTTCAAAAGCTGCGTTGGGGATTCCAGGTATAAGAAGAACGCGTCTAATCCACTGAGTCGTTGCATGCTTGCTCGTCTCTTTTGGGCGGCCATGACCGCTGGTCACGTGACCGGCGGTCACTTCGAAGCTCCTGAGGGGACGTACGATCAGGCGGCCGCCATCTTTTTGTGTGACTCTTATCTGTAGCCGCTGAGGCCGATTCGGCAAACATTCCGTCGGGAGATTTAACGAAATCGCCACGCCGCTCTCGCCCGGTGGGGGCCGTGGCCGACGGGCTGGTAGCGGTGATCGACCGAACCGGCAGGTACGCCAGGAACGGTCGGTGTTGGATGCGGACATGATCCGTCCCGCTTCGGTTGGCTCAATAACGCCGAATATCAACTCGAACAACAGGTTTGACGTGTCACTGCGCCGCGATTATCGCTGCTTCCCGGAGGGCTCGCGGGCCATCGCCGAGTCTGGCGCCGCCCAGTCCGTCGAAACCTTGCGGTGCCTGATCAGCCAGGTGTCACCCTCGGGTACGAGGATGTCGCGGTAGCGGCCGTAGTGGTCGAGCCCGATGTGGGTGAGAACGGTGAAGTACGAGTCGACCCGGGCCTGACCGGGCGCTACCTCAGTGAACAACACGCTCGCGATGTTATGGCGCACAATCGGTTTCACATCGGCAGCCACGGCGATCTTTCCGGTGACACCGCCCAAGAAAGCCGCGATGTCTCGACGTCCGCACAGCGGCTCAGAATCGCGTATTTCGAGGATGCCGTCTGCGCAGAACGTCTCCGCGAGGCCTTCGAGCCGCCCGGCGTCACCCGACCAGTTGTATCGCGCCAAAGTGTCCCGGATTCGCTCGCGGGCGACCAGTTCCCACATCTCCACCGTCACGACTCCTCGCGCCGCCGACTCCTCGGCCCACCAGCGTATGGCATTTCGGCAACATGCCGCCGTGGGTGGCGAAGGCCACTCACCGGCCGTGTTTCGAAAATTCACCGGTTGGGCATCAAGGGGGCGAGCGCACGACACGGGCGTCGTCCGCAATACGGAGGGAGGAGCATGTCGGACAAGAGTGGTCCCGCGGAAGCCGTTGAGGGCGTTGTCGAGGGAGTCAAGGGCAAGGTCAAGGAAGTCGCCGGCGCAGTTGCCGGGCGTGACGATCTGCAACGTGAGGGTCAAGCCCAGCAGGACAAGGCTGACGCGCAGCGCGAGGCGGCCCAGAAAGAGGCCGAGGCCGAAAGCGCCCGCAAAGCCGCCGAAGTCAACGAAGCTCGCCAGAAAGCCGAGCAGTAGCGGGAACCGATGGTGGCCCGGTCACAGGGGTGGCCGGGCCACCGTTTTTGCCGCGACCCCGAACGAAAGCCACCGCCCCGGATCACTGAGGGCGGTGCTCCGCCTACGTTTGTCGATGAGCCCTCCGGCAACGGGGTGCTCAACGGGATCGCGGTAACGATCATCGACCATCAAGCCCGGTTCGGGCCCGCGACAACTTCCTGGGCTAACCTGAGCTAATCCGGCGAAACCCTCATTCCCGCAACGCTTTCGCGGGTCTGGGCCCGGGCCCGGGCGGAACGCGGCTTCGGTGATGTCTGATCAGGGGGCGATGGGCCGGTTTGTCCACTGGCGGTCCGGTCGGCGGGTCGAGCGGAACCATCCACCGGCGGCCCCGGTACCGCCGTCGGTGGGAATGACGTGGCCGGTGACGAACCCGGAAAGATCGGAGGCCAAAAACAGGATGACTCTGGCCTGGTCCTCGGGCAGGCCCATCCGCCCCACCGGAACCCATTGCGGCCATTGCGCCTGTTCTTGGTCCGAAAGCCATTGCGAATAGGGAACTTGCAGGGATTCGGTGACATCGGGCGCGATTGCGTTGACCCTTATCCCGTGGATGCCCAACTGGACCGCGAGGCTGCGCGTGAACGAGTTGACAGCGGATTTGAAGGCGGCATACACCGGGTCCTCCGGATACCCCCGCAGCCCCTCGACGGACGAGACGTTCACGATCGCACCAGCCTGGCGCTCGACCATGGCCGGCAGGAACGCGTGGGTCAGCAGGAAGACATGGTGCAAATTGATCCGGTAGAGCTCGTCCCACTGCTGCGGGTCGGTGTCGACGAAATTTCCGGGGTGGCGCAACCAATGGCCCACGTTGTTGACCAGCACGTCCACTCGATCGAACCGCTCGATCACCGTCCGGGCCAAGCGGGCGACCTGGTCGGGGTCTCGAACGTCGGTGACGACGGCTGAGGCCGAACCACCGGATTCGGTGATCGAGGCTGCCGTCGCGCCGGCGAGGTCGGCGTCGATATCGGCGATGACCACGCGGGCCCCGTGTTCGGCGAACAGGCGTGCTGTCGCAGCCCCGATGCCTCCCGCACCGCCCGTGACGACCGTCACCCGGTCGGCCAGCAGCGGATCGGAAGGCTTCGCGTGTGTCATCGCTCATATCTTGGGCCATTAGGCGGCCTCGGCAACAGCCGGTTAGGCCCGATTGCGCCCGCGCGGGAACCTCAAGACAAACGAGTCAGTGGTACCCATCTCTTCGCGCAACAAACAGTGATGTACCTGACATTTGTGGGCCGTTCATTTCCAGTTAGCCCCCCGCGGCGGCGGGTATTCGGTCGCCACTTAGGAGGTTGAAACCGATGGTGAGCACAGCCGAACCGACACATGTATTGCCGAGCGTGGCGATGACGCGGCGCGTCCATCACCGCCATAGCCCGCAGTCGGTTGCCGTAGGGCTCGCCAGCCGCTTGATCGTGAAAAACACCGTCCGCGCATGGGCCATGACGCCGAACCTGCGCTGGCCGTTCGAATACCTCGATGGTGTCGCGGGATTGGTGCCGCAAGTCGGGCCACGGGCACAAATCGAACGGGTGCGACTAGAGAACTGTGCTGCCGAATGGGTTCGTGCGCCCGGCGTATCGGGGGAGCGGACAATCCTGTATTTGCATGGCGGCGCGTTCCTGACCTGCGGCCTCAACACCCATCGCTCCATGGTGACTCGCTTGTCGAAGGCTGCTGACGCCACCGTGCTCACCGTCGCGTACCGGAAGTTGCCCGCGCACCAGATCACCGATGCCATCGACGACGGCATCAGTGGCTTGCGGTGGTTGCAGGATCGCGGCTTCGACGGAGACCAGGTTGTCGTGGCCGGCGACTCCGCCGGCGGGTATCTGGCGTTCATGACCACGCTCTTGGCGATCCAGGACGGCATCATGGAACCGGCGGGAGTCGCGACCGTCTCACCGTTCACCGACACGGATCCGGTACGCAAACTCAAGCACCGCAACGCGCGCAAGTGCTCGATGTTCACCCGCCGGGCGTTCTCCCGGTTCGCCGAATTCCTCAGCAAGGCACAGGTTGTGGAAGGCCAGGGCGATTACGCGGTCGCCTCCCCGGTGGATGCCGATCTGTCCTCGTTGCCGCCGGTCACCATCCACGCCAGCTCGGACGAGTTGCTGCTCGTCGACGCCGAGCTGATGGCGAAGCGTTTGGAAGCCAGCGGGATCCACTGTGATCTGCATCTGTGGGAGGGGCAGATCCACGACTTCCCCTTGGCCGCCGACGTTTTGCCCGAGGGCAGGCGAGCGATCAAATACCTGGGTGATTTCGTCAAGGACGTCACCGCCGCTCGCGCCAAAGTTCCGAGCCTGCGCAGTCTGCGCAACGCCGCGGTTGCCGGTTGAAAACGGCGAAAGTAATTGTACTACAATGTAATTCGTTACCCAGCTGGCCTTCCTTGCCGGGCGGCCTTCTAGTCGGCGCCCTCCGCTGATTCCAGTCGGCGATGGTACGACACAGAGCCCGGCCAAGCACGTCGCGCATAAGCCGCCCCGCTGCCGTTACAGTTGGTCCTGATGACCTCACCAGCCCCGCCCGCGCTGACCGTGCGGTACCAGGGGGCCGAACGCACCTTCGCGCCGGGCAACGATGTAGTGATCGGGCGTGACCTTCGCGCCGACATGCGAGTAGCCCACCCCCTGATCTCCCGAACTCATCTGATAGTGCGATACGACCAGGGTCGATGGATCGCCGTCGACAACGGCAGCCTCAACGGCCTTTATGTCCACAACCGCCGCGTCCCAGTCGTCGACATCCAGGATGGGCTGCGGGTCAACGTCGGCAATCCGGACGGTCCGGCGCTCACCTTCGAGGTGGGCCGCCACCGGGGCTCGGCCGGGCGGCCCCCGCTGACGACGTCGATACCGATTGTCAGCAATCCCAGCGAACCGCCGGCACGCGCGCCGCAGAGCCGGTCGTCGGCCAGCCAGCATGCCGGCCAGACCCAGCAGCCGGCGTCGTTCCGGCATTCCGTCCAGCCTCCCGCCAGCGCGCAGCCGGCCGGGGGAGCCACGGCAAGCCAACCGTCCGAGCCGCAGCCCCGATTCCCGACCAGCGGTCTACCGAGCGAATCGCAGCCTGCGCCGCAGATTTACCGGTCGCCGCAGACGCAGGCGGCGCCGCCGACCGCTGCGGGACCGGCGCCGCAGACGGGCCGCATCGGCGGCGACGCGTCGATCATCGCGACATCGATGATGAAGATCCTGCGGCCGGGCAAGGCCGGTCCGGACGGACCGGGCGCCATCAGGATCGGGCGCGCCAACGACAACGACATCGTCATCCCCGAGGTGCTGGCATCGCGCCACCACGCCACCCTGATTCCGACGCCCACCGGCACCGAGATCCACGACAACCGCAGCATCAACGGCACCTTCGTCAACGGCGTCCGGGTCGATTCGGCCGTATTGCACGACGGCGACGTGGTCACCATCGGCAACATCGACCTGATCTTCCACGGTGGCGACCTGGCCCGCCGCGACCAGACCGCGACGGCGACGCGCAGCGGCGGCCTCGATGTGCGCGGGGTGACCTGGACGATCGAGAACAACAAAACACTGCTGGACAACATCTCGCTGACCGCCCTGCCCGGCACGCTGACGGCGATCATCGGGCCTTCCGGCGCTGGCAAGTCGACCTTCGCGCGACTGATCGCCGGATACACGCACCCGACGACGGGGACCGTGTCGTTCGAGGGCCACAACATCCATGGCGAATACGCCTCGTTGCGCAGCAGAATCGGGATGGTGCCGCAGGACGACGTGGTGCACGGGCAGCTGACCGTGCAGCAGGCGTTGTTGTACGCCGCGGAGCTGCGGCTGCCGCCCGACACCACGAAGGACGACCGCGCCCAGGTGGTGGCTCGGGTGCTCGAGGAACTCGAGATGACCCAGCACCTCCGCACTAGGGTGGACAAGCTGTCCGGCGGACAGCGCAAGCGAGCGTCGGTGGCGCTCGAACTGCTCACCGGCCCGTCGCTGCTGATCCTCGACGAGCCGACCTCAGGCCTGGACCCGGCGCTCGATCGGCAGGTGATGACCATGCTGCGGCAGCTCGCCGACGCCGGTCGTGTGGTGCTGGTGGTCACCCACTCGCTGACCTACCTGGACGTCTGCGACCAGGTGTTGCTGCTGGGGCCCGGTGGCAAAACGGCCTTCTACGGGCCGCCCAACCAAATCGGTCCCGCCATGGGCACCACCAACTGGGCCGACATCTTCAGCACCGTCGCGAACGATCCCGACGGGTCCCGTGCGCGCTACCTGGCCCGAACGGGCCCGCCGCCCGCTCCGCCGCCCGCCGAGAAACCCGCCGAGCTGGGCGATCCGTCGCACACCAGCCTGGTGCGGCAGTTCTCGACTATCGCCCGGCGCCAGATGCGGCTGATCGTCTCTGACCGCGGCTACTTCGTCTTTCTCGCGCTGTTGCCGTTCATCATGGGGTCGCTGTCCATGTCGGTGCCCGGCGATGTCGGCTTCGGGATCCCGAACCCGATGGGCGCCGCGCCCAATGAGCCCGGGCAGATCCTGGTGCTGCTCAACGTCGGCGCGGTGTTCATGGGCACCGCCCTGACCATCCGCGACCTCATCGGTGAGCGCGCGATCTTCCTGCGCGAACAGGCGGTCGGATTGTCCACCTCGGCCTACCTGTTGGCCAAGGTTTGCGTGTACACGGTCTTCGCGATCGTCCAGTCGGCGATCGTCAGCATCATTGCGGTGCTCGGCAAGGGAGCCCCGACCCAGGGGGCCGTGGCGCTGGGCAAGCCGGGTCTCGAGCTGTTCGCCGACGTCGCGCTGACGTGTGTGGCTTCGGCAATGCTGGGGCTGGCCTTATCGGCCGTCGCCAAGTCCAACGAGCAGATCATGCCGTTGCTGGTGGTCGCGGTCATGTCGCAACTGGTGTTCTCCGGGGGGATGATTCCGGTTACGGCGCGCATCGGTCTCGACCAGATGTCCTGGGCAACCCCGGCGCGATGGGGATTCGCCGCATCGGCCTCGACCGCCGATTTGACCAAGCTGGTGCCCGGTCCGCTCACCCCGAAGGACTCGCATTGGCAGCACACCCCGGCGACGTGGTGGTTCGACGTCGGCATGCTGTTCGTCATCAGCGCCGTCTACCTCGGCTTCGTGCGCTGGAAGATCCGCCTGCGCGGCGGCTGACGCTGTCAGGCGCGCTTGCGGAGCACCTGCTCGGCCGCGGCACGCATGCGGTCGGACAGTTGCAGCAGATCGTGCTCGCCTACGCCTAACGGCAGCGTGTACGCCAGTTGCCGCAATTCGACGGCGTAGTTGCGCAGATCTTCGCGCAGGCGCATCTCAACAGTGGGCATGACTTCTCCCTGGGGCTCAGCAGAATGCCTGGTCCCCGTCGACCAGCCGATCTGACAATCGTCGCAGCCCACTGGAATCACCGCGAGAGCGTCGACGTGTTTTAACCGGAGTTTGACAGCGTAGTTACAGCACGAGCGCCCGCCTGTGGCGCCCGCGCATGACGCAGCCTCGAAATCGCCGGTGCCATCTCCCTGTGGCGTTACGCTGGCGACGCTCGGTGAAAAGCATGTGGAAAGGCAAAGGCGCCGGAATGGATTTCGAACTCGACGCTGGGCAGCGCGCCTGGCTCACCGAGGTTCGGGAATTTCTGCACGACAACGTCACCCCGGAATTGCGTGTCGAGCTCGCTGAGCACGACTTGGAGGTTCCCGACGGCGAAGTCGCCCGGTTTCGCCGCAAGATCGGGGCCAAGGGCTGGTTCGGGCTGAACTGGCCGCGCGAGTACGGCGGACTTGGCCTCGGCGCCATGCACCTGCATCTGCTGATGAGCGAATTCGAATATTGGGGCGTGCCCGGTCCCGACCTGACGGTGACATCGGTGGCGCCGATGATCATGCGGCATGGCACCGAGCGCAACAAGACCGACTGGCTGCCCCTCATCGCCAAGGGCGAAATGATCTGCGCGGTAGGCTATTCCGAGCCAGATGCAGGAACCGACCTGGCCAGCCTGCGCACCAGCGCCACGCGGGACGGCGATGAATGGGTGATCAACGGCACCAAGATCTGGAACAGCGGCGCCCAGCGCGCCACGCACGAATGGCTCTGCGTCCGTACCGATCCGAGTGGTGCCCGGCATCGCGGCATTTCGGTCATCATCGTGCCGATCGACCGCTCGGGCGTCGAAATACGCCCGCTGTACGCGTGGTCGGGCTATCGCACCAACGAGGTGCACTTCCGTGACGTGCGGGTGCCGGTCACCAACCTGGTCGGCGAGGTCAACCGCGGCTGGACCTACATCACGGGTGCGCTCGATCTCGAACGCGGGGCACTGACCAACGCCGGAGACCTGCGCCGCGCCGTCGAGGAGTTGCACGAGCTGGTGCATCGCCCCCGGCGCGACGGGACCGTACCCGCCGACGATCCGTCGCTTCGTCGGCGACTGGCGCAGGCCGAGGCAGACGTCGCGGTGGCCGTGCTGATGGGCTACGAGGCGGCGTCCATCCTGGACTCCGGCGTCATACCCACCGTCGAGGTCAGCGTGGAGAAGGTTTTCACCAGCGAGCTGCGTCAGCGCATCGCCGACCTGGCTCTCGACCTCCTCGGGCCCGACGGCCTGTTGGCGCATGGCAGCGAACAGGCCCCATTGGCAGGCAAATTCGAGCGGCTCTACCGGGCCGCCCCGCTGATGCGCTTCGGCGGTGGGACCAACGAGGTGCTGCGCGACATCATCGCGCAGCGCGGCCACGGAATGCCGTCCTATGGACGCTGACGTCAGACCCGCACTCCGCAGATGAAGACGATCCCCACCGCCGAACAGCGCGAGTTCGCCTCGGCCTTGCGCGCCCTGCTGGCCGCCGAGAACCCGATCGGTCTGGTGCGCGCCCTCAACGAACCCGGCGCAAACCGCCACACGCCGGCACTGTGGAAGGCGCTGGCCGATGCGGGCGTCTTCGGCCTGGCCGTCAGCGAGGAGTACGGCGGGGCCGGCGGCTCCGTCGACGACCTCGCCGTCTTCTACACCGAAGCCGGCCGCGCGCTGTGCCCGACGACGGTGCACAGCAGCGTTCAGGCCACACTGGCCATCGACGAGCTCGGCTCGCCGGCCGTCAAGGCCCGCTGGCTCCCGTCGCTCGCGTCCGGTAAGGCGCGGGCCACCACCGCACTCTTCAACGTGCGCGACACCGCCCTCGTCGCCCCCGGGCCGCACGCCGATCGCGCCGCAAAACAATGGCGGCTCAACGGAACCGCGGACTATGTCCTCGATGCCGACGTCGCCGACCTCATCGTGGCGTCCGCCACGACGGACGAGCGGCCCATGGCCTTCGTCGTCGACATCCGCAATGCCAGTGTGGAACCGCTCGACATGGCCGGTGGGCTCCGCGCATTCACGCTGCACTTCGACGACGTCGTCGCCGACGCGGTGCTCGATGGCGTCACCGCACGCGCGCTGCGCCGGGTGGCGAACACCGCCGTCGCGCTGGGATCACTCGACCTGGTCGGCGTCGGCCAGGCCGTGCTGGACCGCAGCGTCGACTACACCAAGCTGCGTCATCAATTCGGCCGGCCCATCGCGTCGTTCCAGGCCGCCCAACACCTGATCGCCAACATGCACATCGCCTTGGCGGCCGCGCGATTGGCCGCGCACGCCGCCGTGTTCTGGCTGGGCCGGGGCCGCGTGGCGACCAGGGAGACGGCCATCGCGCGCATGCACGCGGCCACCGCCGCGCGCCTGATCACGCTGGACGCCCATCAACTGCACGGTGGCATGGGCTATGTCACCGAGACCGACCTGCATCTGTGGAGCGAGCGGGCACGGCTCGGTTCGACTCTCGGCGGCGGAGCCGATGTCGCCGCCGGCTGGCTTACACACAGCCGGCACGACGAGACAGACGAAGGGGAGCGCCGTTGAGCGAGGATAGTCTGATCGACGCGGGATCGGCGTCGCGCATCGGCACCGTAGCGGCGTCGGCGACCGGGGAGTTGAACAGCCGCGATTGGCAACGCTGGGCGGCCGCGGTCGGCGACCACAACCCGCTGTATTTCGATCCGGATTATGCCCGGGCCAACGGATATCGCGACATCATCTGCCCGCCACTGTTTCTGCAGTACGCGATCCTCGGTGTATCGGCGCTCGAGTCGTTGCGTCCCGACGGATCGTCCGGAGCGGTCTCGGGCAGCCTGGCGTTTCCGCGAGCCCCCAAACGGATGGCCGGCGGGGAGAGCTTCACGTTTCACCTGCCCGCGTACCACCGCGACGAGATCGATATGGTCCGAACCATCTCCTCGATCGTCGAAAAGCGGGGCCGCTCCGGCCCATTCGTTCTCGTCACTTGGCACACGGTGTACCGCAACCAGCATCGGGACCTGCTGGCCGAAGCGTCGACGTCGATGATCGCCCGTCCCTAGTAGTGCGACATGACCGGCCCCCAACCCTTTTTCGAAGACATCGCCGTCGGCGAGCGCGTTCCCCCGCTGACCGTCACCGTCGACGAAACCCAGATGTTCTTCTTCAGCGCCGCCACGTACAACGGTCACCGGATTCACTACGACAAAGAGTGGGCACGCGAGAACGAAGGCTACGACAACGTCTTGGTTCAGGGCCCGCTTCAGGCGGCGCTGCTGGCCCGAGCGCTCGGCGACTGGATCGGCGGGCGAGGGCGGCTGGTGTCGTTCTCGGTGCAGAACCGGGCGGTGGCGTATCCCGGCGAGGCGCTCAGTTTCGGCGGCGAGGTCACCGGTAAACGGCTGAGCGACATGGGCGCCGGGTTGGTCGACCTCGTCATCGCCGGCCGGCGTGGCGACACGATCCTGATGCCGGGGACGGCGACCGTCGAGCTGCCGACGCGGGCGGGCCAGCCGTGACCGGGTTGCGCGGCGAGGCGGCCATCGTCGGCATCGCGGAGTTGCCCGCCGAGCGGCGCCCCACCCGCGCACCGCTGTTCACCCTGGATCAGTACGCGGCGCTGGCGAAGATGGTCATCGAGGACGCCGGAGTCGGTCCCCGCTGCATCAACGGCCTGCTGACCCACGGCGTTGCCGAGTCGGCCATGTTCGCACCGGCCACCCTATGCGAATACCTGGGTATGGCATTGGATTTCGGTGAGCGAGTCGATCTCGGCGGAGCCACCGCCGCCGGAATGATCTGGCGTGCGGCGGCGGCCGTCGAACTCGGCGTCTGCGACGCGGCGCTCGCCGTCGTGCCCGGATCGGCCTCGGTGCCCCAGTCCGGGCGGCGACCCCCGCCCGGCCCGAATTGGTATGGGGCGTCTTCGAACAACTATGGCTCGCCGCAAGCCGAATTCGAGATCCCATACGGCAATGTCGGTCAGAACGCGCCCTACGCGCAGATCGCCCAGCGCTACGCGGCGGAATTCGGTTACGACCCCGCCGCGCTCGCCAAGATCGCCGTCGACCAACGCACGAACGCGTGTGCGCATCCCGGCGCGGTGTTTCACGGCAGCCCCATCACGGTGAAGGACGTCCTGGGCAGCCCGATGATCGCGGACCCGATCCACTTGCTGGAGACGGTGCTGCGCGTGCACGGGGGAGCGGGCGTGCTCATCGCCAACGCCGACATCGCCCGCCGCGGCCGCAACCGCCCGGTGTGGATCAAGGGCTTCGGCGAACACATCGCATTCAAGACCCCGACCTACGCCGAGGATCTGCTGTCGACCCCGATCGCGCGCGCCGCCGATCGGGCGTTCGCCATGGCCGGGCTGCATCGGTCCGACGTCGACATCGCGTCGATCTACGATTGCTACACCATCACGGTGCTGATGAGCCTCGAGGACGCCGGATTCTGCGCGACAGGCGAAGGCATGTCGTGGGTCGGCGAGCACGACCTGACCTACCGCGGCGACTTCCCGCTCAACACCGCAGGGGGCCAATTGTCCTTCGGCCAGGCGGGCATGGCCGGCGGCATGCACCATGTGGTCGACGGTGCACGCCAGATCATGGGTCGGGCCGGCGACGCGCAGGTGCCCGACTGCCACACGGCGTTCGTGACCGGCAACGGCGGCATCATGAGTGAACAGGTCGCGCTGCTGATGCGGGGGGACTAGGCATGAGCCATCCGGTACCCGAGCCCACACCGGTCTCGCGGCCGTTTTGGGACGCCCTGGTGCAGCACCGGATCCTGGTGCAGTACTCGCCGTCCTCGCAGCGTTACGTGTTCTATCCGCGCACGCTGGCCCCGGGCACGCTGGCCGACGACCTGGAATGGCGCGAAATCGACGGCGCCGCAACGCTGTACACCTTCACTATCGCGCGCCGGCCAACCGGCCCGCCGTGGCAGGACGCGCTGCCGCAGCTGCTCGCGGTGGTGCGGTGGGATGCCGGACCGAAATTCAGCACCGAGCTGGTGGACGTCGAGCCGGACGACATCCGGATCGGCATGCGGGTGAAGCCGGTGTTCTACGATCTGCCTGAAGAGGGCATCACCCTCCTGAAATATCGGCCCGCATGACCTTGGACGACGAGGTCGGAGGTGCACATGGACGATCCGCTGAACGGCGTAGTGCAGGCGATGCTCGACCAGTTGAACGCCGGATTCCCGCGCGTCGAGAACATGACCGGTCCGCAGGCGCGCGCAGCGGTGGCCGAGCGGCGCATGCCGGTCAACAACCTCGACGACGTCCGCAGCGCCACCGACCGCGTGGTTCCGAGCCCTGACGGGTCGGTGCCGGTGCGCATCTACCAGCCACATGGTGCGCCGACGCAGGACCGTGCCGCGATCGTGTTCTACCACGGGGGCGGATTCGTCTTCTGTGACATCGAATCTCACGACGGATTCTGCCGAGCTCTGGCCCGGGGCACCCAAGCCGTCGTGATCTCGGTTGACTACCGTCTGGCCCCCGAGCATCCCGCCCCGGCCGCGGCGCTCGACGCCTTCGCGGTGTTCGACTGGACGGTCGCGCACGCCGCGGACATGGGCATCGACCCGGTGCGCATCGCCATTGCCGGGGATAGCGCCGGCGGCAACCTGGCCGCCGTCACCGCCATTCTCTGCCGCGACCGCGGCGTCACGCCACCGGCGGGGCAGCTGTTGATCTACCCGGCGGTCGATCCGACGTTCGATACCGACAGTTATCACCGCTACGCCACCGGGTACTTCAACACCCGCGCCGCGATGCAATGGTACTGGCACCAATACCTGGGTACACAAACGGTTTTCAACCCCGCCTATTTGGTCGCCCCGGCTCGCGCGCACACCCATGCGGGCCTGCCACCGGCGGTGATAGTGACGGCCGGTCTTGATCCCCTGCACAGCGAGGGCTGCGACTACGCGCACCGATTGCGTCACGCGGGAGTGCCCGTCGTGCACCGGGACTTTCCCGGGTTGTTTCACGGCTTCATGACGATGCAAGCGTTTCCGCCGGCGGCGTCGGCACAACATCTGGTCTGTGCCGACTTGCGCGAGCTGCTGTATCCGGCGGACCGGAGCGCGGTGTCGTGACCGAAGTCAGCGACGTCATCATCATCGGCGCCGGATTCGCCGGGCTCTACGCTGTGCACCGGGCCGCCTCGATGGGCCTGTCGGTGACCGCGATCGAGGCCGCGCCCGACGTGGGGGGCACCTGGTACTGGAACCGCTACCCGGGCGCTCGCTGCGACGTCGAAAGTGTGGACTATTCCTACTCTTTCGACGCGGAACTGCAACGGAGCTGGCAGTGGACCGAACGCTTCGCCGCCCAGCCGGAGATCCTGGCCTACCTGCGCCACGTCGCCGACCGCTTCGATCTGCGGCGCCACTATCGATTCGGCGTCGACGCCGTCGGCGCCACGTTCGAGCGAGGCCGCTGGCGTGTCGACACCGCGAACAACCAGTCGTTCGCCGCACAATTCCTGTTGTGTGCAACCGGTTGTCTTTCGGCGCTGAACCGGCCGAATATCCCAGGCGCCGAGGAATTTTCGGGTGAGGTGTATTTCACCGCCGCCTGGCCCCGCGAAGATCCCGAGCTGCGCGGCAAGCGGGTGGGCTTGATCGGCACGGGATCCTCCGGCATCCAGGTGGCGCCGATCATCGCCGCAAACGCCGATCACCTGGTGGTCTTCCAGCGGTCCGCGAATTACACCATCCCGATGCCCAACCGCCCATGGTCGGTCGAGGAGCAGCGAGTAATCCAAAAGCGGTACCCCGAGCGTCGCCGGACCTCCGCCTACGCCGCGGCGGGCACGCCGCACGGCACCTACCACAAGAACGCCCTCGACACCGACGCTCACGAACGGTCGGAGGCGCTGTGGAAGCGCTGGCGCGAAGGCGGGGTCCTGTTCGCCAAGACGTTCCCGGACCAGACCAGCGACCTGTCCGCCAACGACATCGCCAGGACCTTCGCCGAGGAGCGCATCCGGGAGATCGTCGCCGATCCCGTCGTCGCAAGGGATCTCATTCCGGTCGATCACCCGATAGGAACCAAACGGATCTGCACCGACGACGGCTACTACGCCATGTTCAACCGCGAGAATGTCCGGCTGGTCAACCTGCGCCGCGAGCCCATCGAGGAGATCACCGCCGACGGCGTACGAACCGGCGCGACGACATATCCCTGCGATGTGCTGATCTTCGCGACCGGCTTCGACGCCATGACCGGGGCGTTGACCCGAATCGATCCCAAAGGCCCAGGGGGACAACGACTGTGCGACGCCTGGGCCGAGGGCCCGGTGACCTTCCTCGGCCTGATGGTGCCGGGGCTGCCCAACCTGTTCACCATCAGCGGGCCGGGCAGCCCGTCGGTACTGGCCAACATGGTGTTGCACGCCGAGGTTCAGGTGGACTGGGTCATCGAGCTGGTGCGAACTGCGCGACAGCGAGGGGTGAGCGAGGTCGAGCCACGCCGCGACGCCGCGTTGGGCTGGACCGAGCACGTAGCCCAGGCCGCCGAGCGGACGCTGTTCCCCAAGGCCGCGTCCTCCTGGTACCTGGGCGCCAACATCGAGGGCAAGAAGCGGGTCTTCATGCCCTACCTCGGCGGCTTCGGCACCTACCGGCGCCACTGCGACGAAGTAGCACGCAACGACTATGCGGGGCTGGTGCTGACCACCCGATGACGACGTCGAAGGGGAAGTGAACGCGTGCAGGAGACCGTTCAACAGCTATTGCGGCAGCGTCGCTGCGACGACACCCCGGCCGTGGCCTACGGCGAGGCGACCTGGACCTGGCGGGAGCACCTCGTCGAGGCCGAGGCGGAGGCCGCGGCGCTCATCGCGCTCGCGGACCCGGGACGACCACCGCACGTCGGTGCCCTGCTGGATA
This sequence comes from Mycobacterium sp. E2479, assembly GCF_001667925.1. Lineage (GTDB taxonomy): Bacteria > Actinomycetota > Actinomycetes > Mycobacteriales > Mycobacteriaceae > Mycobacterium. The sequence goes on along the minus strand of NZ_LZJR01000076.1, from coordinate 72,257 downwards.
ACTCGCCGGCGATGTTGCGGGCCATGGCCGCCGCGGCGCTCGGCGGGTACGTGTTGTGCGGGCTCAACACCACGCGACGCGGCGCCGGATTGCTGACCGACATCCGGCGATCCGACTGTCAGATGCTGCTCGTCGACGCCGAGCATCTTGAGCTGCTGGAAGGGTTGGACCTCAAGGGTATTGAGGTGCTCGATGTGACCGGCGGACGCTACGCCGAAGCCGTCGCCGCCGCGCCGCCGCTGGTCCCCGTCCGCGAGGTGGCATCCGCCGACACCCTGATGATGATCTTCACCTCCGGCACCAGCGGCGACCCGAAGGTGGTCCGGTTCGCCCATGGCATGGCGATCATGTGCGGTGCCAGCCTGATCTACCAATACGATGTCACCGCCGACGACGTCTGCTACCTCTCGATGCCGCTCTTCCACTCCAACGGTGTGGCCGCCGGGTGGGCGGTCGCCGTCGGCTGCGGGGCCACCATGGTGCCTGCGCGGTTTTCGCCGTCCCGTTTTCTCGACGATGTCCGCCGCTACCGGGTGACCTACCTGAACTATGTCGGTAAGCCGCTGGCATTGATCCTGTCCACCCCCGAACGTCCCGACGACGCCGAGAACACGCTGCGTGTGGCGTTCGGCAACGAGGCCACAGATCGTGATATCGCGGAATTCTCAAGGCGATTCGGGTGCCGGGTCATCGACAGCTTCGGCTCCAGTGAGTTCGCGGTCATCGTGGTGCGCGAAGACGGCACCCCGCCCGGATCCATCGGCAAGCCGTATCCCGGGGTGAGCATCTACAACTCGACCACGCTGCGGGAGTGCGAGGCCGCGCGGTTCGACGCGCACGGTGCGCTGACCAACTTCGACTGCGCGGTCGGTGAGCTGGTCAACACCCAGGGCGCGGGGCCCTTCGCCGGCTACTACAACGATCCGGGGGCCACCGCCGAGCGGATGCGGCACGGGATGTACTGGTCGGGTGATCTGGCCTACCGCGACGTGGACGGCTGGATCTATCTCGCCGGTCGTACCGCCGACTGGATGCGGGTCGACGGGGAGAACCTGGCGGCCGCCCCGATCGAGCGCATTCTGGCGCGGTTGCCCGGAATCAGCCAGGTCGCCGTCTATGCCGTCCCCGACGAGCGGGTGGGCGATCAGGTGATGGCCGCCCTGGTGCTGCGGCCCGGCGCAAGCCTGAGCCCGGGTGATTTCGAGAAATTCCTTGCCGCGCAGGCCGACCTATCGCCGAAAGCGTGGCCGCGTTACGTGCGCATCAACGATCGGCTGCCCGCGACCGCGACGAACAAGATCCTCAAGCGTGCGCTGATCGCCGCGGGTGTCACCGCACAGGACGGCCTACTGTGGACGCGACCGGCGCGTGGCACCGGCTACGCGCCCGTGGGCGACACGGCGCTGGGCCGTGCGGCGTCCACCCTCGGATCATGAGCTAGCGGCGTCCTGAGCCCGCTTCCTCGGCTGGGTCGGGTTGGGGCGCTTCGCCAAACCGGGCCAGCACCAGAGTTCCGGACACGGCGACGGCGAACCCAACGATCACCAGCCAACCAAGCCCGTCGCGAGCGGTGTCGCCGAGCCAGACCACCCCGACGACGGCGGGTGCCAGCGTTTCACCCACCACCATTCCGGCGACGGCCGTCGTCACCGATCCGCGATGCAACGCGGAGGTGAGCAAGAGGAACCCCGCGGCGCCCCCCGCAGCGGCGGCGTAGAGGGCGGGATTGGTGTAGAAGGAGCGTTTGGTGGGATCGATCTCCTCGATCAGGCGCACGGCCACCTCAACCACGCCGAATCCGGTTCCGGCGCCCAGACCAAGCGCGAGTGCGCGGACGCGGTCGGGCAGACGTCCCGCGGCCGCGCCGCCGGCGAGCATTGCGGCCACCACGCCCAGCAGCGCCCAGCCCAGCCCGGCCGGGGCGTGCCGGAAGTGGCCCGGCCCGGCGGCGAGGGCGAGCACGACCAGGCTGAGGCAGACGACACCGACGGCCGTCCATTCGGACGACGACAAGCGCGCCGACAGCAACCAAGCGGCGACCACGCCGGTGACCGCGATCGAGGCGGCCAGCGCCGCCGCGACCACATAGATCGGCACCAGCCGCAGGGCCGCGACCTGCAGCGCAAACCCGATGATGTCGAGGCCTACCCCGGCCAGATAGCGCGACTGCCGGACGGCTCGTAACAGCAGCACCGCATCGACGCCTGACCCGCTGCCCGCCTCCACGGATCGCGTCCCGGCGGCTTGCAGCACGGTCGCCGTCCCGTAACAAAGCGCGCAGCCCAGCGCGAGGAGGAAGCCGATCAGCACAGTCACCGACATTAGGCGCCGCGACGATCGGCCGCTGCGCGGCCTGACCCGCAAAAACACCTGAACAAACGTTTGGGCGACTGTTGTTCTGGGCACCACCCAGGTACCCATCGCAGCAGTGGTAAATCGAGCGCGCAGCGGCCAGTGAACGGCTGATATCTAGGTGTGCCCAAGTTAAACGCATGTGTAATGCTGTGCGACAACAACATTCAAAATGACGTTTAGAGTCGGTGCACAACTGTGTACTCTGACGCCATGGCTGAACGCGGCGCCGAGCCCCGCGTCCCCCGGGGACGCCGGTTGTTCCTGCGAGCAATACGGCGCCTGTTCAGTCCGCTGCAGCCCGACGACTACCTCGAAATGATCAACCCGCTGTGGACCACCCGGGAGCTGCGCGGCAAGGTCGAAGGCATCGAGGCGCAAGGCTCGGAAGCGGCCAGCGTTCTGATTCGTCCGGGATACGAGTGGCCCGGGCACAAGCCCGGTCAGTACGTACGTCTCGGCGTGGTGATCGACGGTGTCTACCACTGGCGCGCGTACTCGCTGACTTCGGATCCCCGGCCTGAAGACGGGCTGATCAGCGTCACACCAAAGAGGGTCGACGGCGGTGTCGTATCGCCGTATCTCGTGCACAAGATTCAGCCGGGGGACTTGGTGCGGCTCGGCGAGATCGAGGGTGTTTTCACACTGCCGGAGCCCCTGCCGGACAAGATGCTGTTCATCAGCGCTGGAAGCGGCATCACGCCGATCATCAGCATGCTGCGCGACCTGGACCATCGCGACGAATTGCGCGACGCGGTGGTCATTCATTCCGCGCGGACCCGCGAGCAGGCGATGTTCCTTTCCGCCTTGGAAGAGCTCGAGGAACGCCACGAGGGAATGAGGCTGGATCTGCGCCTTACCTCCGAGCGGGGGCGGCTGACCCCCGAGGACCTCGATGACGCGTGCCCGGACTGGCGCGAGCGCGAGGCGTTCTGCTCGGGCCCCGGTGAGATGCTCGATGCTCTGATCGAGCATTGGGAACAGAACGGGGATTGCGAGCGCCTGCACTTCGAGCGCTTCCAGCCCAAGATCGGCGGCGACGCCAACGCCGGGGAAGGTGGCACCGTCTGCTTCCTCGACAGCGAAAAGGAAGTCGAATGTGACGGCGGCACGTCGATTCTCGAGGCCGGCGAGAAGGCAGGTCTCAATCTCGCGTTCGGCTGCCGCATCGGAATCTGCCACACCTGTGTAGGCACGCTGAAGTCGGGCAAGCTGCGCGACCTGCGCTCGGGTGACGTAATCGAGCCGACGGAGCAAGACGTGCGGATCTGTATCAACACCGCCGAAGGCGACGTCGAACTCGAACTGTGATCGAAAGGAGCGGCTCGTGACAACTGCCGTGAAGAGGGCTGGGGAAACACCGCTTTCCCGCTTCGGGGAACAAGAGCTGGAAAAGCTCGCGAAGGAATTCGACGCGATCCACGACGAGGTGTTCGCCGACCTGGGCGACCGCGACCGGCGCTACATCAAGTACGTCATCTCGGCACAGCGACAGATCGTGGTGGTCGGTCGGGTGCTGTTACTCGCATCGCGCTCGAAGACGGCCTGGCTGCTCGGCACCGCCTGCCTCTCCATGGCCAAGATCTTGGAAAACATGGAAATCGGCCACAACGTGATGCACGGTCAGTGGGATTGGATGAACGACCCCGACATTCACTCGTCGGTTTGGGACTGGGACACCGCGTCGACGGCCGAGTCGTGGAAGCACTCCCACAACTACATCCACCACACGTTCACCAACATCCTCGGCAAGGACAAGGATCTCGGCTACGAGATCATGCGGATCGACCCAAACCAGAAGTGGGAGCCTCGCTTCCTGTTCCAGCCGCTCTACAACCTACTGCTCACGCTGCTGTTCGAGTGGGGCGTCGCCGTCCACGACATGGACATCGACGCCATCCGTAAGCGCGAGAAGCCTTGGTCGGAAGTCCGCAAGGACCTGAAAGGCATCGGGGTCAAAGCTCGGGCCCAGATCGTCAAGGATTACCTCGGCTGGCCCATGATCAGCGCCGGGGCGTTCGCCCTCGTCCAGTTGGCGTCGCGCGGGCGGCTCGAGCAGCCCCCGCGGTCCCGCCTCGCCAGAAGGCTCCGCAAACTGTCGAACAGCGGCCGCATCAATGCCGCAGCGACGTTCCTCGACAAGGTGGCGCCGGGCGTCGAAAGTACGTACCTGCGCACCCTGGCCGCCGATGCACTCGCCAACGTCATCCGCAACGTGTGGGCGCACGCGATCATCTTCTGTGGCCACTTCCCGGACCAGACCTACACGTTCACACAGGAAGAGACCGAGAACGAGACGCGCGGCGGTTGGTACGTACGCCAGTTGCTGGGCGCCGCGAACATCGACGGCAGCCCTCTGTTCCACATCATCAGCGGAAATCTCGGTTATCAGGTCGAGCACCACCTCTACCCCGACATGCCGAGCAGTCGATACTCGGAGATCGCGCCACAGGTCAAAGACATCTGCGAGCGCTACGAGTTGCCGTACAACTCCGGCCGCTTCTCGAAGCAGTGGGGGACGGTGCACCGCAGCATCTTCCGCCTGGCCTTCCCCGGTGGAAAGCCCCGGCCGAAGCCCGGTCCCTACCATGGCAACGTTCATCGGCCCGGCCCCGAACGTCCCAGCGAAGGCACCCGATTCCGGGACCGCGTCCCGCCCGAACACCCTGCCGCGGGTCCCGAACACGACTCCAGCGGGGTCGAGGTACAACCGCCGCCACGCGGCAAGGACTGAGATACGCGACGGCCTCCGCTGCGAGTGTGGGGCCCAGGCACGACTCAGACGCCGTTCTGGCACGTAGGGCCCGCGCTCGGTGCAGATCCTCGATCTGAACCCTTTTCGTCGTTCCGTCGTGAATGATCGTTGACGGGCACGGCCAGGCGTGCTCGCGGAGCACGGCTTGGGGGCGGATGAGGCCGACAAAGACGACCGGCATAGCCGCTACCGACGACCCAGATGCGGCAAAGAAAACCCACGGGTTTCCCGACCGGTTATGGCGCAGCCCGTTGCGGGGACCGTGGCTGACGTCGGTGTTCGGTTCGGTGCTGTTGGTGACACTGCCGATCGTGATCGTCACCGGCCTGCTGTCCTACATCGCCTACGGGCCGCGGTTGGGCCAGGCGATCCCCGCCGACGTCGGCTGGCTCAAGCTGCCGACATTCGACTGGCCCACCGATCCGCCCTGGCTGTACCGGCTGACCCAAGGACTCCATGTCGGGCTCGGACTCATCCTCATCCCGGTGGTGCTGGCCAAGCTGTGGTCGGTGATCCCCAGGCTCTTCGTGTTCCCGCCGGTTCGGTCGATTGCCCAACTGCTGGAACGGATTTCGCTGCTGATGCTGGTCGGCGGGATCCTGTTCGAGATCGTGACCGGCGTGCTGAACATTCAGTACGACTACATCTTCGGGTTCAGCTTCTACACCGCGCACTACCTCGGCGCATGGGTATTCCTCACCGGCTTCGTCATGCACGTCGCGGTCAAGGGCCGGCGCATGTGGGCCGGCCTGCGCTCGCTGTCGCTGCGTGACGTGCTGCGCACCGGGCGCGCCGCCACCGAAGCCGAGCCGCGGCAGCCCGACAGCCTCGTCGCTGCCGAACCCGGCCCGCCCACAATGAGCCGCCGCGGCGCCCTGGCGCTGGTCGGTGGCGGCGCCCTTTTCCTGACGTTCCTCACCGCGGGGCAGACCCTCGGTGGTTGGGCCCGGCCCGCCGCCCTATTACTGCCGCGCGGGCGCCGACCCGGCGACGGACCCGAGGACTTTCAGGTCAACAGGACCGCGGCCGCGGCCGGCATCTCCGCCCTGGACATGGTCGAGCGCTGGCGGCTCGCCCTGGACGGCGGCCCCCACCCGGTGACGCTGGACCGCGCGGCCCTGCTGGCGATGCCGCAGCACACGGCGGTCCTGCCGATCGCCTGCGTCGAAGGCTGGTCGACCACCCAAACGTGGACTGGCGTGCGACTGGCTGACCTCGCCCGCCTGGCCGGCGTGCCGCTACCCGATTCCGCGCGGGTGTCGTCGCTCGAACGCTCCGGTGCTTTCGCCAGCGCGACGCTACAACGCAACCAGGTGCTGCACCCGGACGCGCTGCTGGCGCTGCGCGTGAACGGCGCCGACCTGTCCCCGGATCACGGCTTCCCCGCGCGGATCATCGTGCCCGCGCTGCCCGGCGTGCACAACACCAAATGGGTGGCAGCCATCGCCTTTCGGGCGGCCGCACATGCGTAGCGCGTTCGCACGGATCTACGGATCCCACCCGCTGCACCTGCTGACGATGCTCGCCGGGTTCGCATTGCTGGGTTACGTCATCGCCGTCATGAGACCGGTCACGCTGTGGAATCCGCACGTCTGGTGGCAGTCGATCATCGTGTGGTTCGCCGCGGCCATCGTCGCCCACGACCTGGTGCTGTTTCCCGTCTATGCCTGCGTCGACCGCCTGCTTTCACGCGGTCGTGCCCGGCGCCCCCCGGATCGCGCCGAACCCGATGTGCCGGCGCTCAATTACCTCCGGGTGCCCGCGCTGGGCGCGGGGCTGACGCTGCTGGTCTTTCTGCCCGGCATCGTCAAGCAGGGTGGCGCCACCTACCGGGCCGCAACCGGTCAAACCCAGGATCCGTTTCTTGGTCGGTGGCTGCTGTTGACGGCCGCGATGTTCGCGATCAGCGCTGCCGCCTATGTCGCAGCGCGGGCTATGGCGCGCCGCCGGGCGCGGTCGCATCGGCATGAAGACCGGCGATGACGATCCAACTGCAAAACGGCTGCGTCACTGTCCATTCCAGCTTCCGGGCGAGTGGCGCTGCGAGAAACACGTGAGGATGCTTAGAGTTTGCTCCTAGCTCGGTCGCTGGCCCACACGTCCGCCGACGCCGAACTACTGTTGTGTTTATGGGGATCCGGAAGGCTATTGCACGCGCCGCCCTGTGCGGGTGCGTGGCCGCGTTTGCCTTGACGGCCGGTCTCGCGTCGGGCGCCGCGCCGGCGGCCGCCACCGTCAGTTCATCGGTTGCGGACCCGGGTCCCGGCGGTGCCATGCCCGCGCAACCCTTCGGGCGAGGCGGCTGCATCATCGGGCTCAATTGCGGGTGCATTCGCAATATCACCTGCCCTTCGCCGCACCCGCGCAGCCCGAGCATCCACAATCAGCACGCGGTACCGGCCCCGCCGACTCCCCAGCCTCGACCAATCGGCGGCTCTCCTATCCTTTAGCGATGAGCGCCGGTGGCCTGGAAACCGTGGGGTCGCCGGCATTCACCGTCGAGGATTCCGCCCGGTTTCGTGCAGCCGGCTGGTGGTGCGATTCGACGCTCTCGGACGCGGTGCGGCACAACGCCGAACGGACACCGGATCGCCCCGCCTACCTGGATTACCCCGGGCCGGTGTTCACCTGGCGTGATTTCGAGCGTGCGGCAACGCGATTAGCCGAAGCCCTGGCCGGGGTGGGCATCGTCCGCGGTGATCGGGTGGTGGTGTGGCACCGTGACTCTGCCGCCATTCATGTGCTGTTCGTGGCGATCGAACGCTGCGGCGGGGTGGCTGTCGGCATCGGTGCGCGCGCCGGCACCCGCGAGGCGTCGGCGATCCTGCGCAGCGCCCAGCCGAAAATGATGGTCAGCGATCTGGCCCACAGCAGCGCCGCCGCCGAAGTGGCAGACGAGCTGGGCGTGCCCGCGATCGTGTTGAACCGTGACGAGGCGACACTTTACCTCGATGTCGACGCCGAGCCCAAGGCGTTGGCGGCCGGCTGTGCACTCGGCCCCGACGATGTATTCCTGATCAACTCGACGTCGGGGACCACCGGGCTGCCCAAGTGCGTCGTGCACACTCAGAACCGGTGGTACTACTTCCACCAGAAGGCCGTCGACAACGGGCGATTGACGGACGACGAGGTATTCCTGCCGGTCATTCCCACCCCCTTCGGATTCGGGCTGTGGACCAGCCACACCACCCCGATCTATCTCGGCGCCACCGCGGTGCTTCTGGACCGATTCACCACCAAAGCCACCTGCGAGGCGATAGCCCAACACCGGGTCACCGTATTATGTTGCGTCAGCACGCAATTGACCATGCTGATGGCCGACCCGGCCAGCCGCGGCTACGATTTCAGTTCGCTGCGCGTCGTCTACACCGGCGGGGAGGCGTTGCCGTATCGGCCCGCGGCCGAGTTCGAGGAACTCACCGGCGCCAAAATCCTGCAGTTCTACGGCTCCAACGAGACCGGGATGCTCAGCGCTACCACCGTCGACGACTCGACCGAGCGACGGCTGCGCACTGGCGGCCGCGTAATCCCCGAAATGGAAGTCCGATTGTTCGACGGCGACCGCGACGTGACCGCCACGGGACGCGGCCAGCCCGCGTGCCGGGGTCCGGCGACCAGCCTCGGTTACCTTGGCGGCACCGACCACGACAAGCTGTTCACCCCCGACGGATGGATGCGCATGGGCGACATCTGTGAAATCGACGCCGACGGCTATCTGCGCGTCACCGGGCGCACGTCCGATTTCATCGTGCGCGGCGGGAAAAACATCAGCGCCAGCCAGGTTGAAGACGCCGTCATGACACATCCCGCCATCGCGATAGCGGCGGCGATAGCCATGCCCGACCCGGTGTTCGGCGAAAAGGTCTGTCTGTACGCCGAACTCAATGACTCCGCCACCGTCGACCTGCCCGGACTCGTCGAACACCTGCTGGCGCTGGGGGTTTCCAAGGAACTGCTCCCCGAGCGGCTCATCATTCTCGACGAATTGCCCCGATCATCCGGCGGAAAGATAGCCAAAGGCCGGCTGCGCGAGGATATTGGAGCCAGAATGGAGGCTGGTCATGAACGCTCCTGATGCACGCCGCGGCGGGGTGGAAGTCTGGGCGCCATCGGTGGTTCCCCCCATCGGCGTCGAGCTCTCCAACGAGCAGGCGCTGGCCATCGCCTTCCGTCACCTGGCCGGCATCGGTTTCGCCGAGAACATGGCCGGGCACATCACCTGGCAGCTCGACGGGCAGTCCGACATGTTCGTCAACCCGTGGGGACTCTGGTGGCAGGAGATCACCGCGTCCGATATCTGCGTGGTCGACAGCGACGCGCATGTGGTGAGCGGGCGCTGGGACGTCACCCCGGCCATCTATATTCACACCGAATTGCACCGAGTGCGCGAGGACGCCCGAGTGGTGATCCACAACCACCCGTACTACGTCTGTGTGCTCGCCGCGCTGGGCAGACTGCCCGAACTGGTGCACCAGACCGGTTCGCTCTTCCTCGACGACCTGCGCCTGGTCGAGACCTACGATGGCGAGATCGACAGCCCCGCACGCGCCGCGGAACTCGCCGCCCGGATCGGGGGGGCCAACCTGACGATCCTGGCCAACCACGGCGTCATCGCGACGGGCCGCAACCTGCCCGAAGCCGTCTACCGCGCGGCATCCATCGAGCGAGTCTGCAAGCTGGCCCACGACGTCATGCTCACGGGCAGGGATCCGGTGACCATGAATTGGTCGGACATGGCCGGCATGCAACGGTCGCTGATCGAACGCGCCGCCGATGTGTACTGGGCCGGGGCGGCGCGCATGACCATCAAGGCCGACGCCGATGTACTCACCTGAACCACATCCGCGAGTGTGCACCCGCGGCCGCGACGCGCCGACAGACGTCGCCGCCGCACAATCAAAGGCGTCGCGTCATGCGTCGATAACGCTGCCCCGCAAGGAGATTGACGAGTGAAATCGATCGACGAGCTGGCCACCGACCTGAACTTCACCAAGGCGAAGACCGGCACCGAGCGCTCGGTCACGTTCTTGCCGGATCCGCCGCGGGCCAAGCGCCGCTACACGGTGATCTCGGTGGACGACCACATCGTCGAACCCCCGGACACCTTCAGCGGCCGCCTGCCCCGCGGGTTCGCGGACCGGGCGCCGAAAGTCGTCGAGACCGACGGCGGGGGACAGACGTGGGTCTATGACGGCAAGGAACTGCCCAACGTCGGGTTCAACGCGGTGGTCGGACGGCCGGTGGCCGAATACGGTTTCGAGCCGGTCCGCTTCGACGAGATGCGCAGGGGGGCGTGGGATATCCATGCGCGGGTCAAAGACATGGACCTCAACGGCATCTACGCGTCGCTGAACTTCCCGTCGTTCCTGCCAGGTTTCGCCGGCCAACGGTTGCAGCAGGTGACCAGCGACCGCGACCTGGCGCTGGCCTCGGTGCGGGCGTGGAACGACTGGCATTTCGACGTCTGGGCGGGGTCGTATCCCGACCGGATCATTCCCTGCCAACTGCCGTGGCTGCTCGACCCCGAACTCGGCGCGAAGATGATCCACGAGAACGCCGAGCGCGGCTTTCACGCCGTCACGTTCAGCGAAAACCCGGCGATGCTCGGGCTGCCCAGCATTCACACCGGCCATTGGGATCCGCTGATGGCCGCGTGCGCCGAGACCGGCACCGTGGTGAACCTGCACATCGGTTCGTCGGGGTCCTCACCGTCGACCACCGCGGACGCGCCGCCGGACGTGCAGGGTGTGCTGTTTTTCGCCTACGCCATTTCCGCCGCGGTCGACTGGTTGTATTCCGGACTGCCCAGCCGGTTCCCCGACCTCAAGATCTGCCTGTCCGAGGGCGGAATCGGTTGGGTCGCGGGGTTGCTCGACCGTCTCGACCACATGCTCAGTTACCACGCGATGTACGGCACCTGGCACGCGCTCGGTGAGCCGCTGACGCCCGCGGAGGTGCTGACCCGTAACTTCTGGTTCTGCGCGGTTGAGGACAAGTCCTCATTCGTCCAGCGCGACCGGATAGGCGTCGACAACATCATGTTGGAAGCCGACTACCCGCATTGCGACTCGACGTGGCCGCACACCCAACAAGCCATTCACGAGCAAATCGGCGATCTACCGGCCGACGTCATCCGGAAGTTCAGCTGGGAGAACGCGTCTCGCCTGTATCAGCACCCGGTGCCCGCCGCGGTGCAACAGAACCCCGAGGCGTTCTGACCCCGGCCATGACGGCGACGGGAAAAGTCGACTTCAGTTCGGTGCGTTGGGGTTCGGTGGAGTGGACGAACCTCGTGACCCTGTATCTGCGGGCCCATGAAAGCCGCACGGAGCGGCCGATTCTGGGGGATGAGCCGGCTGCGCAAGCGGTAGACCGGATCGCTTATGACTTCAAGAGAATTCATCGGACGTCATGGCCGTCGGCCAATCAATACCTGGTTACGCTGCGGGCCAGAAAACTCGACGACTGGTGCGCCGACTTCCTCGCCCGCCATCCGGATGCAGTCGTGCTGCACCTGGGTTGCGGGCTCGACGGCCGCGCCTTCCGGCTCGCCGTACCGCCGACGGCGTTGTGGTTCGACGTCGATCAACCGAGCGTGATCGGACTGCGGCGTCGGCTCTACGATGACACCGAGCGCCACCGGATGATCGGCTCGTCGGTGACCGAACTGCAGTGGCTCGACCAAGCCCCCACCGGACGTCCGACCCTGATCGTTGCCGAGGGCCTGCTGATGTACCTGCACGAGCAGGAGGTGCGGCGGCTGCTGGGGCGCCTGACCGACCGATTCGCCAGCGGCGAAATGTATTTCGACACGCTCTCGGCCCTGGCACCGCTGCTGTCCAAGTTCTTCACCAGAGGGATCATCAAATGGGGCATTACGGACGCACGCGAGATCGCGACCTGGACTCCCCGGTTGCGATTCCTCGAGCAGACACCCGTGCTCGCCGGCTACAAGCGAATCCCATCGGCCGGGGTGCGGCTGATCTACCACTTCACGTGGATGACGGCCGGTCGCCACTACGACGTACTCAACCGCTTCGCATTCTGAGTGGCCGATCACAGGTCGGATGCCAGCCGACTCAGAATGTCGGACGCGGGCTCGGCGGTCGCGTGCCGGTATCCGGTGCCCGCCCACAGGTGGACGTAGTCCGGCCTACCCGCCGCCGCGGCGGCCTTGCGCAGCGGGCTGGTCAGGTAATGGATGGCGGGATAGCCCGCCGGCGCCTCGGCTTCGTGAGCATCGATGAACGCGTTGCGCAACCCGCGGGCCGGCCGGCCGGTGAAGGCCAGGGTCAGCACCGTCTCGGTATAGGCGGGATCGACCAGGGCCGCCTGATGAGTGGCAGAGGCGCCGCTCTCAAGGGCGCGCAGCAGCACGGTGCCCACGGCGGCCGCGGTCGCCCCCGCGCGGATCACCTCGGCCACTGCGGCCGGGGTGGCCAGCCCGCCGGTGGCCATCACCGGTAGGGGTACCTTCGCGAGGACGTGCCGCACCAGCTCGACGATCGGGACCGGCGTCAAGGGCCGCTGCGGCGAGAGGGTGCCGGAGTGGCCGCCGGCGGCGGCGGCTTGCACGGCAAGCATGTCGACGCCGGCGCCGTGGGCCTGCGCCGCCTCCTCGGCGGTGGTGACCGTCTGGACCACAACACTGTTGGCGCGCTGCAGCGCGGCGATCACCTCGCGCGACGGGATGCCGAACGTGAACGACACCATCGGAACCGGGTCGTCGAGCAACAGCGCGATCTTCTGGTCGAATCTGTCGTCGTCCTCGATGGGCTCGGGTGGCAACGTCAGCCCGAACTGGTCGGCCTCGGCCTGGATGATTGCGGCGTAGGCGCGGTAACGCTGCGGGTCGACCGGCACCGGATTGGGTGCGAAGACGTTGACCCCGAACGGGACTCCTTCGGCGCGAACGGCTTTGATCTCGCCCTCGATGGCCTCGACGGTTTTGTATCCGGCCGCGAGCAATCCCAGGGCACCCGCGCGGTGGGCCGCGGACACCATGGCCGGCGTGGTCGGGCCACCCGACATCGGGGCCGCCACCAGCGGAACGGACATTCCAAACTGCGCCAACATCTCGATGCCCTTTCGCTGGTCCGCGGCTGACCTTGCCCGCCTCACCATATCGGCGTCCAGCCGGTGCGGCAGCGTTCCGCCCTGGCGACGGACCTGGCAGGATGCTTGAGCGTGACGCGTCCCAACTTTCTCGTGATCGTTGCAGACGACCTCGGGTTCTCCGACCTCGGCGCGTTCGGCGGCGAGATCGAGACCCCCAACCTCGATCGGCTGGCACACGCAGGACTCCGGCTCACCGATTTCCATTCGGCCCCGGCCTGCTCACCGACCAGGGCGATGTTGCTGACCGGGACCGACCACCATATCGCCGGCATCGGCACCATGCTCGAGGTCGCGGCGCCGGAATTCCGCGGCGCGCCCGGCTACGAGGGCTACCTGAACGACCGGGTCGTCGCCTTGCCGGAATTGTTGCGCGACGCGGGCTATCTGACGCTGATGTCGGGAAAATGGCACCTGGGCGCAACGATCGAGACCTCGCCGTGGGCGCGCGGTTTCGAGCGCTCGTTCGCCCTGCTGCCAGCCGGCGCCAGCCATTACGGTGGCTCGGCTGCCCGTGGATTCTCGCCCGTGCCAACGCTTTACACCGAAGACGATCAATTCGTCACCGTCGGCGACGACTTTTATTCCTCGGACTCATACACCGACACACTGTTGCGGTATTTCGAAGAGCGTGCCCCCGACGACGACCGGCCCTTCTTCGCCTATCTGCCCTTCCAGGCCCCGCACTGGCCTCTGCATGCACCTGAGGAATCCGTCGTCAAGTATCGGGGCCGCTACGACGCCGGGCCGGACGCGCTGCGAAAGGAGCGCCTGGCGGCGCTCAAGCGGTTCGGTCTGTGCCCGCCCGACGTCGTCGCACACCCGGTGGTGGCCGACGGCGCACCGGAGTGGGCCGACATGACCGACGGGCAGCGCGCGGTGTCGGCCCGCAGCATGGAGGTCTACGCCGGGATGGTCGACCGGATGGACTACAACGTCGGGCGGGTGATCGATCACCTCGCGGCCAGCGGCGAACTCGACAACACCGTAGTCATATTCATGTCCGACAACGGCGCCGAGGGCGCGATCGTGGAGGCGATGCCGCTGCGCGGTCCGCAGATCGCCGCACAAATCGAAAAGCATTGCGACAACAGCCTGGACAACCTCGGCCGGCCCACGTCGTTCATCTGGTACGGCCCGCGCTGGGCGCAGGCCGCCACCGCGCCCTCGCGCCTGCACAAGGCGTTCACCACCCAGGGCGGAATTCGTGTCACCGGCTTCGTCACCTGGCCCGGCTTCGCCCGGCAACAGCAGATCGGCACCGCGTTCTGCACCGTCATGGACATCGCGCCGAGCCTGCTGGAGCTGGCCGGGACCACACACCCGGGCACGTCCTACCGGGGCCGCGAGGTGGCTCCCCTGCGCGGCCGCTCACTGGTGGATTACCTGACCGGCGCCGCCGAGACCGTGCACGACGCCGACACCGGTACCGGCTGGGAGCTGTTCGGCCGCCGTGCCATCCGACAGGGCGACTGGAAGGCGCTGTACCTGCCGGCACCCTACGGCCCGAACAGCTGGCAGCTCTACGACCTGGCTTCCGACCCCGGCGAGGTCGACGATCTGGCCGCGTCACGGCCCGACAAGCTGGCCGAGCTGCTGACCCTGTGGGACCGCTACGTCGAGGAAACCGGCGTGATCCTCGATCCCGTCTCCGTGTACGACGTTCAACTCTGAGGATCCCGGTGCCGCTTATGCTTGAGCGCTGATGGTCGAGACAACGACGTGCGCCGTCGTCGGCGGCGGCCCGGCGGGCATGGTCCTGGGTCTGTTGCTGGCCCGGGCGGGCATCGAGGTCACCCTGCTGGAAAAGCACGGCGACTTCCTACGTGACTTCCGCGGCGACACGGTGCATCCGACGACGCTGCAGCTGCTCGACGAGCTCGGCCTGGGGGAGCGGTTCGCGAAATTGCCGTACAGCAAACTGCGCAGGGGCACTTTGGAATCCGACGGCCGATCGGTGACCTACCTTGACTTCGAGCGGCTCCGACAGCCGCACCGATACATCGCCATGGTGCCGCAGTGGGACCTGCTGAACCTGCTTGCCGAGGCGGCCCAGGCCGAACCGAGTTTCACCTTGCGCATGCGCACCGAGGTCACCGGCCTCTTACGCGACCGCGACCGCGTCACCGGGGTGCGGTACGACGGGTTCGACGGGCCCGGCGAGCTCACGGCCGAATTGACGGTCGCCTGTGACGGCCGGTGGTCGATCGTGCGCCAGGAGGCCGGGCTCACCGCGCACGAATACCCGGCGAACTTCGACGTGTGGTGGTTCAAGCTACCGCGCGACGGCAACGCGGATCATTCCTTCCTGCCCCGCGTGGGGCCGGGCAAGGCGCTGGCGGTGATCCCGCGCGAGCACTACAACCAGATCGCCTACATAGGCCCGAAGGGCACCGACGCCCAGCTGCGGGCACGCGGCATCGATGCGTTCCGGCGCGACCTCGATGCGCTCTTGCCCGACATGCCCCAGTCGGTCGCCGCCTTGCGGTCCATGGACGACGTCAAGCACCTCGACGTGCGGGTGAATCGGTTGCGTCGCTGGCACACCGACGGACTGCTCTGCATCGGCGACGCCGCCCACGCAATGTCTCCACTGGGTGGAGTCGGCATCAACCTGGCCATCCAGGATGCCGTCGCGGCCGCGACCGTGCTGGCCGAACCCTTACGGCGCCACCGCGTCACCGAACGCGACCTGGCCGCGGTCCGTCGTCGCCGCGGGCTGCCCGCCGCGCTGACCCAGACGGCTCAGCGAGTGCTGCAGACCGTGTTACTACGCCCGGTCTTTCGTGGTGCGGATCCCAAACCGCCCGCGCTGCTGCTGAGCGTGTTGCACTGGCTGCCCTCGCTGTCGGCCGTGCCCGCGTATTTCGTCGGCGTCGGGGTCAGACCTGAGCATGCACCGGCATTCGCTCGACGCTCAGTGCAGGGGCGCGATGGCTGACACCGCGATACGCATCGGGATTCTGGGGGCGGCCAGAATCGCACCGCTGGCGTTGATCAATCCCGCCAAGGAGAACCCAGAGGTCGTCGTGGCCGCGGTGGCGGCCCGCGACGCGGCGCGCGCGCGGGCGTTCGCAGAGAAACACGGAATCGCTTCGGTGCACGTCGATTACGCGGCGCTGATCGCCGCCCCCGATATCGACGCCGTTTACAACCCGTTGCCGAACGGCCTACACGGACGTTGGACCCGCGCCGCACTGGCCGCGGGCAAACACGTGCTGTGCGAAAAGCCGTTCACCGCCAATGCGGCCGAGGCGCGCGAAATCGCCGAATTGGCAGCAGATTCGGATCGCGTGGTGATGGAGGCCTTCCATTACCGCTATCACCCGATGATGCTGCGCGCCGAGGAAATCATCTCCTCCGGCGAACTGGGCGTGCTGCAGCACGTGGAGGCCGCGTTGTGTTTCCCGCTGCCGAAGTTCTCCGACATCCGCTATAACTACGGGCTTGCCGGCGGTGCGACGATGGACGCCGGCTGCTACCCGGTGCACATGGCTCGCACGTTCGGTGGATCCATCCCAAAAGTCGTTTCGGCACATGCCAAACTGCGTGATGCACGGATCGACCGAGCCATGACCGCCGATTTGCGGTTCCCGGCCGGCCAGACCGGTCGGGTGCGCTGCTCGATGTGGTCTTCGCGGCTGCTGCAGATCAGCGCCCGGGTGATCGGCGAACACGGGGAGCTGCGCATCCTGAATCCCGTGCTACCACATTATTTCCATCGGCTCGCGGTGCGGTCGCGGCGGGGCAAACGGGCGGAACGGTTCGGGCGCCGGAGCTCCTACGCATATCAGCTGGATGCTTTCGCCGCGGCGGTGCTGCGCGGCGAACCGATCAAGACAACCCCGAGCGACGCGGTCGACAACATGACCGTCATCGATGCGATCTACCGCGCCGCGGGCCTCCCGCTGCGCTACCCGAGCTGAACCTCCGACAGCAACCGGCGTGCGGCCTCGACACACGGACGCAGGCGGTCGATCGGACTCACCCCCGCCAGTGCCAATGAGCGCCTGGGAACTTCGATTTCGAGCACGATGTGGCCGGGCAGCGCCCACAGCAGGTCGTGCAGCGGAAGTTCACCGTCACCGGGGACCATGCGTTCGAACATGGCTTCCTTTATGTAATTGTCTACGTAATTGTCTACGTAATTGTCGACTCGCGGTCGCAGCGTTGTGTCGTTGAGCTGGGCGTAGCCGATCTGATCGGCATCGATCGCGGCCAGCTCGGCGGCGCCGGAACCCGACCGCACCAGGTGCATGGTGTCGATCAACAACCGAAATTCGTCGCGGCCCACGTAATGCTTGGCGGCCAGCGCCGAGTTCACGTCGCCGATGGTCAGGCCGGGCACCGGTTCGACGACCGTATCGATATCGCGCTGGGCGGCAAGCTCGGTCAGCGCAGCGAACTGGTCAAGCGTTCGGGGCAGGTCGGGGTCCAGGCTGACCACGTTGATCCGGGGGACACCGAGCTCGGCCAGCACGTCGAGGTCGCCGCGCAGTGCGCTGACGTCGGCGCCGGGCAGCACGAGAAACCCGTCACCCAGCGAGATGGTCACGCCCCGGTGGTCCATCGCGGCGAGCAGGTCTTTGCGCAGACCGGCGTCGTCCCTCAGGGAGAAGGGCGGATAGCCTAACGGAACCAGCGGCATCCCCTGCACGGCCACCGACACGTAGCGGCATCCCAGGTCCGCGGCGAGATTGACCAATTCGATTGGGGGCATCCCGAATACGCTGAGCATGCCGATACCGAGGCGATCCGTACGCCCCGAGGCGGTCATGCGGGGCGACCGACCAATTGGGCCAAATGCGTTGCACCCTCAGCTGTTTGGGTTGTCAGCACGATCCGACCGGTCGTGGCCGGTTGTTCGATGATCGGCGCCTCCAGGACCATGTTGTCGCGGATGAAGGCCACGTGGTCTTGCAGATGCGCGCCCGTGAATTCGGTCCAGGCGGCGGCCGACGGCGGATCCAGCACGACGGTCAGTTCGTAATAGTCCGCGGTCAGCGACTTCGGGGGTTCCACCTGAATGAGCCCGAGCTGCATGGTCTCGGGGCCCAACGTATAGACGGTGGTTCGCCCGATGTCACAGGTGGTGAGGACGTCGGCCGGTTTCACCGGAGCGTTCGGATCCGTGGCCGGGCACTTCACGGCGGGCGTCGTCGGTTGTGACTTCGTCACCGGCCGAACCGGCAGCGGTGCGATCTTCACAACCGGCCGGGGTGGCGGGGGCGGGGCGGTCGTGCTGGGCGGCGCGGTGGACGACGAGCTGGGCGGCGCCGTCTTATGCGCCTGCTGGCAGCCGCACATCACCGCGGCGAGCAGACCGACGGACCCAAGCCAGGCGGCGGCGATGCGCGCGCTAAAACGACGGTGAATCATCGCCAATGCACTCTACTCGCAGGATCATTGATTTCGCCTCCGACGGGAACTCCTGCACCGCAATTTCTTTGGTGCTTTTCAGCGCCGCCCGTAGAGTTTGCTGACATCGGCGAGGGCCGCCGGAAGGGCCGGGCCTGCGCGCACACGGTACGCCGACGCGCACGGCGCTGCGCTCTTTACCGACACTACGAATATAGAGTAGGGTCGCGTTGCAGGAGAGGCATGGATAAACGACGCAAGCCCAACCCCGCCGAACGCCGCCGCGATTTATGCGATGCGGCGATCAGGTTGCTGGCCGATGACGGGGCCAAGGGGTTGAGCCACCTGAAGGTCGATCGCAAGGCCGGGGTGCCGGACGGTACGACCTCGTTCTACTTCCGCACGCGATCGGCGTTGCTGCGGGCTGCGGCCGAACGCTCGGCCGAGCTCGACCTCGCTGAGCTACAGGCCATCGCGGACAGTTCCGATGGCGGCGCACCCTCACGGCTGTCGCAGGTGGTCATCCAGTCCGGCAGCGATCCGCAGTTGTACCGGACGAGGGCCCGATACGAGCTGACGATGCAGGCCACCCGCGATCCCGCGCTGGCCGCGATTCTGCAGCAGGCCACCGACGAGTTCACCAAACTGCATCGGGAGATTCTCGTACAGCTCATGCCGCACGGCGCCGAGCTGGATCCGGCCGTCGTCGAGGACCTCAGCAACGTCACGCTGACGTTCATCAACGGCTTGCTGCAGCGGTTCGCACACGGCGACCGCATCGTCGACAGTCCCGAACAGCTCGACGGAATCCTGTCGGCGATCGCGGCCGGGATCTTGAAGCGTTCGGCCAAGGGCCGGCTCACACAGAGCGGCGGACTGCGAGTGTTGCGCCGCCGGGCGGCCGGGTCCGGGTGAGAGCCCCGCCGGGACACGCGGGCTATGGCTCTTGTCAGGGCACCCGCTGTATGGTTCTCTACGAGAATAGAGTAAGTCCACGTTCATGCGCCGTTTTCAGCGGAGCTTGCGCAGATATCAAAGCCACGCAATTAAGCGGAGTGTATAAATTGCCCAACCGAATCCAGCGCTGCGACGCTGGCGGCGCTAGCCCTGGTGCAGGTCATGTGGGCAGCTAAAACTGCAGGGGTAGGAGGGATTTCGTGACGGCGAGCACCGATAGCCATGTTCGTTTCGACCCATACGATGTCGGGCTGATTGCCGACCCGTACCCCATGTTCGCGCGATTGCGCGACGAGGCACCGGTTTACTACAACGCCGAATACGACTTTTTTGCGCTCAGCCGCTACGCCGATGTCAGCAAGGCGCTCGTCGACCACGAGACATACAGCTCGGCGCGGGGGGCGATCCTGGAGCTGATCAAGGCCAACCTCGAGATCCCGCCGGGCATGTTGATCTTCGAAGACCCGCCGATCCACGATGTGCATCGCAAACTGTTATCGCGGATGTTCACCCCACGCCGGATCGCCGCGCTCGAACCGATGATCCGCGAATTCTGCGCTCAGCTGCTGGATCCACTGGTGGGCAACGGACACTTCGACTTCGTCACCGACCTCGGTGCGCAGATGCCGATGAAGGTCATCAGCATGCTGCTCGGCATCCCCGAAGACGACCAGGAATACATCCGCGACCGGGGCAACGCGCAGCTGCGCACCGAGGCCGGCAAGCCCATGGATGCTGCCGAGCATGGCCTATCGGTGGGTGAACAGTTCGAGGCGTACATCGACTGGCGCGCCGGACATCCGTCCGACGACATCATGACCGAGCTGCTCAACGTCGAATTCGTGGACGAAACCGGCACCACCCGGCGGCTGTCTCGCGAAGAGATCCTGGTGTACCTCAACGTCGTGGCCGGGGCCGGCAACGAAACGACCACCCGGCTGATCGGTTGGTCCGGAAAGGTTCTCGCCGAGCACCCCGATCAGCGCCGCGACCTCGTCGAGAACCCGACGCTCATCGCGGCGGCCATCGAGGAATTACTGCGGTACGAGCCGCCGGCGCCGCACGTTTCGCGTTAC
The DNA here is from genome assembly GCF_001667925.1 of Mycobacterium sp. E2479. Taxonomy (GTDB): domain Bacteria; phylum Actinomycetota; class Actinomycetes; order Mycobacteriales; family Mycobacteriaceae; genus Mycobacterium. The sequence continues at coordinate 51,644 of NZ_LZJR01000076.1, read as the reverse complement.
GTGACCCGCGACGTCACCGTGCACGACCAAACCGTGCCCGAAGGCAGCGTGATGATGATGCTTATCGGATCGGCGTGCCGCGACGAAGCCCAGTTCGGCCCCGACGCGGCCGATTTCAACATTCACCGCAGCGTCCGACCGCATCTCACCTTCAGCATGGGAACCCACTTCTGCCTGGGGTCGGCGCTGGCCCGCCTCGAAGGCCGCGTCGCCCTGGAGGAGATTCTGAAGCGATTCCCCGAGTGGGAGGTCGACCTGACCAACGCAGTCCTCAGCCCTACCTCCACGGTCCGGGGCTGGGAGTGCATGCCGGCACTGGTGTCGTGATGACCGGCCGAGTCGAGGGCAAGGTCGCTTTCATCAGCGGAGCCGCGCGCGGTCAGGGCCGCAGTCACGCCGTCCGCCTGGCGCAAGAGGGCGCCGACATCATCGCGATCGACGTCTGCGGGCCGATCGAAAACCTGGCGTACCCACACTCGACGCCCGAAGACCTCACCGAGACTGCGGATCTGGTCAAGAACCTCGACCGGCGCATCGTGACCGCTCAGGTGGACGTCCGCGACTACGACGCGCTGAAGGCCGCCGTCGACAACGGCGTCGAACAGCTCGGGCGTCTCGACATCATCGTCGCCAACGCGGGAATCGGCACCTTTGGCAACAAGCTGCACAAGATCGGCGAGCAGATCTGGCAGGACATGATCGATGTAAACCTTTCCGGCGTCTGGCACACCGTGAAAGCCGGTGTTCCCCACCTCCTCGCCGGTGGACGGGGTGGATCCATCGTGCTGACAGGTTCGGTCGGATCGCACAAGGCCATGGCTTACACCGGCCACTACATCGCCGCCAAACACGGTGTCCTGGGCCTGATGCGGGCATTCGCGGTGGAGCTGGGCCAGCACAGCATCCGGGTGAACTCGGTGCACCCGAGTCAGGTCAACACGCCGATGACCATGAATGACATCACCTTCCGGCTGTTTCGACCGGATCTGGAGAATCCGGGGCCGGAGGATTTCGCGCCGTTCTCGCAAATGACCCACATGATGCCGGTGCCGTGGGTGGAGGCCGTCGACATCAGCAACGCCGTCCTGTTCCTCGCCTCTGACGAATCTCGTTACATCACCGGCGTTTCGCTGCCAGTCGATGCGGGCGCATTGCTCAAATAGGCACTAACTCCCAGTGAAAGAAGAGGCCCATGCCCGAATATGACTACGTAAAGTTGAAGAAGGAAGCCGAGCAGTACATCAAGTTCGAAAAGGATAAGAAGAACCGGATCGCGTACATCACCTTCAACCGGCCGGAGGAGCTCAACTCGACCACGCTGGGCATGCGGCACAATTACGCGGACCTGATCCACAAGTGCAATGTGGACGACGAGGTCAAGGTGGTCGTGATCCGGGGTGAGGGAGAAGATTTCGGCAGCGGCGGCGATCTGCCCGAGCAGCGTCCGATGCTGGAGAACCCCGGTTTGCCGTTGCATCACGAACTCGCGATCAACGACGACGACGTCAAGTACCCGCCGGGCGGTTCGTACCGCTACCTGTCCACAGTGACCGACTTTTACGCCAAGGCGCGGGCCGGAAACCGTCCGCTGCAGGAGCTTCGGAAGATCAGCATCATCGAGGCCAAGGGCTACTGCTACGGGTGGCACTTCTATCAGGCCGGCGACGCCGACCTGGTGATCTCGTCCGATGACGCCCTGTTCGGGCACCCGGCCTTCCGTTACGTGGGCTGGGGACCGCGGCTGTGGTGGTGGGCGGAGACGATGGGCCTGCGCAAGTTCTCCGAGATGCTGTTCACCGGAAGGCCGTTCAGCGCGAAGGAGATGTACGACTGCGGCTTCGTCAACAGTGTGGTGCCACGCGACAAGCTGGAGGCGGAGACCGAGAAGTACGCGCTGGCCTGCTCCAAGTCGCGTCCGACCGACACGGTCGCGGTCCAGAAGACCTTCCTCGAGTTGTACAAGCAGCACAAGGGCGAGTACTTCGGCAGCCTGCTCACCGGCATGGTCGAGGGCATGCTGCCGATGATCCAAAACGATGCGGAAGAGGTCGACCTCACCGAAGGTACTTTCAACAAGGGCCTCAACAACGTGGTCAAGGACAACGACTTGAACTTCCCGCCGGAGTGGCGCCTGAGCCGCTCCGGCCGCGCGAAGCCCTGACAATTTTGGCGAGGCGTGCGTGTCCGCGCTGACGGGTATCAGGGTTGTTGAGTTAGCCGAATCCGTCGCGGGGGAGTACTGCGGGAAGCTGCTTGCCGACTTCGGCGCCGAGGTCATCAAGATCGAGCCGCCGGAGGGCGGCAGCGCGACGCGCGCCATGGCGCCCATCCTCGCCGACGGCTGCGAAGGCAGCGTACTGTTCGCCTACCTCAACACCAACAAACGCTCCGTCGCTCTGGACCTCCGCTCGGCCGCCGACGTCGAGAGGCTACACCGGCTGATCGACACCGCCGACGCGGTCATCGAATGCCGGTCCACGGGCTGGGCCGGGATCCATCCGTCCGTGGTGTTCTGCTCCATCACCCCGTACGGCCTAGGGGTGGCCGCGGAATTCGACAATGCGCGGAGCATCAACGTGTTCCACGCCAGCGGGTGGGGGTACCACACTCCGAGCCACCCTGACCCCGCAAAGCCCCCGCTGCAGGGACCGGGCCGCTTTCTGGGCGACTACGAGGCCGGGCTGGAGGCGGCACTTTGTGTCGCGGCGTCGCTGTGTGGGCGCCTGCACACCGGCCAGGGCGAGTTCATCGACGTCTCCGGGCAGGCCGTGTTGGTCTCACGCGCCGATTGCATCCTGGGCCGCATTGTCACCGGCGAGGTGCCCGCCGCCGGTGCGCGCGACGATTACGATCAGGCCGGGCCGGCGTCGTTCTTCGCCTGCGCGGATGGCTTTGTCTACCTGTACGTGACCAGCGGGGCCCATTGGGCCGGGGTCAAAACCCTGATGGGCCATCCGGAATGGCTCGATGCGTTCGAGGACGACTGGCTGGAGTTCTCCGTCACCGCCGAGAAGGTCACCGCGTTTCAGCGAGGTTTTGCCGCCTGGGTAGCCGGCCTGCCCAAAGAGCAGGCATCGGAAAGGGCCCAGCGGTTCGGCGTGCCGCTGGTGCCCGTGAATAACGCTGTGGATCTGCATCACTCACCACAGTATCGCCATCGCGGCTTCTTCCAACGGGTTCGCCATCCAGTACTCGGTGAAGCGGCGTACCCGACCGTGCCATACGCGTTCAGCGCCTCGCCCGCGCGAATCACCTGTACAGCACCGATTCTCGGCGAGCACACACTGCCGATCATGGGGAGTATCGACACCCCCCGACCACGGCCGGCGGTCAAGTCGGCGCAACACAAGCCACCCAAGACCCCGCGGGGCGGGCCGCTGGAAGGCGTGCGCATCGTCGAGCTCACCAAGGTATGGGCCGGCCCGTATGCCGGAAAGCTACTGGCGATGCTGGGTGCCGAGGTCATCAAGGTCGAGACGGCCGACAGCCCCGAGGAGATGCGCGCCTACGGCGGCGCCGACATCAACCACGCGCCCTACTTCTTGAGCATCAATCCCGAAATCCTCAGCGTGGACCTCGATATCAAGTCCACAGAGGGCATGGCACGGCTGCGCGAGCTAATCGCCCGCAGCGACATCGTCATCAACAACCTGCGGCCGGGCGCCATGGAACGCCAAGGCCTTGGGTATCAACAGCTCACCGAGATCAAACCCGACATCATCTCCGTGTCGATCAAGATGTGGGGCAACGACGGGCCACTGGGTCACCAAACCGGCTATGCGCCATGCTTTGCCGCGTTGGCCGGGCCGGCGTCGCTGGTCGGCTATCCCGGTGGAGCCCCGCTGGGGACCAGCATGCGTTATGGCGACTCGACGGTGGGTGCGGTCGCCGCATACGCCGCCGTGGTGGCACTGCTGCATCGGGAGCTCACTGGCACGGGACAATTCGTCGATGTGTCGGCCGTGGAGACGCTCTCCTCGATGATAGGTGACTGCCTGCTGGAGCAGTCGCTGACGGGGCGACCTCTGGGTCCGGGCGGCAATGCCCACCCGGACATGTGCCCGCACGGCTGCTACCCCTGTGCCGACGGCGCGTGGATCACGCTAGCGGTCGCGAACGATGCCGAATGGCAACGATTGTGCGAGGTACTCGGCGCCGCGGCACTGGCCGACGAACCCCGCTACGCCAACGCCGACGCGCGGCACCGCCACGCCGAAGCCCTCGACGCGGACCTCGCCCGACTCACCCGAGACCAGGACGCCGAGCGGCTGGCGGAACGGCTGCGCGCAGCCGGCGTGCCGGCCGGCAAGAGCGCCTCATCGCTGGATGTGGTTGCCGATCAACGGCTGTGGGATCGTGGGCTGTACCGATTCGTCACCGATCACCGGGAAGGCCAGCGACCGGTGCTGGGGCCGTCCTGGCGGATGGCCCGCTGCCCGGCCCGGATCGAGCGCGGCGCGCCAAACCTGGGCGAAGACACCGACTACGTTCTATACGCGATACTTGGCAAGCAACCGATGGGCGGAACATGACGGTACTGGCGCGCACTGCGGCCCTGGTCACCGGCGCCAGCAGCGGCATCGGTGCGGCAACGGCTCAAGCGTTGGCGGCCCAGGGATCGGCGGTGGCTCTGCTCGCGCGCCGGGCGGACCGGTTGGACGCGCTGAAATCTCGGATCGAATCCGCCGGTGGCACAGCGCTGGCGGTGGCCGCCGACGTGACCGATGCCGAGCAGGTGGCGGCCGCAGTGCGGCGCACCGTTGCCGAGCTCGGGCGCCTGGACATCCTGGTGAACAACGCGGGCCTGATGCAATCGGCACCCGCGAGCAAGGCGTCGCTGCAGGACTGGGACCAGATGGTGTCCGTGAACGTGCAGGGCGTCCTTTACGCCACCCGCGCGGCGCTTCCCCACCTGATCGACGCGGCCGCCGACTCGCCGCGCGGGGTGGCCGACCTTGTCACGATCAGTTCCACCGCCGGCTGGGTGGCCCGGCCGAACACCGCGGTGTACTCACTGACCAAGTTCGGCGTGAACGCCTTCAGCGAGGGCCTTCGCCAAGAGGTGCTCGGCAAGCGGGTCCGGGTCGGGGTGGTGGGCCCCGGAACCGTCGACACCGAAATCTTCAGCCACCTCGCCGAAACGTCACGCGAGGCGTTCGAACGACAGACCGCCGGCATGGTCATGCTGCGGCCCGACGACATCGCGGATGCCGTGTTGTTCATGGTGACGCGTGACCGCCGGGTCGCGGTCAATCACATGTTGGTGCGCTCTGCCGAGCAGACCTGGTAGCGGCGTAGTCTGGGTGATCGGCGACCATTACGGGTTGCCGTTCCCGGCAGACCCCGCGGCGCTCTTCAGCGGGGGAGCGCCGTTTCTGACCGATGCGTTTCGGGCCTCGGGTGTGCTGCGGAAGGACAGCATCGCTCGGATCAGCGACTTCCGAGAGATCAGCGGTGGCAGCACGGGACGCAAGGTTGTGCTGTCGATCGAATACGAGCGGCCCGCAGCGGATCTGCACACCGACCTGTTCGTCAAGTTCTCCCGTGATCTCGACGATCCGGTACGCGATCGCGCCAAGACCAAGATGGAGTCCGAGGTCCGGTTCGCCTCGTTGGCACGTGCGCCGCAATTCCCCATCGCAGTGCCCAGCCCGCAATTCGCGGACTATCACAGGGATAGCGGCACCGGGATTTTGATCACCGAGCGAATCACCTTCGGTGTCAACGGGGTCGAACGCCAATACCACAAGTGCCTCGATTACGAGATGCCGGCGCCGCTGGAGCATTACCGCGCGCTGCTGACCGCGCTGGCACGGCTTGCCGGCGCGCACCGGTCCGGTCGGCTACCCGCGGAACGCACGGCGCACTTTCCGCTGGATGTGCAGGCCGCGACGGTCGGCGACCGACCGTCGCGGTCCATGGACAAATTGGAACGACGGGTGAATCAGCTGATCGAATTCATCGGCACCCATCCTGGCCTGGTGCCCGCCGGCGTGGGCTCGTCCGAGTTTCTGATGCATTTTGCCAATGAGGCGCCACGATTGGCCCGCTCCGAGGATGCGGTTGCGGACCTTTTGGCCGCGGACGCCGACTACGTAGCGCTGTGCCACTGGAATGCCAATGTCGACAATGCGTGGTTCTGGCGTGATGGCGATGGCACTTTGCGCTGCGGCCTGATGGACTGGGGATGCGTCAGCCAGATGAACCTGGGTATGGCGTTGTGGGGGGCCATGTCTGGCGCCGAAACCGAATTGTGGGACGCCCACCTCGACGACTTGCTGGACCTGTTCGTCGCGGAATTTCACAGCTATGGTGGTCCGTGCCTGGAGCCGGACAGACTGCGCCGACACATGTTGTTGTATGCCGCGGTGATGGGTGTGGCCTGGTTGCTAGACGTACCGGCGTTGATACGCAACCGATTCGATGTCGCACCGACCAGCCGGACGGACCGGCGGATCAGGGACGACGAGCGCGTGCGCGCGCCGCTGCAGATGTTGTCGAACCTGCTGCTGCTGTGGCAGCGAAACCCGGTGGGCGACCTACTTGACGAGGCACTGGGGGAGGAAGGGCGTGTCGCCTAAGGCCCCTCGTCGTCTCGGTCGTGCAGCAGCTTTTCTGGATGATGAAACAGGTTGACGCGTGGCCTTCCTCGGTCCAGGTGCGGGGGCGGCAGCCATTCGGTGTCACCCCTGGCGTTCTTGCGGGTGGTCCAGCCGCCGGGTCGCAGGAGGCGGTGCTGGGGGCCGCAGGCAAAAGTGAGGTCGTTGACGTCGGTGGTGTGGCACCTGGACCAGTCGGTGACGTGGTGAACCTCGCAGTAGTAGCCGGATGTGGTGCAGCCCGGGGCCGAACAACCACGATCCTTCGCGTACAGGACGATTCGCTGGCTCGGTGACGCCAGGCGTTTGGTGTGATACAGCGCCAGTGCCTTGCCCTTCTCGAAGATCGCCAAATAGTGATGTGCGTGCCGGGCCAGGCGGATCACGTCGCTCATCGGCAAGAGGGTGCCCCCACCCGTCAATCCATGCCCCGCGGTGGATTCCAACTCGGCCAGTGTCGTGGTGACGATGATCGAGGTCGGTAAGCCGTTGTGCTGCCCGAGCTCGCCCGACGCGAGTAGACCTCTGAGCGCAGCGTTGAGCGCGTCGTGGTTGCGTTGGGCACCGCTGCGGGAATCCTTTTCGATGGTCTCCTCACTCGGAGATCCCTGCGCGCAGGGGCTTTCGTCATTGGGATTGCACATGCCGGGGGCGGCGAGTTTGGCCAAGACGGCTTCGACGGTGGCGCGCGCTTCGGGGGTTAGCCAGCCGCGCAGCTGCGACATGCCGTCGGCTTGCTGGTTGCCCAGGGTCAGGCCGCGCTGGCGGGCGCGGTCCTCGTCACTGTAGTTGCCGTCGGGGTTGAGGCAGTCCGCCAAGATGGTGGCCAGCTCGTGAAGCTGTTCGGGCCGATACCGGGTGCCTTCGGTGGCGAGTTTGGCCTCCGCGTGCTCGCGGGTGGCAGCATCTATCCAGCCGGGCAACTGGTGGTAGAACTTGCGGATCACCGAGACCTGTCCGGTGCCGAGTGTGCCGCGGCGTTGGGCGGCCGCGGTGGCGGTCAGGGCCGGTGCCACGGGTTCGCCGGTAAGGCCATGGCGCGGGCCCAGATCCCGCGCCTCCTTGATGCGGCGGGTCGCTTCGGCGCGGCTGATCAGCGTCGCCTCTGCTATCGCATGCGGCAGCGTACCGCCGAGATCTTGCGGCGTCGCCTGGCGGGCAAGGTTATTGATGAGCGGATACTCGATGGCCGGCAATCGGCGGCGCACCTTCTCGCAGCGCTCCAGCATCGCCAACTGTTCGCGGGTGGCCAGCGCGTCACAGTCATAAGCGATCAGATCGTCAACGGCAGCATCGATGGTCTCAAAAGCCGCCGCCAAGGCCTCCCGATCTACGCTCACACCTCGAAGCTAGCGGAGCCTACCGACAAAAAGCGCCACCCTGATGCCAGTGAAGCCACAGTGGCACAAGTGATTTCAGTGGGCCCAGGACGGGCTGGTGGTCAGTACCTCGACGCCATTGTCGGTGATATGCACCGTGTCTCGACGGAACACCGCGCCGACGCCCTGCTGCCACACATACGCGGTGAGCGCCAACACCATCCCGGCGTCGAGTCGGTTGTGTTCGCCTGCGGCCAAGAGCGCTTCGGACACTACCGGCGGATCGAACCCCAGGCCCAGGCCGTGCGCGACCGGCATGGCCGGGATCGGTTCACCCGCCGCGTCATACGCGGCAAGCAGATCGCGGGTGTCCGCGCCTGCCCGGCAGGCGGCAAGCATCCTGGCGTACAACCGATCCGAGCGCTCGAAGAGCTCGCGGGCCTCGGCGGTGACGCTAGCACCGGCCGGCCAGGTTCGGCCGACCTCGGCGACGTAGCCATTGGCCAGGGCGCCGGCGGCAAAGGCCACGAGGTCGCCCGACCCGACCTCGTGCGCGGCAGCGCACCGCCCCGGCTGTTCTCGCGACGTCACCCACGCGGCGTCCTGGGTGGCGGGCGTGCTCACCCCACCCGCGGCCATGGCCTCCATCATCACCCCGGCCAGCGTCCGCTCCGAAACACCCGGCGCCAATTCGCCCAGCGCGGTGGCCAGTCCGTGTTCGGCGACACGCAATGCCTGATCCATCGCCGCGATTTCATCGGCCGTCTTGATGCGCCGCGCCGCACGCATCGCAGGCTCGGCGTCGACCAGCTCGGCATTGGGAAACGCGTCGGGTAACAGTGCGGCGAAAGTCGGTGTGATCGCGTCGGTTCCGACCCGCCGGGCCGACTCGGCTCCGTCGATCTTCTTCAGGACGTCGATGAGCGTTATCGGGTTCCAGGCCAGCCCATACAGGTGATCGCGACCGATCTCCTCCGGAACACCCTCATCGTCGGTGCTGTTGAGGTAGATGTCTCCGGTGGCGCGCACCAGCACACACATCGGACCGAAGGGCCGGGTGCCGGCGATCCACAGCTGCGGGGCGCCGGTGACGTAACGGATGTTGGCCTGCCGGCCCAGCACCAGGATGTCGAGGCCGTGCCGCTCCATCTGGACCAGCGCCCGTTCGCGACGGCCCGAACGCAAAGCGCGCGCGTCGGGCAGGACCTCAGTCACCATAGGGGGTATAGGGGTAGTCGGTAATCGGTGTGTAGCCCTCTTCGGTGATCACCACGATCTCCTCGCTGCGATAGCCTCCGGTGCCGTCCTCCCACACCACGGGTTCCAGCACCAGAACCATGCCGGGCGGAAAGACGAAGTTGTCGTCGAACTCCTCGCCGAGATCCGTTCCGATCATCGGAGCTTCGGCGGGGTAGGTACCGATCCCGTGGCCCAGGTACAAGTGCGGCAGCCATGGTTTGCGGCCGCCGTTTGCCGCGATCGCCGCGCGCGCCAAGTCACCCGAGGTCACGCCGGCTTTGGTGACCGCGAGCGTGGCGTCCAAAATCGCGCGCCACCGCCGGAATTGGTCTTGCTGTCTCGGGGTGGGTGACTCGCCGACAATCCAGGTGCGCCCGAAGTCTGAGCAGTAGCCGTGGTAGGTGATGCTGATATCGGTCCACAACACATCGCCGGTGGCCAGTTCCCGAGCGGTCGGGAGCAGCGGCAGCGCGAGATCACCGTGCGTCGTCCACACCCCCTCCTCCCGCGAAATCGGCATCACCTGCCAGATCGCCTCCAGCATGTTGGTGGTGGCGCCGAGTTCGAACGCGCGCCGGACGAAGGTGGCCGAAAGATCGATCTGTCGCACGCCGGGCCTCAGTGCCTGCTGCACATCGACGATCGCTTGTTCGGTGATGCGAGCCGCCGTGCGCAGACACGACAACTCGTCGCGGGTCTTCACCAATTGCGCGGCGCCGAGCACGATCGCCGCATCCGTCGGGGGCCCCGCGGGGAATAGCGTGGCCGCCGCCCGCCGCATGGCACCCGTGAGTTCGTCGACGGCGATGTGTGCTCCCGGCCGGACGATACCGGACAGCGTCCGCGCGAAATCACGGACACCATAGTCGGATTCGAGGTAAGCGGGGCCATGCAGATGGTCGTCCGGCACGGGATACTCCGCCGACGCCCCGCTGCGGAACGGCATGAACAGGTGCGGATGTACGTCCTCGGCGAGCACGACGGCGACTGGGCGCTCCACGTGTGACAGGCCCGCGTCCAGCAGCGGCCAGCTGGCGCCCGTCGCGTATCCGACGTAGCCGTTCATCAGCAAGATCAGCGCGTCGACACCGTGTTCGGCCATCGCGGACCGCAGCCGCGCTGCGGTCTCGGTGCGCATGCGGGCCCAGTCCGGCTCATCGGGGATGTCGAGCGCGCAGGGGTGGGCGGTCAGTGAGTTCGTCATGCGGAGATTCCCAGGAACTTCCTGATATTGTCGCCGACAACCCGAACGGCATCGTCGGGGCCGACGGCGTCGACCACCGCGGCGAGCGACCTCTCCGAATAGCCGAAAGTGCTTTCGTTGTGCGGGTAATCGGAGGACCACATCAGCTTGTCGATTCCGATCTCGTCGATCTGGCACATACGAACGGGCAGCCGGGCGCCCGCGTCATCGGAAACCCCGGGATATCGGTGGCTGTGGATCCTTCGGTCACCGTGCTCCTCGGTGGTCAACCTGCGCGGTCGCTTGTACTGGTTCGCCGCCGGCCGCCCCCACGTGGACCGGCGCGCGCCACAGACCGACGATCGCGTCGATCAGGCCTTCGGCGGCGACGGGCCACGCCGAACGCGACCGCGGTCCGTGCTCCGCCAGTGCGCCTTCGTGTTCCGCACACGTGTGCATGAGCAGGTTGCGGACCATCACCATTCGTTCGGCGCGCACTCGCTTGGGCAGCTCCGGCAGGCAGCGGTTGATGCCGTCAAGCGTCCGCACCAGCAACGGCGACGCCAGCGCGTCTTTGGTGACCACATGGCGGTACGTCGGATCGGCCATGGCCTGCGCGGCGAACCGCGCGTACCAGGTCGGGGTGCCCAGCGCGGACAGGTGATCGGTCAACGGGCGCACCAACGCGCCGACCCAGTCTCGTAGCTCGGCCGAATCGCCGATGGCGGCTAACATCTGGGCACGCAGCTCCTCGATAGGCTCGCGATGCTTGCTATCGATAGCGCGGAGCAGGTCGACTCTGGTGCCGAAGTGGTAGCACGCCGCGGCATTGTTGCCCTGTCCGGCCGCTTCGCTTATCTGCCGGTTCGACACGGCGTACATCCCGCGTTCGGCGAAAAGCACCTCGGCAGCAGACAAGATGGCCTCTCTGGTGCCCGTCGACCGGTCGGAGCGGGCGGCGCGCTCGGCAGTCATCGCCTCAGTGAACACCTAGCGTCAGATTAAATCAAGCAATTTATTTTTCCCGCTAAGGCGGGACTCGAGTGGGCAGCAATGCGTCCCGTTCCACGAGGGCCTGCTGTCGGTCGGATCCAACAGGGGGCACGCGCGCCACCCGTCCTGGTCGGCGAATCTTAAAGCGGTGCAACGGGTCACCGTGCGCCGTCATGGCCACCCGTTCGCGGCGACGGTGCAACTGCCGGGTGGCGCGGAGCGTGACCAAGCGTGGGAGGATGCGCTGGCGTCCTGGCCGAATTATCGGCTCGCCCAGGAATTCGCCGGCGGGCGCCGGTTTCGGCTCTTTCTTCTCACGCCGACCGCCCTATTCGCAGAATGTGGTTAGCGCGCAACAGGTACTCCGGCCAAGCGTGCGGCCACGCATCGAAGGGTTTTGCCGCGGGCGGCGTAGTCAACCCGCATGGTTGTTCGTCAGGTGCGCAATCGCGGTGCCCCAGACCGATTTCGCACCGGCGTCGCCCACGCGGTAGATCTGGACCATCGACGAGACTCCCACCGCCAGCACCAATATCGCGACGAGTAACCGGGTAGCGGCGCGGGTCTTGCCGGATCGGCGTTCGATCAGTCCCACCACGACCAGCACGACGGCGGCGGCCAGCAGTGCGGCGGAGAAATAGGACATCAGGCTGCCCCGCTCGGCGTGCTCGCGCAGGATCGGGCTGGGATTCGTTCGCAAGCCGTAGAGCCAGCCGCCGGCGTTGATGGTGATGGGTGTCAATACCATCGTGGCCGCGGCCAGGAGCAGCGTGAGCCACATCAGCTGCCCGCGCCGGGCCGCCGGCCAGAGCCCGCAAACGATTTCCAGCAGGGCGGTTAGCGGCACCAGCACCAACACGAAATGCAGCAGTAGTGCATGGGCCGGCATGCCGTTGATGACGTTCATGGCATCCCCGAAGCGGTGGCGCAGCGCCTAGCCGCCGAGTCCCTTCTTGATGGCCGCATCTTGCTTTTGGCCAACATCGTTGACGAAGTCCGGCGGGGCCAGCGTGTCGCTCGGCCCGTCGAATTGCAGCGTGGCAAAGGCCTTGCCCTCGGTGAAGAGCAGGATCACCACCCCCTTGCTGCGGTCCGGGGCATTGCCCATCAACGTCGTTCCGCCACTGCCAATGGTCGACGGTTGCGTCGTGGGATCTTTGATTACACCGCCCTGTTGACCCTTCGCTGTGTTCAACGCGTTCGTCGCATCCTCGGGATCGTCATAAACGGCGATGGTCACCTTGATCGCGTGGCTACCATCGTCGTCCTTGAAGGTGGTGGCCACGCCCGGCTGGCCGTTGGGATTGTCGGTCGGGGGCCCGGCGGTGAAGGGGACCGGGGCATTGATGTCACTGGGCTGGATGAGCAGCTTGGCGTATCCGTTGGGCTGCGCGGGCGCCGATGACGCCGGCGCGGAGCTGGTGGTCGAGATTGCCGAGGTGGCCGAACCCGACTTCGACGACTTGTTGCTGCCGCAGCCGGTCACCGACACCGCCAGTGCCGCCGTCACTGCGACGCCTGCGGCCACCGTTCGCGACATCCTCATCGAATCCAGCTCCCTTCCAGGTCTTCCTGGCGACAACTTCGGGTTGCCCCGTTTCAGTCGCACAGTACAGGGCTGCGCGGCAGGATATGCCACGCAGCGCCTAGTGGGAACCAGTGCCTACTCGAGACGATCGCGCAGCGAGCTCAGCGTGTTCGCCAGGATGCGGGACACCTGCATCTGCGACACGCCGATCCGCTCCGCGATCTGGCTCTGGGTCATGGATTCGAAGAACCGCATGCGCAAGACCTCGCGTTCACGCTGCGGGAGGGTGGCAACCAAGACCCGCAGCGCTTCCCGGTTGGTGATGTGTTCGATCTGTGGATCGATGTCGCCGACCGAGTCGGCCACCGAGCGGGGCGTTCCGGAGCTGTCCGCGCCGAGCGGCGCATCGAGGGAGTCGAGCCGGTAGGCGTCGCCCGCGACGAGGCACTCGACGATCTCCTCGCGCGGAACCTCGAGCACCTGGGACAGCTCGCCCGCGGTGGGTGCGCGCCCGAGCTGCTGGGACAGTTCAGCGGTCGTCCTGCTGATCTGCACGTGCAGCTCGCGCAGCCGCCGCGGCACGCGCATGCCCCAGCTGTAGTCGCGGAAGTAACGCCGGACCTCGCCCATCATGGTGGGCACGGCGAAACCGATGAAGCTCGGCCCTTTCGCGGGGTCGAATCGGTTGACGGCGTTCATCAGCCCCAGCCGCGCGACCTGAATCAGGTCCTCGAGGCCTTCGCCCCGACGGGCGAAGTGACTGGCCACGTGATCTGCCAGCGGCAGGCATCGTGACACGATGCGTTCGCGCTGGTGGGCGTACTCGTTCGATTCGGCGGGCAACTGCTGCAGTACCAAGAACATTTCGACGACATCGTCGTAGGAATCGTCCGTCCTGGCGGTGGGTGGTGGGGCTGGCCGCGTTGCAGAAATTACAGTGGTCATCGGCTGGCGCACCCTACGTTCGCTCGATGAATCCGGTAAACGGTTGCGGCAGAACAAGTTTGCATGCTGACTCTCTCCTAGAGTCGTATGCAGTGGGCGGTTGCAGTCACACGCAATTCTCGCCCCTACTGCATATCGATCCGCCGGACGGTCGATTGGCCGACGCACGAAGGAGCAGGAACTGACTGGGGCTGATTCGCCGGAGCCATATCAAACTCAGTAGCCGTGCGGCTGACTGGACCGCTTTGAGCTAAACGGCGACGCATCCATAACGGACTTCATTGCAGACTATACCCCCCTGCCCCCTGCCCGGCGACCGCGTAGGTTAATAGCTTCATATGAATTCTGAACAATTTCCGCGGTGTACAAGTGGGGGGTAGCTAAGCCCGCGGGCCCGGGAGTTAGGGCAGTCGTGGACGCGCCATATCATAGTCGAGCTGGGGCGTTGCGGTCCACGCCGCGGCCAAGGACGTCACGGCGGGCACTGTGGCAAACACATTTCGCTGGGTTGCGATGGATCTCGACGATGCAGACGCAACCACCGATTTCCAGCGGGCGCAACCGTCGAGGCGCTTACCCGCCCGGGCCGCGGCGGCGACGGCGGGCCGGGCGCGCCGATCGGTGCAAAGGGGCATTCCGCCCAATCACCCGGTGTCCGTTTGCTCGATACGGTGAGATCCGCTACGCGGCATCCATCTCGCCGGCGATTTGTCGCGTGCTGTAAGAAGGTCGAATCCTCGGTTGCGGCAGACGGTTTCGTCGGTCGCCTCGACCACCAAACACCGCACTAATGCGCTACCGCGATCACCACGCAGCCGGACCGTGGTCGGTGCCCGACATTCACCACCTGATCTGTAGCACAGTGAAGCACCGCCCTGGGGCGCCGGCAAACTATTGACCGGCCGCGTCCTAGGCCGGGCGGCCCGGTGATCGCAAGGTCATGACGAGGTGCGCCGCGGACGGTCGGTGCCGACCGAGCTTCCCGGTAAAATCGCACGTTATGCGTATGCGTGGCGCTCGCGGGACCTACGCTATCCAGGCCAACCGCAGGAGGGTCTTCCACGATGCAACCGAACCCGCTTGATCCGATCGCCAGCGAACGACTCTCCCACGCGGGTGAGGTATTCACGTCCGACCTGTCGATCAATGAGTTCGCTCTGCTGCACGGGGCCGGATTCGAACCCATCGAGCTGGTGATGGGGGTTTCGGTCTACCACGTGGGCTATCAGTTCACCGGGATCAGGCAACAATCCGAACTTCCCGTGCTCACCGACGCGACCTACCGCGCCCGCTGGAACGCGATGTCACGAATGCAGGCCGAGGCCGACGCGCTGGGTGCTGACGGGGTAGTGGGCTTTCGCCTCGAATGGCGCCACCAGGGTGAGGGCGAGCACCTCGAGTTCATCGCCGTGGGCACTGCGGTGCGGTACGTGGAGAAGCCCGGCTCGTATCGGCGTCCCAACGGACAGGCCTTCACCAGCCACCTGTCCGGTCAGGATCTGACGACCCTCTTGCGGACCGGGTTCGCCCCGGTCGCTTTCGTGATGGGCAACTGTGTGTTTCACATTGCCGTGCAAGGCTTCTTGCGCACCCTCGGTCAAGTGGGACGCAACGCGGAGATGCCGCAGTGGACCCAAGGCAGCTACCAAGCTCGGGAACTCGCGATGGCGCGCATGCAAACTGAAGCGGAACGCGACGGCGGCAACGGCGTCGTCGGGGTGCACTTTGCCATCTCGAATTATGCGTGGGGACATCACACGGTCGAGTTCTATGTCGCCGGGACGGCGGTGCGCCGTGGGGGTGAACCGCAAAGGCTGACACCGTCGTTCGTGCTGCCCATGAGCGATTGATGGCGAGCTTCGATCCCGAGCGAGTCAGTCGGGCGGTTGGGGGCGCATTGGCCGGTCCCGGGGGAGTTGCACTGGTACTGAAGGTTTTCGGTGGCGTTCCGGGAGTGACGACGATTCCCGCGCGGCGGGGCTTTTTCCGGTCGCAGCCCGAACAGATCCTCATCGGCGACTGGCGATACGAGATCACCCCCGCCGGCCACGTAAGCGCCGCCCACGTCGTGAAAGGCATTGTCCTGGCCGAGGAAGTGCTCGCGGTGGGTGCCGTCGCACCGCACCTAGCCCGCGCGCTGGGGCAGGTGGTGAATCATTACGGGCCGACGATCCTCGCCGACGTCGAGGCCGCTGTCGAAGCGCTCGAAGCCGGATCCGGCCCGGTCGCCTGACGCGATCGAGCCTTGCGCATCCGAGGCTCGGCGCAGTACGGCAACCTTCACGCCACCGATGCGCCCAGGATGAGGTTGACCGCCTCGTCGAGCTGTCCGGAGATCTCGGCGAAGCTGACGAACCGGGCGGTCATCAGCGCGCCGGAGAAGGTCATCTGCAGCGTGGATTTCACGGCTCGCGGCCAACCCGGACCCAGCGCGGCGCCGATCCTCTTGGCCACCTCTTCGCCGATCTGCTCCCGCAGCGGTGCGACCGCCGGATCGTCGGCCATCAAGGCGGCGCCGCAGGCGGCGGTCAGCTCCGGCTCATCGGCGACGACGACCGCCATGTCGCGCAGCGTGGCGCTGACCCGGGTCTTGGTCGTGTCGTTGACATCGATATGTAGCGGCAAGTCGCGCAGAAAGCGCAGATACACCGCCGCGACGAGCGCGCTCTTGGACGGAAAGTAGGTGTAGGCACTAGCCGGCGATACCCCGGCGCGAGTCGCGACCGCGCGCATCGTGAGGTTCGCGTACGAAGATTCCCGCAGTTCCGCCAGCCCGGCATCGAGCACCTTGCGAATGGTCTGCCCGGGCCGACGATCCGATCGGCGAGCCGTGCCCGCGCCGCTCGCTTCACCGCCAACGGCCGGGAACGACGCGTCTCTAGACACTCGTCCAGTGTAGAAACGTGTCTCGCCGCCACGCTCCGAGCGGCCGCGTAACGAGGTCGCCGCTTACAGACAGATGTCTAGAAAAAGGCCGACCGCGGGCGCTCGGAGGGGTTCTAGAGTGGCGCCCATGAGCGAAACGGACCGGCATCGCTGGGACGAACGGTACGCGGCGAAGGGGCCGCCACCATTGAGTTCGGTTGGGCCGCCCTCCGTTTTCGCGCGCCATGCGGACCTGTTTCCCACGGCCGGCAGGGCTCTCGATCTCGCCTGCGGACAAGGGACCGGCTCGGTATGGCTGGCCGCACGCGGTCTGCAGGTGGTCGGATTGGACGTCTCCCCGGTGGCCATCGGCCAGGCGCGGGAATTGGCCCAGCGCGCGGCGGTGGCCGACCGCTGCCGTTTCGCGGTCGTCGATTTCGATGGCGGTCTACCGGCAGGGACGCCGGTCGATGTGGTCGTCTGCTGTAAGTTCCGGGACCCGCGCCTCGACCGGACTATCATCGAGCGGCTGGCGCCGGGTGGGCTGCTCGCGATCGCCGCACTAAGTGAGGTCGGGCCCGGTCCCGGCGCTTTCCGCGCCGCGGCCGGCGAATTGCCCGCCGCCTTCGCCGGCCTGGACTTGATCGACGCAGACGAAGGCGACGGTCAGGCGTGGCTGCTGGCCCGGCGCTGAAGCGGCCGGTGGGTTAGCCGGCACCGCCTTGCGCACGGCTCGCGCGGCGGCGTTCCGGCCGGCGCCCAGGCGCACCGCTACGGTGCGATATCGCCGATTCGGTCGGTGTGGGATTGGTCCTCGGCGACCGGCCGGTCCGGCGACGCCGCTGGCCGCCGGTGTTGGTGCGATGCTGCGCGGGCGTGCGCGCCGGCGCCGCGGCGGGTGCAGGAGCCCGGTAGGGCGCTACCTCGCCTACGAGCGCTTGCACCGCCTCGGAGGTGGCGGTCACCTGCTGAGGGGCGACCGTGATGCCGGCCTTGCGCATCAGCAGCTGGGTGTCGCGGCGCTGCTCGGGCAGCACCACGGTGACGACGTCACCTGCACTTCCCGCCCGCGCCGTGCGCCCCGAGCGGTGCAGGTAGGACTTGTGCTCACTGGGTGGGTCGATGTGCACGACGAGCTTGACCTGGTCGACATGGACGCCGCGCGCAGCGATATCGGTCGCCACCAGGACCCGGGCGCCACCCGAAGCGAACATCGCAAGGTTGCGCTCGCGTGCGGGCTGAGACAGGTTGCCGTGCAAGTCAACTGACGGAACACCAGCTTCGGTGAGCTGCCTGGCAAGCTTGCGCGCTTGGTGCTTGGTGCGCATGAACAGAATCCGCCGACCGGTGCCGGAGGCGAGCCGGTGTACCACCTCTTTCTTGGCGTCGGCATTGGCCACGTGGAAGACGTGATGGGTCATCTCCGATACCGGCGAGTTGGCCTCGTCGACCGAGTGCAGCACCTCGTTTCGGAGGAATCGCCGCACGAGCTTGTCGACGCCGTTGTCCAGGGTGGCCGAAAACAGCAGCCGCTGGCCGCCGTTCGGGGTAGCGGCCAGGATTCGGGTGACGCCGGGTAGGAAGCCGAGATCGGCCATGTGATCGGCCTCGTCGATGACGGTGATCTCGACGGCATCCAGGCTGATCAACCGCTGCTTCATCAAATCCTCGAGCCGGCCCGGACAGGCCACCACGATGTCGACGCCGGACTTCAGCGCAGCGACCTGACGGCTTTGTGAGACGCCGCCGAAGATTGTGGTGATCCGCAGGCCGCAGGCCGTCGCCAGCGGCTCGAGTGTCGCTGTGATCTGCGTCGCCAGCTCCCGGGTGGGCGCCAGCACCAGGCCCGAGGGCCGCGATCGGTGCCGGCTTCCCTCTGACAGCCGGCTGACGAGCGGGATCGAGAAGGCCAGGGTCTTGCCGCTGCCGGTCTTTCCGCGACCGAGCACGTCCCGACCGGCCAGGGTGTCGGGCAGGGTCTTGACCTGAATCGGAAATGGTTGGGCAATGCCGCGTTCAGCGAGCGCGTCGACCAGGTGAGCGCGCACGCCGAGTTCGGCGAAGGTGTTGCTGGTAGTCACTTTTCGGTGCCTTTCAGGCATCGGTGGCGCCATGCCGCAAACGAAAACGTCGCGCGGCATCGGCACGAAGGTGGCGAGATTGCCGGATGGCAAAATCGATCGCCGCGAGACAAGCTAGTGCGGGATGCACGGGTCATCTTGGTGACGAGTTCGACGTTCTTCGTCGGCACCAGTGGGATGAGGAAGCGTTCCACGACGGGGTTGGCATGCAGTGTTGTGAAGCCAACGTTGCTGCCAGCGTAGCGTATCGGAAGCCGATCCGGGAAAACGGCGTCGGCAACCCTATTTATCGCTGCGAGTCGGCCGCTGCGCTCAGGCTTGCAGCCGGGCCCGCACCGCAGCCAGGCGCTCCTCGAGTTCCGCTTCGTCGATGACGCCGCGCACCACGAGCGAGTGGGCCAATGCCATCAACCGATTCTCCGGATACGGCAGGTCGGCGTAGATGGTCGCCGAAAGGGCGTCCTCTTCGCCACGGCGGGCGGCGAAACCGAGCACCTCAGCGCCGCGCTCGCTGCCGTCGAGCGCGTCACAGAGCCCGTCCAGGCTCGTCTTCCACGGTGGTACCGGGTTACCGACACCGTACTTAGCCGCCATGCGGCTCCAGACCTGGTTGCGTGCAATGATTTTCGCCAGCGGCTCGACGACTGCGTCACGCGTGGGGTGCGGTGGGTTCGCGGCGCTCATCTTTGACCTCGCATCAGTCGGCTATGGGGTGGACGGCGCGACGCGTCTGGGTGACCGCGTTGGTGGTCACCCCCGGCTTGGGTAATGCGACGCCGATCAGACAATCGCGCGTGATGATTTCGACGAGTTGGTCTTCGGTCCAGTCCTCCGTTCCGTCCGGACGGACGGGCATCACCATGAACCGATGCTTCTGGTTGGAATCTTCCACCCGGATCTCGACGTCTTCCGGGAGGATAAGGCCGAATTCCGCGAGCACTTGGCGCGGCCAGCGCACGATGCGGCGCCGATAGTTGGGCGTGCGATACCACTCCGGCGAATTGCCCAGAATCGGGCGCGGGTAGCACGAGCACAGCGTGCAGACGATCACGTGATGCAGCGTCGGGGTGTCTTCCAGCACGTGCAGGGCGGTGAAGTCACTCGGGGTTCCAAAACCGGTCGGTTCCAGCCAGTCGACGCCGACCTCCTTGCTGGCGGCGAGCGCATCGGCGCGCACCAAGTCCTTGAAAGCCGGATCGAGCCAAGCCTTAGCCACCAGGCGCGCCGCGGGAGTTGGGCCGATCTGCTCCGCGAACTCGGTGAAGCGGCGATGATCTTCTGCGGTGAAAATGCCCTTCTCGATGCACAATTCGCGAAGCGCGATCTCGAGAACCTCGAAGTCGGTGATCTCGTCCACCACGGGCGCGGCGGTGCGCTCGTGATCGTGCTCGTGCTCGTGGGCGGTCATGCGGAGGTCCTTTCGGGCGCTATTCGGCTGATTCGAGCCATCGTTCGGGGATCTCGGTCTGCAATGTGTCGTTGTCCGGTCCGGCGTAGCCATGCCATAACTCGGAGAGGTTGAAGCGAACGATGTAGAACCATTCGGGTGGCTGATCCGCCCCGTCCCAGGTCTCATCCTCGGCGGCGGGGCTTTCGTATGAAACGACCGCGATCTCGCCGGTCGCCCCGCGCACGTACTCCTGCGTGCGGGTGTAGAGCAACACCGGCAGCTCGCGCACCACGACCTTGTCGCCGACGTTGAACTTCGGCGGGCCGGCCTGTCCGGCGTACACCTGTGGGTCGCCCTTGCCGACGGCGTGTCGGTGGTGCCGGTTGCGAGTGACGGCGGCGGGGTCGCCTTCGGACTTGGGCCTGGCTTCCAAGGGTTTTCCGTGCAGGCCTCCCGCGTAGCGGGCCTTGACCTCGGACATGCGTTCGGCCAATTCGCTCAGGCCGATGTGATGTTTTTCGGCGAGGACGCGCGCGACCGCCAGCAACCACCGTCCGTAGTAGGGAAGGCCGAGATAGATGGTGCGGCCCAGGTCCACATTGCCCATCCGCCGTCGTTCCTCGGACAACCAGATCCCACGCCAGCCGAGCACCTCACACATGACGTAGGTGTTGTGCTCCCAAATCTCATACTGCTTGTTCTCGAATTCGATGGGAGCGTCCGGCTCGCCGCCGACGTCGTGGGGAGTCTTGACGTAGGCGTTGAAGCGTTCGTGGTCAATGAGATCCGGCGTGGGAGCGTCCGGGAGTTCGGGATAGGAGGATTGCAGCCTGGCCACCAGGTCCAGCCGTGCCGCTCGGTCCGACGGAGTAGTCATCGCAGCCCTATTCGTAATGGTCCGGCGCCTCCATACACTTCACTCCTCCTGCCACCATTGCGCAACCGCAAAAGCGAATTCGGGGAATGGCGGTGTCCGGTAGTGTCACCAGGATGGAGCGGCGTGTCCTGAACGCGGTCATCTATGAGCGCGAACCGCCGATTGCGCGGATCGTTCTGAACCGGGTGGACAAGGCCAACACCAAGGATGCCGTCTTGGTCAGCGAGGTCGACGAGTGCCTGCACGAGGCCGACCGCGACAAGGACATCAAGGTCGTCATTCTCAAGGCGAACGGTAAGGGATTCTGCGGCGGCCATGTCGCGCGCTGGGGCCCGGACGAAAACCCGTATCCGGACTTCGGGGACACGTTCGAGGACCTTTACAAAGGCACCGCTGATTTGTTTTTGTGGCCGACGCTGTATCTGTGGGAATTCCCCAAGCCGACCATCTCGCAAATCCATGGATATTGCGTGGGTGGCGGGATCTATCTCGGCTTGCTGACCGACTTCTGTGTCGCCTCCGAGGACGCGTATTTCCAGATGCCACTTGCCCAAAGCCTCGGCGAACCCGGCGGGCACACGATGATCGAGCCGTGGCTGCTCATGAACTGGCATCGCACCATGGACTGGCTGCTGCTGGCCCCGACCCTGTCCGCGCAGCAGGCCCTCGAGTGGGGGCTGCTCAACCGGGTGGTTCCACGCGACGCCCTCGAGGACACCGTGGAGCAGATGGCGCGCACGATCGCCCAAATTCCGCTGACCACATTGATGGCGGTCAAGAACAACGTGAAGCGCGCGTGGGAATTGATGGGCATGCGGGTGCACCTTCAAGTCAGCCACATCCTGACCAACATGGTTGGTGCCGCGTCCGATGTGCAGGCGAGGCGGGCCGAGCTGATGCAGTCGGGCATGAAGCCGCGTGAATTCGTCGACCGCGACGAGAAGGATTGCCCGCCAACGTGAAACACCTTTCACGCTCGACAGTGCCCGCCTAGCGGGCCATCTCGCCTGCGATCTTGCGTCCCGCCGCATGGCGCGCTGCGACGTAACCGAACACCATGGAGCTGGCGATGCTCGCCCCGGCGCCCGGATACGTTCGCCCCATCACCGTCGCCGTGGTGTTGCCGGTCGCATACAAGCCCTCGATCACCCGATCCTGTTCGTCGAGAACCTGGGCGTGCTCATCGGTGACAACGCCACCACATGTTCCGACATCGGCGGGGAGCACCCTGGTGGCGTAGTACGGTGCGGCGTCGAGCGGGCCGATGGCGGCGTTGGGTCGGTACCCGGGGTCGCCCAGGCAGTCGTTGTAGGCCGACTGACCGCGGCCGAAGTCGGGATCGAGGCCCTTGGCCGCGAATTGGTTGAATCGATGCACCGCGCTCGCCAGTTCGTCGGCGGGAAGGTCGATCTCGCGGGCCAGGTCGGGGATCGTCGCCGCCCGCTTGACGGCACCGGACTCGATCAGCTCGGGGGGTAGCGGCTGGTTGCGCTTCAACACATTGGCGCTGGTGACGTACCTGCGCACATATCCTTCGTCGAAGATCATCCAGCACGGTACGGCCTTGTTCGCATACATGGCCTTGCCGACTTCGACGTAGGAGTTGGACTCGTTGCAGAACCTTCGACCGGTCGAGTCGACATAGATGGCGCCCGGTCGCTGGCGCCCGGAGCCGAGGGAGGCGGCGACAGCGCCGCCGTTGGCGATGAAAACCGAAGGCAGCCACCAAGCCTCGTCCAGCAGGTCGGTCTTGGCGCCCAGCCGCATCGCCGCCTCGAGCACCTCACCGGTGTCGCCGGCGTTGGCGATCGACCACTTCCCCTCGTTGGGCTGGTCACCGCTGTACCGGCGGCGCATTTCCTTGTTGTGGCCAAAGCCGCCCGCGGCCAGCAGCACTCCCTTGCGGGCCTGGACATTCAACGGTCTCCCGTCGCGAACGATGCGAACGCCGACCACTCGGCCGCCGTCGACGACCAGATCGGCCATCGCGGCATCGGTCCACAGCGGGGGATTTCCGTCGCTGAGCTCGATCAGCGCCTTGAGCATCTGCCCGATAAGCGATGCGCCGTTGGTAAGGATCTGACGTCGCCGGGCCCGCGCCGACGCGGTTCGCAGGAATACCCGCGCCGCGACGGCGAAGGCCCGCGGCGCGCGGTTGAAATACTGGACCGACCGTAACTCGTTGGTGAGCACCACATATCCGTAGTTCTTGGCCAGTGGCGGCTGCACCTTGTCGCTCCAGGTCCCGAGCTTCGCCGCGTCAAACGGGATTCCCTCGACGGCGCGGCCGGACGCGTTGCCGCCCTTGTGGTTCGGGTAGTAGTCGCTCCATCCCGCGCACCGGATCAGTTCGACCCCCTTGCGGGTGAGGAAGTTGATCATCTCGAAGCCAGCGGTCAGGAACATCTCGCGTCGTTCGGGGGAAGACGGCGCACCGATATCGCCGACCACATCGGCGAGATAGGCCAGGCCGTCCTCGTGCGAGTCCACGATGCCGGTGGCACGCATCAACGGGTTGTTCGGCAGCCAGATGATGCCGCCCGAAAGCCCCGTCGAGCCGCCGACCAGCGACTGTTTCTCGATGATCAGCGGCTCGAGCCCGCAGTCCAGTGCGGCCAGGCCGGCGACCATGCCGCCCCCGCCGCTGCCCGCGATGACCAGGTCCGCCGAGTGGTCCCACCGCACAGTCATGGCTCCTCCGAGCCGAAGCCGAGATCGGCGATCGGTACATCGATGGTGGTGTTGGTCTTCTGGATGGCGGGCAGCAGGGTGGCGTACGGTAAGCCGGCCAAGAAACCGTCGATGACCCGTTCGAAGTTCGAGATCAGGCCTTCGATCTGGTCCGACAACCGCATGAATTCAAAGCCCTTGGAGTGCAGGCCTTTCTGCTGTCTCGGCAGGTTGGAGAAATCCTGGGCGGGGATTGGCGGCCAGCGCGGATCATCGGGCGCCATGGGCTGCGGAGGGATGGGTTTGCCCGCCGACGCATCCGCCGGATACCGGGTGAGAGACCAGATCTCGAACAGCGTCTCCTCGGGCCCTAGCGGTCGGATGCGATACGAGGATGCACTGCTATACGTCGGCAGGATGAAGTGATGCGGGAAGGCGAATCCGATCGCATCGGTTATCCCGCGGCGGACCAGGTCGTTGAGATCTGGGATGCCACTGCCGCGGGCACGGTGCCAGTTGACGACGGCATCGTTGAGGGCGCTGCGCCACCGCGCCATCGCCGCGGCCGGATCGGCCGGCAACTCGATGTTCTGCAAGCCCTCGGCGATGCGGATGTCGTTCTCGTGCGTCATACCGCCCATGCCGTCGCCGAGCGTGCGCATGAAGTACAGGCTGCTCGCGACGACCGGATGTATCGCCGCGGTGGGCTCGGCGGTCTGCGCGGACGGCAGCAGCTGAGGATGGGTCTGCGGGACGTGGTAGCCCTCCATGAACGCCGCAGTCGCCAACTTCCAGTTCACCGGCAGCCGGCACGACTGCCACCACTCAACACGCAGCGAGTCCACCTGCCACGCATCGTAAATCGACGCGAACGGCTCCATCCAGTCACGCAACGGTGGTGCGTCGCCGTCGAAGTTGATCCACGCGCAGCCGCCCCAAAGCTCACAGCGCACGGACACCAGCTCCAGGTCATCGGCGGCCAGGTTCTCTTCCGCGAACGCTTCGGGTCGCAGGACGAACGTGTTGCGACCATCGATGCCCCAACACCAGCCGTGAAACGGGCACACGAAGGTGCGCCGATTCCCTTGGCCTTCCACCAGTTTGACGCCGCGATGGCGGCAGGCGTTGTGGTAGGCCCGCACGCTGCGATTGTCTACCCGGACGACGATGACCGACTGGTCCAGGATTTCGTATTCGACGAAATCGCCGGGTTTGGGAATCTCCTCGAGCCGGCAGGCCATCTGCCACACCCGCGGCCAGAACATCTGAGCCTCCAGCGCATAGAACTCCGGATCGTAGTAGCGCTGCTTAGGGATTCGGTCGGCAGTCTGGACCGCCCAGGGCACCGCTAGCGGCGTCCAATTCACCTCCGCCCGCCGCGGGGCTTGCGCGTCGGAAATCTCGTTGCCCATTCCTACCGCCATCTCGTCATCCCTCGTGTCACATCACAAGATCCGCGATACTCGCCCTTGCCAGTAGCGGTCGCGGATGCGTTTCTTGTACAGCTTTCCGTTCGGGTCGCGCGGCAGGGAGTCGAACTCGACGGTGCGCGGGCATTTATAACCGGCCAGGTGAGCCCGGCAGTATTCAATGAGTTCGGTCTCGAGCTCGGGCCCGGCCACCACGCCGTTGGCCGGCTGCACGACGGCCTTGACCTCTTCGCCGAATTCGTCGTTGGGGATCCCGAATACCGCCGCGTCGACCAGCTTCGGATGCATGACGAGCAGGTTCTCCACCTCTTGCGGGTAGATGTTGACCCCGCCGGAGACGATCATGAAGGTCGACCGGTCGGTCAGATACAAAAACCCGTCTGAGTCGACATAGCCCATGTCGCCGAGCGACCGCCACCCGCGGTCGTTGTACACCGATGCGGTCTTGGCGGGATCCTTGAAGTATTCGAAGTCGGGCCCACCCTCGAAATAGAGCTCGCCGGACTCGCCGACGGGAAGTTCCCGCCCGTCTTCACCGATCACGTGCACCGCTGACATCGGAATCCCCACCGAACCGGGATGCGCGAGCCACTCCTGCGGCCCGATCGTGGTCCCCGCGAATCCCTCGGTACCGCCGTAGTATTCGTGAATGATGGGTCCGAACCACTCCATCATCCGGTGCTTGACATCGACCGGGCACGGTGCGGCCGCGTGAATGACGCAGCGCAAGCTGGACACGTCGTAGCTCTCCCGGACCGCTGCCGGCAACTTGAGCATGCGCACGAACATCGTCGGTACGAACTGCGCGTGGGTCACGCGGTGGGCCTCGATCAGACGCAGTACCGCCTCGGCGTCGAACTTGCGCACGAGGATCGACGCGGCGCCCACGCGGTGGGCCGCCATGGTGTAGTTCACTCCCGCGGCGTGATACAGCGGCGCGGGGGACAGGTACACGCTCGACGAGCTCATCCCGTATTTATGAACCAGCGCCATCTCGAGCACCGACTGCGCCCAGGACCCGTTGCCGTCGGCGGGAAGAGGTCGCCGCACCGCCTTGGGCCGTCCCGTGGTGCCGGACGAATAGAGCATCTCTGATCCGTCCGACAGCGGTGGGGCGTCGCCCGCCGCCGCCAGTTCGTCTTCATAGGATAGCCAGCCCGGCAGGGGACCGCCGACCGAGAAATTGGCGACCAATGTCGCGTTGACGTCGCGGATGTGCGCGGCCAATTCGGGCATCGAGGCATCGACGAAGACGGCCTTGGCGTCCGAGTCGTCGATGACGTAGCTGGCCTCGTCCGGAATGAAATGGGTGTTGACCGCGGTGTAGTAGAGCCCAGAAAGCTGTGCGCCCCAGGTGATTTCGAAGAATTCGGGCCGGTTCGGCAGGACCAGCGCCACACCGTCACCGCGGCGCAGTCCCGCGTCGTGCAATACGGCGGCCACCCGTTGGCTGCGTGCATACAGGTCGCCGAACGAGATCGTGCCGACGTCGGTGACCAGGGCCGGCGACTCTGCGGCTGTGATCGCGTGATCGGCGATGTTCACCAGCGATCCTAAGTCGTTGCGGCGCCGTCGGTCTGGGCGGCTGCCGCGGCCTGCCGGCGGGCCTGCTCGGAGGGCAGTACCTTGTCCTTGAACACGGTCTGGATGAGTTCTTGCACGTCCTTGCTGATCGAGGCAAGGGCAACCAGGTCATTGGAGCTCTGCCAGTGCACCCGCATGCCCATCAGTTCCCAGGCCCGCTTCAGGTTGGCCTTGGTCGCCAGCAGTGTCGTCATCGGAGCCTGGGCGATGTGCCGGGCGATGGCGTCGACCCGGTCGTCGAGTTGGTCACGCGGCACGACCTCGTTGACCAGACCGACCTCGAGTGCTTTCTTGGCGTCGATGACCTCGGCGAGGAACAAGTAGTAGGCGGCACGCCGCCAGTTCATGAAAACCCATGGCTCGATCGAACATTCGCCCGATGGCATGCCGAAGCCCTGTAGCGGCGGGTAGGAGAAATAGGCATCCTCGGAGGCGATCACGATGTCGGTGGTCAGACCCATGTGGGTGCCGCCGCCGACGCAGTATCCGTGCACCTGCGCGATGGTGGGCTTGGCGAACTCCCACAGATTCAGTGTCGGCTTGACGAACAGGTCGCTCTGCGGTTTCCACGGGTGACCCATCTTCATGGCACCTTCGACAAACGCCGGATAGTCGACGGCGTTGTTGCCGATGGCGTGTCCAGAGCAGAAGCCCTTCCCGTTGGCCTTGAGGACCAGCACTTTGATGTCGTAGTCGCGGTCGGCGTCCAGCAGCGCCGCGTCGACCTCCTCGGCCAGTTTCTGGTCCTGAGCATTGGCCTTCTCCGGCCAGTTGAGCGTGATTTTCGCGATGGGACCGTCTTTTTGGTAGATGATTCTCTCGCGGGTCTCGTTGAGATCCATGGGGTTTACCTCTCCTCGTTATGACGTGATGACGCCGATTTCGGCTCCGATGACGTAGGTGGTCCCGACCTGGCCCGTCCAGCTGACGGTGCCGGACGCTCGCGCTTCGATTTCCTGTTCCGCCTTCTCCGTCGCGATCACATAAATCGGCGTCCCCGCCTCGACGTGCTCACCGGCGCCGACGATGCCGGTCGAAAGCATCACGACGGCCTCGCGTTTGGCGATGTGCATGGTGCCGCCCTTGCCTCGGCTTGCACCGACCGTTCGGCCCATCATCTCGCCGTAGATCTCTTCGAGCGGCACTCCGTTGCCGATGAGGTCGTGCAGTCCACGGTAGGTGGTCACGAGCTGATCTTCGGGCCGCAGCGCGACGCCCATCGCGGCCGCGATCGCCTCCTGACCGCATGACGGCCAGTACACGCACATGAACTCGCCGGTGCCGATGCCCTTGGACAGCCGGTCGTCGGCTGCCTTCATCAGCACCATGAGTTCGTACAGGCGCCGTTGCATCAAGCGGTCGGCAGTCATCGCGTAGTCCCGTTGTGGTGCAACCCGATTGGTGTCGCTGCCGTCACGCGCCCGACCATGGCTTGACCTTGAGAAAACCGCCGCCGTCGACCCGGAGTTGCTGACCGGTGATATATCGCGCGGCGTCGGATGCGAGGAACAGCACCGCCTCGCTGATGTCCTCGGGCTCGACGTAGGGGATAGGCATCGCCTGGACGAACGGGAAGATGGGTTCGGCGTCCTCGCGGGTCGGCTCCTTCAGGTCGGGCCGGAAGGCCCGGTACATCGGCGCGCTGTGCAACATGTCGGTGTTGACGTTCGTCGGATGCACCGCGTTCATCCGGATGGAGAACGGGGCTAGTGCCAGGGCAAAGTCGTTGACGTAGTGCGCGGCAGCCAGTTTCGCGAAGGCGTAGCCCGCTCCGCCGGGGCCGCCGTCGATGCCGGTGGTGTTCATCGACGACATGAAGGCGGCGTTGGAACCGATCACGACGATCGACGCGCCGGCCTCCAGGTGTTTGAGGCTGGCATGGACCAGGTTGAGCACGCCGATGAGGTCAACGTCCACCGCGTCGGCGAAAGCCTTCGGTGGCAGGCCCGCGGTGAGTGGGCAGATGCCGGCGTTGGCAATCACGACGTCGAGGTGGCCGAATTCGGCGACGCCCTCGTCGATGGCCGCGGACAGTGCGACGCGGTCGCGAACATCGGCGATCGCGGTGTGCGCGCGCTGCCCCTCCTTTTCCACCAGCCGCGCCGTTTCGTCCAAGTCCTCGGCGCGGGCCAGCGGATACTCATTGGTGTCGATGTCCGTGCAGAGGTCTACGGCGATGATGTCCGCACCCTCGGCGGCCAGCATTCGCGCGTGCGAGCGGCCCTGACCGCGCGCGGCGCCGCTGATCACGGCCACCTTGCCCGTTACCCTGCCCATCGCCCGTCCTTCGTCCGTGTGCCTACATCACGACCATTGGGGCCCAACGGCATTCGCTGCGGCAGCCCGATGTTGCAGCGGAAATAAATCGGTTCTGAGCCTTCCGCGCCGGATTGCTGCATGCGGCCATCGCGGCGGGTGGGCAAACGAGACCTTCGGTCGGCTCCATCGCATCTCTTCCACGAAACCTGCGCTGACCTGCAGATGGGCTATCACTACGCCCAAGACTAGCTAGAATATCTAAAATAGCAAGGAATGGGCGCGGCGAGGGAGATGGCGATGTCCGGAGTGCACGGCGGAGTGCTTAACGGTGTGCGGGTTGTCGAATTGGCGTCGTGGACCTATGTGCCCTCTGCCGGTGCCGCCCTGTCGGACTGGGGTGCCGACGTCATCAAGGTGGAGGGCGTCAGCGCGGGCGATCCGGGCCGCGCGTTGGTGGTCGGGGGCTTCACCCGGCAAGCGGCCCGGCCGGATGCCGACTTCATTCTCGAGCTGGGCAACCGCGGCAAGCGCAGCATCGCCATCGACATCAAGTCGGAAACGGGTCGCGAGCTGTTCGGGCGGCTGTTGGCCAGTGCGGATGTGTTCTTGACCAATTGGCTACCGGGCGCACTCGACCGGGCCCGACTGACCGTCGAGGAGATCCGCTCGTTCAATCCGAAGATCATCATCGCGCGCGGCACCGGCCTGGGCGTCCGGGGCCCCGATCGCGATCGCGGCGGATTCGACGCCGCGACGTATCTTGCGCGCGGTGGGGTCGCCTACACCTTGACGCCATTCGGCAGTGAGACGCCCGCGGTCCAGGGGCCCGGCTTCGGTGACTTACAGGGCGGGGCAACGCTGGCCGGCGGGGTTTGCGCCGCGTTGTTTCACCGGGAACGCACCGGCGAACCGGCCATTGTCGACTCTTCGCTGCTGGCGCAGGCGATGTGGTCGATAGCGCCGTCGATTTCAGCCGCCGATTTCTTTGATATCGAGGGGATCCCGGGCGCACCGCCCGGCCTGGCCATCAATCCGCTCGTCAACCGGTACAAGACGAAAGATGGCAGATGGATCCAGCTGGTGTTCCTACAGCCCGACAAATTCTGGGCGGGCTTCTGCCGGCGCATCGGCCTGGCGGAACTCGCCGACGATGAACGATTCGTCCCATCGGGCAACTTGATCGCCAATGCGACAGTGGCGACCGAGCTGCTGGCGAATACTTTCGCGCGCCACGGCCTCGCACATTGGCAGGCGGTGCTCAAGGACGAGCCGGGCGTGTGGGGTGCACTGGCGACGCCGCGGGAAACCCTCAACGACCCGCAAGTCGAACCCAACGGATATGTGGTCACCAACGTAGACGACCACGGCGAGAAATACCGGATCGTTGCCGCACCAGTACAATTCAACGAGACGCCACCGGCGCCGGCACGCGCCCCGGAGCATGGGCAGCACACCGAAGAGATCCTGCTGGAACTCGACATCGACTGGGACGACATCGCCAAGGCGAAGGAGAGCGAAGCGATTCTGTAGGGCGACCCCCGAAAACGGGGAGCCGGGAGTCGACGAAAGGCGCAATCTGTGAGGACCAAAGTCATCACCTGCCGGTAACCGGGTGACCTAGAGCGCGCGCTGTCGTACCTTCAGTGCAAGGAGCACTGATATGGCTGCATTCATGCGCGCGAGCGACGCGTTCACCTGGGCGATGGAGAGTGACCCTCGGCTGCGGTCGACCGTGGTCAGCGTCGTACTCCTGGACCGAACTCCGGACTGGGACGAAGTGCGTAAGCGGTTCGACCTGATCAGCCGCAAACTGCCCATGTTCAGGCAGCGGGTGGTGCAGTCACCTCCGCCGGCTCCGCCGCGGTGGGAGCATTACCGGGATTTCGAGCTGGATTACCACCTGCGGAAGGAAACCATTTCCGGCGCCGGAACTCTCGACGACGTGCTGGAAGTGGCGCGAGTGGCCGAGATGCAGGATTTCGATCGGGCACGCGCGTTATGGGAAACCACGTTCATCGACGGTCTGGAAAACGGTGGAGCGGCCGTGATCTGCAAATTTCATCACGCGCTCACCGACGGGGTCGGCGGAATCCAGATCGCAATGCACCTGTTCGATCTCTCGGAGCATATTTACCCCCTTGAACCCATGCCCCCCGAGCCACAGGCCACGGCGTCCTCGCCGCTGAGCGGCTACCGCGATGCCGTGCGCTACGACACCGGCTTGCTCAACACCGCCCTGACGGGCATGGCCACCCGGGTGCCGCGGGTCATGTACGACGGCGTTCGGCGTCCCGTCGCAACCATCAGGTCCGCGGCCACCACCGCGGCATCGGTCTACCGGACCGTCCGGCCGATAAACCGACCCGGGTCATGCTTGACGACGGATCGCGGCCTGATCCGTCGCCTCGGGGTGCACCAGATCCCGAAGCGGCCGCTTCGGGAAGCGGCGCACCGTTGCGGTGGGGCGCTGAACGACGCCTTCGTCGCCGGGGTCGCGGGCGGCCTACGCATCTACCACGAGAAACACGGCGTGGCGGTGGGTGACTTGCACATCACGATGCCGATCAGTCTGCGGACCAAAGACGACCACATCGGCGGGAACCGGATCACGCTGATGCGCTTCGACATTCCCGTCGGCGAGCCCGATCCGGACAAGCGGATCAAGGCGATACGCCAGCGCACCGCAGCGGTACGCAAGGAAAGATCGCTGCCATACACGCAATTGATCGCGGGGGTACTCAACCTGGCTCCGCGGTGGTACATCGGCTCGGTGCTGCGCCACGTGGATTTCGTGGCCAGCGATGTGCCGGGCGTCCCCGTGCCGGTGTTCCTCGGCGGTGCCGCGGTATGCGCGCAATACGCGTTCGGCCCCACCATCGGTGCGGCAGTCAATGTCACACTGCTCACCTACGTCGATACTTGTGGGGTCGGTTTGAACATCGACACCGCTGCGATTCCCGACTACGACGTTTTCCATGACGCCGTGGTCGGTGGCTTCGACGAAATACTTGCTTTGGCAAGGTAATTCGGCAGCTGCGAGGTCCAACACGGGCCAGTCGGGCTGCGGGAGTCGTTGATGAGCAGCAGATCCCGAAACGGTCACAGCCGCGTATCAATGTCAGTGACAGACTGGCATAACTCAAAGGATCCGCAAATCATTGCACAGGGCGCCTTTTTGGGATTGCGGCGGCGACGAAGCGCACGGATTCCTGCCGCTGTTCGGGTAGCGGTTTCGCGAGGGCGCAGCAGGAGGTATCACTTAGCATGACGACGGACTGGGTCCCCGCCCAAACTTCATGCGGCCCGAATTCCGGTCGCATTCTCGACACCGCGCGGGGCATTCTCATCGGCCTTCGCCGGTGTCCTTCCGACGCCGCTTTCGACGAATTGCACAGCGCCGCGATACGGCACAAAGTACCGGTATTCGCCATGGCGTGGGCACTGGTCCACCTGGCGGGCGACGGCGAGAAGACCCCCAGCTTCGTCGACGCGCAGTCTGCGGCCCGCGACGAGTGGGGGTCACTGTTCAACTCCCGCGCTCTGACCTGCTGAGGGTGCGCCAAGGCGTTGGGGCGGCCGAGCTTTCGAGGGGTAAACCCGGCCGCCACCAACTACAACACCATCGACCCGGTTCGATTTCGAACGGCGGCAGCTATTTCGGCGGCGGCAGCTGAGGCGGGCCGTCGGGCGCATCCAGTTCGGGCGGCCCGTCGCGCTTCGTCAGCGCATGCCGAGGGCCGCCGTCCGCGGATTCCACCGACAACCGGCCCCCATCGTCCCCGGACCAGCGCGGCAAGGACGACTGGGTATGGCGACCCGTCACCTGTCGGCGTGCTCGACGGCCGGGCTCTTGACGCGACGAGGTGACGAACTCGCTTGGTGGCGAATCGGTTTCGGCGTGCGGGGGTTGCCCAGACAGCTGGGTGTCCGAGGCCTCGGAGTTGACCGCCACCTTGCGGGTGCGCTTGAGCGTGAACGTGATCTCTTCGCTTTCTTCGAGGATGCCTTCGAACACCTGGCGGGCGCTGCGCAGTGGCGAAGTGGTCGTGTCGATCACCTTCGCCACGAACGGCGGTACCAGCGGCCGAATCCAGCGGGCCGCCGCCTTGGTGGCGTCCGGGATCGACGGGATCAACGGGGCATTCTGTTCCTCGTGAGGTTCGACTTTGCCGGCCGGCGACAGGGGAGCGGGCAGGTTCTCCGGAACATCGGGGTTCTGGGCGACGGCGGGTCCTGCGGCCGCGTCCGGGGCGGGCAGTTGGGTGATCGCCCGGCTGGCCGCCTCGGCTTCGGCGGCGATCGGCAGATACACGTCATCGTCGTCCGGCTCGAGGGCTCGGTGCGACCGCGCGTGCGCCGCAGCGTCCAAAGCGTCGGAAACCCGGCGGCGTTGTCGCTCGCGGTCGATCTCGATCTGCGCCTCGACGGCGAGTCGCGCCTGCGTCAATTGGTGCTCGGCCCAGAGGATTTCGGCCTCGCGGCGCACCTCGGCGCGCTTGAGCGCGATGGCGGTGTCCGCGTCGAGTTCGGCGCGTTCGCGCTCGGCGCGGGAAGTGGCCCGGCGATCGTGGGTTGTCTCACCGCGCCACAAACTTAGGATCAGGGGCGTCAGGTAGAGCAGCACGCACAGCGCGAGCGTCACCAGCCGCAGGGTCATTGCCCCGGCATCGGCGGAAGTGAGGTCGTTCAACGCGACCCAGCGTGCACCCAGGCCGCGGCCCGCATCCGCCACGACACCGTCCCGCGCGTCGCGCAGCGCTAGCTCCTCTCGCGAAATCGCGGCGTCCAGGGCTGGCGCGCGGCTGTCCCGCATCGCCAGCGCGGTGTCCAATTCGTGCTGCGCATCGGCGAGAAGCTGGTTGGCCGTGCGTGTTTCCGGCCCGGCCCCGGGATCACCGGTGATTTGGGTTTGTGGGCAACCAGGCGTGGGGTGGTACTCGCAGCGGGCGACGACCAGGGCCTTGTCCTGGCGGTCACGGGCCTGCGCGACCGCGCCGTCGAGCTCGGAGCGGGCAGTCCTGGATTGCTGCAGGGACGCGGATGCCTGCGCGACAGCGGGGACCGATTCGGCGTTGCGCAACGCTCGTTGGTCGAGACGATGGTCGATCGAGCTGGAAAGAATGACCATTGCCGCGAGTTCACCGACGACGACGCCCACCGTCGCCGCCACCGCGGCGCGTCCCGCCACACCGGAGCGGCCCCGTTCGGGTCCCGGGATGGTGCCGCGGGTGACGGCGCCGACGAGCAGGCCGAAGACGAGGGTGAGCGGCACGATGGCCGGCAGCGGCCAGCGAACCGACCCGCCGATCGCCAGGGTCGCGATCAGCCAGGCCAGCACCGCCCCCAACAACGCGACCGCGCCGGCGACGGCGTGGGTTGACCGTTCGTGCCGCTCACTCAGCTCGCGCCGATGTCCGCCACCGAGCCAGATGAGCACCCCCGCCAGGCCCGCGCTTTGTTCAGTTACTTCCTCGGGCATGAGCTGAAAACACCTCCACCGTCAAGCCTTGCAGGCGACCGCCCGGCACATCGAATCGAAGCGCCTCTCCTGTGATGCGCTTCACACCGCCCCCGCATCGCCGCAGATCGCCCGCCGGGCATCGATCGGGTTTGCTGCTCCGAGGAGACGGGATCTGCCGCGGGATTCGTGCGACGCGGGCAGATCAGCGACCGTTCCGGCAGGCGACATGAGACGGTATAAGCCTATGACGAATCACGATTATGTCACCTACGAAGAGTTTGGCCGCAGGTTCTTCGAGATAGCGGTCACTCCGGAGCGGGTAGCCGCCGCGTTTGCCGACATCGCCGGAAGCGAGTTCGCCATGGAGCCGATTGCGCAGGGGCCCGGCCGAATCGCCAAAGTCAGTGCCAACGTCAAGATCCAGGAGCCCCGGGTCACGCGTCGGCTGGGCGACAGCATCACCTTCGTCATCCACATCCCGCTCTCGATCGACCTGCTGGTCGACCTGTGGCTCGACAAGCAGCGTTTTGTGGTCTCCGGGGACATTCAATTGCGCGCGACCGCGCGCGCGGCCGAACCGCTGTTGCTGATCGTCGACGTCGCCAAACCGCGGCCTTCCGATATCACCGTCAATGTCTCGTCCAAGTCCATTCGCGGCGAGGTGCTGCGGATCCTGGCCGGTGTCGACGGCGAGATCCGGAGATTCATCGCGCACTATGTCGCCGCCGAGATCGACGCGCCTGCGTCCCAGGCAGCGCAGATCATCGATGTCTCCCACCAGCTGGAGCAGGCCTGGCCCTGAGTGGACCCGTCCAGGAATACGCGCGACGGTGTCGGGGTACCCAGCCAAGGTTGTGCGTGTCGCCGGTGCGCCCGGTGGCGGCGTTTCTGATCGCCAGGAGGAAGATTTTGGCTCGCGTGGATGTCTCGGTGTCGTCGCAGGTGGAACCGGAAGCCGCATGGAAGTTGGCGTCCGACCTGGATCGGTTCGGCGAGTGGATGACCATTTTCGCCGGATGGCGGGGGCCGGTGCCCGACACGATCGAGAAGGGAACCTGTGTCTCGTCGTGCGTCAAGGTCAAGGGCTTCCGCAACGTCATCCACTGGAAGGTCACCAAATACGATGAGCCCAAAGCGATTGAGCTGCAGGGACGCGGACGCGGCGGTATTCGCCTCACCGTGGCCATGACGGTGACCGACGATCATCCCGGATCGACGTTTCACCTCACCGCCGATCTCGGTGGCGGGTTACTCAGTGGACCGGTCGGGGGATTGGTCGCCAGGGTGCTGCGCTCCGATGTGCAGAAGTCCGTCAACAACCTCGCGGCCCTGCGATAGTTCCTGCCGCGTCATCGAACCGGTCGACGAAGCACCCAACCCCGCTCGGCATCGCGGATTCGCCTGCCGTCCATCGCAAGCCAGGACAGGCCGGCCCCGAACGCGAGCATGGAAATGATGGCGGAAACAACACCCGCGCCGGCCTCGCCAAGGGCGAAATTGGTCACGCAGACCGCGAACGCGAGCGCGGCGACCGCGACCACGAGGAGCCCGGGCTTTCGCGCTGCCGCTGCCGATTGATGCCTTGACCGTTCAGCGGTCCGATCGTGAGGACTGTGCCTCATGGGCCTCTCCTCCGCTGTCACATACGTTTCACCGATGTGTCAGAGCTACCCAAATCGCCTTTCGGACAAACGACTTGGCGGAGGTGGCGTGCGGCCGCGGCTCAGAGTGTTTGGTGGCGCCCGAAGTACTTGTGGTCTTCGCTGTAGCCGCCATAACCGCTGCCGATGTCGTGGTAGTCGGCGACGAATTCGATGCCTTTGATCCACTTCACCAATTTGAAGCCGTGCTGCAATTCGTTGCGCAGCCGCAGCGGCCTGCCGTGCATGTAGGGGAGCTGCCGGTCGTTCATGTTGTAGGCCAGCATCGTCATGTGGTGGTCCATCTGGCCGATGTGATGGGCGTTGTAGTAGATGCCCCCCGTCGCCCCCAAACCCATCGAATAGAAGACCGCCCATTTCGCCTCGGGCAGCGGTTTGACGATGTCCATGATCGTTTTCATCTGTACGCCACCCCATTTGGCGACGCCGGACCACGCCTGGATGCAGAAGTGCTGACTGATCTGCTCGTGGTAGGGCAGCGCCATCAAGTCCTCGAGCGAGAACTCCATCGGATGCTCGACCAGCCCGTAGACCTTCAGCCGCCAGTCCTTGAAGTCGTCACGCTCGAGTTCCTTGTATTCGACGGTCTCGGGCAGGCGGCCATTGCGCCAGTGGTGCGGCGAGATGTCCTTTTCGGTGAAGGCGCCGGGCTTGGGGTCGAGCCGCTCGAGCACTCGCTGGAACGGCCCCACGAGGGCGTAGCCGACCCGCTGGACGACTCGGGGGTGCTTGATGGTGAACGGGGTGGCCCAAACCCATGCGATCGCGGTCAGCACCATGGCCGCGGCGAAGATCCCGAAACCGATCCAGCTGTTGTCGTCGCGGGCGGCGAACATGTGGTTGAGATTCCGCAGGGCCTCGGTCGTCAGAACCATCGTCACGTGCACCAGGATGAAGAAGAGGAAGTACACCAGCACCACGAAATGCAGGGAACGCGCGTGCTGAATGCTCAGGCGTTTGCTCAGCCAGTGCACGCGCTGTGAGAGCGCCGGCGACATGCCGAGGCCGGTGATCAGCGCGGCCGGGGCGGCGATGAAGACGGTGGTGAAGTAGGACAACAGCTGCAGGCCGTTGTACGCGACCCAGCCATTGTCGGTTGGCCAGTCCAGCGACAGGTACTGAATGGCCACCGACGCCGCGTTGGGAAAGACATCCCAGCTCATCGGCACGATGTGGCGCCATTGACCGGTGGCGAACAACAGCACGTAGAAGACTGCCCCATTGACCAGCCACAACACGTCGACACCCAGATGCCACCACCGGGCCAACCCGATGGAGTGCCGGAAGCCGGGCAACCCCAGCTGCGGGGGCAGGGCGACGGTGTCGGCGTTGGCGGTCCACAGTTCGTCATCCGGGACCGGCGGTCCCACCCGCAGCCACTCGTCCTTGCCGGGGGTGGCGTTGCGGCTGAAGTAAAGCCGGGGATGGTCGCAGAGAATCTGGATCCCCGTCCTGATGATGAACATCATCATGAACAGGTTGAAGAAGTGCGTCCAGC
The DNA here is from genome assembly GCF_001667925.1 of Mycobacterium sp. E2479. Classification (GTDB taxonomy): domain Bacteria; phylum Actinomycetota; class Actinomycetes; order Mycobacteriales; family Mycobacteriaceae; genus Mycobacterium. The sequence goes on along the minus strand of NZ_LZJR01000076.1, from coordinate 14,062 downwards.
CGATCCACGCCGGCAGGCCGGGGGGGATGCCGGCACTGTCCGACCCGGGATAGCGGTGGATGAACGACTGCACCGCCGGCACGTTGTGCAGGCCTTTGCCTACCGCGATGCCGGCGATCAGCACGGCAAAGCCGATGGGGATCAACCACAGCAGGTTGAACCAGCGGTCCCGGCCCACGCGCAGCTTCGGGGCGGTAGCCCGCCTGGTGAGATCGAAGCCGCCGCCGTAATGCTCCACGTCGATGGTGTCTTCGGCGGTGTGTATCTCGCTGCGGTAGTCCGGGTCGGACGTCAGCGGCGTGCCGACCGCCAACGTCGAGACTGAGCCATTCCCCTCCGGATCAACCTGCTTGCTTTCGGCCTGCGTCACGGGCTCGAAAATACACGAAAACACCTGAATAAATCCAAACAAGGTTGGAAAAAAGGGCCGTGGCGCACCCCGATTTGGCCGAGTGTTCGCCGGCAACAGTTGCCAGCGGGCAGGACTTGGCGAAGCGCGGATGGCCATGGCCGCAACTGCCTCCAGATCGCCCGAATGCCGCCGCAAACTCGGTTCCTTGCCGATCGCTGTGGATTTTGTCACAAACTCCTGGCAGTCGCGGCTAAGTGGTGTCGCGAGGCAACAGGCGACGCACCGGGCGGGTCTCGATCGCGTTGACCGTCAACACCCGGCGGCTGATCCGCCAGCCCGCGTCGGTCAACAGATATTCGTCGTCGTAGCGCAGGTGCCAGGCCACGTCCACCAACTCGCCGTCGCGCTCGTTCCAGTGGTGCGCGATGGCCGCGATCCGCCCGTGGGCGGTACCCGGACGCGCGGCCGCGTCGTACACCTCGCCGATGATCGCGTGCTCGGTGCGGGTGACCGCGGCGACGGTGGCGACCGCGGCGGTGATGGACTGCCGACCGCGATGGGACTGGGTTGGCCGCAGATCGGCCGGCGGGGCCGGCACCACCAGCTCGGCCTCGGCAGTGAAAAGCCCTGCGACAGCGGTGAATTCATGGTCATCGACGTAGGCGGCGTACCGGTGCACCAGATCGCCCAGCGCGACCCGTTGTTCGGGCGAAAGCGTCATGAGGTCAAGGACAGCCGTTGCGCACACGCCGACAACAGGTCCTTCGCGTGCTCGATATCGGTGGTTGGCGGCATGGCCAGCACCAGTCGGTCGGCGCCCTGATCGAGAAGGGTTGCCGCGCGCTCGGCATCGATCTTGGTGACCGAGTGGCCCAGTGACACCTCGAGCGCCGTCGGATCCCGGTCCGCCGAAGATGCCTCGTCGCGCATGAGTGCGATCAGCGACGCGAGCCGGGGCCCGCTCACCCCCAGTGGCTGGAAGCCGTCGCCAAGGCGTCCTGCACGGCGTGCGGCGGCTCGGCTGTGCCCGCCGATGTGAATCTGAAGGCGCTCCGCCGGTTTCGGGTAGCACATGACGTTCTCAAATTTGAAGAATTCGCCTGTGAAGGACGCCCCCTCAGGTCTCTGCGCCCACAATTCCCGCATCACGGCCAGCTGCTCGTCCGCTCGGCGACCCCGGCTCTCGAAGTCCACATCGCAGGCGGCCAGCTCCTCCTTCAGCCAGCCCACACCCACACACAAGCGAAGTCTGCCGCCCGACAGGGCGTCGACGGTGGCGGCCCGCTTGGCCAGCACCACGGGGTGGTGGTTGGGCAGGACCAGCACGCCGGTGGCCAGCCCCAGACGGGTCGTGTGTCCGGCCAGAAATGCAAGCAGGTCAAGCGGATCCGGGATCGGGCAGTCCGGCGCCAAGCCGACGCGTCCCGAATTGTCGTAGGGGTACACACTGTCGTAGCGGGTGAGCAACACGGTGTGCTCGACAGCGACGATCGATTCGAACCCGCAAGCTTCGAGGTGACGGGCGAAGGCCACCATCCAGTCGGGGTCCGCGGTGACACCGTCGCCGACCGGGGCCACGACTGAGACCTTCATGGTTTTCGAAGCTAACAAGGCCCGAGCCGGGACGACTAGCGGGCCGCGCTTTCGGCGGCGACGGGCGCGATCGCGCCACGCACGGCTTCGGCGAGTGTGGCGGTGCGGCGATCGGTGAACACGTCCTCGAGCAGCACCGCGCGTCCGTCGGGGCCGGTCAGCGGCACCCGCCAGTTCGGGTATTCGTCGGTGGTGCCGGGCTGATTCTGGGTTCGGCGGTCACCGACGGCGTCGGTCAGCGCCACGCCCAGCAACCGTGACGGCGTCCTGCCCAGGTAGCGGTAGAGGGCCACCACGACCCGCTCGGGTTCTTCGTCGCCGTCCTCGAGCAATCCGACGCGGCGCAGCTCGGCCATCCACGCCGCCAGCTCGGTGCGGTCGGACTCGAGCTCCTCTTCAACGGGACGGGTCAGTAGATCCAGCGAATCGCGTAGCCGCACATGGTCACCCGCCAGATAGCCGGCGGTGGGAGGCAGATCGTGGGTGGTGACCGAGGATAGGCAGTATTCGCGCCAGCGCTCGGCCGGCAGTGGGCCGCCGTTACCGTCGCGGTCCAACTCGAACCAGAGGATCGAGGTGCCCAGCAACCCCCGCAACAACAAATAGTCACGCACCCACGGCTCGACCGTGCCGAGATCCTCGCCGACGATGACCGCGCCGGCCCGGTGCGCTTCCAGCGCGACGATGCCGATCATGGCCTCGTGGTCGTACCGAACGTAAGTGCCTTCGGTGGGTGGATTGCCTCGCGGGATCCACCAGAGCCGGAACAACCCGATGATGTGGTCGATGCGCACCCCACCGGCATGCCGCAGCACCGCACGGATGAGCGCACGAAAGGGCCGATACTCGTGCTCGTCCAACCGATCTGGGCGCCACGGCGGCTGGGACCAGTCCTGGCCGAGTTGATTGAACTCGTCCGGCGGCGCGCCCGCGGTCACGCCCAGCGCCATCACGTCCTGCAGCGCCCAGGCGTCGGCGCCATTGGGATGCACCCCGACGGCCAGGTCATGCATGATGCCCAACGACATACCGGCCCGGATCGCCTGCGACTGCGCCGCAGCAAGTTGCTCGTCGAGTTGCCATTGCAGCCAACGGTGGAAATCGACTGTGTCCGAATGCTTTTTGACGAAGTCCGCGACCCCGGACGCATCCGGGTGCTGTAGGGCCTCGGGCCAACAATGCCAGTCGGTGCCATACTTTTCGGCCAGCGCGCACCAGGTGGCGAAGTCGTCCAGCGCGCGGCCCTCCCGGTCGCGGAACGCGGCGTAGGACAGCTCCCGTCCCGCCGACCGCGGTTCTTGGTGCAGCAGCTTGAGTGCCGCCCGCTTCGCCACCCATGAGCTGTCGCGGTCGATGGCATCGACACGACCCGCGAGCTGCTGAACCTCGGAGCGCAGCCGGCGGACCCGGCTGCGCTTGCCCAGGTCAGCGAATTCGGGAATCGCCTCGACGCGAAGATAAAGCGGGTTGACGAAGCGCCGCGATGTCGGCAGGTACGGCGAAGGCTCCATCGGCTTGGTCGGGGCCGCCGCGTGCAAGGGATTGACCAAAAGATAGTCAGCACCGTGGCGCGCTGCCGACCACACCGCCAGGTCGGTCAGGTCGGTCAGATCGCCGACACCCCAGGACTGTCGTGACCGCACGCTGTAAAGCTGGGCGGCCAGGCCCCACGCGCGCCGGGCGCCGAGCCGCTCCGGTAGCCCGAGCCAGTCCGGCGTCACGATCAGCGCGGTGCTGGCCTCGGCGTCGCCGGAGCGCAGGTGTACCCGGTGATAGCCCAGCGGCAGGCCGGAGGGCAGCAGGAAGCTGGCCTCGCCGACCCAGCGGCCGTCCAAGTCGAAGGGCGGGGTGAAGTTGTCGACCTGTTCGACGCCGGTGCGCACGGTGCCGTCTTCGAGCTGCAACCACACCTCGGCGGGATCGCCGTGGGTGACGTGCGCCCAGAACCGGATCGGCTCGCCGGTACGCCCGACGATGGTAGCCGGCAGCCGGCGTGCCCAGTGCGACCGCAACTTCGCGGTCAGCGCGACGTTACGCTCCTGCTCGGTGTCGGCCGCGACGCCGAGCGAACTCAACACGGCCTTCAACGTGGCATCGGAAACCCGCACCCGCCGGCCTGTCCAGTCCTCGTAGTCCGTCGCGATGCCGTATCTGCGGGCGAGCTCGATCAGCGACGGCGCGAGTTCAGTCATACCGCCATCTTGCTGCCAGGATTCGTGGGCCGGCGATTCGGACCCGGCGAGCGTTGGCGCAATCTTTGCTGGGCGGTGGCCTGGGATTCATTTCTGTCTGCTCTTCGCCAACGGCTCGTTGCGCTCGACAGGACGAAAGGCCGTGCGGCCACTACGATGCTTCCGAGGAGGCGAAAAGGATCCGGTGCGCTCACCCGGGGGGAAAGAAACTGCCAGCTCAGTGGCGCAGATCGCCGCCGCCCTCGTGGCGGGCCCGGCATGGTGTGCGGCGGCCGGATTCGGTGCATAAACAGATGTAGGAGCGAACGGCTTTCGCGCCGCGTGGCGAGGTACGTGCAGGTGCCTTAACGTTGTCATGTAATTCGCGCTGGATCAGTTCATCAGGACGATATCCAGACACATCGGCAGACCGGAGTGAATTAAGTGGCGGAAGAGAGTCGCGGGCAGCGCGGGTCGGGGTACGGCCTCGGGTTGTCGACGCGGACCCAGGTAACCGGCTACCAGTTCCTTGCCCGGCGAACCGCGATGGCGCTGACCCGGTGGCGCGTCCGCATGGAGGTCGAGCCCGGCCGGCGCCAGAACCTGGCCGTGGTGGCATCGATCTCGGCCGCGCTGGTGATCTGCCTGGGCGCGCTGCTCTATTCCTTCATCAGCCCGGCCGGCCAGATCAACGAGTCGCCGATCATCGCCGACCGCGACTCGGGCGCGCTCTACGTCCGCGTCGGCGAGAAGTTGTACCCGGCCCTGAACTTGGCGTCGGCCCGCCTCATCACCGGTCGTCCCGATAACCCGCACCTGGTCAAGTCCAACCAGATCGCCGCCCTGCCGCGCGGTCCGATGGTGGGCATCCCGGGCGCACCGTCGAGCTTCCACCCGACCAGCCCGGCCGCGTCGTCGTGGCTGGTGTGCGACACCGTGGCGAACTCGACCGGCGCCGGGGCACCGTCGGGTGTGACGGTGACGGTGATCGACGGCAACCCCGATCTGAGCAACCACCGGCGGGTGCTGACCGGGTCGGACGCGGTGGTGCTGAACTACGGCGGAGACGCCTGGGTGATCCGGGACGGACGCCGCTCGCGCATCGACGGGTCGAACCGATCGGTGCTGCTGCCGCTCGGCCTCACCCCGGAGCAGGTCAGCATGGCGAAGCCGATGAGCCGCGCCCTGTACGACGCGTTGCCGGTGGGTCCGGAACTGACGGTGCCGCAGATCCAGAATGCCGGCGCCGGGGCGTCGTTCCCGAATGCGCCCGGCCCGATCGGCACGGTGATCGTCACCCCGCAAATCAGTGGGCCGCAACAGTATTCCTTGGTGTTGGCCGACGGTGTGCAGACGCTGCCGCCGCTGGTGGCCCAGATCCTGCAGAACGCCGGACCGGGCAACACCAAGCCGGTTACCGTCGAACCATCCGCACTGGCGAAGATGCCGGTGGTCAATAAGCTGGATCTGTCGTCGTACCCGGACGCGCCCCTGAATGTGATGGACATCCGCGAGAACCCGGCGACCTGCTGGTGGTGGCAGAAGACCTCCGGTGAAAACCGCGCCCGCGTCCAGGTGATCTCCGGCGCGACCATTCCGGTGGCCTCGAAGGACGTCAGCAAGGTGGTGTCGCTGGTCAAGGCGGACACCACGGGGCGCGAAGCGGACCAGGTCTTCTTCGGACCCGATTATGCGAACTTCGTGGCCGTCACCGGCAACGACCCCGGCGCCAAGACAACCGAATCGCTGTGGTGGGTCACCGATGCGGGTGCCCGCTTCGGCGTCGACGACACCCGCGAGGCACGAGAAGCGTTGGGCCTGAAGACAAAACCGGGGTTGGCGCCGTGGGTGGCGCTGCGGCTGCTCCCGCAAGGACCGACGTTGTCGCGAGCGGATGCGCTGGTGCAGCACGACACGCTACCGATGGATATGTCCCCAGGAGAGTTGGCGGTACCGAAGTGAAACGTGGATTTGCACGGCCGACGCCGGAGAAGCCTCCGGTAATCAAGCCGGAGAACATCGTCCTTCCGACGCCGCTGAGCATCCCGCCGCCGGAAGGCAAGCCCTGGTGGCTGGTCGTGGTCGGCGTCCTGGTGGTCGGTCTGCTGATCGGCATGGTCGGCATGACGTTCGCCAGCGGCTCGCATGTGTTCGGGGGCGCGGGTGCCATTTTCCCGATCTTCATGATCGGTGGCGTCGCGATGATGATGTTCGGCGGCCGGTTCGGCGGCCAGCAGCAGATGAGCCGGCCCAAGCTGGACTCGATGCGCGCCCAGTTCATGCTGATGCTGGACATGCTGCGGGAAACCGCCCACGAGTCGGCCGACAGCATGGACGCCAACTACCGGTGGTTCCACCCGGCGCCCACCACCCTGGCTGCCGCGGTCGGATCGTCGCGGATGTGGGAACGCAAGCCCGACGGCAAGGATTTGAACTTCGGCGTGGTCCGCGTCGGCGTCGGCATGACGCGTCCCGAGGTGACCTGGGGCGAGCCCCAGAACATGCCGACCGACATCGAGCTCGAGCCGGTGACCGGCAAGGCACTTCAGGAATTCGGTCGCTATCAAAGCGTCGTCTACAACCTGCCGAAGATGATCTCGGTGCTGGTCGAGCCCTGGTACTCGCTGGCCGGAGATCGCGAGCAGGCGGTGGGACTGATGCGGGCCATCATCTGCCAGCTGGCGTTCTCGCATGGGCCCGACCACATGCGCATGATCGTGGTCAGTTCGAACCTGGACGAGTGGGACTGGGTGAAGTGGCTGCCGCACTTCGGTGACCCGCGCCGCCAGGACGCCGCGGGCAACGCGCGGATGGTCTACAGCTCGGTGCGCGAGTTCGCCGCCGAGCAAGCCGAATTGTTCGCCGGCCGTGGCTCTTTCACGCCCCGGCACGCCAGTTCGTCGACCCAGACCCCCACCCCGCACACCGTGATCATCGCCGATGTCGTTGATCCGCAATGGGAATACGTGATCAGCGGCGAAGGCGTCGACGGGGTGACGTTCTTCGACCTCACCGGCTCGGCGATGTGGACCGCGGTCCCGGAGCGCACGCTGCGGTTCGACGAGAAAGGTGTCATCGAGGCGCTGCCCCGCGACCGTGACACCTGGATGGTCATCGACGAGAAGCCCTGGTTCTTCGCCCTCACCGACCACATCGGCACCGGCGAGGCCGAAGAATTCGCGCAGAAGATGGCGCGCTGGCGGCTTGCCGAGGCATACGAGGAGATCGGCCAGCGGGTGGCGCACATCGGCGCGCGGGACATCATGTCCTACTACGGAATTGACGATCCGGGCCACATCGACTTCGAGACGCTGTGGGGTAGCCGCAACGACTCGATGGGCAGGTCGCGGTTGCGGGCGCCGTTCGGTGTTCGCTCCGACAACGGCGAGCTGCTGTTCTTGGACATGAAGTCGCTGGACGAAGGCGGTGACGGTCCGCACGGCGTGATGTCGGGTACGACGGGCTCGGGTAAGTCGACCCTGGTGCGGACGGTGATCGAATCGCTGATGCTCAGCCACCCGCCCGAAGAGCTGCAGTTCGTGCTGGCCGACCTCAAGGGTGGATCGGCGGTAAAGCCGTTCGCCGGGGTGCCACATGTCTCCCGGATCATCACCGACCTGGAAGAAGACCAGGCGTTGATGGAGCGCTTCCTGGACGCGCTGTGGGGCGAGATCGCCCGTCGCAAGGCAATCTGCGACAGCGCCGGTGTCGACGACGCCAAGGAATACAACTCGGTTCGCAGCCGGATGCGGGCGCGAGGCCAGGACATGGCACCGCTGCCGATGCTCGTGGTCGTGATCGACGAGTTCTATGAATGGTTCCGCATCATGCCTACCGCGGTAGATGTCCTCGACTCGATCGGACGTCAGGGCCGTGCGTACTGGATCCACCTGATGATGGCGTCGCAGACCATCGAAAGCCGTGCCGAAAAGCTCATGGAGAACATGGGTTATCGGTTGGTGCTCAAGGCGCGTACCGCGGGTGCGGCGCAGGCGGCCGGTGTGCCGAACGCGGTGAACCTGCCCGCTCAAGCCGGTCTGGGCTACTTCCGCCGCAGCCTGGAGGACATCACCCGGTTCCAGGCCGAATTCCTGTGGCGGGACTACTTTCCGCGCGGCCTCACCGACGACGGAGACGAGGCGCCGGCGCTGGTGCACAGCATCGACTACATCCGCCCGCAATTGTTCACCACGTCATTCACCCCGCTGGAAGTCAGCGTCGGGGGACCAGACGTCGTCCCCCCTCCCGCCGTCCCCGCCGACGGCGAGATGCTCGGGGTCGAGGGGGTCGACGACGACTCCGAAGGGATCCGGACGCCCAAGGTCGGTACGGTCATCATCGATCAGCTGCGCAAGATCGAGTTCGAGCCCTACCGGCTTTGGCAGCCGCCGCTGAACCAGCCCGTCGCCATTGACGAACTGGTGAACCGGTTCCTCGGCCACCCCTGGCAGCAGGACTATGGCACCGCCCGGGATCTCGTCTTCCCGATCGGGATCATCGACCGTCCCTTCAAGCACGACCAGCCGCCGTGGACGGTCGACACGTCGGGGCCCGGTGCCAACGTGCTGATTCTTGGTGCCGGTGGATCCGGCAAAACCACCGCGCTGCAAACCCTGATCTGTTCGGCGGCCCTGACCCACACTCCCGAGCAGGTCCAGTTCTACTGCCTGGCCTACAGCAGCACCGCGCTGACCACGGTCGCCCGGCTGCCGCACGTGGGTGAGGTGGCCGGTCCGACCGACCCGTACGGTGTCCGCCGAACCGTGGCCGAGCTGCTGGCGCTGGTCCGCGACCGCAAGCGCACCTTCCTCGAGTACGGAATCGCCTCGATGGAGGTCTTCCGGCGCCGCAAGTTCGGCGGCGAGCAGGGCTCCGTCCCCAACGATGGATTCGGCGACGTCTACCTGGTGGTGGACAACTACCGGGCGCTGGCCGAAGAGAACGAGGTGCTGATCGAGCAGGTCAACCTGATCATCAATCAGGGTCCCTCATTCGGGGTCCACGTGGTGGTCACCGCCGACCGGGAATCGGAGCTGCGGCCACCGGTGCGCAGCGGTTTCGGCTCCCGGGTCGAGCTGCGACTCGCGGCCGTGGAAGACGCCAAACTGGTGCGTTCCCGGTTCGCCAAGGACGTTCCGGTCAAGCCGGGCCGCGGCATGGTCGCGGTCAACTACGTTCGACTCGACTCCGACCCGCAGGCCGGTCTGCACACCTTGGTGGCTCGGCCCGCGCTGGCCAACACGCCTGACCATGTGTTCGAATCCGACAGCATCATCGACGCCGTCAGCCGTCTCACGAGCGGTCAGGCGCCGCCGGTACGCCGGCTGCCGGCGCGGTTCGGCGTGGAGCAGTTGCGTGAGCTGGCGGCACGCGACACCCGCCAGGGCGTCGGCGCGGGCGGAATCGCTTGGGCCATCTCCGAATTGGATCTCTCACCGGTCTATCTCAATTTCGCCGAGAACGCGCATCTGATGGTGACCGGCCGTCGCGAATGTGGGCGTACCACGACACTGGCCACGATCATGTCCGAGATCGGGCGGTTGTACGCGCCGGGGGCGACCAGCGCGCCGCCACCGCCGGCGGGGCAGCCTTCGGCCCAGGTGTGGCTTGTGGACCCGCGTCGTCAGCTCCTGACCACGCTTGGCTCCGACTACGTGGAGAAGTTCGCCTACAACCTCGATGGTGTGCAGGCGATGATGGGCGAACTGGCCGCGGTCCTGGCCGGGCGCGAGCCGCCGCCCGGTTTGTCCGCCGCGGAGTTGCTGTCGCGGAACTGGTGGAGCGGACCGGAGATCTTCTTGATCGTCGACGACATCCAGCAGCTGCCGGCGGGATTCGACTCGCCGCTGCACAAGGCCGCGCCCTGGGTGACCCGGGCCGCCGATGTCGGCCTGCACGTGATCGTCACACGCACGTTCGGTGGCTGGTCTTCGGCCGGCAGCGACCCGATGCTGCGGGCACTGGCGCAGGCGAACGCACCGCTGCTGGTGATGGACGCCGATCCCGACGAGGGATTCATCCGCGGCAAGATGAAGGGCGGACCACTGCCCCGTGGTCGAGGCCTGCTGATGGCCGAGGACACCGGTGTGTTCGTTCAGGTTGCGGCGACCGAATTACGCAAGTAAGGCAGTGCCGTTGCGCTGGGCTGACCGGGTTACCGCGAGATCGCGGCCCAGCGCAGCGGCAACTCCTTGAGCGCGAAACTCTTTGATGGGTAATTGATCGCGGGGGAGTAGTCCTCGGGCAGTTCGAAATCCGGAATTTGGGTCAGCCATTCCGCGACGACCACCGTCAGTTCGATGCGCGCCAGATGAGAACCCAGGCAGCGGTGCGGCCCGCCGCCAAACCCCCAGTGCCGGTGGACTTTTCCGTCCATGTTGAGTTCGTTGGTGGACATTGGGTCGCTGTCGTCGCGGTTGACCGCTGCCATGCACAGCCGCACCGAGGTGCCCGGCGGCAGCGTCATGCCGCCGACCTCCACGAATTCCGTCGTTATCCGTGGCGCCACCGGCGCCGACGGTTCGAGTCGGACGATCTCCTCGATGAAAACCCGGATCTGCTTCGGGTTGTCGCGCAGCTGCTTGCGCAGCTGCGGTCGGCGCGCCAATTCGTACAACGAGAATCCGATGGCCGCGGTCACCGTGTCCAGGCCGGCCAGGATCAGCAGGTGACTCATGCCCAGCAGTTCGACGTCGGTGAAGTCACCCTTGCCGGTCATCACTTGCGACAACATGTCCGAACCCGGGTTCTGCCGGCGCTGGGCGATGGCTTCGGCCAAATACGCCAGCAGCTGCTCGGACTTCTCGATGTCGGCCCGGGTTATGAACGGCTTGTCGTTGACGACGGCGTCTTTCCAGTCGATGAGACGATCACGATCTTCTAGTGGCAGACCGTAGAGGTCCATAAACACCTGGAACGGGTACAGGTTGGCGAAGTCCGCCATCACTTCGCACTCGCCGCGAACGGCCAGCGCCGCGATCATGTCACCGGCGTGGCGCACCAGCACCGGCCGCGACTTGCTCAATGCGTGCGGGCTGAAGTACGGCTGCAGGATTTGGCGGTAGCGGGTGTGTTGCGGCGGATCAAAAGCCAATGGCAGCACCGGCAATGGGTGGCCGGGAGGCTGCAGCACCGTCGACGAGAAGACCTTGGTGTTACGCAGTGCGGCCAGCACATCTTCGCGCCGGGTTATGTAGTAATGGCCGTTCATGAATACGACCGGTCCGGCATCGCGCAGTGTCTTCCACCCGAGGCCCCGGTCAACGGTCATCGGTAGCGTCGCGAAATCAAGCCGGGGTAGGTAGAACGAGCCCTGTTGGCCTTCGCTCATTCGCTTCGGTCTCCGGATACCTGTTGGACCGCGATATCAACACGGGACGGCACATCAATATTGCATGCGCGCCAACCGAAGACGGTCCGCCCGCCCAGCCCAGTCCGGGGCGTATCCGGTCCGGGCAAGCCATTGGCGAACATGCTCGACACTTTACTGACCGACTAGTCTGGATACCGACCCGTGAACTGCCAGCCCGTCTGATTGCGAAGCCGCCGGCGGCCGTGCCGGGCCGCCTAGGGAGGAGGCCTCGTGAGGGTTCGTCTGGAACAGTCGAAATGTGTGGGCCACGCCCAGTGCTATGCCGTCGACCCAGATCTCTTCCCCATCGACGAGTCGGGCTATTCGATCCTCACGGAGCATGAGGTCCGGCCCGAGGACGAGCAATTGACCCGCGAAGGTGTCGCGTCCTGTCCCGAAATGGCGTTGATTCTCGACGAGGAGTGACGGCACAAGTCGGCGCTACGCAGCGGGCGGAAAGCAAACGCTTAGTAAACAATTCGTGGTCGATTATGAACTCCCGCCGACCCGGGATGAACAGTGGCTGGCCATTGAAGAACAGGCGGCTTTGGGTGTCGGTGTTTGCCTCGTAACGAACTAATCTCAGTGCCGGGCGGCAGTTCGGGCACACGCGAGCTGTCGCTCGGTTGCTGATAGTGGGAGATTAGCCGAGGCGGAAGGTGCATGCCGGTACTGAGCAGACGTCCGAGAAGCGCGGTGGCAGACCACGTTTGCGGACACAGCCGACTGGTCAACATGCGTACGCCGGCCCGGCTGACGGGGTTGCGGGGCGAAAACGCTCCGCTGGTGACTCCCGTGGGCGCAGCGGCCCCCGGTGGCGCTGTCTACAAGGCCGTGACCATGGCCACCACTGATTCCTATGTGACAGCCGAGATCGCGTTTCCGGCCGACTGAGGAGGACACGGTGTTTGACTTCGCGGCGTTACCGCCCGAAATCAATTCCGGTCGCATGTACGCGGGCCCGGGGTCGGGCCCAATGATGGCCGCAGCCGCCGCCTGGGACGAGATTGCGGCCGAATTGGGGGTCGCGGCCAGCGGCTACAGCTCGGTGGTCACCGAGCTCGCCAGCGGGCCATGGGTGGGACCGGCATCGATGTCGATGGTTTCGGCGATCACCCCGTACGTAAGCTGGCTGCACGCGATGGCCACCCAGGCCGAGGAGACGGCCGGGCAGGGCCGGGCCGCCGCGGCGGCTTTTGAGGCGGCGTTCGCGATGACGGTGCCGCCACCGGTGATCGCGGCCAATCGAGTGCTGCTGGCGAACCTGGTCGCGACGAACTTCTTCGGGCAGAACACCCCGGCGATCGCGGCCACCGAGGCGCAGTACATGCAGATGTGGGCACAAGACGCCGCCGCGATGACCGCTTACGCCGCATCGTCGGCGACCGCGTCGGTGCTGCCTCCGGTCACAGCGCCGCCCAACACCACGAATCCGGAAGCGGGTTCCAACCAGGCCGCCGCGGTCACTCAGGCGGTCGCCGAACCGGCGGGCAACACCGCACAGACCACCGCCAACGCGACCTCACAGCTAGCGTCGCCACAAGCCTTGTCGCTCAGCACAACTCAAGCGGCACAGGCACCCGCGGCGGCGACGAATGCGTCGGATCCGGGACCGTTCACCTGGCTGACGAACGCACTGCAGAACGTCACGCAATCCGGGCTGCCGACCCCGACCAACAACTTTCTGGGGTTGAACCCCACCTTGTACGACACGATCTTCAAGCGCATGACCGGTCTGGGTTACTTCTCGAACGGTATGGCGCAGTTTGCGTCGTCGATCGCCCAGCAGTTGACCTTCGGTCCCGGTGGTAGCACGGCGGGTGCCGGTGGTGCATGGTACCCGACTCCGCAGTTTGCCAGCCTGGGTCTGAGCAACCTCGGCGGCGTGGGCAACGTGGGCGCAGTCTCCGCGGGAGCCGGGCAGGCCGCCCGGGTGGGGATGCTCTCGGTTCCGCAGCACTGGGCGACGCTGACCTCGGCGGTCAGCCCGGCCACGGTATCCGACCTGGAAGCCGCGCCCGTCCAAGCCGCCGCGTCAGGGACGCACGGTTCGCCGGCCAATGGCCTGCTGCGGGGGATGCCGGTGGGGGGCATGGGTCGGCGCGGCGCCGCCGCCGGCTACGTCAACAAATACGGATTCCGCTACAGCGTGTTGACCCGCCCACCATCGGCCGGATAACGGAGAGCCACATGAACGCCAGCCCATTGACAAGTTATTCCCGCGATGTTGCCGGGCCCACGGAAGGGAAGGGATCTAGATGTCCTTTGTGACCACGCAGCCGGCGGCTTCGGCAGGCGCCGCGTTGGCCCCGACGGGGGCGGTGCCGGCCGCCACGGACGAAGTGTCGGCACTGACGGCAACGCAGTTCGCTGCACACGCGCCGATGTACCAGGCCGTCAGCGCTTCGACGGCGGCGATCCACGAAATGTTTGTCAATGCCCTGAGCACCAGCTCCGGGTCGTACGCGGTGACTGAGGCGGCCAACGCGGCCGCGACGGGTTAAGGAGTCAAAGATGTTGGATTTTGGGGCGTTTCCGCCGGAGTTCAATTCGGCGCGGATCTACTCGGGTCCGGGCTCGGGTTCGTTTGTGGCT
>NZ_LZJR01000075.1 GCF_001667925.1 Mycobacterium sp. E2479 | reverse complement strand
CTGCGCGCCCTGCCCCACCCGCTGAGCTACGGCGCCCTGCGCTACCTCAACCCCGACACCGACCCGGGCGATTCGGATCCGGTGATCGGATTCAACTACCTCGGCCGCCTGGCCACCCCCACCGGTGAGGACCACCCCGAGCTGTGGCGCCTCGCGCAGCAAGGGGTGGAGGTTCTCGGAGTGGCCGCGGCGATCCCCATGCCGCTAGGACACACCCTGGAACTCAACGCCGCCACCCTCGACACCGACACCGGCCCCCAACTACACGCCAACTGGACCTGGGCGCCCACCGCCCTCGACCAAACCGCCGTCACCGAATTGAGCCAGCTGTGGGTCCAAGCGCTAACCGGAATCTGCACGAACGTACACGCCGGCGGAGGCGGGTTAACGCCCTCCGATGTCGTCGCCTCTGTTAGCCAGCAGCAGATCGAGAAACTCCAGCGGCGTTATGCAGATCGCTGACGTATGGCCGTTGACCCCGCTGCAGCAGGGGTTGCTCTTTCACGCGAGCATCGCACAGCGTAGTGGCGACGATCTGTATGCGGTGCAGCTAGCAATCACCGTGACTGGGCCGCTTGACCCTCACCGGCTGCGTAATGCGGTCCACACCGTGGTCAACCGCCATCCGAACCTGGTGGCCCGTTTCGACGCGGAGCTCGACGAGCCCGTACAGCTCATCCCGGCCGATCCCGAACCGGGATGGAGGTATGTCGAACTCGGCGCAGGGGACGTTGATGTCGATGAGCGCATCCAGCAGCTGTGCGCACAGGAGCGCGCCGCTGTCTGTGATCTAACTGACCAGCCGCCTTTTCGGGCGGCCCTTATCCGCACTGCGCCAGATCGGCACCGGTTTGTGTTGACTAACCATCACATCGTCATGGATGGCTGGTCGTCGCCGATCCTGCTGCGAGAAATATTCGCCAGCTACAACGGGCAGCGTCTCCCCCCACCCGTGCCATATCGCAGGTTTGTTACCTGGCTGGCCGGTCGGAACCTGGATAGCGCCCGCGGGGCGTGGCGGGAGGTGCTGGACGCTTTTGAAACCCCCGCGCTGGTCGGACAGGCGGGCCGGTTGGGGCTAGGGCACCGAAACAGTGCCTCGCATCGCGTGACCGAGCAGACCACGCTAGCGCTCAGCAAGCTGGCCCGCGCCCACCACACCACCGTGAACACGGTGCTGCAAGGCGCTTTCGCGCAGCTGCTGTCCGGGTTGACCGGCCAGCATGATGTCGCCTTCGGCACCACGGTCGCGGGGCGACCCACCGAGGTGCTCGGCGCGGAGTCGATGGTGGGCCTGTTCATTAACACGGTGCCGGTGCGGGCGAAGCTCACCGGCACAATGACCACCGCACAGTTGCTCGGTCAGCTGCAAAACGCTCACAGCCGCACCCTGGACCACCATCACCTGGCACTTAGCGACATCCACCGCCTCACCGGCCACGACCAACTCTTCGACACCCTGCTCGTCTTCGAGAACTACCCCGTCGACACCGCCGCGCTATCGGGCGGTCACGAATTGTCCATCAGCGATGCAACCACCCACGAACACACCCACTACCCGATGACTGTGCAAGTCCAGCCCGGACGCGAACTGAACCTGCGCATCGAATACGACACCGACATCCTCGACCCCACCACCATCGAGGCGCTGATCGCTCGCTTCGAACGGGTGTTGGTAGCCATGGCCACCAACCCCACCCGACCGCTGTCGTCGCTGGATGTCCTCGATGCCGCTGAGCGCGCCCAAGTACATGGCTGGAGCAACCGGGCGGTGCTCACCCGGCCCGCACCCATCCCGGTATCGATTCCAGCCCTGTTCGCCAGACAGGTCGCGCGCACACCACAGGCAGTGGCCCTTCGCTGCGGGCAGCGTTCGTGGACCTACCGCGAGCTCGATGAGCTCGCCAACCAGCTCGCGCACCTACTCGCCGACCACGGGGCAGGCCCGGGGCGGTGCGTGGCACTGCTGTTGTCCCGGTCCGCCGAAGCGGTCATCGCGATTGTGGCGGTGCTCAAGACCGGGGCGGCGTATCTACCGATCGACCCGGCGGCGCCGGCGGCCCGGATCGGGTTCATGCTCACCGATGCCGCGCCGGTCGCTGTCGTCACCGCCGCGGCAGTGGGCTCACGGCTGGACGGCTTTAACGGGATAGTCATCGACGTCAACGACCCTCAAACCCAGAACTATCCCCGCACACCGCTGCCGGCGCCGGCCCACGACGATGTGGCGCACATCATTTACACCTCGGGTACCACCGGGGTCCCGAAGGGAGTGGCGGTCACCCACGGCAACGTGACTCGGTTGTTCGCCTCTTGGGATGCAGGGTTGGCGTTGGGACCGGGCCAGGTGTGGACGCAGGCTCATTCGTACGCCTTTGACTACTCCGTGTGGGAAATCTGGGGGGCGCTGCTGCACGGTGGGCGATTAGTAGTGGTGCCCGACGAGGTGACGCGTTCCCCGCGCGACTTCCAGGCCTTACTGGTCGCCGAAAAGGTCACTGTGTTGAGCCAGACCCCGTCGGCGGTGGGGATGCTGTCCCCGCAGGGGCTGGATGCGGCGTTGGTGATCGCTGCGGAGGCCTGCCCGGCGCATGTGGTGGATCGGTGGGCGCCGGGGCGGGTGATGGTCAATGCTTATGGCCCGACTGAGACCACGGTGTATGCCACGGTTAGCGCCCCCCTGCAACCGGGGTCGGGGGCGCCGCCGATCGGTTCGCCGGTGGCGGGGGCGGCGTTGTTTGTGCTGGATGGGTGGTTGCGTGCGGTGCCGGTGGGGGTGGTCGGTGAGTTGTATGTGGCCGGCGCCACCGTGGGTTGCGGGTATTGGCGCCGGGCGGGGTTGACCGGGTCGCGGTTTGTGGCGTGTCCGTTCGGGGGCCCGGGGACC
>NZ_LZJR01000074.1 GCF_001667925.1 Mycobacterium sp. E2479 | reverse complement strand
AGACCGCCCGGCAGTGGCAAGACAACCCTGGCGGCGCTGATCTCGCAGGCGACCGGCCGCCGGTTCGAGGCGCTGTCGGCCCTCTCGGCCGGCGTCAAAGACGTTCGGGCGGTGATAGAAAAGGCGCGCACCGCGCTCCTTCATGGGGAGCAGACGGTGCTGTTCATCGACGAGGTACACCGATTCTCCAAGACCCAGCAGGACGCGCTGTTGTCCGCGGTGGAGAACCGGGTGCTGCTGCTGGTGGCGGCGACCACGGAGAACCCCAGCTTCTCGGTGGTGGCGCCGCTGCTGTCGCGTTCGCTGATTCTGCAGCTGCGGCCGCTGGGAGCCGACGACATCCGCGCCGTGGTGCAGCGCGCCATCGACGATCCACGCGGCCTGGGCGGGCAGACCGCGGTCGCGCCGGAGGCCGTCGACCTGCTGGTGCGGTTGGCCGCCGGGGACGCCCGCCGGGCGTTGACCGCGCTGGAGGTCGCCGCCGAGGCGGTCGGGCCGGGCGGCGAGTTGACCGTCGCGGCCGTCGAGCAGTCCCTGGACGAGGCAGCGGTGCGCTACGACCGCGACGGCGACCAGCACTACGACGTCATCAGCGCCTTCATCAAGTCGGTCCGCGGCTCGGACGTCGACGCCGCGCTGCACTATCTGGCCCGCATGCTGGTCGCCGTCGCGGTCGTAGCGCACCGCTGCCTCGTCCAGGGACTGCTCGACGGCCGCGACGGTCAACTCGCC
>NZ_LZJR01000073.1 GCF_001667925.1 Mycobacterium sp. E2479 | reverse complement strand
CGACGACGTTTTCGCCGCCGACGACGACGTATTCGCCGCCGACGACGACGTATTCGCCTCCGACGACGACGTATTCGCCTCCGACGACGACGTATTCGCCCCCGACGACCACGTATTCGCCTCCGACGACGACATATTCACCGCCCAGCACGAAGGCAACCACCCAGGCGCCGCCGCCCAGCACGTATTCGCCGCCGAGCACCAAGGCCACCCAGGCGCCGATTCCGACCCACACCCAGCAGACCCTGCCGCCGCCGACGCATTCGCAGCCGGTGTTCCCGCAGCAGCCCTTCCCCCACCACGGCTTCTGAGGGTGCCCGACACCGATGGCCTGGTCACGGTGGTCCTGCCCTGCCTCAACGAAGAGGAGTCGCTGCCCGCGGTGCTAAGCGCCATACCCGCGGGCTACCAAGCGTTGGTGGTGGACAACAACAGCACCGATGACACCGCCGGGGTCGCACGCCGGCACGGCGCCCAGGTCGTCGCCGAACCGCGGGCCGGGTACGGCTCGGCCGTCCACGCGGGCGTGCTGGCCGCGACGACCCCGATCGTGGCGGTGATCGACGCCGACGGCTCGATGGATGGCGCCGATCTGCCCCGGCTGATCGCCGAGCTCGAGCGCGGCGCCGACCTGGTGACCGGCAGGCGCCGGCCCGTACCCGGGCTGCACTGGCCCTGGGTGGCCCGGGTGGGCACCGTGGTCATGAGCTGGCGACTGCGCACCCGCCACGGCCTGCCGGTGCACGACATCGCGCCGATGCGGGTCGCCCGGCGCGACGCGCTGTTGCAGCTGGGCGTCGCCGACCGGCGATCGGGTTATCCGCTGGAATTGCTGGTGCGGGCGGCGGCCGCCGGCTGGCGCGTCGTCGAACTCGACGTCAGCTACGGCCCCCGGACGGGCGGCAAGTCGAAGGTCAGCGGTTCGCTGCGGGGCAGCATCACCGCGATCCTGGATTTTTGGAAGGTGATTTCGTGAGCGTCCTTCCGGTCACCCTGTTGGTGGTCGCGAAGGCGCCCGAGCCGGGCAGGGCCAAGACGCGGCTCGCGGCGGCCGTCGGCGACCGCGTCGCCGCCGAAATCGCCGCCGCCGCACTGCTTGACACCCTCGACGCCGTGGCCGTCGCGCCGGTGACGGCGCGGGTGGTGGCGCTGGCCGGCGACTTGGACGCCGCGGCGAGCGCCGCCGAAATCCGGCAGCGGCTGGCGTCGTTCACGGTGATTCCCCAGCGCGGAAAGGATTTCGCCGCCAAGCTGGCCAACGCGCACGCCGACGCGGCCGACGGGCTTCCGGTGTTGCAGATCGGGATGGATACCCCTCAGGTGAGCACGGACCTGTTGACGGCTTGCGCGCACCGGCTGCTCGAGGCGCCGGCCGTTCTCGGGCCGGCCCGCGACGGCGGCTGGTGGGTGCTCGGAGTCGCGGATTCCGCGATGGCACGCTGCCTGTGCAACGTGCCGATGTCCGTGCCCGAAACCGGCGAGTTGACCGTGAAGGCATTGCGCGACAACGGCATCGAAGTGGTGACCGTCGGTACGCTGGCCGATGTCGACTTTGTCGACGACATCGCGGTGGTGCGCGACGCCTGCGCACCCACCAGCCGGTTCGCCCGCGTCACCCGTGCCGCCGGAATCTAGGCGATCGGGTTCCTACCAGTGCGTCAGGATGATCGTGTTGAGCGCCAGCGCACCGAGGGCGTTGAGCGCCAACCAGATCCGGTGTGACCGCGCCGGCAGCAGGGCGGCCGCCGCGGTGAGCCAGACGGTGAACGGCAGCCAGATTCGTTCCACCTCGGCCTTGCTGAGCATGCTCAGGTCCGCGACGACGATTGCGGCCAGCACGCCCAACAACAGCAGATGGAAACCGGAGCGGCGAGCGATGGCGGGCCAGTCGAACACTTTGCTGATACCGGCGACGCTACCCAGCCCGATCGCGCACACCACGCACGCGAGGTTGGCCCAGCTCCAATAGTGGAACGGGCGGTCTTTGGCGATGCCCTGCCAATAACGTTGCTGCACCAGGGTGTAGCCATCGAACCAGAAGAATCCCGCGATCGCAAAGGTCACCGCCACCGCGATCGCGCCCAGCGCCGCCGGGCCCAGGGCCCGCAGGATCGCTCGCCAGTCCGCCCAGCCATTCCTCGTGTTCTGGGCCGCGGCCAGCACCGCCAACGCCGGCAACCCCACCAACATCAGGCCGTAGTTGCAGAACACCCCCCAGCCCAACAGCAGGCCCGCGCCCGCGGCCGTCAGCGCGGGGAAGCGGACCGGGCGATGCACCGCCATCGCCAGCAGGGCGATGCCCCACGCCGCCACCCCGGCGAAGTAGCCGTCCGCGGAGACGGCCACCCAGATCGCGGTCGGCGCCAGGGCGACGAACGGGGCGGCGCGCCGCGCGGTCCGTTCGTCGGCCAGCGCCCGCACGGCGATCACCACCGCGGCCGCGGCGCTCGAGCCGGCCAGCAGGCACAGCAGCCCGGCCCAGGCGCCGCCATGCAGGCCGAGCCGGTCCAGCCAGACGAAGGTCAGCAGCGCACCGGGCGGATGCCCCGACACGTGCGTCGTCCACGAGTTCGGCTGGTAGTCCACGATACGGCTGGCAAATGTGCGCAGGGTCGCACCGATGTCGGTGATGCCGGGCACCTGCCACAAGTATTCGTCCCGGGTGGTCAGCCGGCCGGCGAAGCCGCGCTGCCACCCGTCGATCATCGCCAGAGCGAACGCCCACCCGCATGCGGTGGCCCAGCTGCCCAGCGTCACCACCCGCCACGAAAGGCGTTGCGCCAGAAGGGGTCCCCACGCCACGACGGCGATCGCGATGGCAATCGCGGGTCCGGTACCCCAGCTGGCGTGGATCAACCATTCGCCGAAGATCGGCGCGGAGCCGGCGTGGGTGGCGAACCTTTCGGGGCCGACGTCTTGACGTGGCCGCACGCCCGAGTTCACCCGCGGCAGCACAAACGCCGCCGCCACCAGCACCGCCCCGACCGTGACCGCGACCGCTTCGCGCAATGCCCCCCGTCGAGCGATCCTCACGGACGAACAGCCTATTGATCGCTCGTGCCGGCGAACCGGCGTACCAACGCCGTCCGATCGACCTTGCCGATGCCGCGGCGCGGCAGTGCGTCGACGACATGCAACTCGCGCGGCGCGGCAATGGCGTCCAGGGTGCGCGTCACCTGCGCTCGCAACGCGTCCAGGGTCGGCGCGGCGGAGCCGTCGCGCACCACGATCGCGGCGACCACCCGCTGGCCCAGCCTGTCGTCGGCCACTCCGAACACCGCGCAATCGCTGACGGACGGATGACTGCACAGCGCCGCCTCGACCGGCTGCGGCAACACCGTCAACCCACCCGTGCTGATCGCGTCGTCGGCGCGGCCCAGGACGGTCAGCACGCCCGCGTCGCTGAGGGCGCCGAGATCGTCGGTCGCAAACCAGCCCGGCTCGGCGAACGGATCCGGGTCAACCGGGTTGCGGTAGCCCTTGGCCAGCGTCGCGCCGCCGATGACGATGCGCCCGTCGACCGTGCGCAGCCGGACCCCGTGCAGCGGGAGACCGTCGTACACGCACCCCCCGGCGGTCTCGCTCATGCCGTAGGTGCGGACCACGGTGATGCCCGCCGCGGCCGCGTCGTTAAGAACCGGCCGCGGCGCGGGTCCGCCGCCGAGCAGCACGGCGTCCAGTTCGGCGAGGGCGGCCGTGGCGGCCGGGTCGCCGAGTGCCTTGGCCAACTGCGCGGCGACCAGCGAGGTGTAGCGTCTTCCCTGACCCAAACCCCTTATGGCAGCGGGTAATTGGTCGACCTTGAACCCTGCGGAGACGTCCATCTCCACCGGCGCCGAGCCGGCGAGCACGCTGCGCACCAATACCTGGACCCCCGCGATGTGATGGGGCGGCAAGGCGAGCAGCCAGCTGCCCGGGCCGCCAAGGCGGTCGTGGGTGGCCATCGCGCTGGCGGTGAGGGCGGCGGCGGTCAGCATCGCGCCCTTGGGAACCCCAGTGGTTCCCGACGTCGCCGCGACCAGGGCCACGTCGTCGTCGATGGCCTCCCCGACGCGCAGACCCGCCCGCAGCGCATTCGACTCACGAGCATCGGCCCCGGCCAGGGCGACCAATGCGGGGTCACGGCCGTCCAGCACGCGTTCGAGTGCGGGCAACAGCGACGAGGCCGCCGAGCCCGGCGGGACATGCAGCGCGCGCAGTACGGCTATGCCGGGTCCCCGGCCTCGTCGGCGTCGTCGAATGGCCAGCCCTGGGCCGCCAACCGCACGCGTACCCGCTCGACGTCGCTGGGCGACGGCAGCTCGTCGGTGATCTGGGTGATCAGCACGCCGATGTCGACATCGTCGAACTCGCCGCGGCGAACCAGCTCACAGGCCACCGCCTTGGCTTCGTCGTTGGACAACCGGCGGGTCAGCAACGCCAGCACCGGGAAGGTGTCGGTCGCCGGAACCCCTTCCGGGTATCCCGCGCGAAGCCAGGAGACGATGGAATTGAGGAACCCGTTCATGCTGGTGCAGCTCCCCCCGGTTTTTGGCTGAGCAAATCGGTGGGCATTAATTGATGCTACTTGGGTTTGGCGCCGAGGAACGGGGAGCCGATGTGATGGGCGATGAAGTCCCGCGAGATGTACAGCAAAGCAAGGGCGATCACAAAGATCACCACCGCATAGATCGCAAACGCGATCGCCAGCAACGCCGGGTTCTTCTGTGGCGGCCCGCTATCGGTGCTGACCTGTCCGGCGCCGATCGCCTGGCATCGCAGACCCAGGGCGAACAACCCCGGTAGGGCGGCGCCGGCCAGCATGGCGAAGACCAGGATCTTGAGCGAGGCCTGGTAGTTGAACCAGTCGCTGACGTGACTCATCAGGCGCTCGCCTTGATCGTCGGGTCGTCGGAGTCCAGTGGAGAAGGCATACCGCCGCCGAGTGTGGGGCCGGCGTCCGAGGCCGGGCGCTGATCGTCGGGCTCCTCAAGCCCGCTGGTCAGGTCGCCCTTCCATTCGGCGTTGACGTTGTGGTGGTCGACCTTGACCCTGCGCGAGCGGGCGTAGATGGTGGCCGACACCGCGATGAGCAGCGCGAAGCCCACGATGGCGCCCGGGTAGCCGCCGATAAGATGCACGATCCAGTACGTGATCGCGCCGACCAGCCCCGCCAGCGGAAGCGTGACCAGCCACGCGACGCCCATGCGGCCGGCGACGCCCCAGCGGACCTCGCCGCCGGGCTTGCCCAGTCCGCTGCCCAGCACCGAGCCGGTGCAGACCTGGGTGGTCGACAGCGCGTAGCCGAAGTGGGCGGACAGCAAAATCACCGCGGCCGACGAGGACTCGGCCGCCATTCCCTGTGGCGACTGGATCTCGACCAGCCCCTTGCCCAGGGTGCGGATGATCCGCCAGCCGCCCAGATAGGTGCCGAGCGCCATCGAGCAGGCGCAGCCGACGATGACCCACAATGGCGGCATCGAGGCGGTCTTGCTGACCGAGCCGTAGGACATCAGTGCCAGGAAGATGATGCCCATCGTCTTCTGCGCGTCGTTGGTGCCGTGGGCCAGCGATACCAGCGATGCCGAGCCCCACTGACCGTATCGGAAGCCGGCTTCGGTGCGCTTGCTCGGGATATTGCGGGTGATCCGGTAGACCAGCCAGGTCGCTACCGCGCCGATCAGGATGGCCAGGATCGCCGACGCGACGGCCGGGATGATCGCCTTGGACACCACGCCCTTCCAGATCACGCCGTGCGCGCCGACGGCGGCAATGGTGGCGCCGACGATGCCGCCGATCAGGGCGTGCGACGAACTCGAGGGGATACCGAGGAGCCACGTCAGCAGGTTCCACACGATGCCGCCGACGAGGCCGGCGAAAACCAGCTCCAGCGTCACGATGTGCCCGTCGATCAAGCCTTTGGCGATCGTTGCGGCGACGGCGGTGGACATGAACGCGCCCACCAGATTCAGCACCGCAGATAGCGCGACCGCTGCTTTGGGCTTGAGCGCACCACTGGCGATCGAGGTCGCCATCGCGTTGCCCGTGTCATGGAAGCCGTTGGTGAAATCGAAAGCCAATGCCGTGATTACGACAATGGTCAAGAGGAACAATTGGATGTTCACATCGCCTGATTCTGGTGGTTGGAGGTTCGCATTGTCGAATACCGCGGGAGCCGAAACGCGGGTGTACCTTGAACCGTCGCCAGATGTTACCTCGCAGTTAACCGTCGTTTCCCTGTCGTTCACCTCGTGTATCACGCCGCAGCGGGTGCTCCGGCGGCACCTCGACGAAGATGAGCGTGAGGCCATCCGGATCGGTCACGTGCATCTCTTTCAAGCCCCACGGTTCGCGCCGCGCTTCACGGGCGATTTTTACCCCGCGACCCGCCAGCTCCGCTTGGGTGGCCTCGATGTCGCGGACCTGCAGCCACAGTGCGCCGGGGAAGGCCCGCTCAGTGGGGTCGGGCGCGCCGTGACCGGCCAGCTCCAGCAGCGATTGGCCCGCGAAAAACACTGTCCCGGCGCCGTAGTCGCGCCAAATCGCCAGGCCTATCTCATCGCGGTAGAAGGCTAGTGACCGCTGATAGTCCGACGGCCGCAGCAGCATCCGGCTGGCCAGGATCTCCATGAAATCGTGTCTACCACCCGGCCGGGTCAGCCATCGGTATTGCGGTTGGGCTGGATGCTTTGGCGCTGCATCATGGCGTTCACCCAGCGCGGGCCGAAGATGTCCAGCGCCCGGCCGGCGATCGCGATCCGTGGTGCGATGCGCACCGGGCGGGTACGGGCCGCGGTGAGCATCCATTCGGCGGCCTCATCTGAGGTCAGTGCGGCCACCCCCTCGTAGGCTTTCGTCGGTGCGATCATCGGGGTGGCGACCAGCGGGTAGTACAGCGTGGTGGAGTGCACCCCCTTGTCGCCCCACTCGGTTTCCACCACCCGGCTGACCGTCGACAGCGCCGCCTTCGAGGCGTTGTACACCGCGAACAGCGGCGAGGCCTCCGACATCACCCCCCAGGTGGAGACGTTGATGATGTGGCCGTCGCCGCGCTCGATCATCCCCGGCGCCAGCCCGCGCATCAGCCGCAGCGGCGCGTAGTAGTTGAGCACCATGGTCCGCTCGACGTCATGCCACCGTTCCAGCGATTCGGCCAGCGGCCGGCGGATGGACCGGCCGGCGTTGTTGATCAGGATGTCGATTCCGCCGAGACGTTTGTCGACGTCGGCGACCAGCGTATCGACGGCGTCCATATCCGAGACGTCGCACTGGATCGACAACGCATCCCCCCCGGCGGTGGTGATCCGCTCGGCCAGCGCGTCCAGCAAATCCTTGCGGCGTGCGACGACGACCACCGTGGCACCCGCCCTGGCGAACTGTTCGGCCGCGGCCTCACCGATCCCGGACGACGCCCCGGTGAGCAGGATGCGCTTGCGGGCCAGCTCGATCGGCTTGATCAGCGGACGGTTGACCAGCACTTGCGGCGCCGCGGGGGGACGCATGGTCGCCAGCACCAGCTGGTCGGCGATCCGGCGCAGGGGACTCTTGCTCACGTGACGCGAGTCTATGCGGTGGCCCCGGCGCGCTTGCCGCTAGAAGTAGCGGGGGAACCGGCTCCAGTCCGGATCCCGCTTTTCCAGGAAGGCGTCGCGGCCCTCGACGGCCTCGTCGGTCATGTACGCCAGCCGGGTGGCCTCGCCCGCGAACAGCTGCTGGCCCACCAGGCCATCGTCGAGCAGGTTGAACGCGAACTTCAGCATGCGTTGTGCCTGAGGCGATTTGGCGTTGATTTCGCGCGCCCATCCGATGGCCTCCGATTCCAGCTGCGCATGGTCGACGACGGCGTTGACCGCGCCCATGTGGTGCATCTGCTCGGCGGTGTAGGGGCGGCCCAAAAAGAAGATCTCCCGGGCGAACTTCTGCCCGACCTGACGCGCCAAATACGCGCTGCCGTAACCACCGTCGAAGCTGCCGACGTCGGCGTCGGTCTGCTTGAACCGGGCGTGTTCGCGGCTGGCCAGGGTGAGGTCGCACACCACATGCAGGCTGTGCCCCCCGCCGGCGGCCCACCCGTTGACCAGACAGATGACCACCTTGGGCATGAACCGGATCAGCCGTTGCACCTCGAGGATGTGTAACCGGCCGGCGCGGGCGGTGTCGACGGTGTCGGCGGTGTCGCCGCTCGCGTACTGATAACCGCTGCGCCCGCGGATGCGCTGATCGCCGCCGGAGCAGAACGCCCAGCCGCCGTCCTTGGGCGATGGTCCGTTACCGGTCAATAACACCACGCCGACGTCGGGAGACATCCGGGCGTGGTCGAGCACCCGGTACAGCTCGTCGACGGTGTGCGGCCGAAAGGCGTTGCGCACCTCGGGGCGATCGAACGCCACCCGGACGGTCGCGTCATTGACGTGGCGGTGATAGGTGATGTCGGTCAGGTCGTCGAACCCGTCGACCGGACGCCACGCTTGCGCATCGAAGGGGTTGTCACTCAATCTCTTTGAACTCCTATGCCGGGTCCAGCCGGAATACCGGGCACACGCCGGCCAGCGCCTCGAACTCCTCGGGACGTCCGTCCTTGACCAACCCAGAGCGTTTCATGAAGCCGACGCCGGTGGGCACCTCGGTGGGAAACGCCCGCAAGAACGGCCGCGCCGCGTCGACGGACAACTCCACCATCCGTACTCGTTCACGGTTTCGGCCGCGCGCCACCGTCACATGGTCGGCGGCGCGGACGTTCCGGATCCAATCCGCCCCCGGAAATCCGCCCACCACATACCGTTTGCCGTCCACCGTCATCGGTGTCACCGGGGTCGAGCGGTCACGGCCGGAATTACGTCCTTTGACCGTCAACACGACGGGGCTTTCGCCGCCGAAGCTCATGCCGAGCCGTGTCATCCGGATGAAGACCTTGTTCGCCGGCTTCAGCCACCACGGCGGCTTGACCGATTTGCCACTGGCCATACCAGCGACGTTACTTCAGGCCTGCCGCGCCCCGATGCCGAGTGTGCGGCCAGCCGCACGTTCGACCGCCAGTGTGCGGCCAGGCGCACACTCGGCGCAACACCAATCTCAGCCCACGGAGCGGGCGGCGCCCTCCCAGAACTGCGCGCGCACCGCCTTCTTGTCGGGCTTGCCCAGCCCGGTCAACGGCAGCGAATCGGCGAGCACCACGCGCTTGGGCGACTGCACCGAGCCCTTGCGGTCCTTGACCGCGGCCTGGATCTCGGCGGTCATCTGCTCGATCGCCGCGTCATCGCGGGGCGCATCCGAGCGCAGCACCACCACCGCGGTGACCGCCTCGCCCCACTTCTCGTCGGGCGCGCCGACCACGCACACCTGGGCGACGGCCGGATGCTCGGCGACAACGTCCTCGACCTCGCGCGGGAATACGTTGAAACCGCCGGTGACGATCATGTCCTTGACCCGGTCGACGATGAAGTAGAAGCCGTCTTCGTCCTCGCGGGCCATGTCGCCGGTGTGCAGCCAGCCGTCTTTGAACGTTTCGGCTGTCGCCTCCGGCAGGTTCCAGTAGCCACCGGCCAACAGCGGTCCGCTGACACAGATTTCGCCCGGCTCGCCCTGCGGAACGGGCTTGCCATCCTCACCGAGCAGCGCCACCCGCGCGAACAGCGTCGGTCGCCCGCAGGATGTCAGCCGCTTCTCGTCGTGCTCGCCCTTGGCGAGGTAGGTGATGGCCATCGGCGCCTCGGACTGCCCGTAGTTCTGGGCGAAGATCTTGCCGAACCGGCGGATCGCCTCGGCCAGCCGCACCGGGTTGATCGCCGAGGCGCCGTAGTAGACCGTCTCCAGCGACGACAGGTCGCGGGTGTGCGAATCCGGGTGATCCATCAGCGCGTACAGCATCGACGGCACCAGGAACGTGGCCGTAATGCGCTTGGATTCAACGATTTTCAGCACTTCCGCGGGATCGAACTTGGGCAGCACATGCATCTCGCCGCCCTTGATCAGCGTCGGCAGGAAGTACGCGGCGCCGGCGTGCGAGAGCGGGGTGATCATCAAGAACCGCGGTTCCTCCGGCCACTCCCACTCCGAGAGCTGGATCTGGGTCATCGAGGAGATCGACGCCGCGGTGCCCATCACGCCCTTGGGCTTGCCGGTGGTGCCGCCGGTGTAGGTCAGGCCGATGACCTGATCCGGCGGCAGCTCGGCGGCCTCGAGCGGCTGCGGGTCGTATTTGGCCGCCTCGGCGGCCAGGTCCACCGCCACGCCGCCGAGTGCCTCGGGCACCGGACCGATGGTGAGGATCTGCTTGAGCCCGGGCACCTTCTCGAGCAGCGCCAGCGCCCGCTCGACGAACATCGGGTTGGGGTCGATGATCAGCGAACTGATGCCGGCGTCGGACAGCACGTAGGCGTGGTCGTCGAGGGAGCCCAGCGGATGCAGGGCGGTACGCCGGTAACCCCGGATCTGTCCGGCACCGATGATCAACAGCACCTCGGGGCGGTTGAGCGACAGCAGCCCCACCGCGACGCCGGTGCCCGCGCCCAGCGCCTCGAACGCCTGGATGTACTGGCTGATCCGCTCGGCCATCTGACCACCGGTGAGCGTGGTGTCGCCGAGCAACAGCACCGGCTTGGACTTGTGGCGCTTGAGCGCCCCCACGAGCAGGTGGCCGTTATGGGTCGGGGTGCGCAACTGGTCGGCCGTCATGGCGCCGCTCCTCCTCATCACATCGCTGTAGCATCGTCGCCGACGCGACTCATGAGCAAGACTAGAACGTGTTGCAATTTGGGACAGGCGCACCCTGTTGGACACCGGCAATCAGTACGATTCCTCCCCATGGCCGATGCAGATCTCGTCGTTACCGGAAACATCCTGACCGTCGACGAGGCGCGGCCCACGGCCGAGGCGCCCGCCGTCGCCGACGGCAGGATCATCGCCGTCGGCGACGCCCCCGAGGTCGCCGAATTCGCCGGCCCCGGCACCCGGACCGTCGATGTCGGCGACGGCTGTGTCATGCCGGGA
The DNA here is from genome assembly GCF_001667925.1 of Mycobacterium sp. E2479. GTDB lineage: Bacteria > Actinomycetota > Actinomycetes > Mycobacteriales > Mycobacteriaceae > Mycobacterium. Next base: position 62,946 of record NZ_LZJR01000073.1, on the reverse strand, counting down.
TTCGTTGAGGCGCACGGGCATCCGCTGATGGAGGCCGTCGCGCTGTCGGACCGCCTCGTCGACATCCGGCCCGTCACCATGCGCAGGGCGGACGACGTCGTCGCGGCGATCCACTCCGAGGTCGCCCGGCGAGGCTCCGACGGCGCCTTCCTCAACGGCTGGGACCCGCTGCTGCAGCGCGGGCTTCCGGAACCCACGCTGAGCTGGCTGGATGGCATCGCGCCCGACAGCCCGCTGGTGATCATCCACAATTCGGGGCACAAGGCCTACTTCAATTCACGCGCCGCCAAGGTGCATGGGCTCAACCGCGATACCCCAGACCCCAAGGGCGCCAGGTACGGCCGCGACGCCAACGGTGAACTCGACGGCACCGCCGAGGAAACCGGCGCGGTGTTCCCGCTGCTGGGCGGGGCCATCGACTTCGCCGACTACCCGCAGATGCTGCTCGCCGAGTGCGCCCGGCTCAACCGCGCCGGCCTGACCACCTGCTCGGAAATGGCCTTCGACCCGAATTTCCGGCCGGTGGTCGAGCAGCTGCGCGAGCGCCTCACGGTGCGGCTGCGCACCTACGAGATCTCCAACCCGCAGATGTCCACCGCCGCCACACCCGGACAAGGTGACGACATCCTGCGGCAGGTCGGCATCAAAATCTGGGTCGACGGCTCGCCCTGGATCGGCAACATCGACCTGTCGTTTCCCTACCTGGACACCGAGGCCACCCGGATCATCGGCGTCGCGCCGGGCTCCTGCGGCTGCGCCAACTACACCGCCGAGCAGCTGCACGAGATCGTCGGCGCGTACTTTCCGCTGGGCTGGCCGATGGCCTGCCACGTGCAGGGCGACGCGGGCGTGGACACCATCCTCGACGTGTACGAAGAGGCGTTGCGCCGCCATCCGCGCGACGACCATCGGCTGCGGCTCGAGCACGTCGGCGCCATCCGGCCCGAGCAGCTGCGGCGCGCCCACGACCTCGGGGTGACCTGCAGCATCTTCGTCGATCAGATCCACTACTGGGGTGACGTCATCGTCGACGGCCTCTTTGGCGAGCAGCGCGGAACCCGTTGGATGCCAGCCGGATCCGCGGTGGCCACCGGGATGCGCATCTCCTTGCACAACGACCCGCCCGTCACGCCCGAAGAACCGCTGCGCAACATCAGCGTGGCCGTGACGCGCACGGCCCCGAGCGGCCGGGTGCTCGGACCCGAGGAACGCCTGACCGTGGAGCAGGCGGTCCGCGCGCAGACCATCGACGCGGCCTGGCAGTTGTTCTCCGACGACGTCGTCGGCTCGCTGGAGGTCGGCAAGTACGCCGACCTGGTGGTGCTGTCTGCCGACCCGCGAACCGTGCCGCCCGAAAAGATCGCCGACCTCGAGGTGCGGGCGACGTATCTGGCGGGCCGCCAGGTCCACGGCGCGTGACGCCGACCCTCGAGGACCTGCTCGACCGCCTGCATGTGGTGGCGCTTCCGATGCGGGTGCGCTTCCGCGGCATCACCACTCGCGAGGTGGCGCTGATCGACGGCCCGGCCGGCTGGGGCGAATTCGGGGCCTTCGTCGAATACGAGCCGCGCGAGGCCGCGCACTGGCTGGCGTCGGGTATCGAATCCGCCTACCGAAAGCCGCCGCCGACCCGGCGCGACCGCGTCCCGATCAACGCGACGGTGCCGGCCGTCCCCGCCGCACAGGTGAGCGAGGTGCTGGCCCGCTTTCCCGGCGCCGGCACGGCCAAGGTGAAGGTGGCCGAGCCAGGGCAGACGCTGGCCGACGACGTCGCACGGGTCAACGCGGTGCGCGAACTGGTCCCGACCGTGCGGGTGGACGCCAACGGCGGCTGGAGCGTCGAGGAGGCGGTGCGGGCCGCGACCGCGCTGACGGCCGACGGGCCGCTGGAATACCTCGAACAGCCCTGCGCGCGCGTCGACGAGCTCGCGGAGCTGCGCCGGCGTCCGGATATGCCAGACGTGCCGATCGCCGCCGACGAGAGCATCCGCAAGGCCGACGACCCGCTGGCCGTGGTCCGCGCGCACGCCGCCGACATCGCGGTGCTCAAAGTCGCTCCGCTGGGCGGGATTTCGGCCATGCTCGACATCGCCGCGCAGCTCGACATCCCGGTCGTGGTCTCCAGCGCGCTGGATTCGGCGGTCGGAATCGGCGCCGGCCTGAGCGCCGCGGCGGCCCTGCCGCAACTTCGGCACGCCTGCGGCCTGGGCACCGGCGGGCTGTTCGTCGACGACGTCGCCGAGACCGCCGCGCCCGTCGACGGCGCCCTGCCGGTGGGACCGGTCACGCCCGACCCGGAGCGGCTGCGGGCGCTGCGGGCGGCGCCGGACCGGCGACAGTGGTGGATCGACCGGGTCAAGGCGTGCCACCGGTTGCTTGTACCGTCGTCCGGGTGATCAACCTGGCTTACGACGACCGCGGCTCCGGTGAGCCCGTGGTATTTATCGCCGGCCACGGCGGTGCCGGACGGACCTGGCACCCCTATCAAGTCCCCGCGTTTTTGGCGGCCGGCTACCGGGTCATCACCTTCGACAATCGCGGAGTCGGCGCCACGGAGAACGCCCAGGGATTCTCGACGGAGACCATGGTCGCCGACACCGCGGCGCTGATCGAGGGCCTGAATGCGGCCCCGGCCCGCATCGTCGGGATGTCGATGGGTGCGTTCATCGCCCAGGAGCTCATGCTCGCCCGGCCCGAGCTGGTCAGCTCGGCGGTGCTGATGGGCACCCGCGGCCGCATGGACCGGGCCCGGCAGTTCTTCCGCGACGCCGAGGCGGAGCTGTCCGACACCGGTGTCGAGATGCCGGCCGCCTACGACGCCAAAATCCGCCTGCTGGAAAACTTTTCCCGCAAAACGCTCAACGATGACACCGCGGTCGCCGACTGGATCGCGATGTTCTCCACCTGGCCGCTGAAGCCCACCCCGGGCACCCGGGCGCAGCTCGACATCGCGCCGTACACCAGCCGCTTGACCGCCTACCGCAGCATCGCGACCCCGGTGCTGGTGATCGGCTTCTCCGACGACGTGCTGACCCCGCCGCATATGGGCCGCGAGGTGGCGGACGCGCTGCCCAATGGCCGTTATGTGGAGATACCAGACGCCGGTCATCTCGGGTTCTTCGAGCGGCCGGACGCCGTCAACGCGGCCATGCTCAAGTTCTTCGGCGACGCCAAGGGCTGAGTGCGCCTCCTCGAGCTGCTGTCGGATGGCCCGCTTCCTCATCCCGCCGCAGCGCGGCGGGCATCGTCAGCGGGCTGTGACACCCTGTAGGAGTGAACCCCTCGACGACACAGGCTCGCGTCGTCGTTGACGAGCTGATTCGCGGCGGTGTCCGCGACGTGGTGCTTTGCCCGGGGTCGCGGAACGCCCCGCTGGCTTTCGCTTTGCAGGACGCCGACCGGTCCGGTCGCATCCGCCTGCACGTCCGCATCGACGAGCGCACCGCCGGCTATCTGGCCATCGGCCTGGCCATCGCGGCCGGCGCGCCGGTTTGCGTCGCGATGACGTCGGGCACGGCCGTCGCCAACCTGGGCCCGGCGGTGATCGAGGCCAACTACGCCAGGGTGCCGCTGATCGTGCTGTCGGCCAACCGGCCCTACGAGTTGCTGGGCACCGGCGCCAACCAGACGATGGAGCAGCTGGGCTACTTCGGAACGCAGGTGCGGGCCACTATCAGCCTGGGCCTGGCCGAGGACGCCCCCGAGCGGCTGGATTCGGCGAACGCCACCTGGCGATCGGCCACGTGCCGGGTGCTGGTGGCCGCCACCGGTTCCCGTACCGCCAACGCCGGCCCCGTGCAGTTCGACATCCCGCTGCGCGAGCCGCTGGTGCCCGACCCCGACCCGCAAACGGCGACGCCGCAGGGCCGCCCGGGCGGGCGGCCGTGGACCTACACACCGCCGGTCAGCTTCGACCAGCCGCTGAAGATCGACCTGTCCCCCGACACGGTCGTCATCGCGGGTCACGGCGCGGGTGTGCAGCCCAATCTGGCGCAGCTGCCGACCGTCGCCGAGCCGACGGCGCCCGCCCCGGCCAACCCGTTGCACCCACTGGCGCTGCCCCTGCTGCGGCCCAAGCAGGTGATCATGCTCGGTCGCCCCACCCTGCACCGGCCGGTATCGGCGTTGCTGGCCGACCCGCAGGTGCCGGTGTTCGCACTGACCACCGGGCCGCGCTGGCCGGACGTTTCGGGCAATTCGCAGGCCACCGGGACTCGGGCGGTCACCGCTGGAGCGCCGAACCCGGCGTGGCTGCATCGCTGCGCGGAGGCCAACCGGCACGCGCTGGCCGCCGTGCGCAGCCAGCTCGACGCGCACCCGCTGACCACCGGCCTGCACGTCGCAGCGGCTGTGGCCGACGCGCTGGTGCCCGGCGATCAGCTGGTACTCGGGGCATCCAACCCGGTCCGCGACGCGGCGCTGGTCGGCCTGGACACCCGCAACATCCGGGTGCGGTCCAACCGCGGCGTCGCCGGCATCGACGGAACTGTCTCCACCGCCATCGGGGCGGCTCTGGCGCACGAACGCGCGGGCGGGCCGGACAGCCCGGCGCGCACCGTTGCGCTGATCGGCGACCTGACGTTCGTGCACGACAGTTCCGGGCTGCTCATCGGCCCCACCGAGCCCACCCCGCGCAGGCTGACGATCGTCGTATCCAACGACAACGGCGGCGGCATCTTCGAGTTGCTCGAACAGGGCGACCCCCGGTTCTCCGACGTCTCGCAACGGATCTTCGGCACACCGCACGACGTCGACGTGGGCGCGCTCTGCCGGGCCTACCACGTGGAGAGCCGCCAGATCGAGGTCGGCGAATTGCCCACGGCGCTCGACGAACCCGGGTCCGGAATGCGGGTGCTGGAGGTCAAGGCCGACCGGTCGTCGCTGCGGCAGCTGCACGCCGCCATCAAGGCCGCCCTATGAGGCGCACATAGATGGTGACCTCCGCAAAGGTTCTGCTGCGCTTACTGATTCATGGTCGTAGTGACGAACCGCCGAAAACCCGTGCCAGGATTGCGTTGCGGTGGGCCAGAATCGCGGTGCTGATCGTCGCCGGACTGGTCACGTTGCAATCCATGCTGCTGGTGGCCGGTGCCTGGCGTGACGACATCGCGATCAGCCACAACATGGGTGTCGCTCAGGCGGAGGTGCTCAGTGCCGGGCCGCGCCGTTCGACCATCGAATTCGTCACCCCCGAGCGGGTCACCTATCGTCCCGAGCTCGGGGTGCTCTACCCGTCCCACTTGGCCACCGGGATGCGGATCTACGTCGAGTACAACAAGAACGATCCGAACCTGGTGCGCGTGCAGCATCGCAATGCCGGGCTGGCGATCATCCCCGCCGGATCCATCGCGGTGGTCGGCTGGCTCGCCGGGGCGGCGATGCTGATCGCGCTGGCGCTGCTGGACAAGTGGCTCGACCGTCGCGACGTGCCGCCGGACGCGGCCGAAAACCAGGTAGCTAAAAGCGCCGGACCTGCAGATTTCGCGTGACGTATGCCCGCAGGCAACCTTATCGACAGCCGAGACTGACACGGTGGTGCCGTGCGCGTTGCCATCGTCGCGGAATCGTTTTACCCCGAGGTCAACGGTGTCAGCAACTCGGTGATCCGGGTGCTCGAGCATCTGCGCCGGACGGGTCACGAGGCCCTCGTCATCGCGCCCGACACGCCTCCTGGCCAGCGCAGGGCGGATCGCATCTACGACGGGATCCGCGTTCACCGGGTCCCGTCCCGGATGTTTCCCAAGGTGAGCACCCTGCCGCTCGGTGTGCCCACGCCCCGGCTGGTGAAGGTGTTGCGCGGGTTCGATCCCCATGTGGTGCATCTGGCTTCGCCGGCGCTGCTGGGCTATGGCGCGGTGCGGGCGGCCCGCTGGCTGGGGGTGCCGACGGTCGCGGTGTACCAAACCGACGTTCCTGGGTTCGCGGCGAGCTACGGCATTCCGATGACCGCGCGGGCCGCCTGGGCGTGGTTTCGTCATCTGCACGGGCTCGCCGACCGTACCCTGGCACCGTCCAGCGTGACCATGGAAGCGCTTGTCGCTCATCGGTTTCCGCGGGTGCACCGATGGGCGCGCGGTGTCGACGTGCTGCGGTTCGCCCCGTCCGCGCGTAGCGAGGCGCTGCGACGACGGTGGTCGCCGCAGGGCAAGCCCATCGTCGGGTTCGTCGGTCGCCTCGCACCCGAGAAACACGTCGAGCGTCTCATCGGGCTTGCCGCCGACGACGCGGTTCGGCTCGTCATCGTGGGCGACGGTGTCGACCGCAACAAGCTGCGATCGGCAATGCCGACAGCGGTTTTCACGGGTGCGCTATACGGCGACGAACTCGCCGCGGCGTACGCCAGCATGGACGTGTTCGTGCATCCCGGTGAGCACGAGACGTTTTGTCAGGTCGTGCAAGAAGCGCTGGCGTCGGGGTTGCCGGTGATCGCCCCCGACGCCGGCGGCCCGCGTGACCTCGTCACACCCTGGCGTACCGGCTTGTTGCTGGGTGTCGATGAGTTCGAGGCGAGGCTGCCCGCGGCCGTCACCCATTTGATCGACGAACGCCATCGCTACGCGCCGGCGGCCAGGCGCAGCGTGCTCGGCCGTAGTTGGCCGGTCATCTGTGACGAGCTGCTCGGCCACTACGAGGCGGTGCTGTCGCCGTCGGCTCGACGGCAGGTGATCGCCGGACGGTATGCGCAGGGCCAGTGAACGAGCGGTCGGCGCCTACCGTCCCGCGTCGAATTCGATTGGCAGCGTAGCCGGTCCGCTGATTGCGGTGAGCGGCTTCCACGGGGCGGGGCCGGTGCGACGGACATTGGGCATGCGGCGCGCCATGACCGTCAGGGCTTCGGCGAGCTCCAGTCGGGCCAGGTTGGCACCGAGGCAGTAGTGCATGCCGGCGCCGAACGTCTGCATCGGCAGGGGGTCGTCGCGGGTGATGTCCAGGCGGTCGGGGTCGTCGTAGACGGCGGGATCGCGGTTTGCGGCGGCGGTGTTGGCGATCACCAGCGTGCCGGCCGGGATCATGAATCCGGCGATCTCGACGTCCTCGAGGGCAACGCGGAGGGTGAGGCCTGCGATCGGCGAATGGCGCATTGTCTCTTCGACGGCGTTCGCCGCGAGTTCGGGACGTTCGGCCAGCAGCGCCCACTGGTCGGGGTGATCGCACAGCACCTGCACCGAGGCGGCCAACTGGTTGCGCGTTGTGTCCGTGCCGGCCATCAACAGGCCCGCTACCAGCATCCGCAGCTCTTCGGCGTTGAGGCGATCGCCGTCATCCTCGGCGCGGATCAGATCCGAGAGCAGGTCGTCGGTCAACGTGAGCCGGCGCTGAGCGACCATGTCGTCGATGTAGGCGTCGAGCTCATCCCATGCCGCCAAGATGGTCCGCTCATGCGTGGCGACCTCCCAGCTGAAGGCCTTGAAGATGTCGTCCGTCCATTCCGAGAACAGCTTCCAATCCTCGGCCGGGGCGCCCAGAAGCGCACAGATGATCGGGATCGGATATTGCCGGGCGATGTCACTGACCACGTCGCAGCGCCCGGTTGCGCTGTGTTCGTCCACCAGTTCGTTGATCACCTCGACGATCGTGGTGCTCAGCCGCGCGGTGGCTCGCGGTGTGAAGGCCTTGGATACAAGGCGGCGCAGCCGCTGGTGCGCGGGCCCGTCAAGGCTGATCAGGTTCGTTGCGACCCGCTCCCACAGCGGGCCACTGGTGATGCCTTGCGAGGCCAGGAACATGCCCTGGGGTACGCGGAATCGCGGGTCACGCAGGACGGTTCGAACCAGTTCGTAGGTCAGAAACTCCGGCCCATGGGGGCCGATGGCGATGGGCGCCTGTTGCCGCACCTGGCGGATGATCGTGTGTGCCTCTTCCAGGCTTTGGCAATGCTCATAGTCGATCGTCGGGAATCCGGCATCAAAGACGCTCGGGCAACTCGGCGCGTCAACTGTGATGGTCATGGTGGCCCCCAGAAGTCGTTGGTGCTTACCTTCATGTCCCAGCCTCGAGGTCTGGGCCGTCAAGCACACGCGTAGCCGACTACCTGTCTTGGGGTCCTGGTACTTATCTCACGCGATCACCGAGTGCGCACGGGGCAACCCGGCGTGAACCGAACCGGCATCGAATGGATGCCGTTGATCAAGGTCGACGCCATCCGTTCGACGGGACCGGCCGGCTCAAGGTTCTTCATCCGCGTCAACACCTCGGATATCAGCGCGCAAGCTTCCACTCGGGCCAAGTTCGCGCCGAGACAGAAGTGTGTGCCCCCCGCGCCGAATGCAAGGTGCCGGTTGGGGTTTCGGGTCAGATCGAGTCGGTCGGGATCGGCGAAAAGTTTCTCGTCCCGATTGGCCGACGGGTAGAACATCGCCACCCGATCGCCCTTCTTGACCGGCACCCCGCGCAGCTCGGTGTCCTCCATGGCCGTCCGGGTGAACGCTATCACCGGGCTGACGTAGCGCAACAGCTCCTCGACCGCCGTCGGCAGCAGTGACGGGTCGGCCTCCAGCTTGGCGCGCTGCTCGAGGTTCTCCATCAGCGCACACATGGCGCCGGCGACCAGGTTGCGGGTGGTGTCGCCGCCCGCGTTGATCAGCAGCATGAAGAAGGAGTTGAATTCCAGGTCGGTGAGGCATTGACCATCGACTTCGGCATGCAGCAGCGATGTGGCGATGTCATCCTCGGGATGCGCGCGCTTGCGGGCCATCAGGTCTGTGGAGTACGCCATCATTTCCATCGCTGCCTGGGTGGCGTGCTGGTCGCCGAGCAGCCCGGTATTCATGATTTCGGTCAGCTCGTAGAGTCGGTAACCGTCTATCAGTGGAATGCCGAGCAATTCGGCGATGACGTATGAGGGCAACGCCCCGGCGACCGCCTTGACGAAGTCGCACTCGCCTCGTTCGACGACGGTGTCGACCACGTCGCCCGCCATGTCCTCGATGCGCGCATTGAGTTTGGCGACCTGTCGCGGCGTGAACCCCTTGCTGACCAGGGTCCGCAGCGCGGTGTGGCGCGGCGGGTCCATCGTGATCATCATGACGCCCCGCGGGTCGAATAGGTCATCCGCACTGGGTGTTTCGAACCACACCGCCGTCGCCTCCGACGACCACGTGACGCTGTCGCGGGAGACGGCTAGAACCTCGTCGTAGCCGGTCAGGGCGAAAAACCCCGGTCCGTCCTGATACGGGTGCCATGCCACCGGCATGCGCTCGCGCAGCGCGCGGTACGCCTCGTGCGGTATGCCCGCCGCGTACGTGCGTGGGTCGGCGAGATCGACTCCACCAATGCTGATTGCGTCTTCGGTCACGGTCTACCTCCGGGCAGCTGTGCGCAATCTTCCTCCGAAGTTGACCGGATGACTCGGGTATTCGACTACCTGATACGGGTCAGTACCGCGGGAACGACCCAACCGCCTATCCTTTGAGGACTCTAAAAACCTTGGGGGCCCGATCGGCGGAGGGTCGAATGACGGCCATAGCGGCGTGCCAAACGTGTGGCACTGAGCCTCTGGAGAACGCTCGGTTCTGCCACGGCTGCGGCTCGCCAGTCAAAGGACCCGATACCCGCGCGGAGTACAAGCAGGTCACGGTCTTGTTCGCCGATGTAGTGCATTCGATGGACATCGCCGCGGCGGTGGGCGCGGAGCGGCTCCGAGAGATCATGGCGGATGTCGCCGACCTCTGCGCGGCGGTGGTGCAGCGATATGGCGGCACCGTGGACAAGTTCACCGGCGACGGCATCATGGCGGTGTTCGGCGCGCCGGTTGCGTTGGAGGACCATGCCGTTCGCGCCTGCTTGGCGGCGTTGGGGGTTCAGGAGGACACGACGCGGCTTGCCGTCGACGTCGGCGCCCGCGACGGGGTAGATCTGCGGTTACGGGTGGGGCTTAACTCCGGGCAGGTGATCGTCGGCGAAATCGGCTCGGGGCCTTTCGGTTACACCGCCATAGGCGAGCAAGTCGGCATGGCTCAGCGGATGGAATCGGCGGCTCCGCCGGGCGGGGTGATGCTCAGCGCGTCGACGGCCCGACTCGTCGAAGGCGCGGCGAACCTCGGTGCACCCGAGTTGGTTCACATCAAGGGTTCCGACACGCCAGTGCCGGCCCATCGGCTGCTGGGCATGGGCGACGAGCAGCGCGATGACTGGCATGCCGAGTCGAAGCTGGTCGGTAGGCGCGAGGAGATGTCGGCGGTCGAGGGTTTGCTGCAGCGCGCACTCGAGGGCGACGGCGCGGTGGTGGGCGTGGTGGGGCCACCGGGTATCGGCAAGAGCCGTCTGGCGCGTGACGTCTCCGCGATGGCAGCAGTTCGCGGCGTCGACGTGTTCGTCGCCTCCTGCGAATCACACACCAGCCAGATCCCCTTCCACGCCGTGGGGCGCCTGCTGCGCGCGGTCACGGGCATCAATGGTCTTGACCCGCCCGCCGCCCGGGAGCGGATCCGGTCTCAGGCTCGCGACGCGGAACCGGAGGACTTGCTGCTCTTGGACGACCTACTGGGCATCGCCGACCCCGACGTGGGACTGCCCAAGATCGATCCGGATGCGCGGAGGCGGCGGTTGACCGGGCTGGTCAACGCAGCGTCGCTGGCCCGCGAAACGCCGGCGCTTTACGTCATCGAAGACGCCCACTGGATCGATGAGGTCAGCGAGTCACTGCTGGCCGATTTCATCACCGTGATCCCGCAGACACGCACGCTGACATTGGTCACCTACCGTCCCGAATACCACGGTGCGTTGAGCCGGGTTGTTGGCGCCCGAACCATCGCCCTTCCGCCACTGAGTGATCCGGAAACCGCAGGATTGGTCTTGCAGCTGCTCGGAACACACCCGACAGTCGGTGAGTTGGCCACCAGGATCACCGAGCGGGCCGCGGGAAACCCGTTCTTCGCCGAAGAAATGGTGCGAGAGCTTGCTGATCGCGGCGTGCTGCAGGGCACCTCGGGCGCGTACAGCTCGACGGCGGACGGGGCCGCGGTGCGCGTGCCCGCCACGCTGCAGGCCACCATCGCCGCGCGCATCGACCGGCTGGACGTGAAGGCAAAACGCACCCTGAGCGCGGCGGCGGTCATCGGCTCGAACTTCAACCGGGACCTGTTGGAGACGTTGGGCATCGAGCCCGCGCTCGAGGAGCTGGTGTCGGCCCAGCTCATCAATCGGATCGGGTCCGGCCAGCGATCGGAGTATGTGTTCTACCATCCGCTGATTCGGACGGTGGCCTACGAATCGCAGCTCAGGTCGGATCGCGCCGAGCTGCACCGGCGCATTGCGGCAGCGATCGAATCACGTGCTCCGGCCGTGGCCGATGAAAATGCCGCCTTGATAGCCGAACATTTGGAGGCCGCCGGTGACGAGCACGGCGCTTATGGCTGGCACATGCGGGCGGCGGCATGGGCGACCAACCGTGACATCGCCGCGGCCTGGCTGAGCTGGGAGCGCGCCCGAACGATCGCCGACGCGCTACCCGCGGACGATCCCAACCGATTGACCATGCGCATCGCACCCCGAACCATGTTGTGTGGCATCGCCTTCCGGGTCAACGAGCACGTGGCCGGTGAGCGCTTTGAGGAATTTCGCGAACTGTGCGCCGCCGCGGGAGACAAGGCCTCACTGGCCATTGGCATGGTAGGGCTGGTGATGGATCATGCGCTTGACGACCGGCTGCGGGAGGCATCGCGGCTGGCATCGGAGGCCATGGCTCTCATCGAGTCGATCGACGAGCCCACCCTGACAGTGGGGCTGTCCGTCGCGCCCATCTTCACCAAGGGTGAGAACGCCGAATATTCGGATGTATTGCGGTGGTCCCAGAGAGTCATCGACCTGGCCGCCGGTGATCCGGCGAAAGGCAACTTCATCATCGGATCTCCCCTTGCGCTCGCCTTGACGAACCGGGCGATCGGTCGTTATGCCCTCGGCCGCGGCGGATGGCGAGAAGGCCTGGAGCAGGGTCTGGCCATGGCCCGCAGCACCGACCCCATGTCCTACGTCACGGTCGTGGCATACGTATACTTCGCGGGAATAGCCTACGGCGCAATGAGATCCGACGACCGTGCGGTACGCGAGATCGAAAACTCATTAGTTATCGCCGAACGATCCGGTGATGATATGGCACTGGCAATCGCGCGGATGACGTTGGGTGTTGCGCTGGTGCACCGAGAGACGGCCAAGGAGCGGGACCGAGGGCGAAAGCTGCTAGCCGAGTCCAACAATGGGTCGGTACGCCGTCGATATCTCCTGTCGCAGTTATCGATCGTCGAGGTGTACTTGGCGCGGGAGAAGGTTCGCCGTGGAGACCGCGATGAGGCCATACCGCTCATGCTTGCCGCGGTCGACCATCTGTTCCGCAAGGGGCTGGGGCTGGGTTGGGGCCTTCCAGCCACGGGCGCTCTGGTGGAGACATTGCTCGATTGCGCACCCGTCGATCACGTGGCCGAAGCCGAGGCGGCAATCGAGCGGCTGGCGAACGAGCCGGCCGAAGAGTTCCTGGCGATACGTGAGGTCTGGGTACTACGACTGCGGGCGCTGCTGGCGCGAGCGCGCGGTGAGGACGCCTCCTATCAGGACTTCCGGGATCGGTATCGCGCCATGGCCGACGAACACGGGTACGAAGGCCACATCGCGCGGGCCGCGGCGATGCCATGACGGCGGCGAGAGACTCTAAAGACTTTGCCCAAAGGCGGTGCAGCGATATTGCAGACATCGTTGACCAGCGGTGACACGATACTGACGTGGATGACGGTAGTCGCGGTGCACTGCCAGCTGCGGGCCTGCAATGTGGGTCGTGCGGTACCGAACTGCCACTGAGTTCCAAGTTCTGTAACGAGTGCGGCGCGCCGGTCACAAAGGTCAGTCGATCGGCGGAGTACAAGCAGGTAACGGTGCTATTCGCCGACGTGGTGCATTCGATGGACATCGCGGCGGCGGTTGGTGCTGAGCGGCTGCGCGAGATCATGGCCGAGCTGGTGGACCGCTGCGTGGCGGTCGTGCAGCGCTACGGCGGCACCGTCGACAAGTTCACCGGCGACGGCATCATGGCCGTGTTCGGCGCTCCGGTGGCGATGGAGGATCACGCGACCCGGGCTTGTCTGGCGGCCTTGGGTGTCCAGGAGGAGACCAAGCGGCTTGCCGTCGAAATCCGGGACCGCGATGGCGTGGACCTCCAGTTGCGGGTAGGACTTAACTCCGGTCAGGTGATCGCGGGCGAGATCGGTTCGGGGTCTTTGGGTTACACCGCCGTCGGTGAGCAGGTCGGGATGGCTCAGCGGATGGAGTCGGTCGCCCCGCCGGGTGGGGTGATGCTCAGCGAGTCCACCGCCGGCCTCGTCGAGTACGATTTCGCCTTGGGCGCAAAGGAATTCGTCCGCATCAAGGGTTCCGTGGATGCCGTGCCAGCGCGTCGGCTATTGTCCGCGTCGGCCGAACGCCGGGTGGGTCGTCGGCGCTCTCGCCTCGTGGGCCGCGAGTCGGAGACGGTGGCGATCTCGGCGATCTTGGATAGGGCGCTCGATGGGGTCGGATCTGTGGTCACCGTCTCGGGGCCGCCGGGCATCGGCAAGACGCGATTGGTCCGCGAAGCCGTTTCTGCCGCGACAAGCCGTGGCTTCGAGGTGTTTTCCACCTACTGCGAATCGCATACCCGGGAGATCTCGTTCCACGTGATCTCACGACTGTTACGCGCAGTGTTCGGACTCGGCGGTCTCACACCACAAGCCGCCCGGATGCGGGTGCGCGCAGCCGTGCCGCATACCGACGCCGAGGACCTGCTGTTGCTCGATGAGCTGCTGGGCATCCGTGACACCGATATGCTGGCGCCCGACATAAGCCCGGACGCCCGGCGGCGGCGGCTCATCGAGCTCATCAACGCAGTTTCGCTGGGTCGGGCGAAGCCCGCCGTATATGTCATCGAAGACGCGCATTGGATAGACGGCGTCAGCGAATCAATGCTCACCGATTTCGGGGCCGCCTTCGTTCGAATGCGAGCCACGATGTTGATCACGTATCGCCCCGAGTATCAGGGGACCTTGTCGGAACTCACCGAAGCCGCGGCCATCGTGCTTGCACCGCTGAGTGATTCGTACATCGACGAGTTACTGGGTGAGCTGCTCGGTGGGGATTCGTCGGTTGGCAGGTTGTCCACGGTGGTGGCCGACCGCGCGGCGGGCATACCATTCTGCGCCGAAGAGATCGTGCGCGATCTGGCGGAGCGGGGTGAGATCGAGGGCGAGCCGGGTGCCTACGTGTGCCTAAGAGAAGTAGGCGACGTGCACGTACCTCCCACTTTGCAGGCCGCCATCGGTGACCGTATCGACCGGCTCACTCCCTTGGCGAAGCGGACGTTGAACGCCGCAGCGGTCATCGGCGCTCGATTTCGCGCCGAGCTATTGGAGCGATTGCTCGAGCGGACAGACCTGACGCCACTCATCGAAGCCGAGCTGGTCGACCAAGTCACCTACGGAGACGATGCCGAATACGCGTTCCACCATCCGCTCACTCAGAAGGTGGCATACGAATCACAGCTCAAGGCCGCGCGCTCGGACTTACACCGGCGCGTGGCGGCGATGATGCTGCAGACGAGCGCCGCAGCCACCGGCGAGGGGGCGGCCATGATCGCTGCTCAATATGAGTCCGGGGGTGAGCTGGCCGAGGCATATGAATGGTTTATGCGCGCCGCGACGGGTTATGGGCCGCGCGACATCCGTGCGGCACGCGGAAGCTGGGAACAGGCCGCACGGGTTGCCGACCAAATGTCCGACGATCGTCCAAACTGTTTGGCGATGCGGATCTCACCGCGGGCTTTCTTGTGCGGCAGCGCCTTTCGCGTGGGTGGGGTTCCAGAAACCACTGGCTTCGATGACTTGCGCGATATCACGGCCGCGGCTGGCGACAAGAAGTCACTGGCAGTGGGCATGGCGGGCTACCTCAACACGCTGACGTTCAATTCGCGCCACCGGGAAGCCGTGCATGCGGCGTCCGAGTTCGCCGTGCTGGTTGAGTCGATCGGAGAGCCAAATATGGTCGTGGGCCTCCTCTATGGGGCGGCCCAGGCGAATTGGGAAGCCGGTGAGGCGGCTGAAAGCCAGCGGCTGGCGCAGCGCATTATTGACCTCGCAGACGGTGACCCCGTCATGGGGAACTTCGTCATCGGATCTCCGCTCTCCTGGGCCATTACCTTGCGGGGCGCATCGGCGATGTTCTTGGGCCGCGCGGGGTGGCGGGCCGACATCAAACGAGGCATTGCGACCGCGCGGTCGTTTGACGCGACGACCCGAATTCTGGCGCAGGTGTACAAATTAGCGGTCGCGACGGGAAACGATGCCATAGTGCCCGACGCGGAGGACATCTCGTTGACATCGGAGTCACTGGAGATCGCGCTCCAGTCGGGGGACAACGCCGCCGTCAGCTTCGCATACCTGAATCGAGCGATGGCATTGCTGCACGGTCCCGAGGGTGACCACACGGCCGGCATTGAGGCATTGACCGCAGCGCGCGAAATGATCGTTCGCGAGAAACTCACCGCCACATTGCGGAGGCTGACCGATCTCGAGTTCGCTCGGGCAAGACTTCGGTCCGGCGAGTTCGACGGCGCCATCGCTTTGGCACGCCGGGTTCTCGACGAGCAGTTCGCCACCGACGAGATGGTCTTTCGTGGTCCTGCCACCGCGGTGCTGGGCGAGGCATTACTTGATCGCGGCACAGAATCCGACATCGATGAAGCCCAGGAAGCCGTGGACAGGCTGGCTGCCGTGCCGACTGAGCCGGGCTTCGTCCTGCACCAACTGCCCATTCTGAGGTTGCAGGCGCTCCTTGCCAGGAACAGCGGAGACAAGCTCGGCTACCAGAAGTTCTTGGCTCGCTTCCGGGAGAACGCCCTCGCTGCAGACTTCGAGGGATACGTGGCGCAGGCCGACGCGATGGCCTGAAACGCCGTCTCGAGATAGCCGCGAATTACCCCTGCGCGAGCTCCGCGACGGGCTGCCATTCCTCCCAGTTCGCGAGCCGGCTTTCGTAGTCGGCCTTGGCCGTCTCCAGGGGGGAAGCTCCGAAAAACACTCGCAGTGGCGGCTTTTCGGCGTCAACCACCTTGAGCAGCGCGGCCGCGGACGCCGACGGGTCACCCGGGCTGGCCCACCGGCGGCTGCGCTCCGCCTGTACGGCGGCGCGAACGTCGTCGTAGGCCGCCAGCGGCTCGGCGTGCCCGGCAGAGTCACCGGCCCAGTCGGTGTCGAAGCCACCCGGCTCGATCAACGTGACGTGCACACCGAACGGAGCGACCTCCTGCGCCAGCGCTTGCGAGAAGCCCTCCAGCGCCCACTTCGACGCGTGGTAGATACCCACCAACGGAAAGGCTGTGATGCCTCCGATCGAGGAAACCTGGATGATGTGCCCGCTGCCCTGCTCGCGCAGGTAGGGGAGTGCCGCCTGCGTGATCCACAATGCCCCAAAGACATTGGTCTCGATCTGGTTCCGCGCGTCCTGCTCGGAGAGCTCCTCGATGAACCCGAATTGACCGTAGCCGGCGTTGTTCACCACGATGTCCAGCCGGCCGAAGTGGTCGTGCGCCTGCCTGACCGCCGCGAAATCCGCCGCCCGGTCGGTCACGTCCAGACGGATGGGCAGCAGCGCGTCGCCGTACTTCTGCGCCAGGTCGTCCAGCGAGGCGGTGTTGCGCGCCGTGGCGGCGACCTTGTCACCGCGCTCTAGCGCCGCGATCGTCCACGCCCGTCCGAAACCTCGCGATGTACCGGTGATAAACCAAACTTTTTCCGTCACGCAGTCATACAACGCCTACCGCGCGACCGCATTCCCCTAACGGGTAGCGTTTCTCGCGTGAGTCGTGCGGAGTTGGACAAGGATCCCCGCGATGTCGCGTCGATGTTCGACGGCGTCGCCCGCCGGTACGACGTGACCAACACGGTGCTGTCGATGGGGCAGGATCGGTACTGGCGCAAAGCCACCCGGTCGGCGCTGGGCATCGGGCCGGGTCAGAAGGTGTTGGATCTCGCCGCGGGCACCGCGGTGTCCACTGTGGAGCTGAGGAAGTCCGGGGCGTGGTGCGTGGCCGCCGATTTCTCGGTCGGCATGCTGGCGGCGGGTGCGGCGCGCGACGTTCCGAAGGTCGCCGGCGATGCCACCAGGCTGCCGTTCGGCGACGATGTGTTCGATGCCGTGACAATCAGTTTCGGGCTGCGCAACGTCGTCGACCCCCGGGCGGGGCTGCGCGAGATGGCCCGTGTCACGCGCCCCGGCGGCCGGTTGGTGGTGTGCGAGTTCTCCACGCCCACCAATGCGCTGTTCGCCACGGTCTACAAGGAGTACCTGATGCGGGCGCTGCCACGGGTGGCGCGGACGGTCTCCAGCAATCCCGACGCTTACGTGTACCTCGCGGAATCGATCAGGGCATGGCCCGATCAGGCGGAACTGGCGCGGCAGATAACGCAGGCCGGATGGTCCGGAGTGCGCTGGCGCAACCTCACCGGCGGCATCGTCGCCCTACACGCCGGATACAAACCGTTGCGTTGACGACGTTCTAGTGATTGCCGGCGGCTTGCACGAAGCCCACCTGGTCGGGGCAGTAGTGATCGACAGCCGCGCCGAGGAACTGAAACGCCTGGCCCTGAGTGGTCCCGCGGGGCAGGTTGCGCTGGATGAAAGTGGCCGACTTGTACGCGTCGCCGTCCACGCCCCTGCCAATCCGATCGCAGGTGATCTTGCCCAGCCACGCCAACTGGTCCTGCGGCTGGTAGATGCCGAAGCCGTTGACGGTGTTCTTGAACGGCGCGTCGTAGTCGCTCGGGGGCGACGGCGTCCGCGGGGTGGGGTATGGCGCCGTGGGCGGCGGATCCGCCTGCGCCGGCACGGAGAGCTGCGCCGACGTAGCCAGCGCGGCGAGCGCGATGGCGGCGGCGGCCGAGATAGTAGCCAGCCTCGTTCCCTTCATCAGGGGGACTATACACGCCTCTCTCGGGGTGCGCGGGCGAAAGTGAATCGCCGATTTCGGCCCCCGCCTTGCCCGCCGAGGGCCGTCGACCAGCGGCGATGCGGGACGCGGAGTCAGCTGAACGGCGTTCTACGGTCGAGCAGGCGCGACAGCCGCCCGCCGCCCCGCCAGGCGCGCGCCACCCAGTCCGCGTCGTCCTCGGTGACCAGATTGGCCATTACCCGCACGGCGATGGTCATCAGGGTCGTCGAGCGCATCGCGATCGGTCCGGTCGACGGCAGGAACCGCTGGAACGTGAGCAGCAGCGCCAGCCTGCGCGCCACCGAGAAGCCGCGGCCGTAGTGCTGCTGCAACAGCGACGGCCACACCTGCGACAGGTCGGGGTGATCCAGCAGCGCCGCGGCCAGCCGCCCGGTCTCGAGCCCGTAGTCGATGCCCTCGCCGTTGAGTGGGTTCACACAGGCCGCGGCGTCACCGATCAGCATCCAGTTGGCACCGGCCACGCCGGACACCGCGCCGCCCATCGGCAGCAGCGCCGAGGCGACCGCCCGCGGTCGGCCGGTAAAACCCCACTCGTCGCGGCGCAGATCGGTGTAGTAGTCGATCAGCGGCCGCAGTGCCAGATCGGCGGGCCTCTTGGACGTCGACAACGCCCCGACGCCGATGTTCACCTCGCCGTTGCCGAGCGGGAAGATCCAGCCGTAGCCCGGCAGCACTTTGTCCTTGGAGCCATCGGGTCCGCGCAGTTCCAGATGTGACGTCAGCCAGGGGTCGTCGGCCCGCGCGGTGGTCAGATAGCCGCGGACGGCGACGCCGTACACCGTCTCCTGATGCCAGCGCCTGCCCAGCTTGCGGCCCAGCGACGAGCGGGCGCCGTCGGCGACGATCAACTGGCCACAGCTCACCTCGGTGCCGTCGGCCAATGTCACCGACGTCACCCGGCCCGATGAATCATGTTGCGCGGCAACAGCCTTGGTGCCGAGCAGCATCCGCGCCCCGGAATCTTCGGCGACTTTGCGGATCCGGTCGTCCAGCTCGAAGCGGGCCACCGCGCTGCCGGTCGACGGAAATGACGGGCCGGGCCAATCGACTTTTACCTCGCCGCCGAAACCGCTCATCCGCAGTCCTCGATGCCGAATTCGGGTGTCCAGCCAGTCGCCCAGCCCCAGCCGTTTCAGCTCGGCGACCGCGCGGGGGGTCAGCCCGTCCCCGCAGGCCTTGTCGCGGGGAAAGCTCGCCGAATCGACGACCAGTACGTCGTCGCCCGCGCGGGCCGCCCAGGCCGCCGCCGCCGAACCGGCGGGTCCGGCGCCAACGACCAGCACTTGGGCTCGGGTCGCTCCCGTCTTCATGCACACCAGTATGTTTGGTCCCGTGAGTACTCCGGTAACGGTGGTGGCGGGCGTCGACTTCGGCAACCCCGCTTTCGCGGCGGCCGTACGGGACGGTGTGGGGCGGATCGAGCAGCTCATGGACACCGAGTTGCGCGGCGCCGACGACATCATGACCGAGTCGCTGACGCACCTGTTCAAGGCCGGCGGCAAGCGGTTCCGGCCGCTGTTCACCGTGCTGTCGGCGCAGATCGGACCCGACCCGGACAGCGTGGACGTGACCATCGCGGGCGCCGTCATCGAACTGGTACACCTGGCCACGCTGTACCACGACGACGTCATGGACGAGGCGGAGGTTCGCCGCGGCACACCCACCGCCAACGTGCGCTGGGGCAACAACGTCGCGATCCTGGCGGGGGACTATCTGTTCGCCACGGCCTCCCGGTTGGTCTCCCGGCTCGGGCCCGAGGCGGTGCGGCTGATCGCCGAGACGTTCGCCCAGTTGGTCACGGGCCAGATGCGCGAGACACGTGGGCTCGTCGAGGGATCGGATCCGATCGAGCACTACCTGAAGGTGGTGTACGAGAAGACCGCGTGTCTGATCGCCTCGGCGGGCCGGTTTGGTGCGATGTTCTCGGGTGCGGACGCCGATCAGGTGGAGCGGCTGAGCCGGCTCGGCGGCATCGTGGGCACCGCGTTCCAGATCTCCGACGACATCATCGACATCCACAGCGACTCCCAGGAGTCCGGCAAACTGCCCGGCACCGACGTGCGCGAAGGCGTGCACACCTTGCCGATGCTCTACGCGCTGCGTGAACCCGGCCCCGAGGCGGACCGGCTGCGTGAGCTGCTGGTCGGGCCCATCGAGGAAGACGACGCGGTGGCCGAGGCGCTGGCGCTGTTGCGGACGTCGCCGGGCATGACCAAGGCCAAGGAATCGCTGCACGAGTACGCCGAGCAGGCCCGCCGGGAGCTGGCCCTGCTGCCGGACGTCCCCGGCCGTCACGCGTTGCAGACGTTGGTGGACTACACCATCAGCCGGCACGGGTAGCGGCGCCCGCAGCGGCCCTGCGGAACCAAAAAGGCCGTCTCGGGCGTTCAATGAGCTGTAATCGGCAATAACGCGCTGTTGAGTGTTCCGAGGAGGACACCGATGACCTGGCATCCGCACCACAACACGTTCAAGACGTTCGCGTTGCTGGTTGGCATGTCCGCGTTGATCGTGTTCGTCGGCTCGCTGTTCGGCAGGACCGCCATGTTCCTCGCGGTGCTGTTCGCCATCGGCATGAACATCTACACCTACTACAACAGCGACAAGCTGGCGCTAAGGGCGATGCACGCGCAGCCGGTCTCGGAGGTGCAGGCGCCGGGCATGTACCGAATCGTGCGGGAGCTGGCCACCGCCGCGCACCAGCCGATGCCCCGGCTGTACATCAGCGACACCAACGCGCCCAATGCGTTCGCGACCGGCCGCAACCCGCGCAACGCGGCGGTCTGCTGCACCACCGGCATTCTGGACATCCTCACCGAGCGCGAGTTGCGCGCCGTCCTGGGCCACGAGCTCTCGCACGTCTATAACCGCGACATCCTGATCTCGTGCATCGCAGGCGCGCTGGCGTCGGTGATCACGGCGCTGGCCAATATGGCCATGTTCGCCGGCATGCTCGGCGGCAACGATCGCGACGGCGAGAATCCCTTTGCGCTGCTGCTGGTTTCGTTGCTCGGTCCGATCGCCGCGACGGTGGTGCGGTTGGCCGTGTCACGGTCACGTGAATACCAGGCGGACGAATCGGGCGCGGTGCTGACGGGCGACCCGTTGGCGCTGGCGTCGGCGCTGCGCAAGATCTCCGGCGGGGTCCAGGCGGCGCCGCTGCCGCCGGAACCACAGCTGGCCAGCCAGGCGCACCTGATGATCGCCAACCCGTTCCGGGCGGGCGAGCGGATCGGGTCGCTGTTTTCGACACACCCGCCGATCGAGGACCGTATCCGCCGGCTGGAGGAAATGGCGGGGCGGTAAGCGGGGTCTGCAAGTACCATTGGGCGTGGATGGTGATGGCGATGACTGAACCCAACTCGATGGACATTCACGAAGCCGGGCTGGCGCTGGATCTCCCCGACTTGATCTTCGAAACGCGTGCCGGCGCCGGCATGAACCAGGCCCAATTGGCCGAGGCGCTGGGCACCACCCACGAAGCCGTCGCGGCGTGGGAGGACGGGACCGAGGTACCCCGCGTCGACGTGCTGCAGCGGCTGGCGCAGGTATGCGGCAAGCGGTTGCACATCCGCATCGACGTCGACTGACCGACCCTGCCGGCGGGTTCCTTGCGGAATTGAGTCACATTCGATTGCGGTCGCGCATGCGCTATCGCATCCGGCGCGGGCAGTGGCCAACCAATTATGCTGCGGCTTCGGATCTTTCGGCGTCGACCGGCGATTCGTCCGGGTGGCGGCGACCCGCCTCGGTCACGCCCTGGATCTGCACCGTCCCGCCCGTCGCCTCATGCTGTCGCTGCCAGTCGGTAATAGCCTGATGGGCAGCGTGATCGAGGTAGTGGACCGCAACGGCGACCGTCACGGTCGCGCCCTGCGGCACCGATGTCAGCATTCGCGTGAGCCTCGGCAGCGCCAGGAAGGTGCATGCCGCACCCTCGATGCTGACCCGCCATTCGTCGTCCACGGGCGTGGCTTCGATCTTGGCCCGGATGACGCGCCATCCGGTCAGCGCGATCGCCAGCGCGAGCCCGATCATGACCCCGTGCAGCAGGTTGAGGAAGATGACGCTGACTGCCGTCACGATGTAGACCCCGAGATCACCGTGCTTCATTGCGGTTTCGATGTGAGCCGGCTGCAGCAGCTGAATCCCGATGACGATGAGCAGCCCGGCGAGGGCGGCGGTCGGAATCTCCTCGACCAGCCCGGCGAACGGGATGGTGAACAACAGGATCCAGAATCCGTGCATAATCGCTGAGGCGCGGGATTGGGCGCCCGCGTTGACATTTGTCGAGCTGCGGACGATCACTCCGGTCACCGGCAGCCCGCCGACGGTGCCCGACACGATGTTGGCGGCTCCCTGCCCCACCAGTTCGCGGTTGAAATCGGTGCGTGGCCCGCGGTGCATCCGATCGACCGAGACCGCCGACAGCAGGCTTTCGACGCTGGCAATGAGCGCCACCGTGATCACCCCGATCGCGATCGCGCCCCAGTTCCCGTGGGGCAGCTCAGGCAATTGCAGCGCATCCAGCGGTGACCCCTCGAGGTTGATCCGGCGCACATGGAACGGGAAGACCACCGAGATCAGCGTCACGGCCACAATGGCGACCAGCGGACCCGGAACGCGGCGAAGTTTGGCCGGCACCCATCGCCAGCCCACCAGGATGACGATCACCAGCATCCCCAGGATCGCCCCGGGGCGGTGGGCACCGATGATCTGGCCGGGTAGTCCGACAAGGTTGTGCCAGGCCGTGCTCTTGGATTTCCCGCCGAGCAGCACATGCGCCTGCTGCAGGGCGATCGTGATGCCGATGCCGGCCAACATGGCGTGCACGACGACCGGTGAGATCGCGAGGGCGGCGCGCGCAACACGGCTGAGCCCCAGCAGAACCTGCAGGACTCCGGCGGCAACGGTGATCAAGCACGTTATGCCCCAACCGAAATCGGAGATCAGGTCGGCGACGACAACCGTCAGGCCGGCCGCGGGGCCACTGACCTGCAGCGGGGATCCACCCACCGCGCCGACGATGATTCCGCCGACGATCGCTGCGATCAGGCCGGCCAGCACTGGGGCGTTCGAAGCGATTGCGATGCCCAGTGACAGGGGCAGCGCAACCAAAAAAACCACGAGTGATGCCGGCAAGTCGTGCCGGATGATGCCGCGCAACCGTTTGCTACGCGGTGCGGACCGGTTTTGTGCACCGGTTTGCTCACCCGGTTGTTCGACATTGTGCATCGGTAGCGTCCCTCGGTAGCTGTTAGCGGGGGATGTTCCGATATCCGCCCCATTGCGCGCTCATTACCTCGTCGTAAAGCGCTGGCGTACAGACGATTACGACCGGACCGACTCACAGGATCACAGCCGAAAACCACTGCCCGCCTGGACCGACGGTATTTTGCTGGCAATGGTCGGTCAAGCCGACGGGCGCCGCCCATAGAGAACGCAAAGATTTGAATTTTCAAACCTTTGAAACCGGTTCAAAAACCGGAGCCGTGCACCTCGTGACCGGGGACCTCGGCAATCAGGCCTCGATAGGCCTCCTCGACGGTGGAGCCGTGGTTGATCACGGCGTCGACTTCACGGGCGATCGGCATGGTCAGGCCGAACTCGTTGGCAAACTCCATGATGACGCTGGCGGCCTTGACACCCTCGGCCACCTGGTTCATCGAGGCGATGATCTCGTCGATCGGCTTGCCCGCCCCCAGTTGTTCACCGACGTGTCGGTTCCGGCTGCGCTGGCTGGTACAGGTGACGATCAGGTCGCCCAGGCCGGCCAGGCCCGGGAAGGTGTCGGGGTGGCCGCCCAGGGCGACGCCCAGCTTGGTCATCTCGCGCAGCGCGCGGGCGATCACCAGCGCGCGGGTGTTCTCCCCGATGCCCAGCGAATAGCCCATCCCGACCGAGATGGCGTAGACGTTCTTCAGGGCGCCGGCCATCTCCACCCCGACGACGTCGTCGGTGGTGTACACGCGGAAGCGCCGCGTGCGGAACAGGCCCGACAACCGGGTCGCCAAGTGCTGGTCGGGCATCGCCAGGACCGCCGCGGCGGCATAACCCTCGCCGACCTCGCGCGCGATGTTCGGCCCCGCCAGGATGCCGGCGGGATGGCCGGGCAGCGTCTCCTCGATGATCTGCGACATCCGCATGTTGGTGCCCTGCTCGAGCCCCTTGACCAGTGACACCACCGGTACCCACGGCCGCAGTTCCTTGGCCAGCTCGCTCAGCACGCCCCGAAAGCCGTGCGAGGGAACGCCCATCACGACGACGTCCGCCGAGTTCGCCGCCTCGGCGAAGTCGGTGGTGGCGCGCAGGGTGTCGCTCAGCACGACGTCGTTGCCGAGGTAACGGCTGTTGCGATGGTTGTCGTTGATGTCGGCGGCGGTCGCCTCGGAGCGCACCCACTGCAGCGTCGGCCCGCGGCGCGCGCAGATTGACGCCACGGTGGTGCCCCAGGAACCGCCACCGAGGACAACGACTTTGGGTTCGCGCTTCTCAGATGCCATGGCGACCAGCGTATTGCGGACACCTGCGATTTTGTAGCAGTTCCTCGTTTAGCTTCTCGCGAGCTCCGAACGCAAGCTGAACGGCAGAACGGTATGGCTGTGAGTGTCCATCCAGGCGAACGTGTAATCGCCGCGGGCTATCCGGCCAGCGGCGCCCGTTCGTCGACCCGGCCGAACACCATGGCCTCTTGGATGCGGTCGAACCGGTAGTCCAGGGCGTCGGCCAGATAGTTCTGCCGCACGTTCCACGGTCGTTTGGTGCCCGACTTCGGCAGCGCGTGCACCGAGCGCAGCACGTACCCGGCGTTGATGTCCCACGACGGCTTCTCGGTCATGGGCTCGTTGCCCCGATGCGGTGCCGCGTGGGTATAGCCGTGAGCGGCCATGTGTTCGATCAGCTTTGCCGTCGCCCGGGCGGTGATGTCGGCGCGCAGCGTCCACGACGCGTTGGTGTAGCCGACACACCAGAACAGGTTCGGCACGTCTTCGAGCATGTGCGCTTTGTAGACGAAACGGTCGCTGACCTTGATCTCGTTGCCGTCCAGGCTGATCGCGGCCCCGCCCAGCGCCTGCAGCTGCAGGCCGGTGGCGGTGATGATGATGTCGGCGGCGAGGTGCCCACCGGATTTCAGCGCGATACCGGTCGCGTCGAAATGGTCGATGTGATCGGTGACCACCTCGGCGCCCCCCGCAGCGATGGCGCTGTACAGGTCCGCGTCGGGGATCAGGCACATCCGCTGGTCCCACGGGTTGTAGCGCGGCTTGAAGTGGGTGTCGACGTCGTAGCCGGGGGGCAGGCTGCTGATCGCCTTGCGCCGCAGCAGCCACCGCACCAGCCCCGGCGCCTTGCGGGACAACGCAAAGAACACCGCCTCGGTCAGGGCGCTGTACATGCGGATGACGAGATGAGCGGGCTTGCAGGGCAATAGCTTTCGAGCCAGCGCGGCGACGGCGCCGTATTTGGACGCCGCAATGAGATAGGTCGGCGAGCGCTGCAGCATGGTCACTTTGGCGGCGCGGTCCGACAACGACGGCAGGAGCGTGACCGCGGTCGCCCCGCTGCCGATCACCACGACCTGCTTGCCGCTGTAGTCCAGGTCTTCGGGCCAGTGCTGCGGGTGCACCACCGTGCCCTCGAACTGTTCGATGCCCGGGAAGTCGGGGGTGTAGCCCTCGTCGTAGTTGTAGTAGCCGCTGCCGAAGAACAGGAAGCGGCCGCGGTATTGCTTGCGTGCCCCGTCCTGCTCGACGGTGACCGTCCAGGTGTCGGTTGCGGAATCCCAGTCCGCCGATCGCACATAGCTGTTGAACCGGATGTGCCGGTCGATGCCGTACTTGTGTGCGGTGGCGGCCAGGTACTCGCGGATGTGCACACCGTCGGCGACGCCCTCTTCACGGGTCCACGGCTCGAACGGGAAGGACAGCGTGAAGATGCTGCTGTCCGAGCGCACACCGGGATAGCGGAACAAGTCCCACGTCCCGCCGATCTGCGCGCGCCGCTCCAGGATGGTGTACGTCAGGTGCGGATTGCGCTCGCTGATCCGATACGCCGCGTCGATGCCGGAGATGCCGGCACCGACGATGATCACGTCGGAGTATCCGGCCTCGGTGGCACCGCTATCGGAGGCCTCCTGAGGAGTCACGGTCATCTGAACCTCGCTCAAATTGTGGGACTCGTCACCAGCGTAGAGACCCACCGGTTGGTCGGGCTAGTAACCCGCGGATCCGCGCCAGAGGTCCCCACCGGTCAGCGGTAGTTGACGAACTGCAGCGCCACGTCCAGCTCGGCCTGTTTGAGCATCGCGATCACGGCCTGCAGGTCGTCGCGCTTTTTGCTGGTGACCCGGATTTCCTCGCCCTGGATCTGGGTTTTGACGTTCTTGGGGCCGTCGTCACGGATCAGCTTGGTGATCTTCTTGGCGTTCTCACTGCTGATGCCCTGCTTGAGGGAGCCAGTGATCTTGTAGGTCTTGCCCGAGGACTGCGGTTCGCCGGCGTCGAAGGCCTTCATCGAGATGTCCCGGCGGATCAGCTTCTCTTTGAAGACGTCGACCGCCGCCTTGACGCGTTCCTCGGTGGACGACGTCAGCTCGATGGCATCGTCGCCCTTCCAGGCGATTTTGGTGTCGGTGCCGCGGAAGTCGAACCGGGTGGCCAATTCCTTGGCGGCCTGGTTGAGCGCGTTGTCGACCTCTTGGCGATCCACTTTGCTGACGATGTCGAACGATGAGTCCGCCATGCCTTTCGTCCCTTCATCCGGTGATAGGCGTTTGTGCTTTGTCTACTCGCTCGTTGTAACCTGTCTGGCGGCAGGTTGCCCGAGCGGCCAATGGGAGCGGACTGTAAATCCGTCGCGAAAGCTTCACAGGTTCGAATCCTGTACCTGCCACCAACAGGTCTGGGGCCGTTTGCGCCACTACGACTGGCTTAGGCGCACGGTCAATACGCAGTCGACGTCGCAGCGGTGTCGAGGCACTTCGCCACCGCGTCACAAACGCGCGCCCACTGGCTGTTCAGCGTCAGCACCGCCGTCTTGCATCCACATGGACGCGGGGTCTGCACTGATCAGCCGTCAATTAGCAAGAGCCAGTGCGGATTCCGCTTGGTTGGTGGTCAAACTTGGGTTTTTGGCCAGGCGCCCCTAGCAACCGGCGCGAACTGCGGCGCAGTTGATGGCACCGCCCTCGATCATGATGCAGCTCGACGATCCCATCATCACACCGATTAGTACTACGGCCAGTGCGGCGGCTTTCAGCGTCCTCGTCTTGCTCTTCGTGCCCATCGGTCACGCCCTTCTGCTAGTTAAAACGCCGTCGCATTTAAAGCCGACGACTATTAGATGCTATCGCCGTCATTGGGCGTGTGTGCAATATCGCGTAAATTGGTGGAAAGGCTCGAGTGCTTTGCGCTCGAGTCTTCGCGCGTCCGGATTTTCATCAGCTGATTTCGAACCTGGATGTCAAGGCAGTTCTTGTTCGTTATTCGAACGAGGAAACGCTCGCCTTGACGACCTGTGGCGCACGGAGCTTATGGGTCAGCTCATCCACTCGGGTTGCCTGCGCGTAGCCACGGAACCGTCACCTAGGTGGCAATAGATCGTACCTGTGCGCGGATGAGTCCATGATCTGCCGCCGTCGTGCGACGCGATGGGCTCGGTGTGACAGTTCGCGCACACGTCGGTAAGCGCAACGGCATACCTGCGCCGCCCTCGCCACATGCTGGGGAGACCTTCGTGTTGGTGGTGATGTTTCCCGATTTGTCGACGAGAGTTTATGCCCCTAGGTATTTGCTCACAAGCGTTCGCAGGTTGGCGAGTGGCAGCAGTAATGGTGCGCATTTATCGAGCGATTCGCTTGTCAATGCAATGACAAATCGACCCAGTTGGCGAGGGCGGGGCGGCGGCGGTACGGGTGCAGACAACTTCGGTGCGCTTCGACTTTGCGCGCATATTCGAACAGCCGAGCCGGCACTCCGTGTCCGCTGTTGAGCGCCATTCAGCCGACACGCAGCAAGTATGCAATTGAACTTTAGAAGCGGTGATCCTGGCGTTGTACCTAGATCTTCCGTTGAACGATGAAGCCAGCTTGATTAGGCAAACGGAAACAGCAGCGGTATGTAAATCCGTCGCGAAAGCTTCACAGGTTCGAATCCTGTAGGTGCCTCCACGAGGTGGGGGCGTTTGCCCCGATCGGGTCCAAGGGGCGTCCTAACTGGGTATGGCTTCGATGACGCAGAGCGGCCCTGCCGTCTGCACCACGCGCTGCAGCCGGAAGCCGCCACGGTCAAGTAGGTCGGTCCACTGCTTGAGGCTGCGTTCCAGTGCGCCCCCCATCACCAACATCTCCATATCGGCGTAGTACCCGAGGAACTCGCGGTCATGATCGGGAAGGACCATCTCCAACAGCAACAGCTTCGCACCTGATGGGGCCCCGGCTTTGATGGTGCCCAGGATCGCGATGGCTTTGTCGTCCGGCCAATCGTGGATGACGTTCTTCATCACGTAGGCGTCAGCGGCCGGCACGCTTTCGAAAAACGACCCGCCCTTTACAGTGACCCGGTCGGCGACACCGAGCGCGGTCAAAATCGGCGGCGCACCCTCGACCGCCTGCGGCAGGTCGAACAGCACGCCGCGGGCAGCGGGTGCCGCGGCGAGAATGGATGACAGCAACCGGCCGTGACCGCCACCGATATCGGCGATGACGCCGAAGTTGCTGAAGTCGTAGGCGGCGACCACCGCCGCCTCCAACACCGACGACGTGGACGTCATCGCGTTGTTGAACATCTCCGCGAACTCCGGGTCTTCGGGGAGGTAGTCGAAGAAGTCCTTGCCGAACACTTTTGGGGGATTCGGCTCCCCGGTGCGCACCGCGTCGGCGAGCCGCGTCCAGTTTGCCCGGTGTTGCGCCGAGCCATAAAACAGCGCGGCTCCGTGCATCGAGATCGGCGAGTCGCTGCGCAACGTGTCGGCCAGTGCGTTGAGTGCGAACCGACCGTCGCGGCGCCTGCGAAACACGCCGCGGCTGATCAGTAATCGCATCAGCCGCGCCACCGTGTCCGGGTCGGCCCCGACGCGGCGCGCCAATTCCTCCTTGGACAACGGACCGGCGGCAAGCGCGTCGGCGATGCCTAGCTGTGCGGAGGCCGAGACAGCCTGCGACAAAAACGCACCGAAGATGATGTCGAGCACCGTGATCGGCGGAGGTGCCAGTCGCTGGTATAGGCGCCCCGCGTGATGGCGGGCTCGTTCGACCGCGCGAGCCACCCGGGCGGGCGGCAGCTTCGGGGTTGACGTCGGTGACGGCATCTTGCTGCTCCTTCGCAACGAGCCTTCGCGCTCGATCTGCTCTCGGTTGACGCCGAAAGCCTAGAGGTGGCGTCGTTTTTGGTCCAATTCAACGACCGGCTGGGAAAGACCGTCGTCGGCGTCGCGTCAGGACGTCGCCCCGGCTGAATTGATCGGCGAATCTGCGGCGGTAACTTTCCTCGAGCGGGGCAGGGGTGGCGATGCACCTGGAAACCCGCACGAAGGCTCGGGTCCGGGCTGCGAACGAACATACGCGTGCCGCCACGATCGGCCCTACTCGAGCTGACCGGGGCGAGGCAGGTGACTGGCACGTGTGGCGCCGGCCTTAATATGCTTGGCCAGCAAAATCGCCGTCCGCGTGGGCGACAATGTCGGCGGCGATGGTCGTGAACCGCGGGGAGGGATTGCATGTCGCTCGACACCCATTCCCGGCGTCGGTGCGGCCATTCGGGGCTGCGATGCAGCTGAACTATCTCAGCATCGCCGAGCTCGTCGCGGGGGCCGGCGGCGACCCCTGGGAGATCAACCGGACTCTGCAGGCGGGCCAGCCCGGGCAGATTTCCAGTCTGGCCACTGCGTTTCATGCCGCGGGCCGCTCCAGCTCGGAAGCCGACGCGACTTTCGAGCAGGCCCGCAAACGTTTCGAGGCAGCCTGGAACCACCAGAACGGTGACAGCCCGATCAACACCTCCGCCGAAGTGCAGCGCACGGCCCAGGCGCTGGGCGCGCAGTCCCAGCAGCTGCCCAAGATCGGCGCCGATCTCGAAAACATCGCCGCCGCCCTGGCCGACGCGCAAAAAACCGGCGCCCAGGAGATCGCCACCCTGGAAGGTCGGTTACTACTGCTCGACAAGATCATCGGCGCCGCCACGAAGGACCTGCAGGATCCCAACCTCGACCCGAAGGACCGCCACGCCCTGGAGACGTTGATCACGGACGCGAAAGCCGACGCGGTCGACGACACTCGAGACGCCCTTGACCAGTTGCGTGCCACCCGCGACAACTACACGAAATCACTGCACGGGGCGCAGAAGAATCTGGCTGACGACGGGTACGACCCGGCGCGCGTTCTGAGTGTCGACGGGCACGCCGCCGAGACGCCCGAATCTGCGGAGCAGGATGTGAAGGCCGCGCTCGCCGGCGATAAGGGTGCCGCCGCCCGGGTGAACGGAGTGCTCGGCTCTGTCACCGCCGACCAGGTGGCCGGCAAGGCTCCGCTGACCGCCGAGCAGGCATCGGTGTTGAGCCAACTGCAGGCCCAGGAGCATGGCATGAGCATCGATGCGCTCAAAACCGCCGAGCAGCGCCTCGGCGACGAGAGGGGATTGATCGGCAACTCCTGGCAGCTGATGAGCAATCCGAACATCACGTTCCCGAAGACGCCGACAACCATCGGTGCCAAACAGGGCACCGACACCGTGAAAGGCGGGACCACGCAGTTGCCGGACAGCGTGCAGGAGGTGTTGCAGGCGCCGGGCTGGTTGTACGCCGACCAGACCAGGACGATCGCCGACATCGTCAAGGACGGTAACCCGTTGCTGCAGCGCAACACTGGGGTTGATCAGGGCTTGCTGCACAAGGGTGCGCAGATCATGACCCAGGACTGGGCGCGCAACACCTACGACCAAACGGTCGAGTCGGTGTTCTGGGCTGCCGGCCGCGACCACGGGGCCGTCAATTGGATTGTCAATCAGCAGGGAATCTGCGACCAGTCGACCCAGGACTTCTTGCAGAACATCACCCACCACGCCTGGTCCGACGGTGGCGACGCGGCCGGCTCGTTGTTCAGCTGGACCAAGGACGCGGCGGGCCCGGAAGCCCAGATCGCGGGGCAGACCGCGCAGACGTATGCGGCCTACCTCGGTCAGCATTCGCACGAGCTGCTCGATCTGCCAGGTCATCACACGCTGGGCCAGGTCGATCCGAAGCTGACGCAAGCCATGGCCACCGGGCTGTCGCCCTACGTCGCCAACATCGCCGGCGGAACCAACGACCTGTCACCCTTCTTCCACGCGCCGGACTCCAATCAGGACGTGGAATCGAGACTGCCCATCGCCAAAGGCATTTTCTCCGTGCTCAGCACGGACAAAGACGCGTCGAACACCTTCAATGGTGCTGCGATGCAGCAAATCATGCAGGACCAGAACCGGTACGCCGAAGCGATCGCGCATCATGTGCCGGGCGCCGTCGCCAACGACGCCGATCTGCAGCAGGCCGCCACCTTGAAGGGATTGGTCGACGTCGGGGTGAACAACGCCGTGCACGCCGAGGGACTCAACGGCGCCCAACAGGCCACCGAAGCCTATAACCGAAAGACGTCGGCGTACGACAGCCTGGTGAAGGGCGGCGGCACGGTGGCGGGCTTGGCGGGCAAGGCGCTGCCGCCGCCGTATAACATGATCGGCACACTCGGCGGCCCGGCGCTGTCCATGGGCGCAGATGCGTTGAAGCAAGACATCATTGGTGCCGCGCCATCGTCGACCGCGCCGCCCGAGGTTCAGATACCGCACATGCAAGACAGCGCCGCGTATTCACAGGTGCTCGACGGCCTGATCGCCAACCGCGTGCCGATCGGATTGACGCAACAATTTTTTGCGCCGGACGTTCCCGGTGACCCGCACAGCCCAATGCACATCGCCACGTATGACGAATACAAGGCGAACGGCGGTACGTGGGACAATTACAAATACAATCAAGCGCTAAAGGGTGCGGTGCAGAGGATATTGGGTGACGAGAGCGTCATCCCACACATGCAGCACCAATATGACGAAGTGACCCAATTACCCAACCCATAGGGAAGTTTCATGAGTCTCGGGCGACGGCGCGGATTTCTCGGTCGAATCGTCACTTTGACGCTGTGCGCCGTTGTCGCGGGCTGCGGTCCCAAGGACGCTGCGCCTCCAGCGGAACCTGCGCCGAAGATTCCCTGGACGGGAATGCTGTCGGAGCTTCGCGCGGTGTGGAGTGCCGAGCCGGGAATCGATTTGCTCACCACACCGGCCGTGGTGGTGCGCGCCTACCTCGAATCGATCTTCGTGGCGGCCAACGCCGGCGACATCGGTTATGCCTACCCCGGATTCACCCATGCCGTCGCGCCGAATGCGCCACAGGGCCAACCGGACAGCGCCCGCGACCGCTGGCCCGACACCGAGCATCCATTGCGCGATCGACTGGTCGGCACCGATCGCTACCACTTCTTACGGCTCGACACCGCCGGCCGTCAGGTCACGGCCGTGGTGTGCGATTGGGCCTACGCCAGCGCGCTGGATCTCGGTGGCGGAAACTACGGCTGGAAAAGCGCGTTGCCCGCCACCGATCCCGCGGCCCGGATCGCCGTGCATCGCGTCGCGATGACCGCCCCGGAGGATGGTCCGGTAGCGCCAGTTGCACCGCAAAAGGGGACCGCGGCGGCTCCTGTCGACGATGTCTTCGGCGGTTGGCACGTCGTGGGCCACAATATGACTGCCGACCGGATCCCCGAGTCGAACACCGATCCGGTGGAGTGGCCCTCCGAAGTGGCCGATGCTCGATCTTGCGTCGACAAAGCGCCGGACCCGGCGGACCGCCGCCTGTATCTGCTCAACGGCGTGCACCCTCGCTCGGAATTTCCCACGTTGCCGCCATACCCGGGTTGGCCTGCTGGAAGTTCATCGTAGATGATCGAAAGGCAATCTGTTGCGTAACAAGGCAATCAGCGTAGTGGCCGTCGTGGCGGCCGTCGCGTCGGTGGCAATGACGCTGATGCCGTGGATTGACGTAAGTCAACTGGGATTACCCATCAGGTGGAATGGTCTCGGCAGCTACGTCGGCGAGCACGGCGAATACTACGGCTCCTCGCTTACCGACATGGTGGACGGCACGCCGGGGTGGATCGTGGTGATCGCCTCGCTGGCGGCCGCCGGCGCGCTCCTCGGCGCGGCGCGAGTGCGCCGGCTTGGGCTCGTCGCATGTGGGTGCGCCGTCGTCGCGTTCGTGACCGCTGTCTTGTGTTTGGTGTATCCCGCGATCCTGGCCGGCGACGCCAAGAACGAGCTGGGAATATCTCTGGTCCCGGACCGGCAAGTGCTGAACTACGGTGCGTTGATCGCCGAGGTGGCGGCCACCGGCGTGCTGGTGGTCTGTGCCGCACTCATCGTTGTCCGAACGAGAAGCGGCGTCGGCGAAGACAATTGAGGGCCCGCCGGTCGTCTGACGGCGAACGGGGCTCAGAACCAGGGCCCGGGGTAGTGGCCGTCCTGGTCTTGCACCATGACGATCTCCTTGCACTCGCCGTTGGACCCTGGCGCGGTCTCGCCGCGGCACACCAGCGTCCACCCGGAGATCCGCCCGAAAGGCCGTAGTGCCCAGTTCGATGCCACGGGATCGGTTGCGGGCAAGGCGATTACGGAGAACGTTCCGCCGGTGCCGGTGATGTAGAGGTGGTCTTCGAAATACGCCAGCTTGGAAATCGACAGCTTCTTGGCGTCGTCCCTGCTCTTCTGGAAGTCCCACTGCTGGCTGCGCAGGTTCCATACGCCGAAACCGAGTTGGGAGGCGTCCGAGTTGTGGGCGTCGACGAACAGTTTGCCGTCGGACAGCATCGCGGTCACCCCACCGCCGGAAATCCGGTCGGAATCGCCGATTTTGATGATGGACTTGGCGTCGAGGTCGTAGAACATCGTCGACAGCACCGGGGGGTTGTCTGAATCCCGGTGCGTGATCTGCACCAGTTTGCTTGGGCCGTCGGTTAATTCGGCATCGACGGATTGCAACTCGTTGTCCTGATAGATCGCTTCCCCGTTCGGCCGGCGCAGCTCCGCGCCGGAAGTCTTGCCGGGCTCGGTGTTGCGCGCAAACGCAAGCACGTCCTGCCAGACGCGCCCGGGCTGCGGATCGTTCCACATCATCGACAGATCGCCCCCGGACAGGACCACGGTCCGTGGTGGTGATGCGGTACGGCCGTCGGTGAAGGCGTTCAGCCACGCCACGCCCGAGGCGGTCGAGGCCAGGCCCCAATCCTTCGGCGCGGCCAGTTTCAGCTCCGGGGCCGGCGGCTGCAGCTCCTTGCTGGCCAGCTGCCGGCCCGACTTGGTGTCGTACACGTAGGCGGTGGTTTTGGGGGCTTCGGGGGCCGGGGCCTGTGCCGGCTTGACGGTGGTGACGACGTAGACGACTTTCATGTCGTCGGCCGTGCCGGTCGGCGCGCAGATGGCGCCGGTGACGTTCTCGCCGGCGGGAACCGACGGGACGCCGGGCGCGACGTACTGCCCGGATTTCGGGTCGAAGATTTTCGGCCGGATGTCCTCGAGCGCCGACTTGCTGGCCGAAAACTTCTCCGGGCAACCGAAATACGCCGTTCCGCCGTAGCTTTTCCAATCCTTTTCCAGCGGGCCGGTTATCGGCGCGGGTGGCGCGGCCGCCCGTGTGCTGGTCTTCGAGACCGATGTCGAGGTGGTGGCGCTGAGCGGGGGCGGTGCAGCGGTTTCCGAACAGGACGCGATGGACAGGCAGGCAACCGACGCGACCCCGATCGGGGCAAACCACTGTCTGGACACGGTTCGCCCCTTGATCCCACCCATCAATAAACCCCCGTTGAGTTCGTGCAACCAACGAGCGTAAGGCCGCTGCGTCGGCACCGCGACTCGTGTGCGGGTGCGGGTGTGACGTTGACCCCGTGATACACCGGAAGCCATGACTGCTCTGGCCGACGAGACGCGCTGGATGGACGCCACGGATCAGGCGGCGCTGGTGGCCCAAGGCGAGGTCACGCCGAGTGAACTGCTGGAGGCGGCGATCGAGCGGATCGAGCGTGTCAATCCCTCGCTGAACGCCGTGGTCATCGAGTGGTTCGGGCACGCGCGTTCGGTGGCGGCCGACCCGGGCCTGCCCAACGGCCCGTTCCGCGGGGTCCCCTTCTTGCTCAAGGACCTCTACACCAGCTTCGCGGGCCAGACGCTGTCGAACGGGAATGTTGCGCTGAAAGAGGCCGCCAAGGTCGACGTCCGCGACACCACGCTCGTGGCCCGGTTCAAGGCGGCCGGGTTGGTGATCGCCGGCCGGACCAACAGCCCCGAGCTGGGCAGCCTGCCGACCACCCAGCCGCTCGCGTGGGGGCCGACCCGCAACCCCTGGGCGCAGGACCGCACGGCGGGCGGATCCAGCGGCGGCGCGGCCGCCGCCGTGGCCGCGGGGATGGTCCCGTTCGCCAACGCCTCGGACGGCGGCGGAAGCATCCGCATCCCGGCGTCCTGCTGCGGGCTGGTCGGACTCAAGCCGAGCCAGGGCCGGATCACCGTCGGGCCGGTGCGCGCCGAGGTGGGCCTGGGCGTCGAACTGTGCGTCAGCCGCACGGTGCGCGACACGGCGGGCCTGCTCGACGCCGTTCGCGGGCCCGGGGTCGGGGACACCGTGATCGCGCCGCCGCCCGAGCGCGCCTACCTCGACGAGGTCGGTGCCCAACCCGGCCGGCTGCGCATCGGGCTGCTCGACGTCCACCCGCGCGACGACTTCCTGCACCCCGACTGCGTCGCGGCGGTGCGTGCCGCCGGATCGATGCTCGAGGGGCTCGGGCACATCGTCGAGCCGGCGTGGCCGGCCTGCCTAGCCGACACCACCTTGACCGAGAAGTTCATGGCGCTATGGGCCACGCAGATGGCGATGGGGGTGCGCGGCTTCGGCCAGACGCTCGGGCGTGAGCTGACCTCCGGCGAGGTCGAGCCGGTGAACTGGGTGCTCGCCCAGCGGGCCCGCCTAGTGAGCGCGCTCGACTACGCGGTGGCGCAGGAGGCGGTCTATGCGTTTCGGCGGTCGCTGCAGCAGTGGTGGGCCGACGGCTGGGACCTGCTCCTCACGCCGACAGTGACCGAACCACCGCCACTGCTAACCGAATTCGAGAACGATCCCGAGCACCCGACGGCGCCGATGCGGCGCGCCGGCCGGTTCGCCGCGTTCACGCCCCCCTTCAACATGAGCGGGCAGCCGGCGATCAGCCTTCCCCTGCATCGCAACGCTGAGGGCCTTCCCGTCGGCGTGCAGCTCGCCGCCGCCTACGGGCGCGAAGATATCCTCATTCGTGTTGCGTCCCAATTGGAATCGGCCCACCCCTGGTCATCCGATCGTCCGGCGACCCACTGATGCTGACAAGTCTGCGGCGGGCGATGAGACGAACTAGGCCGCTTCAATATCCCCACGGTGGTTCACCTGCTCGCTCGCCCGGCGCTTGTCACCCGCCGTTAGAGCGAAATATGTGTTGCCACCCCGTCGTTCACTCCTGCGCGCGCAGCCGCACCATCCGCGTCGTCGACGTCTCATCCAGTTCGACGACATCCGAGCGCGAACGCAGGAAATCGCTGAACGAGCGGAATCCCAAAGATCTTTCGCTGAACGATGGGTCCATCCGCTTCATCTGTGCCTTCACGGCCGAGTTGTGCAGCCAGTCGACATCGTCTTTCTCCAAGCCGATCCGCAGGGCCCGCGTCAGCAACGCGGTGGCGGCGGCCTGCGGGTCGGGCTGCTCATCGGGCTCGTCCCCCTTGGCCGACTTGCTGCGAGTGGTCCGTTTTTTCGGCTTGTCCGCCTCCGCGCCGGCGGGCGCCGGTTCGGGCACCGGTACCCCCGGCAGTGCGTCGTAGATGACGAAATCGTCGCAGGCCGCCGCGAGCGCGCGGCTCGACGCACCTGCCACGCCGATGCCGACAACGTACCGGCCGAGCCTCTTGCAGCGCTGGGCCAACGGAATGTAGTCGGAGTCGCCGGCCACGACCACCACGTGGGTCAGATCGGGTAGCCGGAACATGTCCTCGACCGCGTCGACGGCCAACCGGATGTCGGCGCCGTTCTTGCCGTAGGCCGCCGCCGGGAACAACTGCACCAGGTCGACCGCGCGGGCCACCAGCTGGCCGCGATACCCGGCGTTGATATCCGCCGACCAGTCCGCGTAGGCGCGGGTGAGCACCAGGGTGCCGAACGACGACGCGAAGTCGAGGATTGCGGCGACGTCGACGGTCGCCGGGTCCAGCCGCTCCGCCTGCTGCTCGAGCCCCTTGGCCTTGTCCCGCTGAAACGAATTCCGTCCGTGAATCTGGTCGTACCGGGAGATCACGATGTTGTCGAAGTCGAGGTAGACGGCCACTCGGGTCAAAACCGGTTCGGTCATGCATTAGATCATTGCTGAGCAGGACCAAAGCGGGTACACAACCCACATGAATGAGCTGAAGGTTCTCGAACTACACGGCGATCGCATCGCCTACCGCGACGAGGGTGACGGCGAGGTGCTGCTGCTCATCCACGGCATGGCGGGCAGTTCGGAGACGTGGCGGGCGGTCATCCCGCCGCTGTCGAAGAAGTTTCGCGTCATCGCCCCGGACCTGCTCGGTCACGGCGAATCGGCGAAGCCTCGCACCGACTACTCGCTGGGCGCCTTCGCGGTGTGGCTACGTGATTTCCTCGATGAACTCGGCGTCAGCCGGGCCACCGTCGTCGGTCACTCGCTTGGTGGCGGCGTCGCGATGCAGTTCGTCTACCAGCACCCCGACTACGCCCAACGGTTGATCCTGATCAGCAGCGGCGGCCTGGGGCCCGACGTGGGATGGGTGTTGCGGCTGCTCTCGGCGCCCGGGGCGGAGCTGGTGTTGCCGATCATCGCCCCGCCGCCCGTGCTGTCCGTCGGCAACAAGCTGCGGTCCTGGATGAAAAGCGCCGGCATCCGCTCACCGCGCGGCGCGGAGCTGTGGAGCGCCTACTCGTCGTTGTCGGATGGCCAGACACGGCAGTCGTTCCTGCGGACGCTGCGATCGGTCGTCGATTACCGCGGACAGGCGGTCAGCGCGCTCAACAGGCTGCGGCTGCGCGAGGATCTACCGGTCATGGCGATCTGGGGCGAGTGCGACGGCATCATTCCCGTCGACCACGCGTACGCCGCGCACGAGGCGCGCACGGACGCCAGGCTCGAGGTGCTGCCCGACGTGGGTCACTTCGCCCAGGTGGAGGCGCCAAACCAAGTGGTGGAGTTGGTCGAGGACTTCATCGCCACCGGTGAGCGCCGCGACAACGAAAGCCCACAGCCGAGCTTGTGATCGATGGCCGGCCAGGTTGGAAACGACGGCACTCTCATGCATGATGTCGATCACCTCTGCCTCCAGATCGGATGTAGGGCGCGGGCTACTCAGCGTGCCGTCGCCGGACACTCTCCCCGGTAGTCGACCCGCCAGTGTTTGATGCCGTTGATGAAGGACGACCGCAGCCGTTGCGGGTCGCCGGCAGAGCGCAGGTCGGGCATGTGGTCGGCGATCGCGTTGAACATCAGGTCGATCGTCATGCGGGCCAGGTTGGCCCCGATGCAGTAATGCGCCCCGGTGCCGCCGAATCCGACATGCGGGTTGGGGCTGCGCAGAATGTCGAACGTGAACGGGTTGTCGAAGACCTCTTCGTCGAAATTCGCCGACCGGTAGAACAGCACCACCCGCTGGCCCTTCGCGACGGGCACGCCGCCGAGTTCGGTATCCACCAGCGCGGTGCGCTGAAACGCCGTGATCGGGGTGGCCCAGCGGATGATCTCGTCGGCCGCCGTCTTCGGCCGTTGCTCCTTGAATAACTCCCACTGATCCGGGTGGTCGGTGAACGCCATCATCCCTTGGGTGATCGAGTTTCGGGTCGTCTCGTTGCCGGCCACGGCCAGCGTGACCACGAACATGCCGAACTCGGCCTCGGAGAGTCGCTGATCCTCGGAATCGGCCTTGATCAGCGTGGTGACGATGTCCCGATCTTTCGGGCCGGGTTCCTCGGCCTTGCGTGCCGCCAATTGCATGGCATACCACATCAATTCGCCCGCCGACGTCGTCGCATCATGGTCGGCGAACTCTGGGTCGTCGCTGCCGATCATGTTTTTGGTCCAGTCGAACAGTTTGTCGTAGTCCTCCGCCGGTACGCCGAGCAGGCCCGAAATAGCCTGCAGCGGAAGCTCGCACGCCACCTGACGGACGAAGTCTCCCGACGCGTGCGCCGCCGCATCGGCAGCGATGCATCGCGCGCGTTCGGTGAGTTCGGCGCGTAACCGTTCGACCGCGCGAGGCGTGAAGCCACGCGAGATGATCTTGCGCAGCCGACTGTGCCGGGGATCATCCATCATGATCATCGAGGATCGCCCCGCCTCGATCTGCCGCTGCGCCAAGTCTTCTCGATAGCGCGGCACGATCGACTTGCTGGCCGATGAGAAGACATCGCTGCGCAATGACACCTCACGGATGTGGCGGTGCTTGGTCACCACCCAGTAGCCGCCGTCGCCGAAGCCCCCTTGCTCGAGCGGCTGCTCGTTCCACCAGATGGGTTCCGTGGCCCGCAATTCGGCGAACTCTCGCACGGGAAGCCGATGGGCGTAGATGTCGGGGTCGGTGAAATCGAAGCCCGGCGGGAGGTGCGGTGTCGCCATGGGTTTCTCCTCGACTCCTGCTTGCCGGCCGCGGCGGCTAGCAAGATGGTAGCCGCCCACGTTCGGATTGCGTAGCAAATCGAGGCCCCTCAACGCGAGGGCGCGGGGCTGACCGTCCTGACGCGTTCGCGCCCACCGAGATTGGTGGCCGCGGTGATGACGGCGCGCTCGATCTGGCGCAGGGCGTGCACGGCGGTCAGGAAGCGACGGGTGTCGTTGGCCGTGTCGCCGGGGCCGTTGCCGTCGCATTGCCGGGCCACCGTCTCGGCGGCGTCGAGCTCGTCGGTCGCCGAGACCAGGGTCGGGGCGTGGCCGCCCTCGATGGCTTCCTGCAGGGCATCGATGTTGCGCCTCGTCTGGGCCGCGGCCGCGCAAAAGGCTTGCGCTAGTTCCGAGGATGGCGCCCCGACCGGGTCCTGATACTGCTCGGCGCTGCGCGCCAGGCTCCGGCCGTAGCGGTCGCAGGCGGTGAAGATCCGCAGGGCGCGGCGGATGCTGCGCCGCCCGGCAAGTCCGGCGACGCCGGCCAGCAACGGTTTGGCGGTGACCCGGAACTGCTGCAGGTCCCGGTCGAGCCGGCGCGCCTGCTCTGATGGGCTGACGCTGAACTTGTCACCGAACATCGTCGCGGCCGAGGTCTCGATCAGGACGGACAGGCTCGTCAAGAAGGCGCGAGCTTCGCTGCGGATCGCCGTTCTGGTGTTGGTGGGCAGCACCAGGACCGCGACCGTAACCCCGATGACGGCACCGATCGCCGTTTCTTCGATCCGCAGCATCAGCACGGCGAACGAGAACTGGCCGAGCAGGCCGTACAGCAGCGCCAGCATGGTGGTGATCCAGAAGGTCATCAGGCTGTAGGTGACCGTCATGAAGTAAAAGGCGCAGAACAGGCACACGAAGATGCCGGCCAATGCCGCTCGCTCATGACCGGTCAGCAGCGTGGCCACCAAGACGCCGCAGGGCACGCCGAGCAGCGTCCCGAGCAGGCGTTGCCAACCCTTGGTCAGGGTTTCGCCCCACGAGTTGGTGCCCGCGAAGATGACGAACGCCGCGATCACCGCCCAATACCAGCGCGCCGGCGAAA
This sequence comes from Mycobacterium sp. E2479, assembly GCF_001667925.1. Classification (GTDB taxonomy): domain Bacteria; phylum Actinomycetota; class Actinomycetes; order Mycobacteriales; family Mycobacteriaceae; genus Mycobacterium. The sequence continues at coordinate 22,185 of NZ_LZJR01000073.1, read as the reverse complement.
CCAGCTCGCCGACCACGATGGCCAAGGCTGCGGCGACGGAGACCTGAATGGCCTGCCGGGTGGTCGGCCGCAGCCCGGTGGCCGGCTCGTCCTCGGTGTTGTCGGGGACGGCGTCGGGTGGCTGGGGCGGGGTGTCGGCGTCGTCGAGAGGTCGGCCGGCGGCCACCCGGTCGACGATCGCCCGGACGTCGGAAGTCGCCGACGCGGCGTTGATGATCGCCAGTGCGAGGCGGCGCACGGCCGCGCCGCCCTCGTCGTCGCCTGCGGGCTCGTGCTGCCCGTCGAGCAGCCGCTGCGCGCGCTCGGCGGCCCGGCGCAGCCCGTCGGGTTCAGGAAGCCGGATGGCGCGCGACAGTTGATTGAGCGCGTCGACGACCGCGGCCCGGGTGGGCGCGGGCATGGAATCGGGGTCCTCGCAAGCGAGGACGGCCGCCCGCCGGCCTGCGGTGGCCACCCATTCGATGGCGAGCTCGGCATCTAGCAGCCAGGGGGCCAATTGTTCGGCGGTGACCCCGGGCCACAGGGTGCCCGGGTCGGCCTTGTCCTCGATCTGGCTCTGCACCATCAGGGCGGTCTCGTTGAGCCGGACGGTGCGGGCCCGCATGCGCCGTCGCCGTCGTTCGTCTAGGCGGCCGGTCCGCACCGCTTCGGCGGTCGTGTCGAGGACGATCGCCATCCGCGCCCGCAGCGCCCGAATGGTGGCACTCAGCACCCGCTCGGGTCGATCGGGCATCACGTAGGTGCTCATCACGTACGTGCACACGGTGCCCACCGCGACCGCCCCGATCATCCAGGGCAACTCCGCGACGCGGGCGTGCAGATACAGCGTGAAGAAGTAGGACATGAATGCGACCATGCCCAGCGCCCTGCCGCGTGCGCCGAATCGCCGGATATATGCCGCGGTGAACACGACCACCACGAAGACGGCGTCGCTGACCACCGCGTGCGGCGCCAGCACCGCGGCCGCGGTGATGGACGCCGCCGCGGGCAGCGGCAGCAGCGCCATGGTGATCCGCTGCTGGCGCGGGTCGGCTTCGTTGACCGAGCGCGACGCGACCATGGTGATGACGACGCCCAACAGGGCGACCGTCAGTGGTTGTCCCGTAGCCCTGGTCAGGATGAAAAGCACCAGCAGGGAAAGGCCGAGCGCGCCCGTGGTCCGGGTCGCCATTCGCAGCCGAAGCAAGCCGGGATCGGAGCCGATCACCCAATTGCGCGCGCGCTCCTCAAGAACACTTATCGACAGACCGCCTCTCTTGCGCTTACGCATCATGGTTACCCGAACCGCGCCGCGGCGACCAAGCTAGTCTTCGACATCGTGACTGAGCCGACCCGCGCGAAGCTGGCTGACGGTCGTGACCTGCTGTTCTTCGCGCTGCCCGGGCATCATCCGGCACCGGTCGAGGACCGCCGGCCGCTGCCGGCGCGATCCACCGAGCAGCAGTCGCAGTTGCGGTTCGACCGAACCACCGGGCAATGGGTCATCATCGCGGCGCTGCGCCAGGACCGCACCTACAAGCCGCCGCCGGAGGCGTGCCCGCTGTGTCCGGGACCGACCGGGCTGACCAGTGAGGTGCCCGCCCCCGACTACGACGTCGTCGTATTCGAGAACCGGTTCCCCAGCCTGTCCGCCGCGCTGCCGTCGTTGCCCGCCGTCGCGCCGGTGCCCGCCGAGGACGGCTTCGTGACCGCGCCCGGGCATGGCCGCTGCGAAGTGATCTGTTTCTCCGCCGACCACACCGGGTCCGTCGCCCAGCTGGAGCCGGCGCACGCGCGGCTGGTCGTCGAGGCGTGGCGGCATCGCACCGCCGACCTGTTGGCCAGGCCGGGCATCGAGCAGGTGTTCTGCTTCGAGAACCGCGGCGAGGAAATCGGGGTGACGTTGACTCATCCGCACGGCCAGATCTACGGCTATCCGTACCTGACGCCGCGCACCGTCACCATGCTCGAGCAGGCGCGTCAACATCGAAAACGGCACGGCACCAATCTCTTCGGTGATTTGCTCGCACGTGAGGCCGCCGACGGCAGCCGCATCATCGCGCGCAACGAGCTGTTCACCGCGTTCGTGCCGTTCGCGGCGCGCTGGCCGGTAGAGGTGCACATCTACCCGAACAGGCTCGTGCGCAACCTGACCGAACTCAGCGGGAGTGAACTCGACGCGTTCGTCCTCGTCTACCTCGACGTGCTCGGGCGCTTCGATCGGATGTATTCCGAACCGCTGCCCTATATCTCGGCGCTGCACCAATACTCCGACACCGCGGCTCAGGCCGAGGGCTACTTCCACGTCGAATTGATGTCCATCCGGCGCAGCGCCACCAAGCTCAAGTACCTGGCGGCATCCGAATCGGCGATGGACGCCTTCATCGGTGACGTCACTCCGGAGAATGTGGCCCAGCGGCTGGCCGAACTGCGATGACGATCCGTTACGCCGCGCCGGGGCGGATCAATCTGATCGGCGAACACACCGACTACAACCTTGGTCTAGCGCTGCCCATCGCCCTGCCGCAGCGCACCGTCGCGACCTTCACACCCGCCGACGACGACGCGATCACCGTGGTCAGCGACCGCGCGGATGCCCCGGTGCGTGTTCGGATCGGCACGGCTCCAAAAGAGGTGGGCGGCTGGGCTGCCTACGTCGCCGGGGTGGTGTGGGCCCTGCGCCAGGGCGGCTACCCCGTGCCCGGCGGCACGATGTCGATCACCAGCGATGTGGAAATGGGATCGGGCCTGTCCTCCTCGGCGGCGCTGGAATGTGCGGCGCTGGGCGCGATCGCGTCCGCGGCCGGGCTCCACATCGACTCGGCGGAACGGGCCCGGCTGGCCCAGCGCGCCGAAAACGAATATGTGGGCGCGCCAACGGGTTTGCTCGACCAGCTTGCTTCGCTATTTGGCCGCGACGCGACGGCGGTGCTGATCGACTTCGCCGACCTCAGCGTCACGCCGGTGGTTTTCGACCCGGACTCCGCGGGTGTCGCGTTGTTGCTGATCGACTCCCGGGAGCGCCACAGCCACGCCGATGGCGACTACGCGGCGCGGCGCGCGTCGTGCGAGCGGGCGGCCGCCGATCTGTCGGCATCGTCGCTGCGTGAGGCGCAGGACCTCGCGGGTCGACAGGGCCTCGCCGTCTTGGCCGGCGTGCGTGACCCGGTCGACGCCCGCCGCGCCCGCCACGTGCTCACCGAAAACCGGCGAGTCACCGATTGCGTTGCGGCGCTGTGCGACTCGGACTATCCCGAGGCCGGGCGAATTTTCACCGCCTCGCACGCCTCCATGCGCGACGACTTCGAGATCACCACCGAACGCATCGACCTGATCGCGGACACCGCGGTGGGCGCGGGCGCGTTGGGCGCCCGGATGACCGGCGGCGGCTTCGGCGGCTGTGTGATCGCCCTGGTGCCGCTGGACCGTGTGGATACGGTCGGCGCGGTGGTGCGGCGCGCCGCGGCCGGCGCCGGCTTCGAGACACCTTCCGTCATGCGAACCCGCGCGGCCGCGGGTGCGGGAATCGTGTGAGCGAACCCGCGGAGCCTGCCGGTCTTTGCGGGCGCGCAGCCGGGTTCAGCCGGCGCTGATGGTGGTCTGTTCGTCGATGACGTTGGTGGCGTCCATCAACGGACCTTGATCGGTCTCGAGCCCATCGGCGTTGAGTTGCAGCACGTAGACCGCGCCCTGACTGGGGATGACCACCGTTTTCTGCGCGATGGCGCGAGTCTGACCGCTGCGCTGGTACGTGCCGCCCACCTGCCAGGCCTGGTAACCGCCGAGCGTGGAGGCGGAGCCGTTTCCGCTGCCCTGGAATCCGGGCAGATTTTGCACCTCGCCGGGCGCGTACTCGATGAGCTTCGCCGGGTCGACGTTGCCGCTCAGCCTGGAGAACAGTGCCGAGACCGTGGGCGGATCCGAGGGATTGGCGGGCGCAAGTTGCACGATGCCGCCGTAGGAGGTACCGGAGTCCGCATTGAGCTGCCAGCCCGCAGGCACCGGCAGGTCGACGTTCGGGCCGGGATCGCCGTGGTGCACCGGCGTCTCGGAGATGTTGTTGTCTTTCACGTAGTCGGCGATGGTGTATTTGGCTTTGGCCGCCGCTGCCGCGCTCGTGTGCGACGACGTTGACGAGGCCGTCGACGTGGTCGACGAAGTGGACGTCGACGTTTTATCGCCGGATTTATTGTCCTGGCCGCAACCGACGAGCACCAAACTCAGCGCTACGGAAATGGTTGCTAGCGTCAAATGTTTCATCGATCCAATCTCCCGAAAATTGGGCCGGTACCAGCGCCAGCCGTGGTGGGCTGACAGTAACCGAAATACCTTGCAGCTTTGCCGGTATTTTTCTGATCTGGCGACGCGGCGACACCGCACCGCCGATCGTTATCGAAATTCGTCGGCCAAAACGCCATACGAATATGGCGTTATGCGGTCTTTTTCGGAGTATTAGACAGGTATGCGCTCGCGGCGGGCCCTCATCGCAGTCATCGCGGCGTCGGCTGTCTTCATGGTCTTCATTGCCGCGGCGCCACCGAAGGGATACGACGGTCCGCCCGTGGTCGTGGCGAACCCGGTCGACCATGTCGCGACCCTCATCGGCACCGGGACGGGCGGCGAGACGGTGGGGGAGATCAACAACTTCCCCGGCGCCACCGTGCCGTTCGGGATGGTGCAGTATTCGCCGGACACGGTCGGCAACTACGCCGGATACAACTACGACAATCCGCGCGCCACCGGCTTCAGCATGACCCACGCGTCGGTGGGATGCGCTGCCTTCGGCGATATCTCGATGCTGCCGGTCACCGGCGCGATCGGCCTGCAACCGTGGAACGCCGCCGAGGAGATCGCTCACGACGACACCGAGCAGGGTATCCCCGGCTATTACACGGTGCGGTTCCCCGGGACCGGGGTAAAGGCCGAACTCACCGCCACCGCGCGCACGGGCGTGGGCCGTTTCAGCTACCCGCGCAACGGCCGTGCAGCCCTTCTCCAGGTGCGCTCCGGCTCGTCCTTGGCGGGTAACTCCCGAGCGACCATCCAGATCGGTGAGGACAACACCACCATCACCGGGTGGGCCACCAGCGGCGGCTTCTGCGACAAGCCGAACGCCTACACGGTGTACTTCGCAATGAAGTTCAGCCAGCCTTTCACCTCGTACGGATCCTGGGATGGCAATGTCGTCCACGCCGGCGCCCGCAGTGCGAACGCGCCGTACAGCGGCGGCTATGTGGAATTTCCGGCCGGCTCGACGCTCGAGGTGCGCACCGCGATCTCCTACGTCGGCATCGACGGGGCGTGGTCGAATCTGGCGGCCGAGGGCGCGGCGGGCTTCGATGACGTTCGCGGCGCGGCTTCGAGGGAATGGAACGCCGCATTGTCCCGTGTGACGGTGGCCGGCCGCGACTTCGACGATCTGACCACCTTCTACACCTCCTTGTATCGATCGCTTCTGCACCCCAACGTCTTCAATGATGCCGATGGCCGCTACGTGGGGTTCGACGGCTCCATCTATACGGTGGCCGCCGGCCACACGCAGTACGCCAACTTCTCCGACTGGGACACCTACCGGTGCCTCGCCGCGTTGCAGGGGTTGCTGTTCCCCGACCGGGCCAGCGACATGGCCCAGTCGTTGGTGAACGACGCCGAGCAGAGCGGTGCGCTGCCGCGCTGGGCGTTTGCCAACGCGGCAACCGGCGAGATGACCGGGGATAGCGTGATACCGCTCATCGTGACCCTGAATACGTTCGGGGCCAACGACTTCGACACCAAAACGGCGCTGCGCTACATGGTCGATGGGGCGACCAAAGGCGGGATTGGCCTGAGCGGTTATGTGGAGCGTCCCGGCATCGCCACCTACCAGCGGTTCGGGTATGCGCCCTTCACGTTGGAGTTCGGCCGCAATGGCTGGATCGCCGACGCGTCGATCACCCTCGAGTGGTCACTCGACGACTTCGCCATCTCACGATTCGCCGAGACGCTGGGCGACGCCGCGACCGCCGCCGCATTCCAGAAGCGGGCTCAGTATTGGCAGAACCTGTTCAACCCGACCACGCGATACATTTCGCCGCGCAGCTGGTCCGGCTTCTTCCGGCGCGGTCCGGGGGTTGTGGTGGCGCCGGGGAACTTCGGCCAGGTCGGGTACGACGAGGGCAATGCCGAACAGTACGTCTGGTCGGTACCGCACAACGTCGCGGGCCTGGTGACGGCCCTCGGCGGCCGCGCCGCCGTCGCCGATCGGCTCGACCGCTTCACCAAGAAGCTCAATGTGGGGCCCAACCAGCCTTACCTGTGGGCCGGCAACGAACCGAGTTTCGGTGTGCCGTGGCTGTACAACTACATCGGGCAACCATGGAAGACTCAACGCACGGTCGACCGGGTACGCGGGCTGTTCGCTCCGACCGCCGACGGTGAGCCGGGCAACGACGACCTGGGCGCACTGGCCAGCTGGTACGTGTGGGCGGCTATGGGCCTGTACCCGGCCACCCCGGGAACGCCGATCCTCACCGTCGGCGCTCCGCTGTTCGACCGCGTCGAAATAGCTTTGCCTGCAGGGAAATCCATTCGAATCGCAGCGCCCGGCGCATCCGGGCCCCGTCACCTCAAGTACATCAGCGGCCTGAAGGTCGACGGCCGGGCAACCGACCGTACATCGCTGCCCGAGTCGATCATCAGCACCGGCGGCACACTGCTATTTTCGCTGGCGGCCTACCCGGACAAGCGCTGGGGCACAGGCGAAGCGGACGCGCCGCCGTCGTTCGCGGCGGGCACTTCGGCGGTGGCCGTCAACGTTGCTGAGCCCGTCGTCACGATCGCACCCGGACACACCGGCAGCGTTACCCTCGATGCGCAACGCATGACGGAGGGCACCGACGGCTACGCCGTCACGGGAGCGTCCTCGGATGTCGGGATCGACGTGAAGCCCGCATCGGGTCGATTCGCCGCTGACGGATCGGCCAGGGTCACCGTTGCGATCACGGTCGCCCAGCCGGTACCCGAGGATTACTACCTGGTGTCATTGACCACCACGGTCGGCCAAAGCGTGCGTACCTCAACGGTTTTCGTAGTAGTTCAGGCGGAAAACTAGATCCTCAGACCATGTCATTGGTGGTCAGCCACCGCATCACCGGCCAGCCGACGAACACCGGCAGCCAGCAGGTCAGCACCCGGTACAGCAGGACCGACGGCACGCCGACGGCCGCCGGCACGCCGAACGCGGCCAGACCACCGATCAGGGCCGCTTCGACCGCTCCGACACCGCCGGGCGTGGGCGCTGCAGAAGCCAGCGTCCCGCCCACCATGGTGACCACGGTGACGGCAACGAAAGTCGTTCCGCCGCCGAATGCTTCGATGCTGGCCCATAACGCCAGTGCCGCACCGAGGGTGGTGCCCGCAGAACCCAGCAGGATCAGAGCCAGCCGCCGTGGTTCGCGCGCGAGCTTGACCAGATCGGTCACCACCTCGTTCAATTTGGGGCGCACTTCGGTCGCCAGCCATTTGCGCAGCGTGGGCACGAACAGGAACGTGCCGACGATGCCCAGCGCAACCCCCGCGATCAGGTACAGCAGGGTCGCGCTCGGGACGAAATGCCGCAGGTTCATCGATGCGCCGGCCGCCGCACTGAACAAGACCAGCAGCGCGATGTGCACGATCACCTGCACCGACTGTTGCAGGGCCACTGCGGCGGTCGCTCGCATCGCCGACAGGCCGCTCTTCTGTAAGAACCGCGTGCTCAGTGCCAACCCGCCGACGCCCGCCGGCGTCGTGGTTGCCGCAAAAGTGTTGGCCACCTGGGCGATTGACAGCGTCCAGAAGTTCACCATGCCGTCCGCGCAGGCCCACAATGCTGCGGCCGCTCCGACGTACGTCAGGGCCGATACCAGCAGGCCCAGCAGCGCCCACGACCAGTTCGCGGTCCTGAGTTGAGAGAAGAACGTCGGCGCCGTGCTGATGAAGGGGTACGCGACATAGACCAGCGCGCCGAAGAGCACCAGCTGAACCAACTGGCTGCGAGTGAACCTGGTGATGGTCTGGGGCTTGATCTGGTCGGCGCCGGTTTGGCGCTTGACCTCGGCCCGCGCGCCGGAGATGACGGCACCGGCGTCCGGCACCGACCGCCGAATATATTGCGGCACAGCGACTTTGGTGAGCCGACGAGAGGCGGCGAGGATGGTGTCCTTCCCGAACACTTCGATCGCCGCGCCCACCGCGGACTTCGGGTCGTAAAGGGCGGAGGCGGTCACCAGGAGCTGTGCGATGTCGGATTGGAGTTGGGCGTCGGTCGCACCGTATTCGGCGTTGCCGAACCCACCGAACATCACGGTGTCGTCCTCCACCGTGATGTGGTGGCTGCGTAGGTCGCCGTGGGCGATCCGGCGGTCGTTGAGGACTCGCAGCGATTCCCACAGCCGGGCAACGGGAATCGTTTTCGCGCATTGGTCGATGGGCGTCCCGCCAGGAGGTCGGTGCGAGTAGAGCATCCAGCCCCGGTCCAGTGGGGCGACTGCGACCGTCGCCGTGTTGGCCAGGCCCGCGTCGCCGATGGCGATCGCCATCAACGCTCGATGCTCCACGGCCCGGCGCATGGAGGTCACCAGGGGTGCGGTTTCGGCGTCGCGTAGTTTCAGCTTGTCCCACAGCTGGCGCAGGGCCCCGCCGCTGCGTTGATGCGGGCCGTACAGCTCGATCAGCGCCGTTTCCCCGAGATGTTCGCCATCGGCCGAAAGGATCAGTGGGCCGCGGCCGGCCGGCCGGACCACGGTGAGCCGCGTAACGGCGAAGCCGGCCTTGGCGAGCGCACGCACCGCGGCGTCCAGCGGTACCTCGAGCGCGGGAGTGCCGACGACGAGCACCACCAGCGCGCCGACGACCCATCCCACCGCCAGGCCCACCAACGAGCGCGCCGGGACGATGGCACTGACCACCAGATGGATGGGGACGAAGGCCAGCAGCAGCGCCCACCACCAGCGCCGCCAGCGCGCCGGCAGCCACGGCCCCGACACCGTCAGCACCGCCGCCAGCATCCCGATCCACCGGGGGTCGTCGAGCAGCTGCGCGGGCAGCGTGGTCAGCCGGTCGAGGGCGTCGAAGTGCCACCGTGGCGCGGAGAGGCCGGTGCCGCTGATCGACAACAAGACGATCGCGATCAGCCCCGCGGTGGCGTACGCGCCCAGCAGTTTCCACTGTCCGGCGACGATGAGGCCGATGAGGATCATGAACGGCAATGCCACGATCGCCAACCCGTAGATCAGGTAAACCACGTCGGATTGCGTCGGCGACAAGACGCCGACGATCTGCGAAACGGATTTCTCCAACGCGATCCATTGCGGGCGGGTGATCACCGAACCCGTGATCACCAGCGCCAAGAAGAGCGACGCCAGCAGCACCCGCAGAATGTCATTGGTCCGCCGGGTCAATGGCTGCAGCAAGTTGCCGGAAACGACGACGTCGCGCCCGTCAACTCGCATGTCTCAACGATCCTTCGGGTTTGCGCCGACACCGTGCTTCCGGCCTGCTAAGTGGCCCGCCGACAAGTTAACTCAATACCCGGTTCATGGACAGCTCCCACTCATCCGGCGCGCGTAGGGTCGGGTAAGTAGGCGTGCTGGCAAAAGCGGGAGGGAACCGGCGTGGCCACGACGGACAACGACAGCTCGGAGATCACCGAGAGCGTCGGGGCGACGGCGCTCGGCGTGGCCGCGGCCCGGGCGGCCGAGACCGAAGGCGAGAACCCGCTGATCAGCGACCCGTTCGCGTGGGTGTTCCTGCAGGCGGCCGGCAACGGCAGGTGGGAGGTTCGCCCCTGCGAACCTGCCCGCCCAGATCGCCGAGATGGAACCCGACCTCAGGCCGCGGATGCAGGGAATGGTCGACTACATGGCCGCGCGGACGGCGTTCTTCGACAAGTTCTTCCTCGACACCACCACCGCGGGCGTGCGCCAGGTGGTGATTTCGGCTGCGGGACTGGACTCGCGGGGCGTGGCGGTTGCCCTGGCCGGACGGCATCACGGTGTGCAAGCTGGACCAGCCGAAGGTGCTGGACTTCAGGGCGTCGACGCTGATGACAACGGCGCGCGGCCGACCTGCAAGCTGGCCAGCGTCCCCGTCGACCTGCGCCACGATTGGCCGTCCGCATTGCGGCGCGCGCCGGCACGGCTGGGCTGTGACGGTCACTGCGGCGCTTCAGCTGATGGCCGGCTACGACCGCAGGCCACCTCGGGACATCGACCACGCCACACCGCAGACGCTGTTTGTATCGGCGCGACGGACCAGAAAGGCAGGGTGACCGGATAGATGAGCGGAGCCAGAACCGACGACGACAGCTGGGAGATCACCGAAAGCGTGGGGGCGACCGCGTTGGGTGTGGCCTCGGCCCGCGCGGCGGAGACCCGCAGCGAAAACCCGTTGATCACAGATCCATTCGCCCAGATCTTCCTCGACGCGGCGGGTGACGGTGTGTGGAACTGGCACTCTGGCGCACAGCTACCGGACGAGGTCGTCGACGCCGAACCGACGTTGCCGTTGCAGATGCAGTCGATGGTCGGCTACATGGCTTCGCGTACCGCGTTTTTCGACAAGTTCTTTCTCGATGCCACCGGGGCGGGCATTCGCCAGGCGGTGATCCTGGCGGCCGGTCTGGACGCGAGGTCCTGGCGGTTGCCCTGGCCGGCGGGCACGACGGTCTACGAGCTCGACCAGACCCGGGTGCTGGACTTCAAGGCGGCCACGTTGGCCGAGCATGGGGCGCAGCCCGCCTGCAACCGCGTATCGGTGGCGGTGGACCTTCGCCAGGACTGGCCGACCGCGTTGCGGCAGGCGGGTTTTGATGTCCGTGCGCCCAGCGTCTGGTCGGCCGAGGGCTTGATGCCATATCTGCCGGCGGCCGCCCAGGACCTACTGTTCGAACGCATTCAGGAGTTGACCGTCCCCGGCAGCCGGGTGGCGGTGGAGGCATTGGGCCCGAAATTCCTCGACCCACAGGTCCGCGCCAACCGCCGTGAACGGATGGACCGGATCCGCGGGCTGATGGCCGGTATCGATCCGGACCGCGAGCTGCCCCGAACCGACGAGCTCTGGTATTTCGAGGAGCGGGAGGACGTAGGCGAGTGGTTCGGCCGCCACGGCTGGGAAGTGACGGTGACACCGTCCGACGAGTTGATGGCCGGCTACGGGCGCGCGGCGCCCGAGGAAGTCCGCGACTACGTGCCAGCGAATCTGTTCGTGGCAGCGCAGCGGACGTAGCTTTAGCCGAACGGAAAGATTGCGACACGCCGGTGGTCTGACCACCTGACTGGCTTTCGGCCAGCCACACTGGCCGCATGGCGCTCCAGCCGGTAAGTCGCCGATCCGTGCCTGAAGCGGTCTTCGACCAAATCGCGACCGATGTGCTCAGCGGCGAGATGCGGCCAGGTGCGGCGTTGCCCAGCGAGCGTCGGCTGGCCGAGGTTCTCGGGGTATCCCGGCCCGCTGTCCGTGAGGCGCTCAAGCGGCTCTCGGCGGCCAGCCTGGTCGAGGTGCGCCAGGGCGGCGTCACCACGGTGCGAGATTATCGGCGGCACGCCGGCCTCGATCTGCTGCCCCAGTTGTTGTTTCGCGACGGCGAACTCGATGCCGCCGTTTTCCGCAGCCTCCTCGAGGCCCGGTTGCGCATCGGCCCGAAGGTCGCAGAACTGGCAGCCGAACAACACGGACCCGAACTGGTTGGGTTGCTTGCACATTCGCTGCTCAGCCTCGAGGTCTCGGCCGGCACGCTCGAGTGGCAGCGAGAAACCCTCGCTTTCTGGGATCATCTGGTCGACAGCTCCGGTTCGATCGTGTTCCGGTTGATGTACAACCCTTTTCGGCCGGCATACGAGCGGGCTTTGACCGCCCTGGCCGACGCGATGAAGACCGAGGCCAACCGAACGGACATGTACCGGACGCTGGCCCGGGCGGTCTTTGACGGCGATGCGGCCGAGGCGGGCAAAGCCGGCCAGGACGTTCTCGAACTCGCCAACTCCACCATGATCGCCGCGCTCGAATGGCGGGAGAAGCGGCGATGAGCAGCCACGCGGTGATTGCCACGTATCTCCGCGGCCAGGTGCAGCCGGGGGTCGACGCGGTCGGCGGTTTCTTCCGGACCTGCGTGCTGACCGGCAAGGCGCTGTTCCGGCGGCCCTTCCAGTGGCGGGAGACGATCGAGCAGGGCTGGTTCATCACCAGTGTCTCGCTGCTGCCGACCCTCGCGGTCGCGATTCCGCTGACCGTGCTGATCATCTTCACGCTCAACATCCTGCTGGCGGAGTTCGGCGCGGCCGACATCTCCGGCGCCGGTGCGGCTTTGGGCGCGGTGACGCAGCTGGGTCCGCTGACCACCGTGCTGGTGATCGCCGGTGCCGGATCCACCGCGATCTGTGCCGACTTGGGCGCGCGCACCATTCGCGAGGAGATCGATGCGCTCGAGGTGCTCGGCATCGACCCGATCCACCGGCTGGTGGTGCCCCGCGTCGTTGCCGCGACCATCGTCGCCACCCTGCTCAACGGCGCGGTGATAACCATCGGCCTGGTCGGTGGATTCGTGTTCGGTGTTTTCATCCAGCACATTTCGGCAGGCGCCTACGTGGGAACCCTCACGTTGATCACCGGCCTGCCCGAGGTGGTCATCTCGGTGGTGAAGTCGGCCATCTTCGGAACCATCGCCGGTCTGGTCGGCTGCTATCGCGGACTGACCACGAAGGGCGGTCCCAAGGGTGTCGGCACCGCCGTCAACGAGACGCTGGTGCTGTGCGTGATCGCGCTGTTCGCCGTCAACGTGGTGCTGACCACGATCGGCGTGCGGTTCGGGACGGGCCGCTGACGTGGCCGTGATATCCGCGCCCGGCGCGCTACGCGCCCGCTACCCGCGAACGGCAGCCAACCTCGACCGCTACGGCGGCGGCACGGTCCGAAGGCTGTACCAGATCGGGATTTTCGCGAGGTTCGCCCGGATCAGCGTCGGCCAGATCGGGTGGGCGTTGCGCCATTACCGGCGCGAGACGCTGCGCCTGGTCGCCGAGATCGGCATGGGTACCGGCGCGATGGCCGTGGTCGGCGGCACCGTCGCGATCATCGGGTTCGTGACGCTGTCCGGCGGATCGCTGATCGCCATTCAGGGCTTCGCGTCGCTGGGCAACATCGGCGTGGAGGCGTTCACCGGCTTCTTTGCCGCACTGGCCAACACCCGCATCGCCGCACCGATCGTCGCCGGGGTCACCCTGGCGGCCACCGTCGGCGCCGGTGCAACCGCCCAGCTGGGTGCCATGCGGATCAGCGAGGAGATCGACGCGCTGGAAGTCATGGGCATCAAGTCGATTTCGTTTCTGGTCTCCACCCGAATCCTGGGCGGGCTGGCGGTGATCGTGCCGCTGTACGCCCTCGCCCTCGACATGGCATTCACGTCGGGCCAGGTCGTCACGACGGTGTTCTATGGACAGTCAAACGGCACCTACGAGCACTACTTCCGCACCTTTCTGCGCCCCGAGGACGTGGGCTGGTCGGTTCTGGAGGTCGTCATCATCGCGGTGGTGGTGATGATCACCCACTGCTACTACGGCTATACGGCCAGCGGCGGTCCGGTCGGCGTCGGCCAAGCGGTCGGTCGATCGATGCGATTCTCACTGGTTTCGGTGGTGATTGTGGTCCTGCTCGCCCAGTTGGCGCTCTACGGCGTCGACCCGAACTTCAATCTGACGGTGTAACCGATGACGCCGGTGCCGCGGATGGGTCGACGCGCCTGGGTGTACGTCGAGGGTGTGACGCTGCTGTTGGTCTCCGGACTGGTTTTGGCGCTGGTGTACCTGCAATTTCGCGGGGACTTCACCCCTAAGACCGAGCTGACGATGGTCGCCACCAGGGCCGGCCTGGTGATGGAGCCGGGATCCAAAGTCACCTACAACGGGGTCGAGATCGGCCGGGTGGCCGGTATTTCGGAAATCGAGCGTGACGGCGCCCCGGCCGCCAAGCTGGCGTTGGAGGTGAATCCGCGCTACATCAAGCTGATTCCGGTGAACGTGGTGGCCAACATCGAGGCGGCGACACTGTTCGGCAACAAATATGTATCCCTGATTGCGCCGGAAAACCCGTCAAAGCAGCGCATCTCGCCGCATGATGTGATCGACGCACGCTCGGTGACCACCGAATTCAACACGTTGTTCGAGACGGTCACCTCGATAGCCGAAAAAGTCAGCCCGATCGAGCTGAACGCGACGTTGTCCGCGCTGGCGCAGGCGCTGGACGGACTGGGAAGCAAGTTCGGGCAGTCCATCGTCAACGGCAATGCGATTCTGGCGCAGCTGAATCCGCGAATGCCGCAGATCCGGTATGACGTGCGGCGATTGGCGGACCTCGCCGACGTGTACACCAGGGCCGCACCCGACCTGTGGGCCTTTCTGCGCAACGCGATGACCACTGCACGCACCCTGACCAGGCAACAGGGCGACCTGGACGCCGCGCTGCTGGCGGCCGTGGGTGTGGGTCACAACGGGGAGGACATCTTCGCCCGGGGCGGGCCGTATCTGTCGCGCGGTGCCGCGGATCTGGTGCCGACGGCCGACCTGCTCGACACCTACAGCCCCGAACTGTTCTGCATGATCCGCAACTTTCGTGACGCCGCTCCGGAAGTCGCGAAAGCGGCTGGCGGCAACGGTTATTCGCTCGCAGCGGCCGGTTCGATCATCGGTGCGCCCAATCCCTATGTCTATCCGGATAACCTGCCGCGGGTGAACGCTCATGGTGGCCCCGGCGGGCGGCCCGGCTGTTGGCAGAAGATCACCCGGGACCTGTGGCCCGCACCGTATCTGGTGATGGACACCGGCGCCAGCCTCGCGCCGTATAACCATTTCGGACTCGGCCAGCCGCTGGCCACCGAATACGTCTGGGGCCGCCAATTCGGGGAGAACACGATCAATCCATGAAAATCACCGGTACAGCAGTCAAACTCGCCATCTTCTGGTCGGTGCTGGCGATGTTCACCGTGATGATCGTCATCGTGTTCGGCCAGGTGCGATTCGATCGCACCACCGGATACTTTGCGGTGTTCACCGACGCGAGCGGGCTACGGGCGGGGCAGTTCGTGCGCGCTTCGGGGGTGGAAGTCGGCAAGGTCGCCAAGGTGACATTGATCGACGGTGACACCCGGGTGTTGGTGGAGTTCAAGGTAGATCGCTCACTGCCGCTGGACCGCGGGACGACCGCGTCGATTCGCTACCTCAACCTGATCGGTGACCGCTATCTGGAGCTCAAACACGGCGAGAGCGGCCACCGACTGGCCCCCGGTGGCCAGATCCCGCTCGAGCACACCCAGCCGGCCCTGGATCTCGACGCACTGATAGGCGGATTCCGGCCGCTGTTCAAGGCCCTGGACCCCAACAAGGTCAACAGCATCGCCCAGTCGATCATCACCGTTTTCCAGGGACAGGGCGCCACGATCACCGACATCCTCGACCAGACGGCGACACTGACCAGCGCGCTGGCCGACCGGGACAGGGCGATCGGCGAGGTGATCAACAACCTGAACACCGTGCTGGCCACCACCGTCAAGCACGAGAAGGAGTTCGATCGCACCGTCGACAAACTCGAATTGCTCATCACCGGCCTGAAGAACAGGGCCGATCCGCTGGCCGCGGCGACCGCGCACATCAGCGAGGCCGCGGGAACCGCGGCCGATCTGTTGAGCGAGGACCGGCCAGTGCTACACGACACGCTCGGGCACCTCGAGGGCATTCAGCAGTCGCTCATCAACGACCTGCCGACGGTTGACGACGTGCTGGGAAAACTGCCGGGCGCGTTTCGCGTAATCGGCCGTGCCGGCGGCATTTACGGAGACTTCTACAACTTCTACCTGTGTGACATCTCGATCAAGGTCAATGGGTTGCAGCCTGGCGGTCCGGTGCGCACGGTAAAGCTGTTCGGGCAGCCGACCGGGAGATGCACGCCGCAATGAGAACGCTGACGGAGTTCAATCGCACCCGCGTCGGCCTGATGGGCGGGCTGGTGACGCTGCTCGCCGTCGGTGTGGGGCAGAGCTTCACCAGCGTGCCGATGCTGTTCGCCACCCCGACCTATTACGCACAATTCGCCGACACCGGTGGCATCAGCGTCGGCGACAAGGTGGAGATCGCCGGGGTGAACGTCGGTTTGGTGCGTTCGCTGGTGATCAGCGGCGATCGGGTCCTGGTTGGCTTTTCGATGCCCGGCAAGACGATCGGGACGCAAAGCCGTGCCGCGATTCGCACCGATACCTTCCTGGGCCGCAAGAACATGGCGATCCAGCCTCGTGGTCCGGATGCGCTGCGGCCCAACGGGATCATCCCTTCCGGCCAGACCACTACCCCGTATCAAATCTATGACGCGTTCGTCGATGTCACGAAGGCGGCGACGGATTGGAACATCGACGTCGTCAAACGGTCGCTGAACGTCTTGTCGGAGACGTTCGATCAGACCGCACCGCACCTGAAGGCAGCGCTGGACGGTGTCGCCAAATTCTCCGGCACCATCGGTAAGCGCGACGATCAGATCAAGCGGCTGCTGACCAACGCCGACAAGGTCACTCGCGTGCTCGGCGACCGTAGCCAACAGGTCGACAGTTTGCTGGTCAATGCCAACACTTTGCTGGCCGCGTTCCGGCAGCGCAGCCAGGCGCTGAGCATCCTGCTGAGCAATGTGTCATCGGTGTCGACACAGGTGTCCGAATTCATCAAGGAGAACCCCAATGCACATCACGTGCTGCTGGAGCTGGGCACGGTCAGCGACGAGCTGGTCAAGCGCAAGCAGGAACTGTCCGATGTGCTCTTACTGGTCAGCAGATACACCGCATCCCTGACCGAAGCGGTCGCGTCGGGACCGTTCTTCAAGGCGATCGTGGCCAATCTGATTCCCGCTCAGGTACTTCAGCCGTGGCTCGATGCGGCGTTCAAGAAGCGGGGCATCGACCCGGAGAACTTCTGGCGCAGCGCCGGGCTGCCGGCATTCCGCTGGCCCGACCCCAACGGCACAAGGTTTCCCAATGGCGCACCGCCCCCGGGGCCGCCGGTGCTGGAGGGCACCCCGGACCATCCGCGGCCGGCCGTACCGCCGGGATCGCCCTGTTCGTACGCGCCGGCACCCGACAGTCCGCCGCGGCCCGGAAACCCCTTGCCCTGTGCGCTTTCCGATCAGGGACCGTTCGGCGCGGTGCTCGGCGGTTTTCCGGCGCCGCTGGATGTCGCGGCGTCGCAGCCAAACCCCGACGGACCGCCGCCGGCGCCCGGTATCCCGAGCGCGCGCCGGCCGGGTGAGGCGCCGCCGGACATTCCCGGCACCGTGGTACCGCTTCCCGAGCATGCGCCACCGGGGGCACGTACCGAGAACCTGCGCCCGGCAGGTCCGACCCCGCCACCGTCGACGTTGGCCCCGGGCCTGCCCCCCGGTCCACCGGCGGCGCCGGGACCGGGACCGCAGCTGCCGGCACCATTCATCACGCCCGACGGAACAGGGGACCGATGAGCACCATCTTCGATATCCGCAACCTGCGATTGCCGAAAGTGTCCGCCCGGGTGGTGGTGGTCGCGGCCTTGGCCGCGGTCTTCGTCTTCGTCGCCGCGGCGGCCGGAGTGCAGCTCTACCGAAAACTAACCACTACCACGGTCGTCGCGTACTTCTCCGAGACTCTGGCGCTATATCCGGGCGACAGAGTCCAGATCATGGGTGTGCGGGTCGGTTCGATCGACAAGATCGAGCCGGCCGGCGACAAGATGCGAGTCACCTTGCACTACAACAACAAATACAAGGTGCCGGCCAAGGCCACCGCATCGATTCTCAACCCCAGCCTGGTGGCCTCGCGCACCATTCAGTTGTCACCGCCCTATACCGGCGGACCGGTGCTGAATGACGGCGCGGTCATCCCGATCGAACGCACTCAGGTGCCTGTCGAGTGGGATCAGCTACGCGACTCCATCAACGGGATCCTGCGGCAGCTGGGCCCGACCCCCCAGCAGCCGGCGGGGCCGTTCGGCGACATCATCGAATCGGCCGCGGACAACCTGGCCGGCAGGGGCCAGCAGGTCAACGACGCCCTGAACAACTTGTCGCGGGCGCTGACCGCGCTCAACGAGGGACGAGGGGACTTCGTCGCGATCACCAAAAGTCTGGCCCAGTTCGTCACCGCGCTGTATCAGCACAAACAACAGTTCGTCGCGCTCAACGACAACCTCGCTTCGTTCACCGACTGGTTCACCAAATCCGATCACGACGTGAGCGACACCATCACCCACCTCGACGACGTTCTCGGCGCCGCCCGAAAGTTCTTGAACGACAATGGGGCCGCGCTGACCCACGATGTCGACAACCTCGCCGACGTGACCACCACCATCCTGCAACCCGAGCCGCGAAACGGCCTGGAAACCGCCTTACACGTGCTACCGACCTTTGCGGGCAACTTCAACAACCTCTACCAGCCCGCCCACAGCTCGCTGGTGGGCCTGTTCGTGTTCCCCAACTTCGCCAACCCGATTCATTTCATCTGCAGCGCCATTCAGGCCGGCAGCCGGCTGGGTTATCAAGACTCGGCCGAGCTGTGCGCACAATATCTGGCGCCGGTCCTGGACACCCTCAAGTTCAACTACGCGCCCGCCAGCCTGAACCCGTTCAACTCCGCGGCCACGCTGCCGAAGGAAGTCGCGTACTCCGAAGAGCGACTGCGCCCGCCGCCAGGGTACAAAGACACCACCGTTCCGGGCATCTTTTCGCGCGACACCCCCCTTGCGTATGGCAACCATGAGCCGGGCTGGGTGGTCGCGCCCGGGATGCAGGGCACGCAGGTCCAGCCGGCTACCGCCAACATGCTCACCGCCGAATCGCTCACCGAGCTCGTGGGTGGTCAAGACGTCGCGCTTCCGCCGGCGGGGACCAATTCACCCGGGCCGCCGAACGCCTACGACGAGTCGAATCCGGCGCCCCCACCGTGGTTTCCGCCGCCCGCACAGGCGGGGCCGGCCCGGTGAGCGCGAACGGCACACCGAAGCCATCAAGGCGGCCCGCCGCCCTCGCTGCCCTGCGCCGCCAGCTCGTGCTGCTACTGGCCGCGGTGATGTTGACGTCCTGTCATTGGCGGGGCATCGCCGATATGCCGCTGCCGGTCGGCCACGGCACCGGCAGTGACCACATGACGATTTACGTGCAGATGCCAGACACGTTGGCGCTGAACACCAATAGTCGGGTAAGGGCCGCCGACGTGTGGGTCGGCACGGTGCGGGCCATCACCCTGAAGAACTGGATCGCCACCGTCAGGCTGGATCTCGATCCAGGCGTGCAGCTGCCGGCGAACGCGACCGCAAAGATCGGCCAGACCAGTCTGCTGGGCACCCAGCACGTCGAGCTGGCCGCGCCGAGAAACCCGTCCGTGCGGCGATTGAAGAGCGGCGACACGATCCCGCTGAAGAATTCCTCGGCCTACCCAACCGTCGAACGGACGCTGGCAAGCGTCGCGGTGATCCTCAATGGCGGCGGCATCGCGAACCTCGACGCGATCCAAACCGAGGTCGTCAACATCCTAGATGGTCATGCCCAGCAGATGCGCGAATTCCTCGGGCGCCTCGACACTTTCATCACCGCTTTGAACCGGCAACGCGATGACCTCACCCGCGCAATCGATTCGACCAACGAACTCCTGACCATCTTCGCGAATCGCAAAGACACGCTCGACCAAGTCTTGACCGACGTCCCGCCGCTGATCCAGCATTTCGCCGACACCCGCGAACTGTTCGCCGACGCCACCGAATCCCTGGGGCGCTTCAGCAGTGCCGCCAACCGGGCGTTGACCGATACCCGCCCTAACCTCCGCCGGAGCCTACAGTCGCTGCAGCGGCCGCTGCGCCAACTCGTCCCGGCCTCCCCGTTCGTGGCCGGCGCGCTGAAGTTGGGACTCACCGCGCCGTTCAACATCGATGACGTCTCCCAGGTGATCCGCGGTGACTACGTCAATGTGTCTGCCGTGCTCGACCTGACGCTGTCCACCATCGACAACACGACGCTGACCGGTACCGGATTCTCCGGGGCGCTGCGGGCGCTCGAGCAATCCTGGGGACGCAATCCGGACACCATGATCCCGGACGTGCGCTACACGCCGAACCCCAACGACGCCCCGGGCGGGCCGTTGGTGGAAAGGGGTGAATGAAATATGTTGCCCCGCTTGATCAAAACCCAGCTGGTGCTTCTGACGGCGGTGGCCGTGGCCGCGGTGGTGGTCCTCGGCTGGTATTACCTCCGGATACCGAGCCTGGTCGGCGTCGGTCGTTACACGCTTTATGCCGAATTGCCGCAGTCCGGGGGCCTGTATCGAACGGCCAACGTGACCTATCGGGGAATCACCATCGGCAAGGTCACCGGTATCGAACCGACCGAACGCGGCGCGCGCGCAACGATGAGCATCGAGGACGGCTATCGCATACCGGCCGACGCGGCGGCCAATGTGCATTCGGTGTCGGCGGTGGGCGAGCAATACGTCGACCTGGTGTCGACCGCCAACCGGGGTCCGTACCTGGCGGACGGTCAGACGATCACCAAAAGCACGGTCCCCAGCCAGATCGGCCCTGCGCTGGATGCCGCCAACCGTGGATTGGTGGTGCTCCCGAAAGACAAGGTCGCCTCACTGCTGTACGAGACGTCGCAGGCCGTGGGCGGGCTGGGGCCATCGCTGCAACGCCTGGTGGACGCGACCCAGGCGATCGCCCACGACTTCCGGGGCAGCATCGACGACGTCGACGAGATCATCGAACGTGCGGCGCCCATCGTCGACAGCCAGGCCGATTCCGGTGAGACGATTGGGCATTGGGCCGCCAATCTGAACACGCTGGCCGCGCAGACCGCGCAGAACGATCAGGCGGTGCGGAGCATCCTGGCCGGCGCGGCGCCGACGGCCGCGCGGGTGAACAGCACATTCGGCGACGTGCGGGAGTCGTTGCCGCAGACGCTGGCCAATCTCGAGGTCGTAATCGACATGCTCAAGCGCTATCACAACGGCGTGGAGCAGGCGCTGGTGTTCTTACCCCAATCCGGTGCGATCGCCCAGTCGGTGACCGCGCAGTCTCCGGGCCAGGCCGCGCTCGGTGTCGGCGCCATCTCGCTCAACCAGCCGCCGCCGTGCCTGACCGGCTTCCTGCCGGCATCGCAATGGCGGTCTCCAGCCGACACCAGCACCGCGGCGCTCCCGGCGGGCACCTACTGCAAGATCCCGATGGATGCGACGAATGTGGTTCGCGGAGCGCGCAATTACCCCTGCGTGGATGTACCGGGGAAGCGAGCGGCCACCCCGCGAGAATGTCGGAGCACCGAACCCTATGTGCCGCTGGGCACCAACCCCTGGTATGGCGACCCCGATCAGGTACTGACCTGCCCGGCGCCGAGCGCGCGATGTAACCAGCCGGTGAAACCGGGGCTGGTGATCCCGGCACCGTCGGTCAACAACGGCCTCAACCCGGCGCCCGCCGATCAGGTGCCGGGTACACCGCCGCCGATAAGCGATCCGCTGCAGCGACCCGGATCGGGCACCGTGTTGTGCAATGGGCAGCAGCCGAACCCGTGCACCTACACCCCGAGCGGGCTGCCCACCGCGCTTTACGACGTGCGCAGCGGCAAGGTCGTGGGTCCCGACGGTGTGGTTTATTCCGTTGCGAATTCGGCCACCATCGGAGACGAGGGGTGGAAGACGATGCTGGGGCCGGCAGCGTGAGACGGGAAGGCACGCCCGGTGCGACGCTCGCGAATTCGTGACATCAAATCCGTTGTGCCACTTCACTTCAATGGCTGCAGAGGCCGGCGATTTGTTTTGTCGGTGGTGACTCCTGGACCTGAGGCGGTCCCGATGGCGTCCGACAACCCCGAATGTAGGAAATCGGTTGACCCATTTCGATGCAGGCCCGCGAAATGCCGATCCCGGCTGCGACATGTGCTATTGGGACACGCCGTAACGCGCGACGAAGTGCCGGGCGCCTCCTACGGCCAGTGGCGCATCACGGTGCGCGATCGTTCAGCCTTGACAATAGCTTGAGCCTGCTTTCGCGCCCACCGCACCCAATGTGTCTGCACCTCAACGTATTTCGGGTATCAGCCGCAGCGGTAACGACGCTAGTTGGTCGGTGGTGGTTGGGGTTGGAAGGGTTCATACCACCACCAGTTGGCGCGTTCGCCGGTGGGTGCGGGGTAGGGCGCCAC
>NZ_LZJR01000072.1 GCF_001667925.1 Mycobacterium sp. E2479 | reverse complement strand
TATCGCCGGTTTGTCAGCTGGCTGGCCGGTCGTGACCTTCAGGCCGCCCGCGCGGCCTGGCGTGCGGTGCTGGCCGGCTTTGACACTCCCACGTTGGTCGGGCCAGCCGATCGGGTGGGCCATGGGCGTCGTGGCGTCGCCTCCTATCGGGTGCCCGAGCCGCTCACTCGTGCTGTTGGCGAGCTGGCTCGCTCGCAGCACACCACTGTCAACACCGTGCTGCAGGCCGGGTGGGCGCAGCTGCTGGTGTGGTTGACCGGCCAGCACGACGTCGCCTTTGGTGCGGTGGTCTCGGGTCGGCCGGCCGAGGTGCCCGGCGCCGAGGCGATGGTGGGCCTGCTGATCAACACCGTGCCGGTGCGGGCCAACCTCACCCCGACAACGACCACCACCGAGCTACTCGACCAGCTGCAACGCGCACACACCAAAACCGTTGAACACCAACACCTGGCACTTAACGACATCCACCGCATCACCGGCCACGACCAACTTTTCGACACCGTTTTCGTTTACGAGAACTACCCGGCCGATGCCCCGGCTTTGGTGGGCGCCGACGGGTTGACCGCAAGCGAGCTCACCACCCACGACAGTTATCACTATCCACTCACGATCCAGGCTGGGCCCGGCCGTGAACTGACCCTGAGGGTTCAATACCGCACCGATGTCTTCGCCATCGCCGGGATCGACGCGGTGGTGGAGCGGTTTACCCGAGTTTTGGCTTCCATGGCCGCTGGCCCGGGGCGCCCCATCTTGTCGTTGGTTTCATTCGACAAGAATGATTGCGGTCGGGGCAGCAGAGCGCTGGCGGGGCAGCCCGCGATCACAGCGGTGCCGTCGCCGAAACGTCACGTCATCGGCGAGGGTTCTAGCGCCGCCCCGACCACCCTGGTCGATGAGATTCTGGCCGACATCTTCGTCCAAGTGCTGGGTATCGACCGCGTCGGCGTCGACCAGTCATTTTTCGACCTGGGCGGGGACTCGCTATCGGCCTTGCGAGCGATCGCCGCGATCAATGCAGCGCTGAGTATCGAACTGCCGGTGTCCACGCTCTTCGAAGCGCCATCCGTTCGAAGCCTGAGCCAGCAGGCGAGCAGGCATGCCAGCAAGGAGAATTTCCCTCGGTGAATCAAGGAGAGTCGGTGAAATCCATTCTCAAAACGTTGGTATCCGGGCTGATTGACCCTGTCGTGTTCGGCTTGCTCGTGTTTGGGACTGCCGGCACCCTCGATTATTGGCAAGCGTGGGTTTTTCTGACGGTAACTTCTCTTTCGACATGGATGCTTGGCGTCTTCCTGCTGCGGACCAACCCCACGGTGCTTCAGAGGCGGACGCGTGGTGGGCCAACAGCAGAGACCCGAAGTGCGCAGAAGGTCATCATCGTCGGCTGGTACCTGTCGCTCGCCGCAACGGTCGTGCTCAGCGCCCTTGACCATCGCTTTGGTTGGTCGGGAGCACCAACCGTAATCTGTTTGGTCGGCGATGTTCTGGCAGTCGCTGGACTCAGTGTGGTGATGCTCGTGGTCATTCAAAACAGCTATGCGAGCGCCACAGTCCGGGTCGAATCAGACCAAAAGCTGACTTCCACCGGGCTATATGGGCTGGTGCGCCACCCCATGTACTCCGGCAACGTCATCATGATGCTCGGCATCCCGTTGGCGCTCGGTTCCTACTGGGGACTCGTCTTCGGCATGCCCGGCGTGATCATGCTCGCGTTGCGTATAAGAGACGAAGAACAGCTTCTCCGAAACGAGTTAGACGGATACCGCGAATACACAGAAAAGGTTCGCTACCGCCTCGTCCCGTGCATGTGGTGACATCTGTACGACCTGAATGCCGGGGGATCCCGTTTTGTGAACGATCGTGCTTAAGCAATTCTCGGCTGCGGCCATCATGGCTTTTGTCAGGACTGGTAGGGGCTTATGTCAAGGGCCGCATAGCATTTCCCAAGTTAGTGAATTAGCAGCACGCTCCTCGCGGCTGCCCGGAACCGCGCTCGCCGCATGTTCCGGACGCCGGCCGAGCGCGCGTGCGGCTGCCTACTTGTCATACAAGCTGAGTCCCCTCGGTGAGATTCGAACTCTATTTTGGACGAAATCGGCATGCGGCGACGGGCAGTATTGGCGTGCACTTCGAGTCGCCAACACAAAAACCTTTCCAGCGGTTTGAGCAATATTCCACACACGTCAAAAGACAGCGATAGCATCAGGCAACCGGCGGTAATTCATTTCCCGCTGTCATCTCACCAGCAGGAAGGTGTGATCGATGAAAAAAATATTGAAAGCTGTTGCAGCGGCCGTAGTCCTGAGCGGTGTGATGCTGGGATCGTCGGGCTGCATAACGATTGACCTTGCACCCCATGTCCTTGGCCCGGCCCCTGGCCTCTGACGGCTGATTGGTGCATTGCCCACCCGTTCGTCATTGACTTGACGACCGCCATTTCCCGCGGCGATGCGTCAGCCTGCATAGGGTGTTCAGAGTCGCCACGAGTTGACGCGACTGCCGGCTGGACCGGCACGGTTGAGGGTCGTCGAGGATGGCCCGACGAGAGCGCTACCGCTGTCAGACCGGGACGTTCGGCCGCGGCTGGCGCAGCGTCGTGCTCAGTGCGCACAGCCATATCCGCCGTATGACGAATCAGGCGGTGCAGCAGCGGCACTGAGCGCTGCAGACGGCAGAGCGGCAACGGGAAGGCCGGGACCACGATATCTGGTTCGTTGGTAATCGCTTTCGGCGGCTTTGCGCTTTACTGCCTTACCCGCGCGGGTGTATCGGGTGCGTCCATTGGGCGAGTGTCATCGTTACTCTCAAATACGATGGGGGCGGTTGCATCTCGAGGGAAGGGGCTCGCGGAGCCGAGGGCTCCTGACGCTTCTCGCAAACGAGTTTTCAATGTCACATGTGAAGCTGATTTTTTCTGGCGAAATACTGCTGCAGCCTCTGGCTCGGCTGGATGGTCATTTGCTGAGATTTCCATACCCCCTTTTCGGCGGGCGCGGCGCAAACCGAGTCGGCAGTTTAAAACTCAGGGTCAAGGTCAATATTTAGATCTACAGGTTCCTGATGGGAGGTCCTTTGATGAGCATGCTTATTCGCCGCATGGCGGGCGTCGTCATGATGGCAATAGCGCCCATGGCGTACGTGGCAGCGGTGTCTCCGGGGATGAGCTCGGCTCAACCGCCAGATTGTGGTCCGGGCAATTGGTGGAACCCGGGGGCCAATGCTTGCCAGCCGTTGGGGGCACCGCCGCCGCAGGATTGCGGTCCCGGTAACTGGTGGGACCCGGGGGCCAATACGTGCCGACCCGTCGTGCCACCACCGCAACCCTAGAGCGGGAGCTGCTGGGACACATCAGAACTCCATCCGCTCACGGTCGGTGACGCGGTACGACGTATCCGCAACGTTCGGCGGCGACGTTTTCAGGGACGGTGAGCATGTCGCCCGTGAGGCCGCTGCCGTCAAAAACTGCGCGCCAGAATATGGCGCTCGAGGTCCCGGTGCCGGCCGACCGATGCCAGTCCCTCCTGCCGCGTGGGCGTAAATGGGACGCAGAGACCATCTGGGGCCGGGTGCCGGCAGTTGGCGCTCTCTAGCACCGAAATTCCATAGACGTACGGAGTTTTTGCGAGATTCCAATCTGGTAATCGACTGGTCGGAAGCTGAGGGGGCAATGGCAAAGGGGATCAGGGGCCTTGTCAACGATTAGCAAGTACCAACCGCGTCCACAGCATGAGTGCCCTCGGTGAGATTCGAACTCACACTGTACGGGTTTTGAATCCGTTTCCTCTGCCAGTTGGGATACGAGGGCATGCGGCCTCTTACCTTAGAGGCAGCCTCCCACCATAGAGGATCATGAGTGCCCACCTGCCTCACCGCCCCCGAGGTCGCTGGTCTGAGGCGTTCACGACACAATATCCGTCATGACAGGCCCCACGACCGACACCGACGCCGCTGTGCCGCGCCGGGTCCTGATCGCTGAAGACGAAGCGCTCATCCGAATGGACCTCGCCGAGATGCTCCGGGAAGAGGGTTACGAGATCGTCGGTGAGGCCGGCGACGGACAGGAAGCCGTCGAACTGGCCGAGCGCCATCAGCCGGATCTGGTGATCATGGATGTGAAGATGCCGCGTCGCGACGGCATCGACGCGGCCTCGGAGATAGCCAGTAAGCGCATCGCGCCGATTGTGGTGTTGACCGCGTTCAGCCAGCGTGACTTGGTGGAGCGGGCGCGGGACGCCGGCGCCATGGCCTACCTGGTGAAGCCGTTCACCATCAGCGACCTCATCCCGGCCATCGAATTGGCTGTCAGCCGCTTCAGCGAGATCACCGAGCTGGAACGCGAGGTTGCCACGTTGTCCGACCGGCTGGAGACCCGCAAGCTCGTCGAGCGCGCGAAAGGGTTACTGCAGAGCGAGCAGGGCATGACCGAGCCCGAGGCCTTCAAGTGGATTCAACGGGCCGCGATGGACCGCAGGACCACGATGAAGCGGGTGGCCGAAGTCGTCCTGGAGACCTTGGATCCGTCCAAAGACGCTTGAGTGTGAACCCACGGCGTTCAGTGTGCGCTGGTGGCGACGACACGCCGACGCCGGCCGCCGTGCTCGCACACTGAAAGCCGTGCTTGCACACTGAAAGCCGTGGCCTGATCGCCGGCGGCCGTAGACCCTAGCGGGCGACGATCACCGAAGACCCGTGCCCGAAGAGGCCTTGGTTGGCCGTGACGCCGACCTTGGCGTTCTCCACCTGCCGGCCGGTGGCCTGGCCCCGCAGCTGCCAGGTCAGCTCGCAGACCTGTGCGATCGCCTGGGCGGGAATGGCCTCGCCGAAGCACGCCAGCCCGCCCGACGGGTTGACCGGAACCCTGCCGCCGATCGTGGTGGCGCCAGTGCGCAGCAGCTCCTCGGCTTCACCCTTGGGGCACAACCCCAGGTGCTCGTACCAGTCGAGTTCCAGCGCGGTGGACAGGTCGTAGACCTCGGCCAGGCTCACGTCCTCGGGCCCGATGCCCGCCTCGGCGTACGCCGCGTCGAGGATCTGGTCCTTGAACACCCGCTCGGGCGCGGCCACGACGGCGGTGGAATCCGTTGCGATATCCGGCAATTCGGGCAGATGCTGCGGGTAGCGGGGAGTGACCGTGCTGACCGCACGCACCGACGGCACGCCGTCAAGCGAGCCCAGGTGCTTGCGAGCGAACTCGGCGCTGGCGACGATCAGCGCCGCGGCGCCGTCCGAGGTGGCGCAGATGTCCAGCTGCCGTAGCGGATCGGAGACTACGGGACTGGCCAGCACGTCGTCGACGGACGATTCCTTGCGGTAGCGCGCATTCGGGTTCTGCAGGCCGTGCTGGGAGTTCTTGACCTTCACCCGAGCGAAGTCCTCGGAGGTCGCACCGTAGAGATCCATCCGGCGCCGCGCGAGCAGCGCGAAGTACACCGGGTTCATCGCACCGATGAGGTGGAAGCGCTGCCAGTCGGGGTCGTTCTTGCGCTCGCCGCCGACCGGCGCGAACGCGCCCTTCGGCGTGGTGTCGGCGCCGACGACCAGAGCGACGTCACAGAACCCGGCCAGGATGTGGGCGCGGGCGCTCTGCAGCGCCTGCGAACCGCTGGCGCAGGCGGCGTAGCTCGAGCTGACCGGCACACCGTTCCAGCCGAGTTTCTGGGCGAACGTCGACCCCGCGATGAAGCCGGGGTAGCCGTTGCGGATGGTGTCTGCGCCGGCGACCATCTGGATTTGCCGCCAGTCCAGCCCGGCCTCGGCCAGCGCCGCGCGGGCGGCGACCACGCCGTATTCGGTGAAGTCGCGGCCCCATTTGCCCCAGGGGTGCATTCCCGCGCCAAGGATGTAGAGGGGTTCGGGATTACTCACGATGCGATCCTCCACGCGTGCACGAGGCGTTCGACACCGTTGTCGTCGGTGAACAGGGTCATGGTGGCCAGCTCCATCTCCATGCCGACCTTCAGGTCCGCGGCCAGCGTGCCGTCCACCACCTTGCCGAGCACGATGATCCCCTCGTCGGCCAGCTCCACGGTAGCAATGGCGAACGGCTCAAAGAGGTCCGCCGCCGGGTAGGGCGCGGGCGGCGGGTACCGGTTCTCGGTGTAGCTCCACAGCGTCCCCCGGGTCGACAAAGCGACGGGCTCTAGGGCGTCGCCGGCGCAGGCCGGGTTGGGGCAGTTGTTCTCCCGCGGCGGGAAGACGTAGGTGCCGCACTGGGGGCACTTGCTGCCGATCAGATGGGGATTTCCGGCGTCGTCGGTGGCGAACCACCCGTCGATCGCGGGTTCTTGGCTGGTGACCTCTGGCACTGGGTCAGACTACCGAGGCCGCGGCCAAAACTGAAACGTGTTGCAGTTCGGCCGGTGGCACCGTCGGGGCGCCCAGCTCGTCACACCGGGTGCCTAGAGTGAGACCCGTGCCCGCCACGAAAACCACTACGAAGGCCAGCGAGGAACAGACCGCGCCGACGCTGATGTTGCTGGATGGCAACTCGCTGGCGTTTCGGGCGTTCTATGCGCTGCCCGCCGAGAACTTCAAAACCCGCGGCGGGCTGACCACCAACGCGGTCTACGGCTTCACCGCCATGCTGATCAACCTGCTGCGCGACGAGGCCCCGACCCACATTGCCGCGGCGTTCGACGTGTCCCGGCAGACCTTCCGCTCCGAGCGCTACCCGGAGTACAAGGCCAACCGGTCGGCGACGCCCGACGAGTTTCGCGGCCAGATCGACATCACCAAGGAAGTCCTCGCGGCATTGGGCATCACCGTGCTCGCCGAGGAGGGATTCGAGGCAGACGACCTGATCGCGACCCTGGCCACGCAGGCCGAAAAGGAGGGCTATCGGGTGCTGGTGGTCACCGGCGACCGCGACTCGTTGCAGTTGGTCAGCGACAACGTGACGGTGCTCTATCCCCGCAAGGGGGTCAGCGAATTGACCCGTTTCACCCCGGATGCCGTCGTCGAAAAGTATGGGCTGACGCCCGCGCAGTATCCCGACTTCGCCGCCCTGCGCGGCGATCCCAGCGACAACCTGCCCGGCATCCCCGGCGTGGGCGAGAAGACCGCCTCCAAATGGATCGGCGAGTACGGGTCGCTGCAGGGGCTGGTCGACAACGTCGACTCCGTACGCGGCAAGGTGGGCGACGCGCTGCGCGAACACCTGGCCAGCGTCATCCGCAACCGTGAGCTGACCGATCTCGTCAAAGACGTGCCGCTGGCCCAGACCCCGGACACGCTGCGCCTGCAGCCGTGGGATCGCGACCAGATTCACCGGCTCTTCGACGACCTGGAGTTCCGGGTGTTGCGGGACCGGTTGTTCGAAACGCTCGCCGCGGTGGAGCCCGAGGTCGACGAGGGCTTCGACGTGCGCGGCGGGGCGCTGGAACCCGGCGAGTTGGCCGTGTGGCTGGCCGAGCACAGTTCGGGAAAGCGGTTCGGCCTGGCCGTCGTCGGCACCCACCTGGCCTACGACGCCGACGCCACCGCGCTGGCCATCGTCTCCGCCGACGGCGAGGGCCGCTACATCGACACCGCGACGCTTGATCCCGAAGACGAAGCGGCGCTGGCATCTTGGCTGGCCGACCCCGGTCCGCCCAAGGCGCTGCACGAGGCCAAGCTGGCGATGCACGACCTGGCCGGGCGAGGCTGGACGCTGGCGGGCGTCACCTCCGACACGGCGCTGGCGGCCTACCTGGTGCGCCCCGGGCAGCGCAGCTTCTCCCTCGATGACCTTTCGCTGCGCTACCTGCGCCGCGAACTTCGCGCCGAAAACCCCCAACAGCAACAACTTTCGTTGCTCGATGATACCGAGGGCACCGACGAGCAGGCGGTACAGACGCTGATCCTGCGCGCCGTGGCCGTACTGGATCTGGCCGACGCGCTCGACGAGGAGTTGGCCCGCATCAACTCCACCTCGTTGCTGAGCGGTATGGAGCTGCCGGTGCAGGCAGTGCTGGCGCGCATGGAAAA
Organism: Mycobacterium sp. E2479; assembly: GCF_001667925.1. Classification (GTDB taxonomy): domain Bacteria; phylum Actinomycetota; class Actinomycetes; order Mycobacteriales; family Mycobacteriaceae; genus Mycobacterium. The sequence goes on along the minus strand of NZ_LZJR01000072.1, from coordinate 52,174 downwards.
CGCCGGCATCGCAGTCGATTTGGATCTGCTCAACGAGCTGCAAAGCGATTTCGCCCACCAGATCCGCGACGCGGCCGAGGCGGCGTACGCGGTGATCGGCAAGCAGATCAACCTGGGCTCGCCGAAGCAGTTGCAGACCGTGCTTTTCGACGAGCTGGAGATGCCAAAGACCAAGCGCACCAAGACCGGCTACACCACCGACGCCGATGCCCTGCAGTCGCTTTTCGACAAGACCGGCCACCCGTTCCTGCAGCATCTGCTGGCCCACCGCGATGCCACCCGGCTCAAAGTCACCGTCGACGGATTGCTCAACTCGGTGGCCTCGGACGGGCGCATCCACACCACGTTCAACCAGACCATCGCCGCGACGGGCAGATTGTCCTCGACCGAGCCGAATCTGCAGAACATCCCGATCCGCACCGAGGCGGGGCGGCGGATCCGCGATGCGTTCGTCGTCGGTGAGGGCTATAGCGAGCTGATGACGGCGGACTACAGCCAGATCGAGATGCGCATCATGGCTCATCTGTCCAAGGACGCAGGCCTTATTGAGGCGTTCAACACCGGGGAGGACCTGCACTCGTTCGTCGCCTCCCGGGCATTCGGCGTGCCGATCGAAGAGGTCACCGCCGAGTTGCGCCGCCGGGTCAAGGCGATGTCCTACGGTCTGGCCTACGGATTGAGCGCCTACGGACTTTCCGCCCAGTTGAAGATCTCCACCGAAGAAGCCAAAGACCAGATGGAGCAATACTTCGCGCGGTTCGGCGGGGTGCGCGACTACCTGATGGACGTCGTGGAGCAGGCCCGCAAAGACGGTTACACGTCAACGGTCTTCGGCCGCCGGCGCTACCTCCCCGAACTCGACAGCAGCAACCGTCAGGTGCGCGAAGCCGCCGAACGCGCGGCGCTCAACGCGCCTATCCAGGGCAGCGCGGCCGACATCATCAAGGTGGCGATGCTCGAGGTCGACAAGGCGATCCGCGATGCAGGGCTTTCGTCGCGGATCCTGCTCCAAGTGCACGACGAGCTGCTGTTCGAGGTCGCGCCCGGCGAGCGGGCACAGCTCGAGGCGCTGGTACGCGACAAGATGGGCGGGGCGTATCCGCTGGACGTCCCGCTGGAGGTCTCGGTGGGTTACGGGCGCAGTTGGGACTCCGCCGCGCATTAGCGCGGCGATCCGGGCGCTGCCACGCACTGGGGCCGCCGAGCGGTTATGAACTGCACAAACCGTCCCCGAGCTGCGGTACCGCCCGCTTGGAGGGAGCACGTCGCGGCGAGAATTTGCCGTGATGTCAAATTCTGGGCAACCGATCGACGCGAGCCGACGGCGCTGAGTTTGGCCAGCATGTGCCCAGTCGAGTAGCCTCGACAGGTAAATCCCAATTGTCCCTACGACCAAACCTGTCCGGAGCAACCCAACAACATGCCGAGTCCCGCTGTCACCTCGCCGCAAGTAGCCGTCAACGACATTGGCTCGAGCGAGGACTTTCTCGCCGCAATAGACAAAACGATCAAGTATTTCAACGATGGCGACATCGTCGAAGGCACGATCGTCAAAGTGGACCGGGACGAGGTGCTCCTCGATATCGGCTACAAAACCGAAGGGGTCATCCCCGCCCGCGAACTCTCGATCAAGCACGATGTCGACCCGAATGAGGTCGTTTCCGTCGGTGATGAGATCGAAGCCCTGGTCCTCACCAAGGAGGACAAAGAGGGTCGGCTGATTCTCTCCAAGAAGCGCGCGCAGTACGAGCGCGCCTGGGGCACCATCGAGGCGCTCAAGGAGAAGGACGAGGCCGTCAAGGGCACCGTCATCGAGGTGGTCAAGGGAGGCCTGATCCTCGACATCGGGTTGCGCGGCTTCCTGCCCGCCTCGCTGGTGGAGATGCGCCGGGTGCGTGATCTGCAGCCGTACATCGGCAAGGAGATCGAGGCCAAGATCATCGAGCTGGACAAGAACCGCAACAACGTGGTCCTGTCGCGACGCGCGTGGCTGGAGCAGACCCAGTCCGAGGTGCGCAGCGAGTTCCTCAACCAGCTGCAGAAGGGCGCCATCCGCAAGGGTGTCGTCTCCTCCATCGTCAACTTCGGTGCATTCGTCGACCTCGGCGGTGTGGACGGTCTGGTGCACGTTTCCGAGCTGTCCTGGAAGCACATCGACCACCCGTCCGAGGTTGTGCAGGTCGGTGACGAGGTCACCGTCGAGGTGCTCGACGTCGACATGGACCGCGAGCGGGTTTCGTTGTCGCTGAAGGCGACTCAGGAAGACCCGTGGCGGCACTTCGCCCGCACCCACGCCATCGGCCAGATCGTGCCCGGGAAGGTCACCAAGCTGGTCCCGTTCGGCGCTTTCGTGCGTGTCGAGGAGGGCATCGAGGGTCTGGTGCACATCTCCGAGTTGGCCGAGCGCCACGTCGAGGTTCCCGACCAGGTGGTCGCCGTCGGCGACGACGCGATGGTCAAGGTCATCGACATCGACCTGGAGCGCCGCCGGATCTCGTTGTCGCTCAAGCAGGCCAACGAGGACTACACCGAGGAATTCGACCCGGCGAAATACGGCATGGCCGACAGCTACGACGAGCAGGGCAACTACATCTTCCCCGAAGGCTTCGACTCCGAGACCAACGAATGGCTAGAGGGATTCGAGAAGCAGCGCAACGAGTGGGAGGCCCGCTACGCGGAGGCCGAGCGTCGGCACAAGATGCACACGACGCAGATGGAGAAGTTCGCCGCCGCCGAGGCAGCCGGGCACCCCGAGCAGGCGCCTGGCAATGGCGCTCCTCCGGAGAAGGCGGGCGGATCGCTGGCCAGCGATGCGCAATTGGCCGCTCTGCGGGAGAAGCTCGCCGGCAACGCGTGACGTCTCCCTGACCACGCCATGCTGCGCATCGGGCTGACCGGTGGCATCGGCGCCGGCAAGTCGGCGCTGTCATCCACTTTCGAACAATGCGGTGCAGTCATCGTCGACGGGGACGTCATCGCGCGTGAGGTGGTTCAGCCCGGAACCGAGGGCCTGGCCTCGCTGGTCGAGGCGTTCGGGAGCGACATCCTGCTTCCGGACGGATCGCTGGACCGGCCCGCCCTGGCTGCCAAGGCTTTTCGCGACGACGAGGCGCGCAAGACGCTGAACGGCATCGTCCATCCGTTGGTGGCCAATCGCCGTTCGGAAATCATCGCTTCGGTGCCCGACGATTCCGTTGTGGTCGAGGACATTCCGCTGCTGGTGGAATCCGGGATGGCGCCGCTGTTCCCGCTCGTCGTCATCGTGTACGCCGATGTCGAGGTGCGGCTGCGGCGCCTGGTCGACCAGCGCGGCATGTCGGAGGATGACGCCCGCGCGAGGATCGCCGCGCAGGCAACCGACGAGCAGCGCCGCGCGGTCGCCGACATTTGGCTGGACAACTCGGGCAGCACCGAGGAGTTGGTCCAGCGGGCCCATGCCGTGTGGAACAACCGCATCGTCCCGTTCGCGCGTAACCTGAGCGCGCACCAGATCGCCGAGGTTCCCGCCCGGTTGGTGCCGTGCGACCCGGCTTGGTCGGACCAGGCGCGACGGATCGTGAACCGCCTGCGGACCAGCTGCGGGCACCGGGCGCTGCGTGTCGATCACATCGGCTCGACCGCCGTGCCGGACCTCGCCGCCAAGGACGTCATCGATGTCCAAATCACCGTTGAATCCCTTGCCGTCGCAGACGAACTCGCCGAGCCGTTGCTTTCCGTTGGGTATCCGCGCATCGAGCACATCGCTGAGGACGTGGCCAAGAATGATGCCCGCAGTACGGTGGAGAGCTACGACCACGGGGACGATCCGGCGCTGTGGTGCAAGCGAATTCACGCCTCAGCGGATCCCGGTCGACCCACCAATGTGCACATTCGGGTGGACGGCTGGCCCAATCAGCAATTCGCCCTGCTGTTCGTGGACTGGTTGACGGCCAACCCCGATGCCCGCGCCGATTATTTGAACGCCAAGCGCGCCGCCGAAAAGGCCGCCGACGGAGACACCGCGGCCTATGCCGAGGCCAAGGAGCCGTGGTTCCTCGACGCCTACCGCCGCGCGTGGGAGTGGGCCGACTCGACGGGCTGGAAGCCCTAGCCCGATGGTGGCGCGCCTAGGGGATGGGTGCGCCGCACTGCAGCGCCCCGTTCATGGGATCGGCGTTGCCGGCGACCGGTCTGACCAACTGGTCGGTCTGGACGAAAACATTGTCGTCCACGTCGATCTCGCAGTGCACGTTCGCCGAGTACGGGAAGTGCACCACGACGCGCATGCCGGCCTGCTGCGGGTCGGGCAACACCGTGTCGGCTTCGAATGCGTTGCCGGGCATCGCACTCAGTCCGGCCGTGTTCGTCTGACCGCCGCTGATCACGAAGATGGCCTGGCTACCGGTCGTCACGCCGTCGATCCTGGCCCGATAGGTGATGTTGTGTAGATCCGCTCGTGCCGTTGCCGGATTCAGCTGGGCGCCGACGGCGATGATCGTCGCCGCGGCGATCGGCAGCAGCCTGCGACCATGGGAGCTCATTGCAGCTGAGATTACGCTCACCGTCGCCCGGTCGACCAGGCTGTTCGGCGGACGGCTAGGGCTGGCAACGGGGACACCAGAACGACATCCGGCCACCGATCCGGCCGCGGCGAAGGAGGCTGCCGCAGCGCGGGCAGTGCGGGTCGGCATCGTCGCGTGCCCCGGTGAGCCAACGCGGCAGGCCGGGAACCCGGCCATGGCGTACCGCGGTATGCAGCACTTGCGCCATGGCACGATGCAAATTTTTGACGTCGTCGTCGCCCAGCTCCGCAACCGAAACCGTGGGCCGAATTCTGGCCCGCCAGCAGATTTCGTCGACGAGCAGATTGCCCAGGCCCGCGATCACCGACTGGTCCATCAGCGTCGGCTTCAGCGGCCCACCCCTCGTGCGTCGCGCGGCGACCACGTCACGAAACTCTCGTAGGCCCATGCCCAGCGCGTCGGGCCCCTGCGCGCCCAACACGTCGGCGAGCTCGTCGTCGTCGGCGGCGAGCCAGACCCCGCGAAGCTTGCGCAGGTCGGCATACCGCAGTTCGCCTCGGTCGAGCGACACCACCAGTCGCTCATACTTTTCCGGATCGGCGCCGGCTTTGGCGTAGTACGGGTGTCCGGTCATACCGCTGTGGATCAGCAGCGCCGGACCATCGGTCGGCAGTATCAGCCATTTGCCGTGCCGGCGCGGGGCTCCGAACCGGTGGCCGACCAGGCGCCGGGCGAGGGTGGCGGCGGAGGCGTTGCGCAGGATCCCGGCGTCGCGGACGTCTACGCATTGAATTCGGCGGCGGGGCAGGGCTTTAGCCAGCTCGCGCCGGAATCCTTCGACATCCGGCAGTTCAGGCACGAAGTTTCGCTAATCGTTCGAGTGGCCGGGTCAGCGAGCGGGCGTGCCGGAACATGTCTGCCCACGGATCGCGTTGCCCAGCGAGCCGGTCGGGGACATCGCGAATGCTGAACCGATCGGCCCGCAGACCCCGGGTGTCCAGTTCGTCCCACTCCAACGGGGTGGCCACCGACGCACCTGCGCGGGCCCGCACAGAGTACGGCGCCACCGCGGTCTGCGCGTAGGCATTACGCATGACGTCCAGGTAGATGCGGCCATCGCGTTTGTCTTTGCGGGCTTCCACGGTGCGGTGTGCGGCATCGTCGGCGGCGACGACTTCCGCGACGTCGCGGGCGAATTGCCGCACGGTGTCGAAGTCGGCTTCGGCGCGTAGCGGCACCACGACATGAAGCCCCCGCGATCCGGTGGTCTGCACGTAGCGCGCCAGCCCCAGGTCATCGAGCACGTCGGCCACCGTGCGGGCGGTCGCGCGCACCACCGCGAAATCGGCGTCGGAGGGATCAAGATCGAAGACCAAGCGGTCAGGCTGGTTCAGTTTGCCCCGGCGCGATTGCCACACGTGCAGGGTTATGCAGTTCTGGTTGGCCAACCAGCGCAGCGCTTCCGGGCGTTCGGCCAGCGGATGGACCAGGGTGCCGCCCGCTTTGTCGACCTGGACCCCGCTCATCCAGTGGGGCAACGTATCGGCGAAATCCTGTTGCACAAAACCGTTTTCACCGATGCCTCGCGGGAAGCGTTGCACGGTCAGCGGGCGGCCCTTCAGGTGCGGCAGCATGGTCTCGGCCACCTCGCCGTAGTACTCGGCAAGGTCTGACTTGGTGATTCCGTTCTCCGGGAACATGACCCGGTCCGGGTGGGTGATCTCGACGTCGATGCGTGGCATCAGCGTGTCTCCCGTACAAAGTCTGCGGCGCGGCACGCCAAGTCATAGGGATCGCTGCGCTGACCGACGAACGCCATGTCGAAGGCATACCCGCCGTCCGGCAGAGAAAACGGCTACCGCCGGCGCCAGCTCAGTGGCATGCCGTGGTGTGCCAGCCACCGCGACAGGTCATAACCGTTGCCGGCCAACCCGTCGACGGCGGCCACCGCGCGTCGCACCGCCCGCTCGGCGGCCTCCGGACTCAGCAACCCGTGGCGGACGGCGTCGAGCAGTTCGTCGATATCGGTGAGTTCGGCGCCGGCGCCGGTGCGGACCTCGATGTCCAGGTAGTGGTCTTCGGCATGCCACACGGTGGGGCCGGGCCGGTATTCGCCCACATCCAGGTAGTAGTCATGGTCGCGTTCATGACCCCGATTGAAGTGAAACACCGTGGCGCGCAAGCCCAACGACGGCAGCAGCCACGACTCGAGGTAATGGAACTGGACGCGACCGGGAGTGGGGCGCGCGACGTACAGACCCCACGGCTGCACCGCGTACTCGTCGACGGTCCGCACGATGCCCTTGGGATCGGTGTTGGTGCGGGCCAGGAGGTCGAACGTCTCGTGCTTCGGCGGGTGAATGGTGTCACCCTACCGCTGCTGGGCGATTCGCTATCGGCGCAACCGGATCTTCCACCGCACGAAGCCCGCGTAGAAGAGTGACAATGCGGCCAGCATGCCCATGTCGAGCAGCCAGATCTTCGACGTGTGCTGCCAGAACCGATCCTGGGATAGCAGCGAATCGGGCACCAGGTGGCGCAGATCCACTGTCGACGATGCGGCCGCATAGCCCCAGCGCGCCGGCGTCGCCCACGACAGCTGGTTCAAACCGAGCCGGCCGGTCACCGGCACCATCCCACCGCACAGCACCAGCTGCGCCATCACCGTCACCACGAACAGCGGCATGATCTGCTCGCTCGAGCGGACCAGCGACGAAATCGCCAGGCCGAGAATGGCCGAGGCGACACACGTCGCCGCGACGGTCGTGAACAGTTCGAAGGTGGCCCCAATGGTCGAGTGGCCGAACAGCACCGCGCCTCGCGCGGGGGCGCTCTTTCCGATCACCACGATCGCCGTGACGATCGCCGACTGCACTATCGCGAAGCCGCAGAACACCGCGCTCTTGGCGAGCAGGTAGGCGGCGGTCGACAACCCGACCGCCTGCTCGCGCTGAAAGATGGGGCGTTCGCCGACCAGATCTCGAATTGTCAAGGCGGTACCCATGAATGCCGCCGCCGGCATCAGCAGCGCCAGTATCTGTGCGGCTTCGTCGGGTGTGCCGGCATTGGGCGCGGGAACATGAAAGCCGTTGTTGCCCGGGACCGTCAGAGACAGCGAGCCGAGGATGAACGGCAGCAGCGCGAGGAAGACGAAGTAGGCGCGGTCGGCGATCACCAGGCGGACCTGTCTGCGGGCGATGGTCGAGATCTGGCGCCGCACGCTGGTGTGAACGGGTTCGCCGAGGCTGCCCGGCTCGTCGGTCTTGTCCGGGAGGTACTTCTGGGGCCGCTTCTCGGCCTCGTTCTGTTCCAGGAAGCGGCGATTGGCCTCGTCGGGGTCGGCGCCGACCTGGGTGAAGATCTTCGCCCAGTTGGTGGTGCCCATCGCGGCACCGATCTGGTCGGGTGCGCCGCAATAGGCTGTCTTGCCGCCCGGAGCCATGAGCAGCACCTGGTCGCACACGTCCAGGTAGGACAGCGAGTGCGTCACCACGAGCACGACCCGACCCGCGTCGGCCAGCTGGCGCAGCATCGTCATGACCTGCAGATCCAGCGCGGGATCCAAACCCGAGGTCGGCTCGTCGAGGATCAGCAATGACGGGCCGGTCAGCAGCTCGAGCGCCACCGAGGCGCGTTTGCGCTGTCCGCCGGACAACTTCTCGACGCGGGTGTCGGCGTGCTTGGTCAGATCGAGTTCCTCGAGCACCTGGGCGACGACCTTGGCGCGGTCGGCTTTGCTGGTGTCGGGCGGCAGCCGCAGCTCTGCGGCATAGCCCAGCGCCTGGTTGATGGTGAGCTGGCGATGCACCACGTCGTCCTGGGGGACCATGCCGATCCTGCTGCGCAGCGATGCGTATTCGGCGTGAATGTTGTGGCCCTCGAAGGTCACTGAACCGGAGGTCGGGGTGGTGTAACCGGCGATGAGCCGGGCCAGGGTGCTCTTGCCGGCGCCCGAACCGCCGATCACTGCGGTCAACGTGCCGGGGCGAGCGGTCAGCGAGATGTCATCCAGCAATTGTTTGCCGTTGTCGACGACGTACTTGACGTCGCGCACCTCGAGACCCCCGGTGCGTGTGGCGGCGTCGCCGTGTTCGGTCAAGGTGCCGTCGCGGAACACCAGGTCGACGTTGCCGATCGTGACGATGTCGTCCTCGGACAAGATGGCCGACCCGACCCGGGTGCCGTTGACGAACGTTCCGTTGACGCTGTTGTCCCGAATCTCGGTGCCCAGGTGGGTGGGTACCAAGCTGGCATGCTGACGCGACGCCAGGACATCGGAGACGACGATGTCGTTCTCGGGGGCGCGGCCGATCGTCATGGCGCCGGCCGTGCCCGCGGCCGACGACGCGCGCGGCGAGAGCAATTTCACAAAGCGCGTCGCGAGGTTGGACACGTCGGCCGTTTTGGCATTGATCACCGTGAATTCCGCCGCGGGCGGGTTCGACGGCGTGGGCGCTGCCTTGGCTTGGTCGGCTGCGGACGGGGTGACCTGCAATCTTGCCGGTGAGCCGGGGTCGATGACGGTCAGCTCCTCGGGGGGAGTGCCACGTGACGCCGGCATCGGGGGCGGTGGCGCCTGTCGCGGCGGCGCCGCCGGCTGTCGCGGTGGTGCACTCTGCGGTCTCGCCGGCTGCCGGGGAGGCACCGGACGCGACGGCGCACCGTGCGGACCGCCGCGCGCCGGGCCCCGGGCCGGGCTGTCGGGCCGGGCCTGTGGGCGCCGCGGCGAATGTGTCGGATTCGTTTGCTCAGTAAGCGCCGCCCAGGCCAGGGTCGGGGGTCCGGAGTCGTGGCTCGGCCGGGCCCGGGGGGGCCGGCTGGCATGACCCGTCTGCGGCCCGATCGCGAAGGTCAGACGCGGGCCTTGCGGGTTTCCGACGTGAATGCTCTGACCGTCGTGGATATCCACCACGGGCATCCGGTAGCCGTTGAGATAGGTCCCGTTCAACGAGCCGTTGTCGATTGCCAACCATCGGCCTTGATCGAACCGCAGCAGCAGATGCGCGCGGGAAATCCTCGGATCGGCGATGTGCACGTCGGCCTGTTCATCGCGTCCCACCACCACCTCGTGGCCGGCCGCGAAGGAACGTTGGGACCCGTCATGCCGAATTGTCAGGATGGGCGGGGCGGGTCGAGTCACCACTCAAGTATCGGCCCGCCTTGGCAGTGCGCTCTATTGGACCCGGCTGTGACTTCCCTTTGTCTAATCTCGACGACTCATAGCGCTTTCATAGCTTGCTGCGACGAATCACCTACTGCGGTGCGGCATTATTCGATCGGGAGGGGTTGCAATCTTCGATTGTGTCCGTGCGTGCCGAGCCCAGTGTTGCGCTGGCAATCAGCAAGACGGAGTGGAGGGCCCAATCGCGATGCGCATACCGGTGGTGTGCGATCCGCATCACATTGCGGCGACGCCGGGCGGTGCCAAGACACGAGGGGCGAGACTTGACGAACGAGCACAGGGGAACGACGCGGCGCATCGGCGCCGGGCGAGCGCTACTGAGCAATCCGCGACAGGCCCGTGAGGCGTTACGCGCGGGATTTCACTCGCTGCCCGGGATGCCCATCGGTCAGTTGTTCCGCCGGATACCTCCGGTCGATTCGGCGCCGAATGCCGAACCCGTGGTGGGGCAACAGCAAAAGGAGTCCTCTGAGGCGCGCCTTGCGGTAAGTAACGGCGCCTCGTTCGCCGGCTACACGATTCTGCGGCCGCTGGGCGCCGGGGGCATGGCCGAGGTGTATCTCGCGCTGCATCCGAGGCTGCCCCGCCGTGACGTGATCAAGGTGCTCGCCGAGGCGGTGACCGCCGACCCCGAGTTTCGCGAAAGATTCAACCGGGAAGCCGATCTGGCGGCGACGCTGTGGCACCCGCACATCGTCGGCGTGCACGACCGTGGCGAATTCAACGGGCATCTGTGGATTTCGATGGACTACGTCGAGGGCACCGACGCCGCGCGGATGGTCAAGCAGAACTACGCCGAGGGGATGCCGGTCCGCGAGGTGTGCGCCATCGTGGGAGCGGTCGCGGGCGCGCTGGACTACGCCCACGATCGCGGCCTGCTGCACCGCGACGTCAAGCCGGCCAACATTCTGCTCACCCATGCCGAAGCGGACGAGCGTCGAATCCTGCTGGCGGACTTCGGTGTCGCACGCCACCTGGGCGATATCAGCGGAATCACCGAAACCAACGTCGCGGTCGGAACGGTGGCCTATGCCGCGCCCGAGCAGCTGACGGGTTCGCCCATCGACGGTCGAGCCGACCAATATGCTTTGGCCGCAACGGCTTTCCATCTTCTCACCGGCGCGCCTCCGTTTCAGCACTCCAACCCGATCGCAGTGATCAGTCAACACCTGCACGAGGATCCGCCTCGGCTCAGCGATTTCCGACCCGAGCTGGAAAAGCTCGACGAGGTATTCTTCCGGGCCCTCGCCAAACAGCCGGAGGAGAGGTTCGAGCGCTGCCGCGCGTTCGCCACCGCGGTCAGCGAGTCGCTAGGCCATGTCTCCGAAGAAGGTGGCGTCGCGCCGCGCGCCGCCACATCGACGCCGCATCGCCGGCGCGGGCCCGGCGGCGGCATCGTTGGCCTGAGTCACCGGTTTTCGTCGAAGGCCCGGTGGGCGACCGCGCTGGTGTGTGCGGTCCTCATCGCCGTAGCGGCGACCTGGTCGATCCTCTACTCCGTTCAGCCCGATGCGCCGCCGACCAGCCCCGCGCTCGCGTCGAAGCCGTCCGTTCCGGCCGCGAGTGCCGCACCCACGGCGGGCGGACCGGTGCTTCAAGGGACGTACAAGCTCGACTACGACCAGGCCAAGCGCGCCACCAATGGCATCTCGATCCGGCATGCGGGGCCCGCTACCGGCTGGTGGGCATTTCGCTCGGTATGCACCACCAACGGCTGCGCGGCCACCGGCGCCCGGCTGGAAGACGCCACCCATCACGTGGCAGAGACCACCGATGGCGGACAGACCGACACCCTGCGCTTCGTCGGTGGCTACTGGCAGGGCAGTCCGGCGCAGCAGCGGGTCGGCTGTACTCAGCCGAACGGACAGGTCAGGGCCACCCAGCGGGAGACCATTGCCTGGTCGCTCGCGCCGCAGGCCGACGGCACGCTGCGCGGCACGCTGACCGAGACCGCACTGAGCAACGAGTGCGGCGCGCAGGGGGCGGTCGTGCGCGTGCCTGTGCTGGCCACCCGGACCGGCGCTGTGCCTGCCCAGGTGACGTTGGGCGACCCCATCCAGGTGATCGACACCTCGACCACCGCGTCGGCCCCGGCGCCACCGGTGCTCGGCGGACTGTGCAGCGACGTCGGCAAGGTCGCCTACGACCCGACCAACAACGAGCAGATCGTCTGCGAAGCCAGCAGCTGGGCCAAGGCGCCGATCACGATGGGCGTGCACGCCGCCGGCAGTTCATGCGACCGGCCGAACACGCCGGTGTTCGCCATAAGCACGTCCAGTGACGGCTACCTGCTGCAATGCGATCCGATCACCCGGGCGTGGACGCGGCCGACGGGATAGTTTCTCTGGAAGGACAGTCTCCGGGTACCAATAGGTGAGCCTCGAATGCGCTACCGCAGCCGTTGGCACGTTCGAGAATCGCCTCGTCCTTCCAGTCCTTCTCCAGGTGTTCTCGTGGCGGCGCCGGGTGCTGACCTCGCAGGGCCGGCTCGACGACACTTGTCGGTGATCGGTTCTACCCTGGTGGCATGGCATTCGCCACGGAACATCCCGTAGTAGCGCACTCGGAGTATCGCGCTGTCGACGAAGTGGTGCGCGTCGGCGGCGACTTCGAGGTGGTCAGTCCGCACGATCCGGCCGGCGACCAGCCCGCCGCCATCGACGAGCTGGAACGACGGATCAAGGCGGGGGAGCGCGATGTCGTGCTGCTCGGCGCCACCGGTACCGGGAAGTCGGCCACCACGGCCTGGCTCATCGAGCGGTTGCAGCGACCCACCCTGGTGATGGCACCCAACAAGACGCTGGCCGCCCAGCTCGCCAACGAGCTGCGAGAAATGTTGCCGCACAACGCGGTTGAATACTTCGTTTCGTACTACGACTACTACCAGCCTGAGGCGTACATCGCGCAGACCGACACCTACATCGAGAAGGACAGCTCGATCAACGACGACGTGGAGCGGCTGCGGCACTCCGCGACGTCCTCGCTGCTGTCGCGCCGCGACGTGGTCGTGGTGGCGTCGGTGTCGTGCATCTACGGCCTTGGCACACCGCAGTCATACCTGGACCGTTCGGTAGAACTGCGGGTCGGCACCGAGGTGCCCCGGGACGCTCTGCTGCGGCTGCTGGTCGACGTCCAGTACACGCGTAACGACCTGTCGTTCACTCGCGGCTCGTTCCGGGTGCGCGGCGACACGGTGGAGATCATCCCGTCCTACGAAGAGCTGGCGGTGCGGATCGAGTTCTTCGGCGACGAGATCGAGGCGCTGTACTATCTGCACCCGCTGACGGGTGACGTGATCCGCCAGGTCGATTCGCTGCGGATCTTCCCGGCCACCCACTACGTCGCCGGCCCGGAGCGGATGGCGATGGCGATCTCGACCATCGAAGCGGAGCTGGCCGAGCGGCTCGCCGAGTTGGAGGGCCAGGGCAAGCTGCTCGAGGCGCAGCGGTTGCGGATGCGCACCAACTACGACATCGAGATGATGCGCCAGGTCGGCTTCTGCTCGGGCATCGAGAACTACTCCCGGCATATCGACGGTCGGGGTCCGGGCTCGCCGCCGGCCACCCTGCTGGACTACTTCCCGGAAGACTTCCTGCTGGTCATCGACGAATCCCACGTGACCGTCCCGCAGATCGGCGGCATGTACGAGGGCGACATGTCGCGCAAACGCAACCTGGTCGAATACGGATTCCGGTTGCCGTCGGCATGCGATAACCGCCCGCTGACCTGGGAGGAGTTCGCCGACCGCATCGGGCAGACCGTGTACCTGTCGGCCACCCCCGGCCCCTACGAACTCAGCCAGTCCGGCGGCGAGTTCGTCGAGCAGGTGATCCGGCCCACCGGCCTGGTGGACCCGAAGGTGGTGGTCAAGCCGACCAAGGGACAGATCGACGACCTGATCGGCGAAATCCGGAAGCGCACCGAGGCGGACCAAAGGGTGCTGGTCACGACGCTGACCAAGAAGATGGCTGAGGACCTCACTGACTACCTGCTCGAGATGGGCATCCGGGTGCGCTATCTGCACTCCGAGGTCGACACGCTGCGCCGGGTGGAGCTACTGCGTCAGCTGCGGCTGGGCGAATACGACGTGCTCGTCGGCATCAACCTGCTGCGGGAGGGCCTGGACCTGCCCGAAGTGTCTCTCGTCGCGATCCTGGACGCAGACAAAGAGGGTTTTTTGCGCTCATCGCGCAGCCTGATTCAAACCATCGGCCGCGCCGCCCGCAATGTCTCCGGCGAGGTGCACATGTATGCCGACACGATCACCGATTCGATGAAAGAAGCCATCGACGAGACCGAGCGACGTCGGGCGAAGCAGATCGCATACAACGAGGCCCACGGCATCGACCCGCAGCCGCTGCGCAAGAAGATCGCCGACATCCTCGACCAGGTCTACCGGGAGGCGGACGACAGCGAGACGGTGGAGATCGGCGGCTCAGGGCGTAACGCGTCCCGCGGTCGACGCGCACAGGGAGAGCCGGGTCGCGCGGTCAGCGCGGGGGTGTTCGAGGGCCGCGATACGGCCAGCATGCCGCGCGCTGAACTGGCCGACCTGATCAAGGATCTCACCGCCCAGATGATGGCCGCGGCTCGTGACTTGCAGTTCGAGCTGGCGGCGCGGTTCCGCGACGAGATCGCCGACCTGAAAAAGGAACTGCGGGGGATGGACGCCGCCGGGCTGAAATGAGTTTGCTGGCAACCGATCTCCGGTTCTTCTCGCCGCCTGAGCCCATACGGTAGAGGAGTGACCGACGCGGCGACTATCACCGGCGGCTGGCGTGAGCTGCTGGGCGCGAGGTATCTGAGAACTTCCATACTGCTGGCCGGCGGGGTAGCGCTCTACGCCACCAATGAGTTCCTGACCACCAGCTTATTGCCCAACACCATCGCAGAAATCGGCGGCAGCCGGCTCTACGCGTGGGTGACGACCCTGTATCTGGTCGGCTCCGTGGTCGCGGCGACGATGGTCAATCCGATGCTGTTGCGCATCGGGGCGCGGTCGTCATATCTGATGGGTCTGGCGGTCTTCGGCATCGCCAGCCTGGTTTGCGCTGCCGCACCCACCATGCATGTTTTGATTGCTGGGCGCGCCATGCAGGGGGTGGCCGGAGGCTTGCTGGCCGGCCTGGGCTACGCCGTCATCAACTCCGCCCTTCCCCACCGGTTGTGGACCCGGGGGTCTGCCCTGGTGTCGGCGATGTGGGGGGTCGCCACGGTGGTCGGACCCACCACGGGCGGCCTGTTCGCGCAGTTCGGGATCTGGCGATGGGCCTTTGTTGCGATGGCCGCGATGACCGTGCTGATGGCCCTGCTGGTCCCGGTCGCGTTGGCGCGCGTCGGCCCGCCGAGCGGCGTCCCACGGATGAGAGTCCCGGTGTGGTCGCTGCTGATCATCGGGGTGGCCGCGCTGGCCGTCAGCGTGGCGCAGATTCCGCATAACACCGCCGCGACATATGGTTTGCTCGCAGCGGGCATCGGCCTGGTCGGCGTGTTCGTGATCGTCGACTGGCGCATGCACGCGGCCATCCTGCCGCCCAGCGTGTTCTCGCCCGGCCCCCTGAAGTGGATCTACCTCACCATGGGCGTTTTGATGGGCGCGGCGATGGTGAACACCTACGTGCCGCTGTTCGGGCAGCGACTGGCCCACCTGACGCCGATAGCGGCCGGATTCCTGGGAGCGGCGCTCGCACTGGGCTGGACGGTGAGCGAGATCGTCAGCGCATCGCTGGAGAACCGGAGGACGATCGGCCGAGTGGTCATGGTGGCGCCGCTGGTGGCGGCATCGGGCCTGGCGCTGGGGGCGGTGGCGCGGCGCGGCGACGACTCGGCGTGGACCGCCGCGCTGTGGGCGGTGGCCCTCCTGGTCGCCGGCATCGGGATCGGGATGGCCTGGCCGCACCTGTCGGCCCGCGCGATGGCGTCCGTCGCGGACCCGGCCGAAGGCGGCGCCGCGTCCGCGGCGATCAACACCGTCCAGCTGACCTCCGCGGCGATCGGCGCCGGATTGGCCGGTGTCGTCGTCAACACCGCGACCGGTGGGGAGGAGATGGCGGCGCACATGCTTTTCACGGTGTTCACCGCGTTCAGCGCGGCCGGCGTGGCGGTGTCTTACGCCGCGACGCGTGCCACCCGGCAAGCCCAGCCGGTCAGCGCCGGCGGATGAGCTCGGCCCCGCGCCTCGCACTGCCGGCAAGGCCGCACATCACCGCGTGGACTTGACAACCTGCGAGTAGTGGAACTGCCACCGCTCCACGATGTGGAAGCCGAGATAGCTCGGGAATCGGTACGCCGGGGCGCGTCCAAAAGCGCCGGCCGGCAGCGTCTGCCCGGTTTGATGGTCGGGCAGCGAGGTGTCTTTATTGGTGATGGTCCAGATCGCGGGGCATTTATCGATTTTTGCCGTCGACAGCCATACCGCCACGTGCCCATCCCACAGCGATCCGACCTTCGGTCCGTACACGCCGCGCTCCACGTCGATCAGCGACCGGAAGGCCGCTGGGCGCGTCGCCAGCAACGCACGAATCGGTCCGGGCCGCCACGGCACGGTGTTGTCCACCATCAAACAATCGCCGGGGGCGGCGTGCGTGCTGATCAGATCGGCGACCTGGCTGTAGTCCCACCCCTCTTTGGCGTAGGGCCAGCGTTGGACGAACAGGTAGTTCGGCACCGCGGCGACGGCGAACAGCAGCACCCCGCCGGCGATGGGCCAGGGTCGGCGGGCGATGGTGACGAGGCAGACCGCCAGGACGACGGCCATCCCCGGGGCGGTGAAGATCAAGTAGCGCGGGTAGTAGATCGGCTCGCTGACGGCCGAGTAGAGGACCACCAGGGCGGTGGGAATCACCATCCACGCCGTGGCAATGATCGACAACCGGACGAGGTCACCTCCCGGGGCCGCCACGCCGGCCAGCCGCGTCACGACCGCCGCGACGATGACCACTGCGCTCGCGATGGCGAAGGCCACGCTGTGGTCGAAATACTGGCGCAGGACGATGTCGAACGCGTAATGCCAGCTCACGGGGTAGATCCAGTTGACCTGCCATACCTGGTTGTGCGAGAACACGAGGAACGGCGTCATGGCCGCCACGGCGACGGCCGAGCTGGCGGCCCACCACAGCGCCGGCGACCTGCGGGCGCCTTTGGGTGCGAGCAGCGGCAGCGTCGCGCCGTAAACGAGTACCAACAGCACCAGGTTGAGGTTGAGCAGTATCGCCAGCATCAGTCCGAGCGCGTACCAGAACCACCCGCGCGGCCGGTCGCGCCGGACCGTGACAACGAACAGCACGGTCAGCCAGACGGCCGCGGCGGCCACGAAAGCGTACGGGCGCGCTTCCATGCCCGCCCACGTCGTGCGCGGCAGGATCGCGAAAATCGCGCCCGCGCACACCGCCGTGGGGCGCGTCGCGAACTGCCTGGCGAACACGGTGGTTCCCGCGGCGGCAGCGCCGATCGCCAGGGAGCTGGGGAAACGCGACCAGAATTCGGTGGGCGGGAAGAGCGCGAACCAGCCGTGCATCAGCAGGTAGTACGCGCCGTGGACGGCGTCGATGTGGCTCAGCAACCGCCACAGCTCTGGCAAAGTACGGCTGGCGGCAGCCGATATCGTCGCGCCTTCGTCGAACCAGAGCGAAGGCCGGCAGGCCCAGGCGGCGCTGACAACGGTGGCGAAAAAGGCGATCGTCCACGGATCGAGCAACCTGCCGCGCGCACGCCCGGTCGCGGGCTCGGCACCAATATCCCCGGCACGCGGCTCGAGAGTGGGCTCGAGGGTGGGCATGGACATGATGCCTGTTACTTTAAGTCGCGCTGCATGCAAAGGGTCACAAACCGCGTCCGGCGCATTCCCTTTTCGTGTTGTCATTCACGAAAAGCGGCGTAATGCAATGCCTTCCACGTTGGCCGCGCGCATTCGAATGTTTTGTCATTGGCAATATCTTCGGTTGCCGCAGCCAGAACGCGCAAATTGCGGACGCGGCACGCCACGGTGTGTCGTTAATCCGCCTCCTCTGCATCGAGCAAACGCGCTACTGTCTTGGGTTGGCTGACCAACCGAAACTGGGAGGGTAAATGGGCGCCTATCGGACTGTGGTGGTGGGAACCGATGGCTCGGATTCGTCGATGCGCGCGGTGGAGAGGGCGGCGCAGATCGCCGGTGCGGACGCCAAGCTGATCGTGGCGTCGGCATATCTGCCCCAACATGAAGACGCCCGGGCCGCCGACGTCCTGCGGGACGAAAGCTACAAGGTTTCTGGCACCGCGCCGATTTACGCGATTTTGCGCGACGCCAAGGACCGCGCCCACGCCGCCGGCGCAAAGAACATCGACGAGCGGCCCGTTGTCGGGGCCCCGGTCGACGCGCTGGTGCACCTCGCCGAGGAGGAGCAGGCAGACCTGCTCGTGGTCGGCAACGTCGGCCTGAGCACGATCGCCGGCCGGCTGCTGGGATCGGTGCCGGCCAACGTCTCGCGTCGGGCGAAGACCGACGTGTTGATCGTGCACACGACGACGTAGCAGCGGTCGTGCTGGCTTCCCTGGCTGATGGCGCCGGGGACCGCAGCGGCGCCTCGAAGCCGGCTACCAGCCCCGCTCGCGCCATTCGCTCAAATGGGGGCGCTCGGCGCCCAAGGTCGTGTCGTCGCCGTGTCCGGGGTAGATGACGGTGGAGTCGTCGTACACGTCGAACACCCGGGTGCTGACGTCCTCGATCAGCTGGGTGAAATCGCCGGGTTGCCAAGTCTTTCCGACACCGCCAGGGAACAGGCAGTCGCCGGTGAACAGCTGTGTGACGCCGCCGGTCGCGGGGCCGTCCAGGGCGAGCGCGATCGATCCGGGGGTGTGCCCGCGCAGGTGGATGACGTCGAACGTCAGCTCGCCGATCTGCACGGTGTCACCGCCGGCCAGCAAACGATCCGGCTTGACCGGCAGGGGTTCCGCGTCGATCGCGTTGGCGGCGGTCGGTGCCCCGGTGGCGGTCGCCACCGCTTCCAGTGCCTGCCAGTGATCGAAGTGCTGGTGGCTGGTCACGATCAGCGACACCTTCGGCGCGTTTTGCCGGATCAGGTCGATCAGCACGTCCGCGTCGTTGGCGGCGTCGATCAGCAGTGTTTCGCCGGTAGCGGAACAAGTGATCAGATACGCGTTGTTGTCCATGGGGCCCACCGAGGCCTTTAGGATCGTGGCGCCGGGTAGGGCCCGGCGGGCCGCGGTACCGGGGTGAACGTGTCCGGTGTAGTTGTCGTCCACTGCAGTCATGTCCACCACTCCTTGATCCCGCATGGGCGCCGTCCGAGCCGGGGGCGGGGTCGTCGGCGCCAGGTCTGGCGGCCACGTTACTGGTCGGACGTTGCTTGTCGGTATGGGCACATAGCATGGAATGCGCCGTGCGCAATTCCGGTTCGGATTCCGCATTGCGGCTACGAGAAGTCGCCAGATAGTTCCTGAGAGGGGCAGCGTTGGCTGACCGTCTGATCGTCAAGGGCGCCCGCGAGCACAACCTGCGGGGCGTCGATCTCGACCTGCCTCGCGACGCGCTGATCGTGTTCACCGGGTTGTCGGGTTCGGGTAAATCGTCGCTGGCCTTCGACACGATCTTCGCCGAGGGGCAGCGCCGTTACGTGGAGTCCCTGTCCGCCTACGCCCGCCAGTTCCTGGGGCAGATGGACAAACCGGACGTCGACTTCATCGAGGGTCTGTCCCCGGCGGTGTCGATCGACCAGAAGTCCACCAACCGCAACCCGCGCTCGACCGTCGGGACCATCACCGAGGTCTATGACTACCTGCGGCTGCTCTACGCGCGGGCGGGCACGCCGCACTGCCCGATCTGTGGCGAGCGGATTGCCCGGCAGACCCCCCAGCAAATCGTGGATCAGGTGCTCGCGATGCCGGAGGGCACCCGATTCCTGGTGCTCGCCCCGGTGGTGCGCACCCGCAAGGGCGAGTTCGCCGACCTCTTCGAGAAGCTCAACGCGCAGGGCTACAGCCGGGTCCGGGTCGACGGCGTCGTGCACCCGTTGACCGATCCGCCGAAGCTGAAAAAGCAGGAAAAGCACGACATCGAGGTGGTGGTGGACCGGCTGACCGTGAAGCCGTCCGCCAAGCAACGGCTCACCGATTCGGTGGAAACCGCGCTGAACCTGGCCGACGGCATCGTGGTGCTCGAGTTCGTCGACCACGAACACGGCGCGCACAACCGGGAGCAGCGGTTCTCGGAGAAGCTGGCCTGTCCCAATGGGCACGCCCTGGCGGTCGACGACCTGGAGCCGCGGTCGTTCTCGTTCAACTCGCCCTACGGCGCCTGCCCCGAGTGCAGCGGCCTGGGCATCCGCAAGGAAGTCGACCCGGACCTGGTGGTGCCCGACCCCGAGCGCACCCTGGCCGAGGGCGCGGTGGCGCCGTGGTCCAACGGCCACACTGCGGAGTACTTCATCCGGATGATGGCCGGGCTGGGTGACGAGCTGGGCTTCGACGTCGACACCCCGTGGCGCAAACTGCCCGCTAAGGCCCGCAAGGCGATCCTCGAGGGCTCCGACCACCAGGTGCATGTTCGATACCGCAACCGGTACGGCCGCACCCGGTCCTACTACGCCGATTTCGAGGGCGTGCTGGCGTTTCTGCAGCGCAAGATGGCCCAGACCGAGTCCGAGCAGATGAAGGAGCGCTACGAGGGCTTCATGCGCGACGTGCCCTGCCCGGTTTGTGAGGGCACCCGGCTCAAGCCGGAGATCCTGGCGGTCACGCTGGCCGCGGGGGACCGGGGCCCGAAGTCCATCGCCGAGGTCTGCGAATTGTCGATCTCGGACTGCGCGGAGTTTTTGAACCGGCTCACCCTCGGTCACCGCGAGAAGGCGATCGCGGGGCAGGTGCTCAAGGAAATCCAGTCGCGGCTGGGCTTTTTGCTCGACGTCGGGCTGGAGTATCTGTCGCTGTCGCGCGCCGCGGCCACGTTGTCCGGGGGTGAGGCGCAACGCATTCGGTTGGCTACCCAGATCGGCTCCGGTCTGGTCGGCGTGCTGTACGTACTCGATGAGCCGTCCATCGGGCTGCATCAGCGCGACAACCGTCGGCTCATCGAAACCCTCACGCGGCTAAGGGGTTTGGGCAACACGCTGATAGTCGTCGAACATGACGAGGACACCATCGCGCACGCCGACTGGATCGTCGACATCGGCCCGCGCGCCGGTGAGCACGGCGGCGAGATCGTGCACAGCGGCACCTACAGCGAACTGCTGGCGAACGAGGACTCGATCACCGGTGCGTACCTGTCCGGCAAGGAACGCATCGAGATGCCGGCGAAGCGGCGCGCGGTAGACCGCAAGCGGCAGTTGACTGTCGTCGGCGCCCGCGAGCACAACCTGCGCGGCATCGACGTCTCGTTCCCGCTCGGCGTGCTCACATCGGTGACCGGTGTGTCCGGATCCGGCAAATCGACGCTCGTCAACGACATCCTGGCCGCGGTGCTGGCCAACCGGCTCAACGGCGCCCGTCAGGTCCCCGGGCGTCACACCCGGGTCACCGGGCTGGATCACCTGGACAAGCTGGTGCGGGTGGACCAGTCACCGATCGGTCGCACGCCGCGATCCAACCCGGCCACCTACACCGGGGTGTTCGACAAGATCCGGACCCTGTTCGCCGCGACCACCGAAGCCAAAGTCCGTGGCTATCAACCGGGTCGGTTCTCGTTCAACGTCAAGGGCGGCCGCTGCGAAGCGTGCACCGGCGATGGCACCATCAAGATCGAGATGAACTTCCTGCCCGACGTGTACGTGCCGTGTGAGGTCTGCCATGGCGCTCGGTACAACCGGGAAACCCTGGAGGTGCACTACAAGGGCAAGACCATCTCCGAAGTGCTGGACATGTCCATCGAGGAAGCGGCGGAGTTCTTCGAGCCGATCACCGGCATTCACCGGTATCTGCGCACCCTGGTCGACGTCGGGCTGGGCTATGTGCGGCTCGGCCAGCCCGCGCCCACGCTGTCCGGAGGCGAGGCGCAGCGCGTCAAACTGGCGGCGGAACTGCAGAAGCGCTCGACCGGCCGCACCGTGTATATCCTCGACGAGCCCACCACCGGCCTGCATTTCGACGACATCCGCAAACTGTTGAAGGTCATCAACGGCCTTGTCGACAAAGGCAATACGGTCATCGTGATCGAACACAACCTCGACGTGATCAAGACCTCGGACTGGATCGTCGACATGGGGCCGGAGGGCGGCGCCGAGGGCGGAACCGTTGTGGCGGAAGGTACTCCGGAGGACGTCGCGGCGGTGCCGGAGAGCTACACCGGGAAATTCCTCGCCGAGGTGATCGGCCGCGGTCCCGCGTCAACCAGTGCGCCGCAACGATCGAGCCGGCGTCGCAAAGTCACCGCCTGAGCCCCGATCAACCTTCCTTGGACCGCATCGACTCCCGGATCTGGGCCAGCCGGTCGGCCGCCGCGCGCTGGCGTTCGTCGTACTGTTCATCGACCGATCGGCCCTCGGGTGATTCCGCGTCTAGTTCGGCGGCGCCTCGCGCGGTAGCGTAGCGCGCCTCGATCTGGTCGCGCACCGACTCGAAGGTCGGCACGCCGGCGTCGTCATATTCGGGGCCGGTCCCGGTGGAGCTGGAAGCGGAGTCTTCGTCGGGCATGCCGTAACGGTACTGCGACGGCGGATCGCGGTATCGCGGCCGCCGAGTCGACGCGCCTTGACGGCCGACCTAACGCGACTGGCGCTCCAAATACCGAACCATCTGTTGCCAGTACACCAGCGTCAGTGCCATCTGGACCCCGACAGCGACCAGCGCCGGCCATAACCGATGCCGGCGCGCTGCGAATAACGCTCCCAGCGCGGCCGCCGAGGCCGCGGCGCTGACCACCATCGCCGCGTCGCGGGGCCGACGGCTGATCCACAGCTCTTCGCCGAGCATCGCGCGCGTCGACCATGCGCGGTGCTGCGCCGGCTTGCCGAAAATCAAGGGGTTCACGGCCAGCCACAGCGCAATCCACACCGCGTGTGCCCGCCGCCGCGTCCAGACCGGGACCAGGATCAGCGGCGTGGTCGCCCATCGGGTCCATGCGCTCCACGGATGGCAGTGCCGCGCGAAGACCGCGCGCCGGACGCGCGCGACGGACAACACCGGCACTATCGCTTGGCGGTGTTGGAGTGTTGGGCGGGGACGACCACCGGGTTGTTGGCGGCCGGCGCGGACGCGATGGACAACGGTGTCCGCGGAATTCCCGGAGTGCCCAGCTCCCCGGCGAGCCAAGGCAGCGAAGCCGCGAACACGCGGTCGGCGAATGGCCAGTCGTGCTTGCCGGGCTGCGGCACCACCGCGCAGTCAATCCCGTTGGAGCGGCCGAGCGCACACAGCGAATAGGCCGCGGCGGTTTGATTGCCCGGATTGGCGGCCGCGTCGCGTCCGGCGAGGCGGATGGCGACGCTGTCGGTCAGCTGCAGGTCACGCCGTGGGGCCGGCGGGCCGTCGGACGAAATCGCGAACCAGCCCGCCACGTCGCGATAGGGCCCATGCCGGTTGATCACCGTGGTCGGATCGAAAGCCGCCCAGGCGTCGGCGTTTCCGCCGAAAAGCCGGGCGATCGTCTGGACTTTATTGCCGGCGTTGGGATAGAAATCGCCGGCGACGTCGACGAACGCGCTGAACAGATCGGGATGCATGACGGTCAGGTCCAAGGCGCAGGTCCCGCCCATCGACCACCCGGCGACACCCCAGTTGGCCCGCCGCGGGCTGACGCCGAAAGTTGAAACCATAAAGGGCACAACATCTTTCGTCAGGTGGTCGGCAGCGTTTCCTCGAACCCCGTTGACGCATTCGGTGTCGTTGTTGAACGCGCCACCGGAATCGACGAACACCAGCACGGGCGCCTTACCGTCGTGCGCGGCCGCGAAGTCGTCGATCGTCTTGACCGCGTTGCCCGCACGGGTCCAGTCCGCCGGCGTGTTGAACTGTCCGCCGATCATCATCACGGTCGGCAGCGGCGGAGGCGGGGTGGTGGCGAACCACTCGGGCGGCAGGTAGACCAACTCGCCGCGGTGTTTGAAGTGCGATCCGTCCGATGGGATCGCCACCGGTACCACCGTGCCGTGCGGCGGCCGGGTTCCCTTGGCCGCCATGGCGGTAACCGTGGCCTGATCGGTCTGATCCGGCAATGGGCCCGACGTCAGCTGGCTCCACGCCGATTGCACGGTGGGGAAGTAGCCCACCCAGAGGTTGAGCATCAGCGACGTGCTCAGCAGGCACAGGGGCACGGCCAGCACCGCGGCGCCACGCCGCCAACGGCGCGCGGTGCGCCAGCCAAGGATCAGCACGGCCGCCGCCATGCCCGTCAGCGTGATCCAGATCCACAGCGCCGCCGGGGCCGGATCGTCGGAGAGCCCTCGGTCGACGATGTACCAGTGCGTCAGGTAGGCCACGACCCCGCCGGCCAGCGCGGAGGCCGGAATCCATACCGTGCGCCAGCGGCGCGACCGCCAGCCGACCGCGAACGTCAGCACCACCGCGGCGAGCACCTGGATCGTCGT
Organism: Mycobacterium sp. E2479; assembly: GCF_001667925.1. Taxonomy (GTDB): domain Bacteria; phylum Actinomycetota; class Actinomycetes; order Mycobacteriales; family Mycobacteriaceae; genus Mycobacterium. The sequence continues at coordinate 27,974 of NZ_LZJR01000072.1, read as the reverse complement.
CGGCACCCAGCCGTGCATAAGCGAGGTGTGGGTACTTGCCAGGAGCTGCGCGGGCGCGCTGTCCGTCGAGGCTGTCACGTGATTCATTGTGATCTATCGGTAACCTGCCCGGAACACGTTTGCCTGATGTTCGCTTTGAGCTCTGGACGGTTGGGGCCTGCGCTAATGCGGTTTGGCCAGCGGAAATGGCAATGTCTCCCGGATGCTGCGGCCCGTTATGAGCATGACGAGCCGATCGATGCCCATTCCCAACCCGCCGGTGGGCGGCATCGCGTATTCCATCGCCTGCAAGAAGTCTTCGTCGAGCTCCATCGCCTCGGGATCGCCGCCGGCAGCTAGCAGCGATTGCTCTTGCAGTCGGCGCCGTTGCTCGACCGGATCGGTGAGTTCGCTGTAAGCGGTGGCCAGCTCGACACTCCACGCGACCAGGTCCCACCGCTCGGCAACGCCCGGTTCGGTGCGGTGCGGGCGCGTCAGCGGGGACACCGAGGTCGGAAAGTCGATATAGAAGGTCGGTTCCTTTGTCCGGTCCTCGACCAGGTGCTCGTACAGTTCTAGAACCACTGCGCCGGCGTCCCAGTGCGCCCGGTAGGGGACGTGCGCGGCATCGGACAACTTACGCAGGGTGGGCAGCGACGTCGTGGAGTCGACGCGCTCGCCGAGCGCTTCGGACACGGCGTCATGGACGGTCTTGACCGCCCAGGCCCCGGAGATGTCGACCGGTTCCAGCCGTCCGTCGTTCCCGTGCCGCATCACGATCTGCTCGCCGTGCGCGGCCTCGGCGGCGTTCTGGATGAGCTCGCGGCATCCGTCGATCCACACCTTGTAGTCGGCGTGGGCCTGGTACGCCTCCAGCAGGGTGAATTCCGGGTTGTGGCTGAAGTCGACGCCCTCGTTGCGGAAGGCTCGGCCCAGTTCGAAAACGCGCTCCACGCCGCCGACACACAGTCGCTTCAGGTAGAGCTCCGGCGCGATGCGCAAGAACAGGTCCAGGTCGTAGGTGTTGATGTGCGTGACGAACGGCCGGGCGGTGGCCCCGCCGTGGATCTGCTGCAGGATCGGGGTCTCGACCTCGATGAAATCCTTGGCGAACAGCGTCTGCCTGACCGAGCGCAACACCTCGCTGCGCGCCTTGATCAACTCACGCGACTCGGGATTGACGGCCAGGTCGACGTAGCGGGTCCGCACCCGCGCCTCCGGGTCGGTCAGTCCTTTCCATTTGTTGGGCAATGGCCGCAGGCACTTACCGACCATCCGCCAATCCGCGACGATCAGCGAGCGGGTTCCCTTCTTGGAAAAGCCCATGTGCCCGGACACCTCGACGAGATCGCCCAGGTCGATGGCCGCGGTGAAGTCGGCAGTCCGTCCTCGGTGCAACTGCGAATTGTCCAGCAGCACTTGCATTTCCCCCGACCAGTCACGCAGGTGGGCGAACAGCACCCCGCCGTAGTCGCGGATCCGCAAAATCCTGCCCGAGACGGTGATGTCGTCGTGGTCGTCTGCGTCGAGCGCCTTCGCGACGGTATGGCTGGGCGGAGCGCCCACCGGATACGCGTCGACGCCGTCGCGCTGCAGTGTCTTCAGCTTGGCCAGCCGCACTCGAACCTGCTCGGGCAGGCGAGATCTGGATTCCTCCTCGTCCGCGGAGTCCCGGCGCTCCCGCAGCCCGCTGACGTCCGGGGCGCTGCCGTCGTGATGTAGGAGTCCGGATTCCGCCAATCGCTGCGGGACGGCGGGGTGGTGGCCGGTATGCGTCTTGCGGCGGCCGAACGGCAACACCAAAAAACCCTCGGCCAGGGCCGAGGCGACGCCGACCCGGGGGATCAGGCGGGCGTCCTCGTAGCAGGCGTAGCGCGGCACCCAATCCGGTTGGTATTTCATGTTCGAGCGGTACAGGGTCTCCAGCTGCCACCACCGTGAGAAGAACAGCAACAGGCCCCGCCAGAGCCGGGCGACGGGGCCGGCGCCGAGCTGAGCGCCCTGTTCGAACGCCGAGCGGAACATCGCAAAGTTCAGTGAAATACGGGTAATGCCAAGGGCTTCGCCGTTGAGCGCCAGGTCACTGACCATCAGCTCGATGGTGCCGTTGGGGGACTGCGGCGAACGGCGCATCAGGTCCAGCGAAACGCCGGTGGTGCCCCACGGAACCAGCGACAGCATCGCCACCACGTTGCCGTCCCGGTCCAGCGCTTCGACCAGCAGGCAGTCCCCGTCGGCGGGGTCGCCGAGCCGGCCCAGCGCCATGGAGAAGCCACGCTCGGTCTGGGTATCGCGCCAGGCGTCGGCGCGGGCGATGGTGTCGGCCATCGCGTCGGCCGGGATGTCGCGGTGTCGCCGGATCCGCACGGTCAGCCCCGCCCGGCGGGCCCGGGTCACGGCCTGACGGACCCCGCGCATGTCGGGGCCGGACAGCTTGAAATCGGAAGTGCGCAGGATGGCTTCGTCGCCGAGCTCGAGCGCGTTCAGACCGCCTTCGCGATACGCCCGCGCCCCTTGGGTGCTGGCGCCCATCACGCCGGGCGCCCAGCCATACGTCTGGCACAGACCCAACCAGGCGTCGACGGCCTGCGGCCAGGCCCTGGGGTCACCGATCGGGTCGCCGCTGGCCAGGCAGACGCCGATCTCGACCCGGTAGGTGATGGCGGCGCGCCCGCTGGGGGCGAAGACCACCGACTTGTCGCGGCGGGTCGCGAAGTAGCCCAGCGAGTCGTTCTTGCCGTACAGCTCGAGCAGCCCGCGGATTGCCGATTCGTCCTCCCCGGTCAGCGCGTTTTCCGCGCGTTGGGACTGGAAGAGCACGATGGTCGCCAAGATCAGCGCGAGCGCACCGAACAGGCCGAAGATCGCGTTGAGAAACACGTGCGGCCGTCCGCTGAACAGATCCGGATCGGCTAGCGCGAACCCGACCACCCGATTCGCGACATACGGCAGGCGGTCCGGCCGGGCGAGGGTCCCCGGGAACAACTCGACCAGCCCCCAGGACACCAGGATCCCCACCACGTCGCCGGCGACCAGCACCGCGGCCGCCTTGACCAGTGCGCCCTTGCGGACCTTGGCCCAGAACTCCCGGTAGGCCAGCACCAGCAGCACGATTGCCACGATATGTACGGCGAACCCGAGGTTTTCGCCGAAGACCTCCGCGGCGGTGTTGTTGCCCGCAGCGATGTCGGCCACGTTCAGCGCCGCGGCCAGAATCATGTTGGCCAGCAGCAGCAGCCAGGCGATGCGCTTGCGCGCGGTCAGGGCCGCGGCCAGCAGGGCCAGGATAAACGACCACGCGATGCTGGTGTCGGGGAAGTTGAACAGATAGTCGTTGATGAATTCACGCGGGACTTTGATCAGATACCTGATCAGGGGGGAGACGCTCCCGAGCAGTGACACGGTGGCGATGACGCCGACGGTCCACCCAGCCGCCGCGGGCACCCAGCGATACCGCGAATTCGACCGACCGCCTGGTCCCACCCGCGGCCCCGAACGAGGAGATGCGAGAGTCACAGACCGCGAGGATATGCGCTCAATCCGTGAAAAGCTTGTTGAAGCGCTAAGCGTGGCGGGCAGTAGTGGGACCTGTCTTTCGGGCCGGGCTACGACGCGTTGCGGCCGGTCGCCCGGCCGAAGTGCTAAAAGCCACCTCAAGGCTGCTAAACTTGCTCCTGCGACCATCCCGGCGAATGCCAGGAACAGTTAAGTGGAGTCCCACTCCCACCGCGAGCCGATGAAATCCCGATGCGGATCTTCCGAGGTTTGGCGGTCCGGTCACAGGCATCGCGGATGCCTGTTCCGCGAGAAAAGCGGGCGGCTCGGAGTAGTCTCCAGCCGTGATCGGTCGGCATTGGGCCCTGCTTGTGCAGGGCTTTTTTGCTAGTGGGCGGTGTCTTTGCCACTGATTCCCGGACCGACCCAGGAAGTCGTATTGCAAGACATATAGAAGCCCAACAAGGGAGGCCCCATCAGCACTGAGACCCGCGTCAACGAGCGCATTCGCGTACCTGAAGTCCGATTGATCGGCCCAGGGGGAGAGCAGGTAGGCATAGTGCGCATCGAAGACGCACTGCGCGTCGCTGCGGACGCCGATCTCGACCTCGTCGAAGTTGCCCCTAATGCCAGACCACCTGTCTGCAAGATCATGGATTACGGCAAGTTCAAATACGAAGCGGCGCAGAAGGCGCGCGAATCCCGCCGGAACCAGCAGCAGACCGTCGTCAAAGAACAAAAGTTGCGACCGAAAATCGACGATCACGACTATGAGACCAAAAAGGGTCACGTCATCCGCTTTTTGGAAGCGGGATCGAAGGTGAAGGTCACCATCATGTTCCGCGGACGTGAGCAGTCGCGGCCCGAGCTGGGCTATCGGTTGCTTCAGCGCCTGGGTGCGGACGTGGCCGAGTACGGCTTCGTCGAAACGTCCGCCAAACAGGACGGCCGCAACATGACGATGGTGCTGGCACCGCATCGCGGCGCGAAGACTCGCGCCAAGGCGCGTCATCCGGAAGGACCCGGGGTTGGCCCGGCATCGCACGAGGGTGCGGCCGCCGAAGCCGAACCTTCGTCGAACTGACCCACGCGAGACCCCCGAGAGCTCCACAGAACAGAGGAAGCATGCCCAAAGCCAAGACCCACAGCGGGGCGTCAAAGCGGTTCCGGCGCACCGGAACCGGCAAGATCGTTCGCCAGCAGGCCAACCGCCGGCATCTGCTCGAGCACAAGCCGACCAAGCGGACCCGCCGCCTCGATGGCCGAACGACGGTGTCGGCCAACGACACCAAGCGCGTTAACGGCCTACTGAACGGCTGATCACCCGCGCCGGCCAGATCCGCATTGCGAGCAGGCACGGCGACCCGACCAACTAATTTTGAACGAGAGTAGGAACATCCAATGGCACGCGTGAAGCGGGCGGTCAACGCCCACAAGAAGAGGCGCAGCATCCTGAAAGCCTCGAAGGGCTATCGCGGCCAGCGATCCCGGCTCTATCGCAAGGCCAAAGAGCAGCAACTTCATTCGCTCAACTACGCCTACCGTGACCGTCGTGCGCGCAAGGGCGAGTTCCGCAAACTGTGGATTTCGCGGATCAACGCGGCAGCGCGCGCCAACGACATCACCTACAACCGGCTGATCCAGGGCCTCAAGGCCGCCGGTGTGGAAGTGGACCGTAAGAACTTGTCCGACATCGCGATCGCCGACCCGGCGGCCTTCACCGCGCTGGTCGACGTCGCGCGGGCCGCGCTGCCCGAAGATGTCAACGCCCCCTCGGATTCCGGAGAAGCGGCTTAACGCCAGACCGCGGACCGGCCAGGTGCTGACCGAACGTTCGGCCAGGGTCGCCGCGGCGGTCAAATTGCACCGCCACGTCGGCCGCCGGCGGGCCGGCCGATTCCTCGCCGAAGGTCCCAACCTCGTGGAGGCCGCCGCCCGGCGCGGCTTGGTTCGCGACGTCTTCGTCACCGAAGCCGCCCGGCAGCGTCATGCGTTGCTGCTGGCGACGTTGGATTCCGCGCGGTACCCGGTGCACCCGGTCACCGAGCGCGCGGCGAAAGCGCTGTCCGACACCGTCACCCCGGCCGGACTGGTCGCCGTGTGCGAAACACCCGCGACCCGGCTTCAGGACGTGCTGGCCGGCGCGCCCCGGCTGGTCGCGGTCGCCGTCGAGATCAGCGAGCCGGGCAACGCGGGCACCCTCATTCGCCTCGCCGACGCGATGGGCGCGGCCGGCGTGATCCTCGCCGGCCACAGCGTCGACCCGTACAACGGCAAGTGCCTGCGTGCGTCGGCCGGCAGCATCTTCTCGCTCCCGGTCGTCGTCGCGCCCGACACGCTCGGCGCCCTCGAAGCGTTGCGGGCGGCGGGCCTGCAGCTGCTCGCCACAACCGTGGACGGTGAGACGCGGCTCGACGAGGCCACCGACCTGCTCGGTGCACCGACGGCGTGGCTGTTCGGCCCCGAATCACGCGGCCTGCCAAGTGAAATCGCGGCGGCGGCCCACCACCGGATGCGAATTCCCATGGCCGGCGGCGCGGAGAGCCTGAATGTGGGGTCGGCCGCGGCCATCTGTCTGTATCAGAGCGCGCGGGCGCTGGGCCTGCCTACGCGGCCTTAACCGACCGTTTCGGCCGGCCCCGCCCGGCGCGCAGGCCGGCCAGCGACAACGTCGTATGCACCAGGGATCCGGCGCGTTCCATCAGAGCCCGGGCGGGTTGCAGCGCGGGGTCGAGCGGCGACTTGGGTGGTGGCGGAAAGTAATGCATAGGAAGCCCGCGGCGGTCGCGCGGCGGCGCCATGAACGGCGGGGCCTCGACCAGCGGAGCGTCGCTCGGCAGCCGTCCCTCGGCCCGGCGATAGGCGGCCAGCGCCCGCGGGTGCAGCCGGATCTCGTCGGGTACCGCCAGGAACGCCAACTCGACGACCTTGCCGAACAGCCGCAGCAGCACCTCGTCGCCCGGGGTCCAATGCAAGCCGGCCTTCTCGCGCACCGCGGGCTCGAAGAGCCCGGCCGCGATCCAGCGCTGGCCGGCGACCAGCGGCTTGAAAATCTGGTCCCAGATCGGTGTCGGCAGCAACACGAATTTCGGTTTCGGGATTCGCATCTGGAAGATGTCCAGTGTCGCCCGATTGATCTCGAGGACCTCGCGGCCGGTGCGCTCCCAGTACTCCTGAAATTCCTCCCACGATCCGGGTACCGGCCGCATGCTCATTCCGTACATCCGGTACCACTGCACGTGCTCGGCGAACAGCTGCCGCTTCTCGGCCTCGGTCAGTCCGCCGCAGAAGTACTCGGCCACCTTGACGATCAGCATGAAGAAGGTTGCGTGCGCCCAGTAGAAGGTCTCCGGATTGAGCGCGTGGTAGCGCCGCCCTGCGGCGTCGGTCCCCTTGATGGTGTGGTGGTAGTTGGTGACCTGGCGACCGGTCTGCGATGCGCGGTCGCCGTCGTAGACCACGCCCATGATCGGGTAGACCGACCGGGCCACACGCTGCAACGGCTCCCGCAGCAGAATCGAGTGCTCCTCGACGGCCGCGCCGAGTTCGGGATACATGTTCTGGATCGCCCCGATCCAGACGCCCATCATTCCGGTGCGCAGATCGCCAAAATACTTCCAGGTGAGGGAATCTGGACCGAGTGGGTCGGCGGATTCCGAACCGCAAGCGTTCACGGTGCCAGTCATCGCGGCCTCCTGCTCCAACTGGGCTCACGATAACTTTGACAACGCGTGTTGTCTACGATTTCGGGGATGTGTTCGCCGGGGTGTTATCGAGCTTCCACCCCGGTGTGGCGCCGCCGTGATCAGCCGGTTTGACGCGAGATGGCGCACATACGGCGATGCCGCCCAGGACCGTCGTTGCCTGCCTGGAACAAAACCAAATAATCTGGCCAGGTGGAACTCGCGCGTCGCGATCTAGACCAGGGCGAGCCCGACGAGACCCAGGCGCAATCCGCTCCGCAACGCTCTCTGGTACACAGCGCGACTCAATGGCTGCACAGCCGCAACCGCAACCCGGGTGCGGTTGCGTTCATCCGGCGTGCGCGCCGACTGCTGCCCGGCGACCCCGAGTTCGGCGATCCGCTGTCCACGGCGGGCGACGGCGGTCCGCGCGCCGCGGCCCGCGCGGCCGATCGGCTATTGGGGGAAGGCAACGCCGTGTCCCGCGAGGTCAGCCTTGGGGTGCTGCAGTTGTGGCAGGCGCTGACCGAGGGGGTGTCGCGGCGTCCGGCCAATCCAGAGGTGACGTTGGTCTTCACCGACTTGGTCGGCTTCTCGACATGGTCGCTGCAGGCCGGCGACGACGCGGCGCTGGCCCTGCTCCGGCAGGTGGCGCGGGCCCTCGAGCCACCCTTGCTCGACGCGGGCGGGCACATCGTCAAACGAATGGGTGACGGCCTCATGGCGGTATTCGGCGATCCGACGGTCGCCGTACGGGCGGTGCTGGCCGCCAAGGAGGCGCTGAAATCGGTCGAAGTGGCAGGTCACACGCCCCGGATGCGGGTCGGGATCCACACCGGGCGACCGCAGCGGTTGGCGGCGGACTGGCTTGGCGTCGATGTGAACATCGCCGCACGAGTTATGGAAAGAGCCACCAAGGGTGGAATCATGGTGTCGAGTTCAACGTTGGATCTGATACCGCAAAGCGAGTTGGACGCGTTGGGCGTCGAGGCCAAACGCACGAGGAAGCCGGTCTTCGCGCCGAAGCCCGCCGGTATTCCCGATGGTTTGGCGATTTATCGCCTCAAGACTCTTAAGGAGTTGTCAGGCCCTGATGACACAGCCGAAGCAGAACCGCAGGCATAATGGATGCCAATGTTAGGGGGCATCGTGTCCCGGCTCGCCCGGGTCCAATTCACGCTGGGGTACGCGGCCCTGCTGCTCGGTATCAGTTGCGCCATCTTGGCCCTCGGCCCGCACGCGCATGATGTCATCGTTGCGCGCGCCAGCACCAACGTGCACAACCTGGCCCACGGCCACCTCGGCACGCTGCTGGGCAGCGCGCTGGTGGTCGATGCCGGACCGCTCTATTTCTGGCTGCCCTTCCTGACCTGCCTGCTGGCGCTGGCCGAGCTCCACCTGCGCACCATCCGGCTGGTGGTGGCCTTCCTCGTCGGCCATATCGGGGCGACGCTGCTGGTGGCCGCCGCGCTGGCCGCATCGGTCGAGTTCGGCTGGTTGCCCTTGTCGATCACCCGGGCCAGCGACGTCGGAATGAGCTACGGCGCGCTGGCCGTCCTCGGCGCGATGACGGCCGTGATTCCGTCCCGTTGGCGGGCCGCCTGGGTCGGTTGGTGGGTATCGGCGGGCATCGTTTCCGCGATCGTCGGCGGTGATTTCACCGATGCCGGTCACACCGTCGCCGTGATCCTCGGCGTACTGGTCTCCGCCCGGTTCCAGCAGCCGATCCACTGGACGCCGGCGCGTTACCTGATGCTGGCGGCGTCGTCGGGGTTCGGCTTCTTGATGCTGGCCCACCACTGGGGCACCCTGGCGGCCACACCGGTGTTCGGCCTCGTCGGCGCCTTCGTCGCCTACCAGCTGGCGAAATTGGCCGGTGGCCGGCGCCTTGCGGCCACGGCGCTCGACGTTGACGACACGCTGGGCGGTCCGCAGCCGGCCGTCGTCGGCTGAGCCTTTCTGTGCCCGGCCGCTGAACAACCGGCCGGGCGCCACGCGTCGAATCACTATGATCAGCACTTGCCGCTGGGCAACTTGCCGCCAACCAACAGCCAAGGAGAGTGTCGCCGCGTGGGTGATCAACCCGTCGACCTGTCGCCCGAAGCCCTGGCCCAAGCGGTCAGCGCGGCCCGGGAGGCCTTCGCGCGCGCCGGCGACCTGGACACACTGGCTCGCGCCAAGACCGAGCACCTCGGCGACCGCTCACCGCTGGCGGTGGCGCGCCAGGCGCTGGGTGGGGTGCCCAAGGACGAACGTGCCGACGCCGGCAAGCGGGTCAACGCCGCCCGAACCGAGGCTCAGCGAGGTTACGACGAGCGGCTCGCGGTTTTGCGCGCCGAACGCGACGCCGCGGTGCTGGTCGCCGAAGGCATCGACGTCACGCTGCCCTCGACGCGGCAGCCGCCCGGCGCCCGGCACCCGATCACCATCCTGGCCGAACACGTCGCGGACACCTTCATCGCCATGGGTTGGGAGCTGGCGGAGGGGCCCGAGGTCGAGGCCGAGCAGTTCAACTTCGACGCGCTCAACTTCCCGGCCGACCACCCCGCCCGCAGCGAACAGGACACCTTCTACATCGCGCCCGACGGTTCCCGGCAACTGCTGCGCACCCACACCTCGCCGGTGCAGGTGCGTGCCCTGCTCGCCCGGGAGTTACCCGTCTACATCGTCTCGATCGGTCGCACATTTCGCACCGACGAACTCGACGCCACCCACACTCCCGTTTTCCACCAGGTCGAGGGCCTGGCGGTGGACCGCGGCCTGACCATGGCACACCTGCGGGGAACGCTGGATGCGTTCGCACGCGCCGAGTTCGGCCCCGAGGCGCGCACCCGGATCCGGCCGCACTTCTTCCCGTTCACCGAACCGTCCGCCGAGGTCGACGTGTGGTTCGTCGGCAAGAAGGGCGGCGCCGGCTGGGTGGAGTGGGGCGGCTGTGGGATGGTGCATCCAAACGTGTTGCGTGCCGCCGGAATTGACCCGGAAGTCTACTCCGGCTTTGCATTCGGCATGGGGCTGGAACGGACGCTGCAGTTCCGCAACGGGATTCCGGACATGCGCGACATGGTCGAGGGCGACGTCCGCTTCTCCCTACCGTTCGGGGTTGGTGCCTGATGCGCGTTCCGTACAGCTGGCTGCGTGAGATCGTGGCGGCCGGCGCGCCGGATTGGGACGTCGCCGCCGCCGAGCTCGAGCAGACGCTGGTGCGCATCGGCCACGAGGTTGAAGAGGTCCTCACCCTCGGGCCGGTCGAGGGCCCGCTGACCGTGGGCAGGGTCACCGCCATCGAAGATCTCACTGGTTTCAAGAAGCCGATCCGGTTCTGTCGCGTCGACGTCGGCGAGGGCAAAGACCGAGAAATAGTCTGTGGCGCAACCAACTTCGCTGTCGGAGATCTTATCGTCGCAGCGCTGCCCGGCACCACACTGCCCGGTGACTTCACAATCACCGCCCGAAAGACATACGGCCGCAACTCCGATGGAATGATCTGTTCGGCAGCCGAACTCGGTTTGGGCGCCGATCATTCCGGGATCCTGGTGCTGCCGCCGGGTACCGCCGAACCTGGAGCCGACGGCGCAGCCGTGTTGGGGCTCGACGACGTCGTCTTCCACCTGGCGATCACGCCCGACCGCGGTTACTGCATGTCGCTGCGCGGCCTGGCCCGCGAGATCGCCGGCGCCTACGACCTGAACTACGTCGATCCCGCCAGCAGCCAGGTGGTCGAGCCGCTGCCGGCCAACGGCGAGGCCTGGCCGCTGACCGTGCAGCCGGCCACCGGCGTTCGGCGATTCGCGCTGCGCCCGGTCATCGGCATCGACCCCGCAGCCGTGTCGCCGTGGTGGCTGCAGCGCCGGCTGCTGTTGTCCGGCATCCGCGCGACCTCTCCGGCGGTCGACGTGACCAACTACGTGATGCTGGAGCTCGGCCACCCCATGCACGCCCACGACCGCAAACGGATCACCGGGAGCTTCGGCGTGCGGTTCGCGCGGCCCGGCGAGACGGTGGTGACCCTCGACGACATCGAGCGCAAACTCGAGCCGGCCGACGTCCTCATCGTCGACGACACGGCGACCACTGCGATCGGCGGCGTGATGGGCGCGGCGAGCACCGAGGTGCGCGCCGATTCGACCGACGTGCTGCTCGAGGCCGCCGTCTGGGACCCCGCCGCCGTCTCGCGCACCCAGCGCAGACTCCATCTGCCCAGCGAAGCCGCCCGGCGCTACGAGCGGGGCGTGGATCCGGCAATCTCGGTGGTCGCGCTGGACCGGTGCGCCACGCTGCTCGCCGACATCGCCGGTGGCGTGGTCTCCGACGGCCTGACCGACTGGCGTGGTGACCCGCCGCGCGACGAATGGTCGCTGCCGCCGATCGAGATCGCCGTCGACCTGCCGGATCGCATCGCGGGGGTGGGCTACGCCCCTGGCACGGTGGCCAAGCGGCTCACCCAGATCGGCGCAGAGGTGGCCGAGCGCGGCGATGCGCTGACGGTGACGCCGCCCAGCTGGCGCCCCGACCTGCTGCAACCCGCCGACCTCGTCGAGGAGGTGTTGCGGCTCGAGGGGCTGGAGGTCATACCGTCGGTGCTGCCGTCGGCCCCGGCCGGGCGCGGTCTGTCCGCCGTGCAAAAGCGCCGCCGCGCCATCGGCAAGTCGCTGGCCCTCTCCGGTTATGTGGAGATCCTGCCGACCCCGTTCTTGCCCGCGGGCGTGTTCGACCTGTGGGGGTTGCCGGCCGACGATCCACGGCGCGCGACCACCAAGGTGCTCAACCCGCTGGAGGCCGACCGTCCGCACCTCGCCACCACGCTGCTGCCCGCCTTGTTGGAAGCCTTGCTGCGCAACGTCTCTCGCGGGCTGGTCGACGTCTCGCTCTACGCCGTGGCGCAGGTGGTCCGGCCAACGGCGGACACCCGCGGGGTGGAGCTCATCCCCGTCGAGCGCCGGCCCACCGAGGCCGAGATCGCCGACCTCGACGCGTCGTTGCCGCGGCAGCCCCAGCACGTCGCCGCGGTGCTGACCGGCCTGCGTGAACAACGCGGACCCTGGGGGCCCGGCCGCCGGGCCGAAGCCGCCGACGCGTTCGAGGCGGTGCGCGTCATCGCCCGCGCCAGCGGAATCGATGTGCGGTTGCGGGCGGCGCAGTACTTGCCGTGGCATCCGGGGCGGTGCGCCCAAGTGCTCGTCGCTGACACCCCGGTCGGTTATGCGGGCCAGCTGCATCCCGCGGTGATCGAGCGCTCCGGGCTGCCCAACGGTACCTGCGCCCTGGAGCTGAACCTGGACGCGATGCCCATCCCGCTGCTGCTGCCCGCGCCCCGGGTGTCGCCGTTCCCGGCCGTCTTCCAGGACGTCAGCCTGGTGGTGCCCGCCCACGTACCTGCTCAGGCGGTGTCCGACGCGGTACGTGAGGGTGCGGGGGAGCTGCTTGAAGACCTTCAGTTGTTCGACGTGTTCACCGGGCCGCAGATCGGCGAGGACCGCAAATCGCTGACCTTCGCGCTGCGGTTCCGTGCACCCGACCGCACGCTCACCGAGGACGAAGCCACTGCGGCCCGCGACGCCGCGGTCCGCCGCGCCGCCGAGGCGGTCGGCGCGGAGCTGCGCGCCTGATGGAATGGATTTGCAAACCACTGCATAACCATGCAGAATCGGCGGAATGGCCGACGGGATGAAGGTGGCGGTTGCCGGTGCCAGCGGCTACGCGGGCGGTGAAATCCTACGCCTGCTGCTCGGGCACCCGGGCTACGCGCACGGGCGCCTGACGATAGGCGCGGTGACCGCGGCCACCAGCGCCGGCAGCACGCTCGGTGAGCACCATCCGCACCTGACACCGCTGGCCGAGCGCGTGGTCGAACCGACCGAGCTCGACGTGCTTGCCGGTCACGACGTCGTATTCCTGGCCTTGCCGCACGGCCATTCGGCCGCGCTGGCCGAACAGCTCGGCAACGACACCCTGATCATCGACTGCGGGGCCGACTTCCGGCTCACCGACCGCTGCGCGTGGGAACGGTTCTACGGATCGCCTCACGCCGGCAGCTGGCCGTACGGGCTGCCGGAGCTGCCCGGCGCGCGCGAGCGGCTGCGCGGCGCCCGCCGCATCGCGGTTCCGGGCTGCTACCCGACCGCGGCGCTGCTGGCGCTGCTGCCCGCGGTAGCCGAGGACCTCATCGAGCCCGCCATCACCGTGGTCGCCGTCAGCGGCACCTCCGGGGCCGGCCGCGCCGCCAAGACCGACCTGCTGGGCGCGGAGGTTATCGGCTCGGCACGGGCCTACAACATCGCCGGGGCGCATCGGCACACCCCCGAGATCGCCCAGGGCCTGGGCGCCGTCACCGGCCGCGACGTGACCGTGTCATTCACGCCGGTGCTCATCCCAACATCGCGTGGCATCCTGGCGACGTGCACCGCGCGCACGCGCGCGCCGCTGTCCCAGCTGCGTGAAGCCTACGAAAAGGTCTATCACACAGAACCTTTCGTATACCTGATGCCAGAAGGACAACTGCCCCGAACCGGGGCCGTGATCGGCAGCAACGCGGCGCACATCGCCGTCGCGGTCGACGAGGCGGCGAGCACGTTCGTGGCGATCGCCGCAATCGACAATCTGGTCAAGGGAACGGCCGGTGCCGCCGTGCAGTCGATGAACGTGGCGCTGGGTTGGCCGGAGACGGAAGGCCTTTCGGTGATCGGGGTGGCGCCATGACGCGCGCCGGTGACGATGGTGCCGGCGTAGCCGGGATCGAAGGGGTGGCGCCATGACGCGCGCCGGTGACGATGGTGCCGGCGTAGCCGGGATCGAAGGAGTGGCGCCATGACGCGCGCCGGTGACGATGGTGCCGGCGTAGCCGGGATCGAAGGAGTGGCGCCATGACACACGCCGCCGCCGAAACGCGGTTGCTGCGCGAACAAGGCGTCACCGCGCCGGCCGGGTTTCGGGCCGCCGGCATCGCCGCCGGGATCAAGGCCTCTGGCAATCGCGACCTTGCCCTGATCTTCAACGAAGGACCCGACTACGCGGCGGCCGGGGTGTTCACCCGCAACAAGATCAAAGCCGCGCCGGTGCTGTGGAGCCAGCAGGTGCTGACCACCGGCGCATTGCGCGCGGTGATCCTCAACTCCGGCGGCGCCAACGCCTGCACCGGACCGGGCGGGTTCCAGGACACGCACGCCACCGCGGAAGCCGTCGCGGCCGCGTTGTCGGACTGGGGAACCGAGACCGGCGCCATCGAGGTCGCGGTGTGCTCGACCGGGTTGATCGGTGACCGGCTGCCGATGGACAAGGTGCTCGCCGGGGTGCGCACGATCGTGCAGGAGATGGCCGGGGGCCTGTCCGGGGGCGTCGAGGCGGCGCAGGCGATCATGACCACCGACACCGTGCCCAAACAGGTTGCGCTGCACCATCCGGACAACTGGACCGTCGGCGCAATGGCCAAGGGCGCCGGCATGCTCGCGCCGTCGTTGGCAACGATGCTCTGCGTCCTCACCACCGACGCCGCCGTCGGCGCCGCGGCGCTGGACTCCGCACTGCGCCACGCCAGCGCCCGCACTTTCGACCGGCTCGACATCGACGGCGCCTGCTCGACCAACGACACGGTGCTGCTGCTCACTTCGGGGGCCAGCGGAATCGCGCCCAGCCAAGCCGACCTCGACCAGGCCGTGGAGCAGGTCTGCGACGACCTGTGCGCCCAGTTGCAGGCCGACGCTGAGGGCGTCACCAAGCGGGTCAACGTCACCGTGCAGGGCGCAGCCTCCGAGGACGACGCTCTGGTTGCCGCGCGGACGATCGCCCGCGACTCCCTGGTCAAGACGGCGGTGTTCGGTTCGGACCCCAACTGGGGCCGGGTGCTCGCCGCCGTCGGCATGGCGCCCATCGCATTGGACCCCGAACGGATCACGGTGTCATTCAATGGCTTTGCCGTCTTCGCCGACGGTGCCGGGGCGCCGGGTGCGCGTGCGGTGGACCTGTCGGGAGCCGACATCGACATCGCGGTCGATCTGGGCCTCGGTGACGGTCGGGTCACCATCCGGACCACCGACCTGTCGCACGGCTACGTCGAAGAGAATTCGGCCTACAGCTCATGAGCCGCGCCGGTGACGATGCAGGACGACGTGATGAGAAGGAGCGGCGCTCATGAGCTCCGCCACCGAAGCGTTGACCACCGCGGTCAAGGCGCAGGTGCTGGCCGAAGCCCTGCCCTGGCTCAAGCAGCTACACGGAAAGATCGTCGTCATCAAGTACGGCGGCAACGCCATGACCGACGACACACTGCGGCACGCCTTCGCCGCCGACATGGCCTTCCTGCGCAACTGCGGCATTCATCCCGTGGTGGTGCACGGCGGCGGCCCCCAGATCAGCACGATGCTGCGCCGGCTCGGCATCCCCGGGGACTTCAAGGGCGGATTCCGGGTCACCACACCGGAAGTGCTCGACGTGGCGCGGATGGTGTTGTTCGGCCAAGTCGGCCGCGAACTGGTCAACCTGATCAACGCCCATGGACCGTATGCCGTCGGCATCACCGGTGAAGACGCCCAGCTGTTCACGGCCGTGCGGCGCAGCGTCACCGTGGACGGCGTGGCCACCGACATCGGCCTGGTCGGAGACGTCGAACGGGTGAACACCGCAGCGGTGCTGGATCTGATTGCCGCACGGCGTATTCCGGTGGTGTCCACGCTGGCCCCGGATGCCGAGGGCGTGGTGCACAACATCAACGCCGACACCGCCGCGGCGGCCCTGGCCGAAGCGCTGCACGCCGAGAAGCTGTTGATGCTCACCGATGTCGAAGGCCTGTACACGAGCTGGCCGGACCGCGGATCGCTGGTCAGCGAAATCGACACTGCCACATTGTCGCAACTACTACCCACGCTAGAGGCGGGCATGATTCCCAAAGTCGAGGCCTGCCTGCGGGCGGTGACCGGGGGTGTGCCGAGCGCGCACGTCATCGACGGGCGGGTCGAACACTGTGTGCTGGTGGAACTTTTCACCAACGACGGCACCGGCACCAAGGTGGTGAGCGCGTGACGGCGACGATGCAGAGCGCAGCGATGAAGAGGAGCGTCACCATTGGCTGAGACCCGCACTGACGCCATCAAGCAGCGGTGGGAAGCCGTGATGATGAACAATTACGGCACCCCGCCGATGGCTTTGGCGAGCGGCGAGGGCGCCCTGGTCACCGATGTGGACGGGAATACCTATCTCGACCTGCTCGGCGGCATCGCGGTCAACGTGCTGGGCCACCGCCACCCGGCGATCATCGAGGCGGTCACCCGGCAGATGTCGACGCTGGGCCACACCTCCAATCTGTACGCGACCGAACCGAGTCTCGCCCTGGCCGAAGAGCTCGTCGCCCTGCTGGGTGCGGGCAACGACACCGGGGCCCCGGCGCGGGTGTTCTTCTGCAACTCCGGAACCGAGGCCAACGAGGTGGCGTTCAAGCTGTCTCGGCTCACCGGACGCACCAAACTGGTTGCCGCACAAGACGCCTTTCATGGGCGAACCATGGGTTCGCTGGCGCTGACCGGTCAGCCGAGCAAGCAGGCGCCGTTCGCGCCGCTGCCCGGCGACGTCACCCATGTGCCCTACGGTGACGTGGACGCCCTCGCCGCCGCGGTCGACGACGCCACCGCCGCCGTGTTTTTGGAGCCGATCATGGGGGAGAGCGGCGTCGTCGTGCCGCCCGAGGGCTACCTCGTGGAAGCGCGTGACATCACGGCGCGGCACGGTGCGCTGCTGGTGCTCGACGAGGTGCAAACCGGGATGGGCCGCACCGGAACGTTTTTCGCCCACCAGCATGACGGCATCACTCCGGACGTGGTGACGCTGGCCAAGGGGCTCGGCGGCGGCCTGCCCATCGGCGCCTGCCTGGCCATCGGCCCGGCGGCCGACCTGATGACCCCCGGCCTGCACGGAAGCACCTTCGGCGGCAACCCGATCTGCGCGGCGGCGGCGCTCGCGGTGCTGCGGGTGCTGGCCGACGAGAACCTGGTCCGGCACGCCGAGGTGCTGGGCAAGTCGTTGCGCCACAACATCGAGGCTTTGTGCCATCCTCTGATCGATCACGTGCGCGGCCGCGGGTTGCTGCAGGGCATGGTGCTGACCGCGCCGCGCGCCAAGGACGCCGAAAACGCCGCACGACGGGCCGGATTCCTCGTCAACGCCGCCGCGCCGGACGTCCTGCGGCTGGCGCCGCCGCTGATCATCACCGATGCGCAAATCGACGGCTTCATCGCCGCGCTGCCGGGAATCCTCGATGAATCTGCCGGAGCCGCAGCATGATTCGACACTTCCTCCGCGACGACGACCTGTCGCCCACTGAGCAGGCCGAGGTGCTGCAGCTTGCCGCCGAACTGAAGAAGGATCCGTTCGGTAGCCGACCGCTGGACGGCCCGCGCGGGGTCGCGGTCCTGTTCGACAAGAATTCCACCCGCACCCGATTCTCGTTCGAGATGGGCATCGCCCAACTCGGCGGGCACGCCGTCGTCGTCGATGCCCGCAGCACCCAGCTGGGCCGCGATGAAACCCTGGCGGACACCGCACGGGTGCTGTCGCGGTACGTCGAGGCCATCGTCTGGCGGACGTTCGGCCAGGAGCGCCTGGAGGCCATGGCCGCGACCGCGACGGTGCCGGTGGTCAACGCGCTCTCCGATGAATTCCATCCCTGCCAGGTGCTTGCCGATCTGCAGACCATCGCCGAGCACAAGGGTGCGCTAACCGGTTTGCGGATGACCTATTTCGGTGATGGGGCCAACAACATGGCCCACTCGCTGATGCTCGGTGGCGTCACGGCCGGCATTCACGTCACCGTCGCGGCCCCGGACGGCTTCGCCCCCGACCCGGTGTTCGTGACCGCGGCCCAACGACGCGCCGAAGCCACCGGCGCCACGGTCATTGTCACCACCGACGCCCAGGCGGCCGCGCGCGGCGCCGACGTCCTGGTCACCGACACCTGGACCTCGATGGGGCAGGAGGACGACGGGCTGGACCGCCTCACACCGTTTCGGCCCTATCAGATCAACGCCCGCCTGCTGTCCCTGGCCGACCCGGAAGCCATTGTGTTGCACTGCCTTCCGGCTCACCGCGGCGACGAGATCACCGACGAGGTGATGGACGGGTCGGCCAGCGTGGTCTGGGACGAGGCCGAAAACCGGTTGCACGCGCAAAAAGCGCTACTGGCGTGGCTGCTGGAGCGGCGCTCATGACTAGGTCGAAGACCACACCCGAAACCACCCGGGCCGGCCGGCAGGCGCGCATCGTGGCCATCCTGTCGTCGGCCGAGGTGCGCAGCCAGAGCGAACTGGCCGCGCTGCTGGCAGACGACGGCATCGATGTCACCCAGGCGACCCTGTCGCGAGACCTGGAAGAGCTGGGTGCGGTGAAGCTGCGCGGGGCCGACGGCGGCGTCGGGGTCTACATGGTTCCCGAGGACGGCAACCCGGTGCGGGGGGTATCGGGCGGCACCGCCAGGCTGTCGCGGCTGCTGAGCGAACTGCTGGTGTCGGCCGATTCCAGCGCCAACCTCGCGGTGCTGCGCACGCCGCCCGGCGCCGCCGACTATCTGGCCAGCGCGATCGACCGCGCGGCGCTACCGTACGTCGTCGGCACCATCGCCGGTGATGACACCGTCTTCGTGGCCGCTCGAGAGCCGATGACCGGCGCCGAGCTGGCCACCACCCTGGAAAAACTCACTTGAGCGTTTCAACCTAAGGAGATTGGTTCATGTCAGAACGCGTCATCCTGGCGTATTCCGGCGGTCTGGACACCTCGGTGGCCATCAGCTGGATCGGCAAGGAGACCGGCCGTGAGGTCGTAGCGGTGGCGATCGACCTCGGCCAGGGCGGCGAAGACATGGAGGTCATTCGCCAGCGGGCTCTGGACTGCGGCGCGGTGGAAGCCGTCGTCGTCGATGCCCGAGACGAATTCGCCGACGACTACTGCCTGCCCACGATCCTGTCCAATGCGCTCTACATGGACCGCTACCCGCTGGTGTCGGCGATCAGCCGGCCGCTGATCGTCAAGCACCTGGTGGCGGCGGCGCGCGAGCACGGCGGCAACATCGTCGCACACGGCTGCACCGGCAAGGGTAACGACCAGGTCCGATTCGAGGTCGGATTCGGTTCGCTGGCACCCGATCTCGAGGTGCTGGCGCCGGTTCGTGATTACGCGTGGACGCGGGAGAAGGCGATCGCGTTCGCCGAAGAGAACGCCATCCCGATCAACGTGACCAAGCGCTCGCCGTTCTCCATCGATCAGAACGTGTGGGGCCGCGCGGTGGAAACGGGTTTCCTGGAACATCTTTGGAACGCGCCCACCAAGGACGTGTACGCCTACACCGAGGACCCCACGCTGAACTGGAGCACGCCGGACGAGGTGATCGTCGGGTTCGAACGCGGCGTGCCGGTGGCGATCGACGGCAAGCCCGTGTCGGTGCTGGGTGCCATCGAGGAACTCAACACCCGTGCGGGCGCCCAGGGCGTGGGCCGGCTCGACGTGGTCGAGGACCGGCTGGTGGGCATCAAGAGCCGCGAGATCTACGAGGCGCCCGGCGCCATGGTGCTCATCACCGCGCACACCGAGCTCGAACACGTCACCCTGGAACGGGAACTGGGCCGGTTCAAGCGGCACACCGATCAGCGTTGGGCCGAGCTGGTTTACGACGGGCTGTGGTATTCACCGCTCAAGGACGCTCTGGAGAGCTTCGTCGCCAGGACCCAGGAGCACGTGTCGGGTGAAGTGCGAATGGTGTTGCACGGGGGCCACATTGCGGTCAACGGCCGGCGCAGCGCGGAGTCACTCTACGACTTCAATCTGGCCACCTACGACGAAGGCGACAGCTTCGATCAGTCGGCGGCCAAGGGTTTCGTCTACGTACACGGGCTGTCCTCGAAGATCGCGTCCCGCCGGGACCAGACGTCAAAGGGCCCGGCCGAAGCGTGAGCACGCGCGAGGGGTCACTGTGGGGCGGGCGGTTCGCCGACGGCCCGTCGGATGCGCTGGCCGCGCTGAGCAAGTCCACCCACTTCGACTGGGTGCTGGCCCCCTACGACATCATCGCCTCGCGGGCCCACACCGTGATCCTGTTCCGGGCCGGGCTGCTGAACGAAGAGCAGCGCGACGGACTGCTGGCGGGCCTCGACCAGCTCGCCGAGGACGTCGCCGACGGCAGCTTCGCGCCTCTGGTCACCGATGAGGACGTGCACGGGGCGCTGGAGCGCGGGCTGATCGACCGGGTAGGACCCGACCTGGGCGGGCGGCTGCGGGCCGGCCGGTCGCGCAACGACCAGGTGGCCACCCTGTTCCGGATGTGGCTGCGCGACGCGGTGCGCCGGGTCGCCACCGCGGCGCTGGAGGTCGTCGGCGCGCTGGCCGCACAGGCCGGGGCCCACCCCGGCGCAATCATGCCGGGCAAGACGCATATGCAGTCCGCACAGCCGGTGCTGCTCGCCCACCACCTGCTGGCGCACGCCCACCCGTTGCTGCGCGACGTCGACCGGATCGTCGACTTCGACCGGCGGGCCGGGGTGTCCCCGTACGGCTCGGGCGCCCTGGCCGGTTCCTCGCTGGGCCTGGACCCCGACGCGATTGCCGCGGAGCTCGGTTTCACCACTGCGGCCGACAACTCCATCGACGCGACAGCCGCCCGGGATTTCGCCGCGGAGGCGGCCTTCGTTTTCGCCATGATCGGTGTCGATTTGTCCCGGCTGGCCGAGGACATCATCCTGTGGAGCTCGACGGAATTCGGCTACGTCACCCTGCACGATTCGTGGTCGACCGGCAGCTCGATCATGCCGCAGAAGAAGAACCCCGACATCGCCGAGCTGGCCAGGGGCAAGTCCGGCCGGCTGATCGGCAACCTGACCGGCCTGCTGGCCACGCTGAAGGCCCAGCCGCTCGCCTACAACCGTGACCTGCAGGAAGACAAGGAACCGGTGTTCGATTCGGTTGCCCAGCTGGAGTTGGTGCTCCCGGCGATGGCCGGGCTCCTGCGCAGCCTGACCTTCGATGTCGAGCGGATGGCCGCCCTGGCCCCGGCCGGCTACACGCTGGCCACCGATATCGCCGAATGGCTGGTGCGCCAGGGGGTGCCGTTCCGGTCCGCGCACGAGGCCGCCGGCGCCGCGGTGCGCGCCGCCGAGCAACGGGCCGTCGGACTCGACGAGCTGACCGACGACGAATTGGCCGCCATCAGCCCCGATCTCACGCCACAGGTACGGGAGGTTTTGACGATCGAAGGCTCGGTGGCCTCACGCGACGCGCGGGGTGGCACCGCGCCGGTTCGCGTCGCCGAGCAGATCGAAACCGTCCTGGCCAGTGCTGATAGGCTCAAAAACCAGCTGCGCGACGACGCTTGAGATGGCTTTGGTTTCCCTGACTAACCGCGACATGCAGAATAGACTTCGGGCTCAGAGCGATCCGGTTGAACGTTTCGGGGCGGGTCCTCGTTGCCAAAAGCGTGGGAGAACAATGAGCGTCATCGCGGGTGTCTTCGGTGCGTTACCACCGCACCGCTACTCGCAGCGTGAACTCACCGATTTTTTCGTCAGCATCCCGGAGTTCGAGGGTTACGAGGACATCGTCCGGCAGCTGCACGCCAGCGCCAAGGTCGGCGGCCGCCACCTGGTGCTGCCGCTGGAGCAGTATCCCGCGCTGACCGACTTCGGCATGGCGAACCGGATCTTCACCGAGCACGCGGTGAAGCTGGGCTGCGAAGCGCTGTCCGGGGCCCTCGACGAGGCGGGACTGCGGCCGCGGGACGTCGACGTGCTCATCACCACCACCGTCACCGGCCTCAGCGTGCCCTCCGTGGACGCCCGGATCGCCGCGCAGCTAGGCCTGCGCGACGATGTGCGCCGGGTGCCGCTGTTCGGCCTGGGCTGCGTCGCCGGCGCCGCGGGTGTGGCCCGCGTGAACGACTACCTGCGCGGTGCGCCGGACGCCGTGGCCGCCCTGATCTCCGTCGAACTCTGCTCGCTGACCTATCCCGGATACACGCCGTCGCTGGCCGGCCTGGTCGGCAGTGCGCTGTTCGCCGACGGGGCCGCGGCGGCGGTGGCCGTCGGCGAGCGGCGCGCCCAACGACTGGACCCCAGCGGGCCAACCATCCTTGACTCGCGCAGCCACCTGTATCCCGATTCGCTGCGCACCATGGGCTTCGACGTGGGCGCCACCGGCTTCGAGCTGGTGCTGTCCAAGGACGTCGCGGCCGTCGTCGAGCAATACATCGAAGCCGATGTCACCGAGTTCCTGGGGGCACACGGCCTGACCACGGCCGACATCGGGGCCTTCGTGAGCCACCCCGGCGGGCCCAAGGTCATCGAGGCGATCAACGCGGCGCTCGGCCTGCCGCCGGAGGCACTCGAACTCACCTGGCGTTCACTCGGGGAGATCGGCAACCTCTCGTCGGCGTCGGTGTTGCACGTGCTGCGCGACACCATGGCCAAGCCGCCGCCGAGCGAAAGCCCCGGTCTGATGCTCGCGATGGGCCCGGGATTCTGTTCCGAATTGGTGTTGTTGCGTTGGCATTGATTTTTCGCCCGTGCACTTCCACCGCAAGGCGTCGCTTTTTGGACTTTGAGAGTTTGTGGCGATGGGACCGTTGTTGTTGTGGGACAGACCCGTCGCGAAGTATCGCTGTGAGTGACACGAGAGGCCGCCTTCGATGAACGGCAACAACGAAGAGCTGATCAAGGCTCTTCGCCAATCGCTGAAAGAAACCGAACGGCTCAAGCGCGAGAACCGCCAGTACCTGGCCCTGTTAGCGGAAAAAGCGACCGAACCGGTAGCGGTGGTCGGCATGGGCTGCCGGTACCCCGGCGGGGTGAATTCTCCAGAGGCGTTGTGGCAGATGGTGGTTGACGGCCGGGATGTGGTCTCGGAGTTTCCCACCGACCGAGGTTGGAACTTGGCCGGTCTGTTCGACGCGGATCCCGACGCCGTAGGCAAGTCCTACGCGCGCTGCGGTGGTTTCCTCTCGGATATGGCCGATTTCGATGCCGCATTCTTCGGGATCGCCCCCAGCGAGGCGCTCGCCATGGACCCGCAACAGCGCCTGTTGCTCGAGGTGTCCTGGGAGGCGTTGGAGCGGGCCGGGATTGACCCCGTCACCCTGCGCGGCTCGGCGACCGGTGTGTTCGCCGGGATATTCCACGGCTCCTACGGGGGTCAGGGTCGGGTCCCCGGGCACCTGGAGCGATATGGTCTGCGCGGATCCACGCTCAGCGTGGCCTCGGGCCGGGTGGCCTATTCGCTGGGGCTGGAGGGCCCGGCGGTCTCGGTGGACACGGCCTGTTCGTCGTCGTTGGTGGCCCTGCACCTGGCGGCGCAGTCGTTGCGTTCCGGCGAGTGCGACCTGGCATTGGCCGGTGGAGTGACGGTGATGGCCACACCCGCCATGTTCATCGAGTTCAGCCGGCAACGCGCCCTGGCCGCAGACGGTCGATGCAAGGCATACGCGGGTGCCGCCGACGGCACCGGGTTTTCCGAAGGTGTCGGTGTGCTGGCGCTGGAGCGCCTAGCGGATGCCCGGCGACACGGGCATCCGGTGCTGGCCCTGGTGCGCGGGTCCGCAGTGAATCAGGACGGCGCGTCCAATGGCCTTGCGACGCCCAACGGGCCGTCGCAGCAACGGGTGATCCGGGCGGCGCTGGCCAATGCGCGGCTGGGCGCGGCCGATGTCGATCTGGTCGAGGGTCACGGCACCGGCACCACCCTCGGGGATCCCATTGAAGCCCAAGCGGTTCTGGCGACCTACGGGCAGGACCGTCCGGCCGATCAGCCGCTGTGGCTGGGCTCGATCAAATCGAACATGGGCCATACCTCGGCGGCCGCCGGTGCCGGCGGGGTGATCAAGATGGTACAGGCGATCCGGCACGGGGTGATGCCCAAGACGCTGCACGTGAATGAGCCTACGCCGCACGTGGATTGGACGGCCGGGGCGGTGTCGCTGCTGACCGAGCAGCGGCCCTGGCCGGCGGTCGACCGGCCGCGTCGCGCGGGCGTCTCCTCCTTCGGCATCAGCGGCACCAATGCGCACGTCATCGTGGAGCAGTATGTCCCGGAGCCCGAAAGCGTCACGCGGGCAGGCGATGACGTGGTGGTCCCGTGGGTGCTCTCGGCCCGCTCGAGTGAGGCGCTGGCCAACCAGGCGGCACGGCTGCTGGCCCGCGTGAAAGCCGATCCCGGGGTGCGGGTGTTGGACGTGGGCTGGTCGCTCGTCGCGACGCGGTCGAGCTTCGAGCATCGGGCGGTCGTCGTAGGCGCAGACGGGGCGCAATTGCTGCGTGGACTGACGGCATTGGCTGCCGGTGAGCAGGGTGCGGGCCTGGTGACGGGCCGGGCGCAGCCGGTGGGCAAGACCGTGTTGGTGTTCCCCGGCCAAGGTTCGCAATGGGCCGGCATGGGCGCCCAATTACTGGACAGTTCAACGGTGTTCGCCGAGCACCTACAGCGCTGCGCTGACGCGCTCGCCGAATACGTCGACTGGTCGCTGATCGACGTGATCCGCGGCGCACCGGACGCCCCGGGATTGGACCGGGTGGACGTGGTGCAACCGGCGTTGTGGGCGGTGATGGTGTCGCTGGCCGAACTGTGGCGCTCGGTCGGCGTGGTTCCCGATGCGGTGATCGGCCATTCGCAGGGCGAAATCGCGGCGGCCTACGTGGCGGGGGCGTTGTCATTGGAAGACGCCGCCCGGGTCGTCGCGCAGCGCAGTCGGCTGCTCGTGCGGCTGTCGGGCCGGGGCGGCATGGTCTCGTTGGCGTGCAGTCTGCCGCGCGTCGAGCGGCTGATCGCCGGCTGGGGCGAGCGACTGAACATTGCAACCGTCAACGGTGTTGCGGCGGTGGTGGTGTCCGGCGAGGTGGATGCGCTGGCCGAACTGATACAACGTAGCGAGGCCGACAACGTCCGCGCCCGCCGGATCGACGTCGACTACGCATCGCATTCCGCACAGGTCGACGCGATCCGCGAGCCGCTCGCCGACGCGCTGCGCGGCCTCGAGCCGCGGTCCTCCGCGGTCGCCTTCTTCTCGACGGTCACCGGCGAGCCGATGGACACTGCGGGACTGAACGCCGACTACTGGTTCCAAAGCATCCGGCGCACCGTGCAATTCGAGCGGGCGGTGCGCAGCGCGTGCGAAGCGGGCTATCAGGTGTTCATCGAATCCAGCCCACATCCCGTACTGATGGCGGCCATCGAAGAAACCATGCCAGACAGCGAGCGGGCCTGCGCCATCCCGTCGCTCGGCCGCGACGACGGCGGCCTGGACCGCTTCTGGCTCTCGGTCGCGCAGGCCCACGTTGCGGGCGTGACCGTAGACTGGCGCGCCGCGATGGCCGGCCTGGGTGGCCGGACCGTTGACTTGCCGACATACGGGTTTGTCCGGCAACACTTTTGGCTTCCCGGTGGGTCGGCGGGGTCGCAAGATGTCGGCACCCTGGGCCTGGTCGCCGCCGGGCACGGGTTGCTCGGTGCCGTGGTACCACGGCCCGATTCCGGTGGTGTGGTGCTGACGGGCCGGTTGTCGACGGCGGACCACCAGTGGCTGGCCGATCACGCGGTGGGCGAGACCGTGTTGTTTCCAGGGGCCGGATTCGTCGAACTGGCCATCCGCGCGGGCGATGAGGTCGGTTGTGGGGTGCTCGACGAGTTGACCTTGTCGGCTCCGCTGCTGTTGTCCCGGGCCGAGGGCGTACGTGTACAGCTGGTGGTCGGCGCACCCGACGAGTCGGGCATGCGGCGGGTGTCGGTGTATTCCGCCGACGCCCAGCCGGATTCGGATTGGATGCTGCATGCCGAGGGCGCGTTGCGGCCCGGCACCGTCACGGCGGCCGCCGACTTGTCGGTCTGGCCGCCCGCCGGCGCGACCGCGGTGGACATCACCGGCGCCTACGCGCGGCTGGCGCAGCGGGGCTACCAATACGGCGGCGCCTTCCAGGGTCTGCGGGCCGTGTGGCAGCGCGGGGACGAGATCTTCGCCGAGGTCGGCGTGCCCGAGGCCGGCGCCCAGGACGGCGGCTTCGGAGTACACCCTGTGCTCCTGGATGCCGCGTTGCAGGCGATCGTTGTCGCCGCCGAGCAAGCCCAGACCGTGTTGCCGTTCTCGTGGCAGGGCGTGTCGTTGCACGCGTCGGGTGCGACGCGGGCGCGGGTCCGGATTGCGCCGGCCGGCGCCGGCTCGGTCTCCGTGGAACTGGCCGACGGGACGGGACTTCCGGTGCTCACGGTGCGATCGTTGGCCATGCGCCCAGTCTCGGCCGAGCAGTTGACGGCCGCTGCTCCCGCACAGCGCACCGGGGGATTGCTCGACGTGACGTGGTCGCCGATCGCGTTGGGCGGCGGCGGCGCGGGTGGCGCCGAGGTGACGGTGTGGGAGCTGGGCGATCATGGCGGTGACGTGGTCAAGGCGGTGCACGCCGCGGCCACCGAGATATTGGCGACGCTGCAATCTCGCCTGGGCGACGAAAGCAGCGCGCTGCTGGCCGTGCAGACCCGGGGTGCGGTCGCCCTTGCCGGGGAAGACGTTTCGGACCTGGCCGGCGCCGCGGTGTGGGGCCTGGTGCGGTCGGCGCAAGCCGAGCACCCGGGCAGGATGGTGCTGATCGACTCGGACGGCTCCGTGGACGCCGGCGCGGTGATCGATTGTGGCGAGCCGCAGGTGGTGGTCCGTCAGGGTGTGGCGTATGCGGCGCGGTTACGGCCCGTGCGCCCTGCGATCGGACTGCCTTCGGCGGGCTGGCGCCTGGATGCCGGCGGCGAGGGAACACTGGAAGACATTGTCGTAAGCCCCTGTCCGCGGACCGAATTGACCGGTGGCCAGGTCCGGGTGGCGGTGGCCGCCGTCGGGGTGAACTTCCGCGACGTCTTGGTGGCCCTCGGGATGTATCCGGGCGGTGGCCGGCTGGGCGCCGAGGGCTCCGGCGTGGTCGTCGAGGTGGGGCCCGGCGTAACCGGTCTGGCCGTCGGTGATGCCGTGATGGGCTTGCTGGGCGTCGTCGGTTCCGAGGCAGTGGTGGATCAGCGCGTCCTGACACCGGTGCCGTCGGGACTGTCGCTGATCTCGGCCGCCGGCGTGCCGGTGGTCTTCCTGACCGCGCTGTACGGGCTGTCCGTGCTGGGCGGGTTGCGCGCCGGCGAGCGGGTTTTGGTGCACACCGCCACCGGGGGGGTGGGCATGGCCGCGGTGCAGCTCGCGCGGCACTGGGGCGCCGAGGTGTTCGTCACCGCCAGCCGTGGTAAGTGGGACACCCTGCGCGCCATGGGTTTCGATGACGATCACATCGGCGACTCGCGCACGACGGAATTCGAGGCTAAATTCGCGAAGTTCATGGCGGCCACCGACCGACCCGGGTTCGACGTCGTGCTCAATTCCCTGGCCGGCGAGTTCACCGACGCGTCGTTGCGTTTATTGGCACCGGGCGGGCGATTCATCGAAATGGGCAAGACCGATGTGCGCGATCCGCGGGTCGTCGCCGACCGATATCGGGGCGCGGCGTATCAAGCGTTCGACCTGATGGAGGCCGGTCCGGATCGCACCGCGGCCATGCTGGCAGAGATCGTGGCACTGTTGGCCGATGGCGCCTTGAAACCGTTGCCGCTGAAGACCTTTGACGTTCGCTGCGCCTCGGCTGCCTATCGGTATGTCAGTCAGGCTCGCCACATCGGCAAGGTCGCGCTGACGGTCGGGTCGGGTCCCGGTGAGGTGCTCAGTGGCTGCGGTGGCGGGCTGGCGGGGGGCAGCGTGGTGATCACCGGTGGCACCGGTATGGCCGGTTCGGCTGACCAGCACCACGTGGGCCACTCGGTAACGGTCAACGAGGTGGCGGGCCA
>NZ_LZJR01000071.1 GCF_001667925.1 Mycobacterium sp. E2479 | reverse complement strand
GTCGGTGAGTTGTATGTGGCCGGTGTCGGCGTTGCGTATGGGTATGCGGGTCGGGCGGGGTTGACGTCGTCGCGGTTCGTGGCGTGTCCATTCGCTGGTGAGGGGGCGGCGGGGGCGCGGATGTATCGCACCGGGGATTTGGTGCGGTGGGGTCCCGATGGGCAGTTGCAGTATCTGGGTCGTGCCGATGATCAGGTGAAGATCCGTGGGTATCGCATCGAGTTGGGTGAGGTGCAGGCCGCGCTGGCCGGCCTGGATGGTGTGGCGCAGGCGGCGGTGATCGTCCGTGAGGACCGTCCCGGCGATAAGCGGTTGGTCGGCTATGTCACCGGGAGCGCGGATGCGGCCCGGTTGCGCGGTGCGTTGGCGGAGCGGCTGCCGGCCTATATGGTGCCGGCGGCGGTGGTGGTGCTTGAGGCGTTGCCGTTGACGGTCAACGGCAAGCTCGATCGGCGGGCGTTGCCGGCTCCGGAGTATGGCGATGTCGATCATTACCGGGCTCCGGGCAGCGCGGTCGAGGAGATCTTGGCCGGTATCTTCGCTCAGGTCTTGGGGCTGGACCGGGTCGGGGTCGATGAGTCGTTTTTCGATGTGGGCGGCGATTCCTTATCGGCGATGCGAGCCATCGCCGCGATCAATAAGACTCTGAAAGCCCATCTTTCGGTGCGCACGTTGTTCGAGGCGCCCACGGTAGCCGAATTGGCATCGCGCCTGGGCGACGGCGGCGCCGGGCTGGACCCGCTGGTGGCCGTGGAGCGGCCCGAGGTGGTGCCGTTGTCGTTTGCGCAGAATCGGTTGTGGTTCATCGATCAGTTGCAGGGCCCGTCGGCGGTGTACAACATGGCGGTGGCGCTGCGGCTGAGCGGGCGGCTGAATGCCGAGGCGCTGCAGGCGGCGCTGACCGACGTGGTGGGCCGTCATGAAAGCCTGCGGACATTGTTCCCGTCGGTGGACGGCGTGCCCCGGCAGCAGGTGATCCCGGTGGAGGAAGCCGGCTTTGGTTGGCAGGTCGTGGATGCTAGTGGCTGGTCGGCTGGCCGGTTGGAGCAGGCCATCGCCGCGGTGGTGCGTGAACCGTTCGATCTGACCTCTGAGATCCCTTTGCGGGCAAAGCTTTTGCGTGTTGCCGATGAGGAGCATGTGTTGGTGGCGGTGGTGCACCATATCGCCGCGGACGGCTTGTCGATGTCGCCGATGGTACGTGATCTGGGGCTGGCCTATGCCAGCCGGTGTGCCGGGCAATCCCCGGGTTGGGCGCCGTTGCCGGTGCAATACGTCGATTACACGCTATGGCAGCGCGAACAATTCGGTGAATTACAGGATCCGCACAGTCGGATCGCCGCCCAGCTGACTTACTGGGAAGACCTTCTGGCCGGGCTGCCCGAACGGCTTGAGTTGCCCACTGACCGGCCGTATCCGCCGGTGGCCGATTATCGCGGGGCCCGGACGGTGGTGGAGTGGCCGGCCGAGTTGCAGCAGCGGGTTGCTCGGCTGGCGGGTGAGCACAAGGCGACCAGCTTCATGGTGATGCAGGCCGCGCTGGCGGTGCTGCTGGCCAAGCTCAGTGCCAGTTCCGATGTGGCCGTAGGCTTTCCGATCGCCGGGCGGCGCGACCCGGCACTGGATGAACTGGTGGGCTGCTTCATCAACACCTTGGTGCTGCGCGTCGATTTGGCCGGCGACCCCACCATCGCTGAGGTATTGGCTCAGGTGCGCCAGCGCAGCCTCGCCGCCTACGAGCACCAAGATGTGCCGTTCGAGGTGCTGGTGGAGCGGCTCAACCCGGCCCGAAGCCTGAACCATCATCCGCTGGTGCAGGTGATGTTGGCCTGGCAGAACTTCGCCGGCGACCCCCCGGCGGAATCGGCGTTGGGCGATCTACACGCCACCCCGCTACCGGCAGACACCCATACAGCCCGTATGGACCTGACGTTCTCCGTGGGGGAACGTTGGACCGACGTAGGTGAGCCGGCCGGGATAGGCGGGATGGTGGAGTTCCGCACCGACGTGTTCGATGCGGCCAGCATTCAGATACTGATCGAGCGATTGGAACGGGTGTTGGCCGCCATGACCGCCGACCCGGCGCGGCGGTTGTCGTCGATCGATGTGGTCGACGAAGCCGAACGCGTGCGCATTGAGGACTGGGGTAACCGGGTGATGTTGATCCAGTCCGATCCGAGTGCGCGGCAATCGATTCCGGAATTGTTCGCTGCGCAGGTGGCGCGTGCTCCGGGGGCGGTGGCGCTGACGTTCGAGGGCCGGTCGGTGACTTACCGAGAGCTCGATGAGGCCTCGAACCGGTTGGCACATCTGTTGGTCGCCGGCGGTGTTGGCCCCGGAGAGCGTGTGGCGTTGTTGTTGTCGCGTTCGGCGGAGGCGATCGTGGCGATTTTGGCGGTGCTCAAGACCGGGGCGGCCTATGTGCCGATCGACCCGGTGGTTCCCGCGGCGCGGATCGAGTTCTTGCTCGGTGACGCCGCGCCGGTTGCGGCGATCACCACCAGCGCGCTGGTCGAGCGGCTCGATGGGCATGACGTGGCCGTCATCGAGGTGGACGATCCCCGTATCGCGGCCCAACCGCACACCGCATTGCCCACACCGGCGCCCGAGGACATCGCTTACCTGATCTACACCTCCGGCACCACCGGAGTCCCCAAAGGCGTTGCGATTACCCACTACAACGTGATCCAGTTGCTTGCCTCACTCGGCGCCGGGATGGAACTGGACGGGCTGGTGTGGTCGCAGTGGCATTCGCTGGCCTTCGACGTCTCGGTGTGTGAGATATGGGGTGCGCTTTTATGTGGCGGGCGCCTGGTGGTGATACCCGAGTCGGTGGCGCGTTCCCCGCAAGACTTCCACGCGTTATTAGTGGCGGAACACGTCAGTGTGTTGAGCCAGACCCCGTCGGCGTTTTATGCCTTGCAGACCGCTGATGCGCTAGCGCCGGGCCTGGGAGCTCAACTCAAATTGCGGGCCGTGCTGTTCGCCGGGGAAGCCCTCGAGCCGCGGCGATTGGGGAGGTGGCTAGACCAGCATCCGGGCTCGCCCCGGCTGCTGAACCTGTACGGAACGACCGAGACCACCGTGCACGCCTCGTTTCGGGAGATTGCGCCCGGTGACGTCTACAGTGCTGCCAGCCCGATTGGGGTGCCGTTGGCGCGACTCGCCTTCTTCGTGCTTGATCGCTGGTTGCGTCCGGTGCCTGCTGGGGTGGTCGGTGAGTTGTACGTGGCGGGTGCTGGGGTCGGTGTCGGCTATGTGGGTCGGTCGGGGTTGAGTGCGTCGCGGTTTGTGGCGTGCCCATTTGCCGGCCAAGAAGTATCGGGCCGACGGATGTATCGCACTGGGGATCGGGTGTGTTGGGGCCCCGATGGGCAACTGCGGTACCTGGGGCGCGTTGATGAGCAGGTCAAGATCCGCGGGTATCGCATCGAATTGGGTGAAGTGCAGGCGGCGTTGGCCGGCCTGCACGGGGTCGAGCAGGCGGCGGTGATCGCGCGGGAAGACCGTCCAGGCGACAAGCGCCTCGTCGGCTACATCACCGGTGCGGCCGATCCGGTCGAAGTGCGTGCCGCGCTGGGCGAGCGGTTGCCGGTGTACATGGTTCCGGCCGCGGTCGTGGTGGTGGAGGCATTGCCACTGACGGCGAACGGGAAATTGGATAAGCGGGCTCTACCCTCGCCCGAGTACGCGACCGGCGATCTGTACCGTGCCCCGTCCACGTTGACTGAGGAGATCCTGGCCGGCATTTACGCCCAAGTGCTGGGGCTGGAGCGGGTCGGCGTCGACGATTCGTTCTTCGAGCTGGGCGGCGACAGCATCTTGTCCATGCAGGTGGTCGCCCGGGCGCGGGCGGCGGGCCTGGTGTTTCGGCCTCGTGACGTCTTTGTCGAACAGAGCGTGGCGCGACTGGCTCGGGTGGCAGGGGCGGTTGAGGGCGCCGGTGATCCGGTTGACGAGGGCGTCGGGCCGGTCGTCGCGACGCCGATCATGCGCTGGTTGGCCAGCGTGGATGGCCCGGTCGAGCAGTTCAATCAGACGGTGGTGATGCAGGCCCCGGCGTTGGTTGATGAGGCCGATGTGGTGGCGGTGGTGCAAGCGCTGTTGGACCGGCATGCCATGTTGCGGCTGCGCGCTGTCGATGACGGTGCTGGGCATTGGTTGTTGAGGGTGCCCGAACCGGGTCACGTGGATGCCCGCGACTGCGTGCGGGTGGTTGAGGCTTTGTCCGACGAGGCGTTGGTCGCGGCGCGGTCACGATTGAATCCGGCCGCCGGGGTGATGCTCAGCGCGGTGTGGGCGGGTTCGACTCGGCAGCTGGCGTTGGTCATTCACCACTTGGCGGTGGATGGAGTTTCGTGGCGGATTTTGATAGAGGACCTCAATCTGGGGTGGGCGCAGCGTCGCGGTGGGCAGCCGATAGCACTTCCGGCCGCCGGAACGTCGTTTGCCAGGTGGTCGGCGTTGCTGGAAGCGCACGCCAGTAGTCCCGCGGTGGTGGGTCAGCTCGAGGCTTGGCGGCAGGTGGCTGCCGCACCGGCGGTGCTGGCGGCGGTGCAGCCCGCGGTGGACACCTTTGCCGCGGCGGGCCATTTGTCGGTCTCGCTCGATGTCGAGACCACCCGAATGCTGGTGGGAGAGGTGCCAACGGCGTTTCATGCCGGGGTGCACGACATTTTGTTGATCGCATTCGGGTTGGCTGTGGCCGAGTTCGTGGGCAGCGGTGGGGGGCCAATCGGCATCGACGTGGAGGGGCATGGCCGTCACGAGGAACTGGCCGCTGATGTGGACCTGACGCGCACGGTGGGGTGGTTTACCACCAAGTATCCGGTCGCGATGAGCGTCGGGGGATTGGCCTGGGGTGAGGTCATGGCCGGCGAGCCGGCTTTGGGTGCGCTGGTCAAAGACGCCAAGGAGCAGCTGCGTGCCCTGCCCGACCCGTTGGGCTACGGTCTGTTGAGGTATGTGAACCCCGATGTCGAGTTGGCCGGCTCCGACCCCGTGATCGGGTTCAACTATCTGGGCCGACTGGGAACGGCAGCCGACGTTTCCCACGATCAGTGGCGCGTTTGTCAGGATGTCGTGTCGGTCACCCGTGCGGCCGCGGCCATACCGATGCCGCTGATGCACACCGTCGAGCTCAACGCCGGCACCCTGGACACCGAAGCCGGTCCACGGCTGCACGCGAATTGGACCTGGGCGCCGTCGGCGGTGGATCGCGAGCAGGTCAGTCGGTTGGGCCGGTTGTGGTTCGAAGCCCTAGCCGGGATCTGCGCGCATGTCCGCAACGGCGGGGGAGGGTACACGCCGTCGGATTTCGCTCCCACTCATCTGACTCAACAACAACTCGATGAGCTACAGCGCCAGCAGCATATCGCCGACGTACTGCCGTTAACCCCGCTGCAGCAGGGTCTGCTATTTCATGCGGGCGCCAGCTCCGGTCCCGACCACGACGTATATGCGGTGCAGCTGGACTTCACCGTGACCGGTGCGCTCGATACCGATCGGCTCCGCGCGGCGCTGCATACGGTAATAGCCCGACACCCCAACCTGGCCGCCCGGTTCTCGACCCAATTCGAAGAGCCAATGCAAATCATCCCCGCCGATCCGGTGGTGCCCTGGCGGTATATCGACCTGCGTCCAAACGGCGTGAGCATTGACGAGCAGGTCCAAGACGTGCGCACCGCTGAACGCATCGCGGTATGTGACCTGGCCGAGCAGTCCGCTTTTCGGGCGGTGCTGATCCGCACCGCACCAGACCGGCACCGGTTTGTCCTGACCAATCACCACATCGTGCTTGATGGCTGGTCGCTGCCGATCCTGCTGCAGGAGATCTTTGCCAGTTATTACGGACGTCCGCTGCCCGCGGCCGTACCCTATCGCAACTTTGTCGCCTGGCTCACTGCACGGGATCGCGCTGCGGCCCAGGCGGCTTGGCGCGAGGTACTGGCCGGCCTGGATGCCCCCACTCTGGTGGGTCCGCCGGGCCGGCTCGGTCAGGCGCGGCGATGCGCCGCATGGTTTGAGGTGGCGGAGAACATCACCCAGGCTGTGAGCGACCTGGCGCGTTCGCGTCACACGACCGTCAACATCGTGTTGCAGGCGGCATGGGCGCAGATGTTGATGCGATTGACCGGCCAGCATGACGTGGTCTTCGGTACCGCCGTCTCGGGGCGGCCGCCGGAATTGGTCGGCGCCGACTCGATGGTGGGACTGCTCATCAACACGGTCCCCGTACGGGCACACATCACCACCGCGACCACCGGCGCTGACCTGCTGGATCAACTGCAGGACGCCCACAATTGCACGCTGGAGCACCAGCATCTGGCGTTGCCCGAGATCCACCGACTCACCGACCACGACCAGTTGTTCGACTCCATGTTCATCTACGAGAACTATCCGGTCGACACCGAGGCGCTAACCGGCGACTACGACCTGACCATCACCGAGGTCAATACCAGCGAATCCACCCACTACCCGCTGGCTGTTGCCGCCATGCCGGGTCATGAAATAGGCCTTCGTGTCGAGTACGACGCCGACGTGTTCGACACAGCCGGCATCGAGGCACTGTTCGCGCGGTTCCAGAAGGTGCTGGTCGCCATGACCGCCGACCCCACCCGGCCGTTGTCGTCGATCGATCTGCTCGACGCCGACGAGCACGCCCGTCTGAACACGTGGAGCAACCGCGCAGTGTTGACCCACCTTGCGCCGGCGTCCGTGTCTATTCCGGCGGTCTTTGCCGCGCACGTAGAGCGTGCCCCGGAAGCGGTGGCGCTCACGTGCGAGGGCCGCTCGATGACGTACCGCGAACTCGACGAGGCAGCGAATCGATTGGCGCACCTGTTGGCCGGCCATGGTGTACGTGCAGGGCAGGTGGTTGCGCTGCTCCTACCGCGCTCGGCGGAGGCGATCGTGGCGATCCTGGCGGTGCTCAAGACCGGCGCGGCCTATCTGCCGATCGACCCCGCGGTGCCAGTGGCGCGTATCGAGTTCATGGTGGCCGATGCAGTGCCGATCGCGGCGATCACCACTTCGGATCTGCGGGCGCGATTGGGTGGCTCAGACTTGCTGATCATCGATGTCCACGACACCCGCATTCCCAGCTTTCCGGCTACGGGATTGCCGGCACCCGCCCCCGACGACATCGCTTACCTTATTTACACATCGGGCACAACGGGTGTGCCCAAGGGTGTGGCCGTCTCTCACCACAACGCCGTCCAACTTCTCGAGGTGGTCGATAGGCACTTGCCGACGCCGGGCGCCTGGGCTCAGTGCAAATCCCTGGCTTTCGACGTTTCGGTGTCGGAGATTTTCTTCGCGTTGCTGCATGGGGGGCGCCTGGTTGTGGTGCCCGAGCACGTGGCGCGCTCACCGGAAGACTTCAAGGCGTTGCTGCTCGCTGAGAACGTCGACGTGTTCACCGAAACCCCTTCTGCTCTCGCGGCGCTTTCCCCGGAGGGTTTGGAGGCGCTGGCCGTGATGGTGGCCGGTGAAGCCTGCCCGGCCGAGGTTGTGGATCGATGGGCGCCGGGTCGGCTGATGGTGAATGCGTACGGTCCGACCGAGACCTCGATGGGCGTAGCTTTCAGTGCACCCCTTGCACCGGGAACCGGCCTCGTGCCGATCGGCGCGCCGGTGCTCCAGGCGGCGTTGTTTGTTCTGGACGCCTGGTTGCGCCCCGTTCCGGCCGGCGTGAAAGGCGAGTTGTATGTCGCCGGTGCCGGAGTCTCATATGGGTACCTGAATCGGGCGGGGCTGAGCGCCTCGCGGTTTGTGGCGTGTCCGTTCGCCGGCGCGGGGACGCCCGGAGCACGGATGTATCGGACCGGGGATCTGGTGTGTTGGGCGCCCGACGGCCAGTTGCAGTACTTCGGTCGTGCCGATGAACAGGTCAAGATCCGCGGCTATCGAATCGAGCTGGGTGATGTCCAAGCGGCTTTGGCCGAAATCGACGGAGTGGACCAGGCGGTGGTCATCGCTCGCGAAGACCGCCCCGGTGACAAGCGTCTAGTCGGGTATGTCACTGGCACGGCCGATCCGCGGATCGCTCGCGCCAAACTAGCCGAGCGGCTGCCGGCCTACATGGTGCCGGTCGCCGTGGTATCGGTGAGAGCGTTTCCCTTGACGCCCAACGGAAAACTCGACCGGCGAGCCTTGCCGGTGCCCGAATATGTCGTCGCCGAACGCTACCGCGCTCCGGCTAACACGATCGAGGAGATTCTGGCCGGCATCTTCGCTCAAATTCTCGGGCTGAACCGCGTCGGCGTCGACGATTCGTTCTTCGACCTCGGTGGCGATTCATTGTTGGCGATGCGCGTGATCGCCACTATCAACAAGACGTTGGATGCCCACCTTGCGGTGCGCACCATATTGGACGCACCCACGGTGAGAAGCCTGAGTGAGCAACTGAGCAGTGATGACAACGCGGCGGAGTTGCTCCCGATCGAGGTGCTCAAGAAGGGCACGGGCATCCCACTGTGCTGTGTTCACGAAGGTCTCGGCCTCAGCTACGCGTACCGGGTGTTGGGCGATTACTTGAATTGCCCGATCATCGGAATAAACCAAATCCCGGACACGGGCGAAGTTGGGCGCCAATCGATCCGTGACATGGCGAAGGATTATGCGGATCGTCTGCAGGCCCTTTATCCCGTGGGACCGTACAACCTTCTCGGCTGGTCTTTCGGCGGACCCGTGGCGCATGAACTGGCCGTCGAACTTCGCCGACGTGGCTGTGAAGTCCAGCGTCTGATAATGCTGGACCCGGTGCTCGACAACAGCGGTCGCCTGGATACCGGGGGAGCTGACGAGGAGATCCAAGGGGAGAGTCGCATCCTGGACCTCACCTTGCGATCCAACCGTATCGATATCCCCGAACACGCGGAGCCTCTCACCTACGAGCGGGCAGAGGATTTAATCCGCCGGCAGGGAAAGACAGTGGAGTCGATTCTTCCGCCGCGGCAGATCTTCGAGTTCGTGGTTGAAAATTACAATTCGAACGGGTCGCACCTGCGGGAACATGTGCCCGGGGTGTTCGATGGCGATGTGACCATATTCTCCGCGCGGCGAGACGAAGGCAACGGGTCGTCGGACCCCCGAAATTGGGACCCGTACGTGGCAGGTGCCATCACGGTGTATCCGGTGGACTGCGGCCATGACGACATGATGGCCAGCGAATCGCTCGCGTTGTACGGGGAACAACTCAAACTCGCCCTGAGTCCGTAACGCGGCTCGCGTCGCCGGGCCGTCAGCTGATTTCGCCGGTCAGGGTGAACCCGTCCAGCGTGCGCGCAGCGCGCTCGCGCATGGCGAGCTTCGTGTTCTCGGCGCCCGGCTGGTAGGCGCCGATGCTGATGACGATTCTGCTGTGCAGGCGCCAAGACTGCACAGTCATCAGGCCGCCCGTGCGCTCGAGCCACTGTTGTGTCAGGTGTTGGAAACCCAGTCGCCCCGTGACGAACTCGGCGTCGCTGCCATCGAGGCGGCACACCACTGAGCCCAAGTCGCCAAGGTTGGAGCACAGCACGGGAAGCGCCTCGCTGAGCATCGCGTAGTCCAGTGCGCTCAGCCGTTTCAACACCCGTTTCGGTATGAAGGGGATTAGCGAAGCGACTCGCGCGGAATCCTCGGTGGGTGTTTCCCGCAGGGTGACCAGCGCTTCCTTGATCGCGGCACGCACGTCACGCAGGTCGGTCGTCACCCGCGTCGGGTCGATGCTGACCCGCGCGAACGCCACAGCGTTTGCGCGCATGTCGCTCTCGGTCCTGGTGCTGATGGGGAGTTGCACCGTGACGGTATCGTCACCGGCGCGTCGCCGCCCTACGTGCTCCGCGAATTTCGCCACGAACCCGGCGAGCAGCGTCTTACTCGTTCCGCCCAGCGCCTCCGCGCAGGCATCCCAGTCAGCGAGGTCGACCAAAACGGTGACGGTCGGCACGACGACAACGGGATCAGCAGCATTGTTTTCGTCGCTTACCTTGAGGGCGGGCGGTCGCGATGCCTGTGATTTCGCGGTGTTCTGCCGCTGATTGCGGGCCTGTCTTGCCGCCGCGACAAGCGCGCGGCCAAGTTCGGGCGCCTGCTGCGCTGTTTGACGGGCATCCTCGATCAGCGCGCGCAGTCGAGTGCGCGAATGTGGCGGTGGGTATCCAAATTCATGCGTGATGCCCGAAAGGGCCTCGATTCCCGACACGACAAGTCCGAGACCGTCGAGCAAGTAATGGGAGATCACCAGGCTTACCGCGGTCGAGCCATCGGTCAGTGGAAGCACGCCCAGATGCCAGCCGGGGCCGGACTCCGGGTCAACCGGGATCTGTGAACGCTCGTCTGCCCAGTCGCTGACCTCGGCGCGTGGGCGGGGGCGCTCCGCAACATCAATGTCCGTCGGACCGCGGTCTAGTACCCACCGATAGCGGGCGAACGGCAGCGGGGAACGCTCGATGCGCCTTCCCAGCAACCCATGACCGAGATTGTGATGAAATCGCCTCAGCCCGTCCAAATCAAGAGGATGCTCATACAACCACACGACCTGCATGACTTGCTTGGGCCCGGTGACGCGCTGCCCCATGAACAACGCTTGGTCCACGTAGGCGAGGCGATTGTCCAGGCCCGCAACACCGTTGACTGCGCTGCCTTCGGGGGTTCGCGCAGGAAGTATCCGCAGTGACACTGATCAGCCTTCCAAATCGTTTCGACATTGCGCGAGCGCATCGTAATTTTAAGCGGCCGTTGGCATTTGACGGCTATTTACCTTGATTCTGCGAGCCTTTCGCACAGCATTCCCGCCAGGCCGCGTACCGTGCCCACGTCGACGAGCTCGGTTGAATTGATGCGTATTCCTGTTTCGGTCTCGATGCGGGTGCGTAGTTCCAGCGCGCCGAGTGAGTCCATTCCGTACTCGGAGAGCGGCCGGTCGACATCCACGTTTCGACGCAGGATCAGGCGGACCTGATCGGAGATCAGGCTCAACAGCCGGGTGGGCCGCTCATCGAAGGGCAATCCCTCGAGCTCGGCTCGCAATCTGGAACCCGTCGTGGTCTGCCCAGTCGAACGGAACGCTTCGGCGAAAGGACTGTGCTGGGCGAAGGCGGTCACTGAAGTGCCCATAACCGCATAGCCGGTGTAGGTGCGCTCATGGCGCAACAGCGTTTCGAACGCATAAGCGCCCTCATCGGCCGCAATGACGATGTCGACGTCACCCGGGGTGGTGGCGGGGTCGAGCGGACCCCACTGGCCCCAGGCGATCGCATTGGCCGGCAGGCCCTTCGCGCGCCGCCACAGGCTGAAGGCGTCTAACCAGCTGTTGGCCGCGGCGTAGGCACCTTGACCCGGCGAGCCCACCAGAGCGGCTGCCGAGGAGAACGAACAGAACCAATCCAACGGCTGTCCAGCGGTGGCATGGTGCAAATGCCATGCTCCGTAAACCTTTGGCGCCCAGCTTCGTTCGATGAGTTCGTCGGTGGTATCGGTCAAGGCCGCGTCCTCGGTCACCGCCGCCGCGTGCACCACTCCGCGTAACGCCAGGCCGGTCGCCGTTGCCGCCATGACCAGACGCCGAGCCGTAGCCGGCTCGGCGATGTCGCCACACTCCACCACGAGGTCGGCGCCCATCGCGCGGATGCGCTCAATCCTGTCGAGGGCCTCGGGAGCCGGCTGCGAGAGCGAACACAACACGATGCGTCCGCAGCCCTCCCCGGAGTCGGGAGACGCCATCCTCTCGGCCAGGAACAGACCCAGGCTCCCGAGTCCACCGGTGATGATGTACGCGCCGTCGTCGCGGAAGACTCGGGCCGCCGGCGGCGGCACGATTACCGGCGTGCGCCCGGTGCGGGGGATGTCTAGTAGGAGTTTTCCGGCGTGTCGGGCGTCGCGCATCGCGCGAATTGCGTTGGCGGCGTCCTCCAGTGGGTAACGCGTATTCTGCGGCGTCGGCAGCACGCCATCCGCGGTGAGTTGGTACACCTCGCTCAACAACGTGCGAAGCCGGTGTGGGTGGGTCTCGGCCATCGACGCCAGATCCACGGCGTAGAACGCGAGGTTGCGCCGTGACGACCCAAACCCCATTGGGATCTCGCCGTAGCTGCCATGTTTGCCGATGTCAATGAATCGTCCGCCGTGGGCGAGCAATTCGATTCCCGCGCGCTGGCCTGCACCGGTGAGCGAGTTGAGTACAATGTCGACCCCGTAGCCGTCGGTGTCACGGCGTATCAGGTCGGCGAATTCGACGCTTCGTGAGTCATAGACATACTCGATACCCATGTCGTGCAACATGTTTCGGCGCTGCTCATTACCGGCAGTCACGAAGATCTCGGCTCCCGCCGCGCGGGCGATCGCGATTGCCGCCTGTCCGACACCGCCAGTACCCGAGTGAATCAATACCTTGTCGTTGCTGTCGATGTGGGCGAGTTCGTGCAGTCCGTACCAGGCTGTGGCCGTCGGGGTGGTCACCGCGGCCGCCTGCTCGTCAGAAAGCCCCGCCGGCAGAGTGACGGCCGAGCGGGCATCACAGGTAAGGAACGTGCCCCACGAACCGGTGTGGCACAGTCCGCCAACATGGTCGCCCACCTTATGGTCGGCGACACCCGATCCCACCGCTGTCACCACCCCCGCGAAGTCGGTGCCGAGCTGCGTTGAGCGGCCATCGAATTCGGGCGAGGTGAGGCGACCGGACGCTAGGAGGACGTCGGTGTAATTGACGCCGGACGAGCTGACTGCGACCTCGATCTGTTTCGGTCCGGGCGCAACCCGTTCGCAGGCAACGAGTTCCATCGACTCCAAAGCGCCGGGTGTGCGGATCTGCAGGCGCATCCCGTCGCGCTCGTGGTCTGCAACGGTGGTGCGACGCTCTTCGGGAAGCAGTGGACTGGGTGACAACCGCGCTGTGTACCATTCGCCGTTGCGCCAGGCGGTTTCGTCCTCCTCGGATCCGCCCTCGAGTTGCCGGGCGAGATGTTCGGCTTCGGTGTCGGCATCCAGATCGACATGGGTGACTCGCAAGTGTGGATGCTCCGCGCCGACCACTCGGATCAGACCCCGGAGCCCAGCCTGTTCCAGGTTCGGTTCATCACCGGCGAGCACCGTTTGGGCGGTGCGGGTCACGACGTATAGGCGAGACGACTCACCCGGGATATCCGGCAGTTCGCGGATGATTCGTACCAGATGCTGCACACACTGGCGGCCCATCGAGGGATCGGCGTCATCACCGCTTCGCGGTCCCATGAGCACCACTACGCCGGTAAACCCGGTGCGGTGCAGATGCTGTCGAAGCTGTCGGCTGTTTACGGCGTGGTCAGCGTGCGGTGTCCAGGACATGGTGGTGCATTGCGCGCCATGACTTTTCAGGGCGTCGGGCAAATCGGTGGCCAAAACATCTGCGACGGCGGTGGTGCTGATCAACAGCCAGCTTCCGGGGTGAACGTATTCCACGCCCGGCAGTTCTCGCTGTCGCCATTTGATGGTCAACAGCCGCTCGGCCAGTACCCGGTCTTTCTTGTCTTTTTCGGAAAGACCGGTGTCCAACCGCAACCCCTGCGCGGCGAGCAGGATCCCCCCGTGCTCGTCGAGCACCTCGAGATCAGCCTCGATCCCGGAGCTGTCGGCATTCGACACGCGTGTATAGCAATAGCGCGGGTTGCGAGCCGCGCCGTAGGCGCGTAACCGCCGGATGCTTTGCGGCAGCGCCAACACGTTCCCGGCAATCGCCCGCATTGCCGGATGGGCCGCGACCGATTGAAAGCAGGCATCCAACAATGCCGGGTGCGCGGTGTAACCGTGTTGGTGGGAGCGGATTTGGCGGGGGAGTGCGACCTCGCCCAGGACGCTGTCGCTACCTTCGCCCGTATGCACCACGCCAAGACCGGTGAACGCCGGGCCGTATTGGACCCCCTGCTCTTCCAGGCGCTTGCGCACCTCGGCGCCGTCCTCACTGTGCGGGTGGGCGGCAAGAAGCGCGGCAATGTCGTGGGCGGCGCTTGGTCCGTCGTCAGCGGCGTGCAGGACTGCCTTGCTCAGCCGGCTTTTCTCCCCTCTCCGGGATGCCTCTACCCTGAACTCGACCGCGCCCGAGAACGACAACGACGCCGAAGCGCCGATCGTAGTCTGCTCATCCAGCGGCAGCGCCTGCTCGAATCGGATGTCGCGCACTTCCGAGGTCTCGCCCAGCACCGTGCGCGCGGCGGCCAGCGCCATCTCGCAATGGGCCGCCGCGGGAAGCGCAGCGACAGATTGGATGTGGTGGTCCTTCAGCCATGGTTGGGCGGCGGTACCGACCTCTCCTTGCCAGACGTGGCGCTCCGGCTCTTCCTGCAAGCGCACGTGCGCACCCAGTAGCGGGTGTACCGACACAGTGCAACCGGCTGAAGGGGCGGCGGAGTGCGGATCGTCGCGGTCCAACAGCAGCCGACGGTGCGTCCACGTTGGCAGGGGCGCGTCTACCAGACGGCCGCTCGGATAGAGCGCGGAGAAGTCAACCGCTGCG
The DNA here is from genome assembly GCF_001667925.1 of Mycobacterium sp. E2479. Taxonomy (GTDB): domain Bacteria; phylum Actinomycetota; class Actinomycetes; order Mycobacteriales; family Mycobacteriaceae; genus Mycobacterium. The sequence continues at coordinate 175,050 of NZ_LZJR01000071.1, read as the reverse complement.
CCCGCACTGTGCAGATCCGCGAGGAGGCTGCGCAGCCCGTGCGGCAGTGCTCGATCGCGTCGCACACCCGCCACAGCGGCGATCGACACGTCGAGGCTGCGAGCGTTCTGTTCGAGCGGGGCGTCGAGCAGGGAATCCGCTGTCAGCTCGGCGAATACCCGGTAGCCGTCCTGCATTGCGGCCTGGACCGCCGCGGCGAACCGCACCGTGCGCCGGAAATTGTCCACCCAGTAGCGGGCATCGAACGCCGGCAGCTCACGCGGGTCGAACTGGCTTGTCGAGTAGAAGGGTACTTCTGGCGTTGTCGGGGCCAGCTCGGCCAGCGCCTCCGATAGTTCATCAAGAATGGGTTGGACCAGCGGGGTATGCCATGCCAGGTCGGTGGCCAGCTCGCGAGCCATCACTGCCCGAGCTTGCCATGTGCCCACCAGTTCGCGCACGGTCTCAGCGGTCCCGCCGATGATCGTGGACTGCGGTGAAGCCACCACGGAGATCACAACGTCCCTGATCCCACCGGCCATCAACTCGGAAAGCACCTGTTGCGCAGGCATTTCCACCAACGCCATTGCTCCGGAATCGGCGAGGCGCGCCATCAGCCGAGAGCTACGGCAGACGACGCGTACCCCGTCCGCCAGCGATAGCGCCCCCGCAGCCACTGCCGCCGCGGTCTCGCCGAGCGAGTGCCCGATCACCGCGCCGGGGGGCGCCCCGTAAGACTTCATGGTGGCCGCCAACGCGACCTGCATGGCGAACAGAGTCGGGTGCAACCGGTCTACGCCGGATATCACCTCGGGCGCTGTCATTGCGTCGGTTACCGAAAATCCCGACTCCTGCGCGATCAGTGGCTCGGCCGCCGCGATGGTGGCAGCAAACACAGGCTCGTTGGCCATCAGCTCGGCCCCCATGGCCGGCCACAGGGATCCGTTACCGGAGAACACCCAGACCGGGCCCCGATCGTCGCGTCCAACCGCGGCCAGATACGTAGTGCCGCCGTCGGCGACTTCGCGCAACTTGGCCCCTGCATCGTCGAGGCTGTCGGTGACGATCGTGGTTCGCACCGGGCGGTGTCCACGACGGCGCGACAGGGTATAAGCCAAATCGGGCAGCGCCACCTCGTCCTCTGATCGCACCCAATCGGCTAATCTGCCTGCGGTACGGCGCAACTCGTCGGCTGAGGTGGACGATAGCGGCAAGAGTAACGGTGGCTGGAGGGGCGACGTGGCCGCGTGGGCTGCTGCGACGGATTCAGAAGTCGCGGGAGCTTGTTCCAAGATTGCGTGGGCATTGGTACCCGAGAACCCGTAGGCCGACACGGCTGCCCGTCGTGGTTGAAGACCATCGCTGGGCCACGGCGTATTTGACTGTGGCACAAAGATATTTGTCTCGGCTTGCGCGAGTTCGTCTGGCAGGCGGGTAAAGCGTAGATTCCCGGGTATCACGCCGTGCCGCAGCGCCAGCGCCGCTTTGATCAAGCCCAGCGTTCCCGAAATCGATTGGCTGTGCCCAAAGTTCGTCTTCAGCGAGCCGAGTGCGCAGGGACCGGCAGTTCCATAAACCTCTGCCAGGCTTGCGAATTCGGTCCGATCACCCGCCGGGTCGCCGCTGCCGTGCGCCTCCACCATGCCGACGCTGCCGGCGTCCACGCCTGCCGCAGCCAAGGCCGTCCGGTAGGCCGCCACTTGCGCGGGTCGCGACGGCGTGGTGACGGCCGCGGATCGGCCACCGTTGTTCACCGAGGTACCTCGTATTACGGCCAAGATCCGGTCTCCGTCGCGCAACGCATCCGGTAACCGCTTGAGCAGCATCATCGCGCTGCCCTCGCCGATTGCGAAACCATCGGCGGCGACGTCGAATGCGTGGCAGCGCCCTGTCGCTGACAGTACGCCGCTCGCTGAAGCGGCGGCGTATCTCCGTGGATCCAGCGTCAGCGAAACGCCACCCGCCAGCGTCAGGTCGCATTCGCTGTCGTGCAGGCTGCGGCATGCGAGATGCACAGTGACGAGCCCAGACGAACATGCGGTATCGACGGTTATCGCCTGACCTCGTAGGTCCATGGCGTAGGCGATTCGTCCGGACGCCATGCTGCGGCTATTACTCAAGAATGCGTACGCGCCCTCCTGAAGGTCGGTGTCGGCTGCCATCGACAGATAGTCGTCGTGCGATAAACCCACGTAGACGGCGGTCCGCGACCCGGCCAAATTCGCCGGGTTGAGACCCGCGTGTTCCACTGCCTCCCAAGACGTTTCCAGCAGCAGGCGATGCTGCGGGTCGATTGCGGTCGCTTCCCGCTCCTCGATTCCGAAGAATTCGTAATCGAACCCTGCCACGTCGTCGAGGAAGGAGCCCCACTTGGACACCGACCGGCCCGGCACCCCGACCTCCGGGTCGTAGTATTCCTCGGCATTCCAGCGATCGGCCGGGATTTCGGTGATCAGGTCGTCGCCGCGCAGCAACGCGTCCCACAACCGGTCCGGTGAGTCGATTCCCCCTGGAAGTCGGCATGCCACACCGATAATGGCAACCGGGGTGGCAGGCCTGGCGGTCGCACCGGGCGAACAATTCAATGAATCCGACCGACGTGCGTCATCTTCATTGATGGCCCGGAATGCAACCATTCCGCCTCCTTACGGGCAATGACCACTGGCATTGCCCCCACTGCTTGACTCAAGATCTGCAGATCCCCCGACTGCCATCTCCACCACCGACGCCTATTGACCCTCCTCAAGTCGGCGCTTCGGTGCCGCAACCGGCGTAGATGGCAGGGAGATGGTAATACGCACGCGGCAGGCGAATATAAAAAAACGATAAGATCGTTACCTAACCGTGATATTAGCTGGGCTGCCTTCATTGGGAAGTCTGTTAACGGATAGGGAAAGCGTGATGAAGTCCGCCGTTTCGGATGTCATCCGACCATGACGCGCCAGCGCTCGGCAAAGATGTTGACGGATGCACGGCCGCGGATCAGTCCAGCTGAGCGCCTACGTGGGCGTCAATAAACGAAATCTCCCCAATCAGCGCTCTGGTGTGGCTACCGAGACGTATCCGGTGGCGCGCTGCCGGGGCACGCGTCGGCTTGACGTGCACACCGCCAACCGCGTCGCGGGAGTGACGGAGTGTTTGCTCGCGGCACCTGACCGCTCGGACCGCGACCCGCCAAGGCGAGCCGCGTGTCAAGGCAGGGCCGCGTCGCGGAGTCAACAAATCAGGGGAGACCCCGCACAACGCTGCGCGCCTCCACTATGGTTTGTAACGGTCTTACTCACCTCGACTAGGCGGGCTGGAGAACTTGTGAGCATTAATCCATTCGACGACGACAGCGGCAGCTTTTTTGTCCTGGTTAACGACGAGGAACAGCACAGCTTGTGGCCCACCTTCGCCGATGTCCCGTCCGGCTGGCGGGTGGTGTACGGCGAAGCGGACCGCGCCGCATGCCTCGAATACATCGAACAGAACTGGCCCGACATACGGCCGAAGAGCCTTCGCGACAGATTGGCGGCCAACCGCGCCTCTGACGGTTGAACCGCCTGGTCCTCATCTAGCGGCAGCGCGCCGGCGAATCAGTCACGTTCGCCCGGAGTCGGGCGGTTCGTCAATCGATCTCGCCGGTGAGGTCGAACTCAGCCAGCGTCCGCGCGGCGAGCTCACGCAAGGCGGGCTTTGTGTTCTCGCCGCCCGGTCGGTAGGCCTCCACGGTGATGCCAACCTTGTCGCCGATGCGCCAAGACTGAATCGTCAATTGCCCGCCCGCTCGCTCAAGCCATCGTCTGGTGACGTCCTGGCCGATCACACGTATGAGGTGGAGCGGATAGAGTACGCCGGAGATGGTGGCGTACTCGGTTTCATTGTGGGCGAGCGCCAAGACCATCGGACCGAGGTCGCGCAAATTCGAACAGAACACTGGAAGATCGGGATCGTCGACTGCCGCGTCGGCCAACCGTTTCAGCAACCGTTTCGGCGCAAATGGGGCCAGCCATAAGAGCTGGCGCTCGTCTTCATCTGGCGTTTCGCGCAGCGTGGTCAGCGCCTGCTTGAGTGCAGCGCGGACGTCGCGCAGATCCGTCGTGACCCCCGTCGGGTCCACGCTGACGCGCGAAAACGACACCGCGACCGCACGCGTATCGTCTTGCGTGCGTTCGCTCATCGGTAGTTGCAAAGTGACGGCGCCGTCGCTGGCGCGTCGCCGGCCGACGTGCTCGGCGAGTTTTGCTGCCAACCCGGCGACCAACGTGTCACTCGTTCCGCCAAGCGCCTTGGCCCGGGCGTCCCAAGCCTCCGCGTCGATGTGGATCGTGATAACCGGCACAACGGCGATTTCATCGCCATCACTTCCATCTAGCACGACGGGTCGTGGCGCTGGTGCTTGGGCAGTGTCGCGGCGCTGACGACGGGCCAGTCTTGCCGCCGCGCGAAGCGCCCGCGCCGACTGTGGGACGTCCTGCGCTGTTTGGCGGGCATCCTGTAGTACGGCGCGTAGCCGAGTTTGCGAACGTGGCGGTGGGTAGCCAAGATCGCGGCCGATCTCCAGTGCTGCCTCAGCTATCGTCAGCGCCAGCCCGAAACCGTCTACGAGGTAATGGGATATCACCAGGCTGACCGCGTGGGAGCCGTCCGAAAGTGGAACGACACCGAGATGCCACCCGGGCCCCCGTTCCAAGTCAATCGGCAGCTGCGCGCGTTCGTCAGCCCAATCGGTGAGTTCCGCGCGCGGGCGGGCACGCTCCGCGATGTCGATGTCTGCCGGCCCCGGATCTGAGACCCACCGATGACGGGCTAGTAGCGGCGAGCGCTCGATGCGCCGTCCCGCCAACCCGTTGGCGAGATTGCGCCTTAATCTCCTCACGCTGTCGATGTCGAAAGCATCGTCATAGATCCACACAACCTGGATTACTACGCTTCGGCCGATGGCGCGATGCTGCGCGTACAGAGCGTGGTCCATGATGTCGAGCCGATGGTCCGGCCGCCCATCACCGTTGGTTGCACGGCGGGCCAAGGATGCGCGTGCACGGCGTATACGAGAAGGCACTAATCAGAGCCTTCGCAAAGATGGATCGGGTTCCGCGTGCTGCCTTCTGGGGCGTACATCTCATGTCGGAAGGCGATAATGTGCGGCATGAGATAGCCCGCGGTGGGGCCGAACCAACGCATCGCATCAGAGTAACCGATCCCTATCGCGGCATGGACGAGTTCGCATCAAGGCATAGTCCAACTAGACGATCCGCAGCTACGACACAAGCCTTCGAGCATTGATCAAGCGTGCCTATCGAATTGAGTGCCGTGGCATCATCACCAGACCTTCTTGGGCTTTTTCAAGCAGATCGCCGCGCCTGCCTCGAGCGGAACCTGAGACCCGGCGATGGACAGCTACTCGACGCGCACACACGCCGAACTGAGGGACTGGCTGGCAGCCGACTAGTACTTGGGCCCGACCCTGCGTTCTGACTCAGCCTGGTCGCGGTATGGTCTTCCGTCATCGAACGCCATCCCGTGCAACCGGCAGCTCAACGAGCGTGCGCGATCACGTAAACGCCGTCAGAAATCGGTCGTGTCGTGGAATGATCGCCCAAACCCTTCGTCTGGACCAATATCGCCGATGACATCGTCAACAAAGCCAACAGCAGAACAACTTCAAACCCGTTCCACTGGGCCGCTACGCGCTGGATCTGGCGGAGTATCTTTTGTCGCGCGGCGTACGACCTCCGCACACGTTGATCGACGTTTACCCATCGCTCTGCCTTGGTTAGTCGGGCCGATCGCGCGCGAAGATGTAACGACTTATCGCGAGCGCAGCGGGAGTTGTGTTGAGCCATTTTATGTTTGGCGCGGTCGACAAGGTTGCCCCGGTCGACGTCGAACAGTAGTGGCCGGCGAATCCCCGTCCGCGTCCTTCAATTGCGCAATCGCTCGACCGACCTGGTGGGAGATGCAACCCAGCGCTACGGGAGTGCCTTCGCGATGACCGAGGTCGGAGGTACAGCAGCCGCCACCGGTCCGGTCGCGCGGGGCAACGTCGCCCGGGTCGGCACGGCGACCGCATTGACCTCCATTTGTGGTTACGTGGCGCTCTATCTGGCGGCTCGTGACCTGGCCCCCGCCGGATTCTCAGTGTTCGGGGTCTTCTGGGGAGCGTTCGGCCTGGTCACCGGGGCCACGAGCGGCCTGTTGCAGGAAACTACCCGCGAAGTCCGCTCGGCACCGTCGAACGACATCATCACGGGCCGTCGTACCCATCCGCTACGGGTGGCCGGGATGACCGGCGTCGTCGCGGCCGTGGCGATCGCAGGCAGTTCGCCGGTGTGGAGCAAGCAGGTATTCGTCGACGAACGCTGGCTGTCTGTGGGTCTCCTCAGCTTCGGGATGGCCGGCTTTTGTCTGCATTCCGCCCTGCTGGGCATGCTGGCCGGCGGCAACCGCTGGACACAGTACGCAGCGCTGATGGTGACCGACGCCGTCATCCGGGTGGTGGTCGCTGTGGCCGCGTTTGTGCTCGGATGGGGCCTGGCGGGATTCCTGTGGGCCACCGTCACGGGCGCGGCGGGATGGGTGCTCATGCTGCTGGCCTCGCCCACGACGCGAGCCTCGGCCCGGGTGCAGACGCCCGGGGGGACCGCGAAGTTCCTGCGCGGCGCGGCGCATTCAATGACTGCGGCCGGTGCCAGCGCGATTCTGGTGATGGGATTCCCGGTGTTGCTCAAAGCGACCTCAAATGAGTTGGGGGCGGCGGGCGGCGTCGTCATCCTGGCGGTCGCCTTGACCCGCGCGCCGCTGCTGCTCCCGCTGGGCGGGATGCAAAGCAACCTGATCGCTCATTTCGTCGACCAACGCGCGGATCGGCTTCGGGCGCTGATTACCCCGGCTGCGATCATCGGCGGGATTGGCGCAGTCGGCGTGCCGGCCGCAGGACTTGTCGGCCCCTGGTTGCTGCGCGTCGGGTTCGGTCCCGACTATCACGCCAGCGGGGCGCTGCTGGCCTGGTTGACTGCGGCGGCGGTGGCCCTCGCGATGCTGACGCTCACTGGCACCGCCGCGGTTGCCGCAGCGCTGCATCGGGCATATTCGCTGGGCTGGGTCGGTGCGACGGTGGCGTCGACGTTGTTGCTGCTGCTGCCGCTACCGTTGGACATGCGCACGGTGATCGCGCTGTTATTCGGTCCGTTCGTGGGAATCGCCGTACATCTGGTTGCGTTGGCGCGGCCAGTCGGCTGATCTGGGGCTTACCTGGTTAGGTCGGCAGGGGTAGAGGCTGGAGTCTGGCCGTTGTTCGAGCCGGGCACGAGGCAGGCGGAATCGCCGATGGGCACTTGGTTTTCGGTCGAACCTTCTGTTTCGACGATGGGGGAGGCGACACCTTTGGCGGGATCGCCTCCGCTACGGGCGGGCCGGGCCCACCAGCGCGCCATACGCGCAACCTGGGCCGGACCTTGTCAAGGGCGCGGTGGCGGAGACCGCGCCGCGTAGCAAACCTCTTGGCTGCGGTGTTGACGCCTACTTTCCGTCAATGTTCGTTGCCGCCCACTTTGCTCCTGTTAGCGTCTGGCGAAGCAGGGAGGAGGGATGCGGTTGATTCGACCCCTTGAGTTGGTTCGCGGCGGAATCACCGCGATGCGGGAGCGGCGCCGGGCGGTCACCTCCCGGTCCGAGCGCGTCCGGCTGCTCCGCACCATCCTGCTGGTGTCCGCGGCTTCGGTGGCCATCGGCTATGTCCTTATCCAGTGCGCCTCGGCCAACGTGCTGTCCTCTTTGTTGTGGATCCCCCAGGACTGCTGGCTGGATTGGGGCACGAACATCGGTCGCCACTGCTTCAGCGATTACTCCATGGTCGTAGACGCCGGGATGCGGCCCAACCCCTGGACCTACCAGGAGTTCTTACCACCGGATTACCAACCCACGCGGACCGCCTACCCGGCCGCCGCAATGATGCCCCATCTGCTGTTTGGGGCTCCCGCGAAGTGGTTGGGCGGGCCGCGGCTGGGTCTGGTCGGTTACCTGCTTGCGCTGACGGTTGCAGTTCTTTCACCGGCGGTCTGGGCGGCCCGGGGGACGCGTGGGCTGGAGCGTCTGGTGGTTTTTGTGGCTCTGGGGGTTGTGGCCATCCCGGTCTGGGCGGTCATTGACCGGGGCAATTCGGCGGGATTCGTGGTGCCGATCGCGTTGATGTTCTTGGTGGCGTTACGGCGGGGGCACTGGGGTGCTGTCACGCTCATGGTGGTGTTGGCCGCGGCGGTGAAACCCCAGTTCGCCGTCTTGGTGGTGGCGTTGCTGGCCGCCCGCCGTTGGCGGTGGAGCGGGATAGCCATTGTCGGTGTCATGATCGCCAACCTCGCCCCATATCTGTTGTGGCCCCGCGACTTTCCGCAGACAATCGCACAGACCATCCACGGTCTGTCTCACTTCGGTAGTTCGGAGCTAGGGCTCACTGACGTGAAGAACCTGTCTTTTGCAAGAGCGCTGCTGTTGTTCCCGGACGCCGTCGAGGCCGCCACATCGGGCGGCAAGCTACCGGAGGGCTTCCTGGCCGGTCCGCGATTGCTGATCGGGTATGTCGTCTTGATACTTATCGTTGTCTCGCTACTCGCTCTGGGCCGACGGATCCCGCCTGTCATGGCGGGTATTGTGCTGCTGGCCGCGGCCGCACTGTTCCCCTCCGAGGCGATGTACTACTACCTCGTATTCGTCTTGCCAGTCGCCGCGCTCGTCATCCGAGACCCGGATGGGCGGCTCGGTGAAGGCATATTCGACCGGTTCGCGATCAATGGCGACTGTCGTCGCAGGGTGGGCGCATGGGTAAGAGTGGCCACCGCGCTCAGCATCGCTCAGGTTGCCATCCCCGGCCAGCCGGTACCGGTACCGATCTGGGGACAGTTCGGGGCGAGGGGGGTCGTCGGCAGCACTCCGATCGTTCTCACCACGGCACCTTTGACGCCGATCTTGTGGATCATCGCGTGCGCGGTGATCATCGTCTCCTACGTGCGCAGACCGGCCAACTTCCAGGATGGTGACTCAGCGTCGCCCCTGGATGGTCTCCCGGAGACGGCTGTCAGCACCTCCTCTACAGCCTCATGCGATACCGGTCGGAGACCACAGCTCGGAGGCCGAAGCCTTCTTTGAAGTGCTGAAGTCCCGCGTTCAGCACGCGCCCCTTTTCCTCGGTGGATGTCCCGTAATCGAACCACTTCTTGTCGCGAAAACGATTTCGCAGAAGTTCGACCGCAATTAGGTTCTGGGCCCCCAGAACTCGACCCTCTTCGGTGGAGCCGGCGTACTGAATGTGCACGACGTTGACCGTCTCATACGCGACGAAGCCCGCCAGTACAGTTGACCCACGTTGGGCCAAGAACAGACGTATGTTCGCCGGGAATCGCGACTTCAGCAGTTTGATCTCGGACAGCGAATGCACGGGAGCCGCTTGATGTCGGGCCGCGAGATTGTGCTCCAAGATAGGCCAGAAGTCTTCGAAGCGCTCAGATTCTTGCACTTTGATGCCGGCCTCTTCTGCTTTCTGGATCCACCAGCGCACGCCTTTCGGGGGTCGCCCGATTTCGGCTGGACAGGCACAAGCTCCCACGTCCCGCTGAATGAGTTGCGCTTTCAGGCGAAATAGGGCGTACAGGTCCTCTTCGCAGGGCTCGAGATGATATATGTGAGGGACCGGCTTGTAGATGAATTCGCGGATCCCCGAGGCTGCTAAGAACTCCCTCGCTCGATCAAATACATCCAGCATCGACGCGGTGCGCGTCGATGCATCGACGATAAAGCCCCCGTACGTCAGTCCGTCGTGGCTGATGACACGGTCCTCCGCGCGATTGGCAGGGAGCATGGCCCTGATGCGACCTTGCTTGTCCCGGACAACCAGGGAGAAGTCTTCGAACCGGTCGGCGTGATACTCCATGTAGTCACGATCGAACAGAAAGGTGCCGTTTCGGCTCCTGCGGACGAAGGTGTTCCATTCGTCTTGCAGCTCAGGCCGATACCGCTCAACGCTGTGCACCGGTCAGCCCCGATCTACTGTGGAGGGTCGAAAGTGGTTCCATGGTTTCGGTTTTGGATGACTATGCATACGCTGCGCTTCGCTGGGGCAGCAGCGTGGGGGCTGGGATAAGCGACGGTCATCGATGCGATTCTCGGCAGCGTTGTTGGCTACCGATCCTGCGTTGGATGCTGAGACTGCCTCTCGCGCAGAGGTTTTGCGTACAGTCATGGTCGCCTTAAGGGCGCGCGATAAGCCGTGGTCGGCAGACGGGACGCGGTCGGGACCTGCGTGCGGACTCGCCTGCATGCGGCCGGTCAGGGCCTTCTGCAGAGCAGGTCTTCGCGACGGTTGGCGAAAGGAAGATCCGGTCTCTGCGGAACGATATAGGCGTCGAATCCTGCCGCGCGCGCCCGCAGCATGAGGCCGACCAGGACGCCATCGTCGATTTTCTCGAATTCCAATTTATTGAATTCCACCTCAGGCTCGGTATCGGTGCCGGTGAACGACTTGTGGAATGCTCTTCCGGCATCGCTGCTGAAGAACCGTCGGCGCATCGACTGATTGGGGATGTCGGCGACGAGGAGTTGTCCCCCCGGTGCGAGCAGGTTGAGCGCCCGGTCGAGAAAGTCGAAGGGGTTCCCGTCGAGCACAACGACATTGAAGACACCATAGGCGATCACCACGTCTGCCTTGCCTGCCAAGTCCACCAGCGATGCAGCGGATTCCTGTGGAAATCGCCCGCCAACTTTGCGGACGTGAGGCTCGTCGGGCAGGTGCCTGAGCACCTCGGCAGAGTCCACGAGGACATGAAGGTGGCCCATTTCTTTGCACAGCGAAATGAGCCTGAAAACCAGGGCACCGCAGCCGCAGCCGATGTCGATGACTCTGCGTCCCGGTGTGTCCAGGTTGGACAACTTTGTCCTGATGTCCTGCAAGATAGCGTCTTGGCGGCCTTCATAGTATGAATCGGGGACGCCAATGCGCTCGTGGATCGATAGCCCCTCTTCGGTGGCGAGTGTTTTGAAATCGTCGTAGCGCAGCTTTGCGAATCGGCCCGGATCGACCGGCATTAGGGCTCCTTCCAGTGAATTCGTAGCAACGCGCCATCGGTCTCGATTCGTATGTATTCAGGATTGCGAGCCCCGAACGTCACGATGTACTCAAGCCAGGTGGCTGCGCGACCTACATCATCAGATGATCCCACACGGGTCTCGCGGGGGTTCCCTATCCGCCGTTCAGCAAATTAGCGTCTGAGATGTTCATAGGATGCACCGCAAGTACTTCTTATATCGGAGGTATTACAGCATGAGTGCAGCGCGGACCGGCCGGTACCCGTTCCGGGAACGCGGTAACCCGCTCGACACCCCGCCGGTGGGCCGGCCGCTGAAGGAGAAGCCATGAAAACGGTCTCGGTCGTGGTTCCGGTCTACTACAACGCCCAATCGCTGCCGCTCCTGTTCGCCGAACTGCGAGAAGTCGAGAGGGAACTCCACGAGCGCGACTGCGGCATGGAACTGATCTTCGTCGACGATGGTTCGGGTGACGAGTCGATGATCGAGTTGATGAAGATCAAACAGCAGCGTCCGGATACCCGAGTGATCAAGCTGACACGGAACTTTGGCGCGATACATTCCTCCAAGGTCGGGCTCAACTATGTCACCGGCGACTGCACAATGTGGCTGGCGGCCGACCTGCAAGACCCGCCGGAACTCGTAGTCAAGATGACCGATCAATGGCTGGCGGGGTCAAAGTTCGTGATTGCGCTGCGGCAAAGCCGGGTCGATCCGCCGCTGACCACATTCTTCGCCGGCATTTATCACTGGCTGGTGAGGAGGGTGATCAGCAAGGACTACCCAAAAGGCGGTATCGACATCTTATTGATGGACGCGGCGCTGGTGCCACACATTCGCGACAGCAGCAAGAACGTCAACACCGAACTGCTCGCACACTGGTTGGGCTACAAACCGGCGACTGTTCCTTACCAGCGACGGAAGCGGCAACACGGCAAGTCACGCTGGACGTTCGGCAAGAAGCTGACCTACTTCTTCGACTCGATCCTTGGCTTCTCGGTGTTACCCATCCGCTTCATCTCGCTGACGGGCTTCCTCGTCGCGCTGCTGTCGTTCGCCTACGGCCTCTACATAGTGGTCGATGCGATCTTCGGCGGCCACCGAGGCGTTGCAGGGTTCCCCACCCTGGTTGCCCTGATCAGCTTCTTGCTGGGCGTGGTGATAATCATTCTGGGCATCATCGGGGAGTATGTCTGGCGGATTTTCGACGAAGTCACCACACGACCGGAAGCTGTGGTGGATGAGGTCTATTGAACGTTGACCGAAAGGCCCCATTACCGAATGCATTCCAAACATCCCGATCTCCAACAACTTTCACAAACAGTCGACCTTGCCTGGTTATGGGCGAAACGAGCGACAGGCATCGATCACTCGAGTGACGTTTTCCTCCGATAGATGGGGACCTATGGGCAGGCTGAGGTGGGTTCGCGCCGCCCGCTCTGCGATGGGGAACGTGCCCTCGGTCAGTCCAAGTGAGGCAAACGCACCCGACAGGTGCGGGGGGATCGGATAGTGCACCAATGTTCGGATCCCGTTGGTAGCCAGGTGCTTCTGCAGTTCATCGCGCGACGCATGGTCGACGACGTACAGGTGCCACACGTGTTCGCGGCTCGGCGCGGTATCCGGCAGATGTAGACCCGGGATATCGGCGAGTTGTTCGGCGTAGCGGTTTGCGATGGTTCTTCGCCGAGCGTTCCAGCTGTCAAGATGTTGCAATTTGACACGCAATACCGCCGACTGAATCTCATCGAGTCGGGAGTTCATCCCGGGAAGGTCGTGCACGTACTTCTGGCTGGTTCCGTAGTTGCCGAGGGAACGAACGCGGGCAGCGACACCGGCGTCGTCGGTGGTCACCGCGCCCCCGTCACCGAAAGCACCCAGGTTTTTGGCGGGATAGAAGCTCCATGCCACCGCGTGGGCATGAGCACCGACGCGACGGCCGTTGTAGCGCGCCCCGTGGGCCTGTGCGGCATCCTCCACGACCACCAGCCCATGTCGTTTCGCCACCTCCAAAAGCTCATCAAGGTCAGCGGGTTGACCGAAGAGGTGTACCGGAACGAGGGCGCGAGTTCGGGGAGTAATAGCTTCTGACACCCGAGCGGGATCAAGGGTCCACTGACCATCGATCGGCTCCACCGCTACCGGACGAGCACCGATGTGCGCTACCGCGAGCCAGGTCGCAATGAAGGTGTTCGTTGGCACGACGACCTCGTCACCGGGGCGGATGCCGAGCGCCCGCAGCGCCAGGCCAATCGCGTCCAAGCCACTGCCCACTCCCACCGCATGCTTCGCGCCGGTGAAAGCAGCGAACTCCCCCTCGAATGCTGCTGTTTCTTCACCCCCCACGTAGCGGCCGCTGCGCACGACTCGGTGAACGGCTTCCTGAACGGGCGCTTCGATCTCCCGCGTGGCGGCCTGGACGTCCAGAAAGGGCACCGCATTGGGAGGATTGGTCATTGTCGCCCTCCGAGCCAGGACCTATGATTTCCCACGATTAATCCAGCACGATGCAGTCCGGCGAACCCTGGCCGGCTTCGCGTCATCGGCCGTCAGAGGTGCCAAAACCCCGGCAAAGCTGATCAGCCAGTCAGTTATCGAGGCCGCTGTTGGTTGGGCTGCGGACCGTCGTCAGGAACTCGTGATAGTCACGAATGTAGTCGTCTTCGTCATAGGGCAGCGAGGCGAACACCAGGCAAATGGCTCCCGTGCAAAAACCCGTGAGCTCCCGCCAGATCATCGTCGGTAGGTACAGGCCATAGTAGGAACGGTCGAGGGAAACGGTTCGTCGACTCCACCCATCGTCGAGAGTCACCGCGAACGATCCCGTGGCAGCCACTATCAATTGTTGGAGCGACCGGTGCGCGTGCCCGCCGCGCTCGGATCCACCGGGAAGGTCGTACATGTAGTAGACCCTCTTGATCGCGAAGGGAACGTGACTCTCACCATGGAGCGGAGTCAGGTTCCCTTGATCGCTCTCGAACTTCTCAAGATGGACCAGTCTGCAGTCGTCGATGCGACTCATTTCGCCCTCTTGAGTCGCAAGAATTCTTCGTAGTCATGCACGTAATCGTCTGGTGCTAAGGGGCTGGAGGCGAGGACGAGGGCCACCGCATTCGTAGAGAAGTTGGTCATCTCCCGCCAGACGAGATTCGGAACCAACAAGGCATGGTAGGAACGATTCAACGTGTAGCGGCTTCTGCGTGAACTGTCGTCCAGCACGACGTCGAAGCTCCCGGACAGCGCCAGGATGCACTCGTGGACTGATCGGTACGCGTGCCCTCCTCGCATCGAGCCGCCCGGAACGTCATAGATCCAAAATGCTCGGTCTACCCCGAACGGCGTGTGCCTACCCGCTTCGATGAATGTCAAATTTCCTCGAGGGTCCTCAATTCTGGGCAGGTCGATCAGCCTAGGTTCATGACCATTGGCCAGAGGCGACGCGATCGGTGTGACGTCCGTCTGCCGGCCGACGCCCCGCGCTAGAGGTGGCTTCGGGGAGGTGGCCGGGGGCGCGCCACAACGTGAGCTGGCCCCCAAGCTCCGCCCGAGTAGCAGTCTTTTGCCGCTCGAAGCCATTTGCACCGTACCCCGCACACCGAATACCAAGTCGTGCTGGGATGATACGTATAACTCCCTCCCGCCACAATCTATTCATAGAATTTGCTAAACCGTGTACTGGGGACACTGTGACCGCGTTGAGTGTGCGCGGGCGAGGGATGGTCTGGGCCGAATCATCGGCGCCAACCTCGCGAGGTGTGCGACAAACTGAGAGGTGGTACCGAGTATGTCTGTACGTTTAGGCTCCACTCTTGCTCTTTCCGCGACACAGGGTGGCCGGCCCTGACCGAGGAACCGCTGGGGGCGGACATGCGAGACACCGGCAATCCGCGGGTCGTAGTGCTCGATGGCAGCACGAATCTGCCCCGCGAGCTCCTTGGCAATAAGGGCTACGGCATCAACGCGATGCGCAAGAACGGCTTGCCCGTCCCGCCTGCATTCTGCGTAACGGCTGACGTATGCGCCGCCTGGTTCGCCGAACCCGGACCCGCGGTCGATGAGGTGCTGCGTGACCACGTTCGCGACAAGATCGCCTACCTGCAAGTCCTGACTGGGCGTACTTTCGGGCACGGGCCGCGTCCGCTGCTTGTGAGCGTGCGAAGCAGTGCAGCGCAGTCCATGCCGGGGATGCTGGGTACCGTTTTGGATCTCGGGATCAATGACGAGGTCGAGAAGGCGCTGGCCGAATTACATGGTGCGCGTTTTGCCGCGGACACCCGGCGCCGATGCCGCGAGATATATCGGCGCATCGTCCCCGTCGACGATGTTGCCGTCCCCGACGATCCTTACGATCAACTTCGGGGTGCGATTGAAGCGGTGTTTGGCTCGTGGAACAGTGATCGTGCACGAACCTATCGCAGTCACCATGGTCTCGACGACCTCAGCGGTACCGCAGTTGTCGTGCAGGCCATGGTGTTCGGCAACATGGACGATGACTCGGGCACGGGAGTGCTCTTCTCGCGCAACCCGATTACCGGAGTCGACGAGCCTTTCGGGGAGTGGCTCAAGTGCGGCCAGGGTGATGACGTCGTATCAGGCACGTCCGACGTCGAAAGCATAACTGCCTTGCGCGACGAGCAACCCGCCGTCTACGGCGAGTTGACGGCCGCAGCGAAAAAACTCGAAAAGCTTGCCGGAGATGTCCAGGACATCGAATTCACGGTGGAAAAAGGCCGGTTGTGGCTGCTGCAGACACGGACTGCCAAACGTTCAGCGCAAGCCGCGGTGCGGATCGCCTTGGCGTTGCGGCACGAGGGTCTTATCGGCGAGGCCGAGACCCTACGCAGGGTCACGCCCGAGCATGTGCGGACGCTGTTGCTACCGACGCTACAGCCGGAGGCCCGTCTGGCCGCGCCGCTGCTCGCCAAAGGCTTGCCCTGCTGCCCAGGAGTTGCGACCGGTATGGCCTACACCGACGTCGATGACGCCATCGACGCGGCCGGCTACGAAGATGTCATTCTCGTTCGCCCGACAACCAGCCCCGACGACATCCAGGGGATGATCGCGGCGCGCGGCATCGTCACCGAGATCGGTGGCGCCACCAGCCACGCCGCAGTCGTCAGCCGTGAGCTTGGTCGTCCATCCGTGGTGGGGTGTGGTACCGGTGTCGCCGCACGGCTGTCGGGCAAGTTGGTCACGATTGACGGCACCGAAGGTGAAGTGCGCGAAGGAATTTTGGAGGTCAGCGCTTGGTCTGAAGTCGACTCGCCGGAACTTATAGAACTCGCGGAGCTCGCGCGCAAGCACAGTCCACTGCGCGCCCACACCGCTGGTGACCATCCGCGCCTGAACAGCTCGACCAAGGATGAAATCCGTGCGGCGATGGCCGAGGGGCATACGGACGTGGTGTCGAGTACCCCTCTGCCCATCATGCTGATTGCCCTTGGGATCAACGACTCGACGCGTAGTGACGCGTGACGTAATCGGCTGCGCTGCAGATGAAGTCGCGTCGATCACCGCGGATCCCTACACCGCTGGTTAGCTTTCGTCGATGATACGGACCGTGCCAGCCGTGCCGTCGACCTCAACCAATTGGCCATCTTTGAGCCGTTGGGTCGCGATCAGTGTGTTGACGACGGCGGGTACCCCGAACTCGCGGGCCACGATCGCCGCATGCGACAACATGTCGCCGATGTTAGTGACCACTGCGGCGGCGCAGCCGAAGAAGGGCGTCCACCCGGTGTCGGTGACATTGGTGACCAGAACCTCTCCGGGTTCGAAGTCGTCGTCGGCCTCCGCCATGATGCGTGCTCTGCCTCGAGCTACGCCTGGCGAGACGGCAAGCCCACTGATAACTTGTTCGTCATCGACGGCAACTTGGGCGGCCGGTCTCCACGGATGGCGGAAGTGGATCGGAAATTCCAATTCCGCGAGGCGCTTTCGTTCGGCCCGACGTCTGGCCACTCGATCCGTGGAATCTGCAGGCGGATAGTAGGCTTCCTCAACCGCAAGATAGTGCACGTCGTCGGCGAACTCCAGCGTCCCGCGTTCGACCAGTCGCCGTCCCCATTCGCGCAGCGCGAGTCGGAGCTCATAGGCGATGCGCATGCACACGTCGCGCCCACGCTCCCGTCGCCCGATGGCAGCGCCAGCGAGGCGAACCAAAACCTTACCCAACGGGGTCTGTACTGAAACCCCCTGGGCGGCACGGCCAGTGCGGATGCTACCCATCACCGAGCGAAGGAAAAGCTCCGGGGCGTCGATGTAGACGGGATTACTCAATTCTGTCTCGCCCGGTCCGCGGTGCCCGCATTCGGCCAGCAGATGGTCGAACTTGGCGGCGAATGCCGGTGCGTTGCCGCGTAGTCTGTCCAGCACCGTTTCGCTAGGGCTGTCTTCGATCAATCGGCGCAGACCGTCATCCGCCGCCACGATTTCGGCGAGTTCGAGCACCCCGCCGAGCAGGGTGGTGCTGCGCAGATTCTCGGTGCGCAGGTTCATCGCAACGTCATCCCCGTAACGCTGCGCGATGACATTTGTTAGGAGAATGACCATGAACGTTTCGGTCAGGTTGATGTCCCACGTTCGGACCATCATGTCGCTGGCCAACTCGATGCGGGCCAGCAGTTTCTGATCGGTGAGGGTCCGCAGGTCTGGGCGGTGAGCGATCAGCCGCAGGGCCCGGCGCTCCATTTCTGAGAGCTCGCTACTTAGACCGGCGAATTGGGGGCCGGCCTTGACTGCTGCGCGGACGCCGGTGAGTGCCTCGGCGGCGGACATGGCGACCCCCCGGTACCCCTCGGGCAACGGGGTGCCGTTGATGTGATGATCGAAGCTTTCGGGTGTCTGGCCGGGAATGGCTTTTGCCAATTCCTTCATCACCGTTACGTTGTTGTAAATCCGATGCCCGATGGAACCCACTTTCTTGGTGTTGACCAAGGTCGCCAGGTCCGGCTCGAGCGGGAAGAGTTGCTCGAATAGGCTTGCCGCACTGAACATCACGCGAGTCGCCAGACCGAGGGAGAAGGGTGTCATCGGACCCGGAAACGCCTCGGCGACATTCGCCGCACTCCACTCCGGGAAGGCTGGATCGCCGGTAACGTTATCGAACTCGCCTGTGTACTCCGGCGGTACGATCCGCACCGCGTTCCCGTCGGAGCCAGACGTTTGGCGCGGGTGGACGACCGTCGGGGCCAACCGGCTGGGCTTGCGGACCGAGCGTGCACCCACCGTCCACACGGTCGAGGACCAGTCGGTCATGTCGGCCACGGCCTCGGCCGAGCTGTAGGCGCAGGTGAAGCCGAACGTTTCACGAAGGTTGCATGTGTCACCAAGCGGGTAATGCCTCAACAACTCGATGACGTCTGGCATGGACTCGTAGGTCTCGGCCCTGCCGATCGAGCTGGCCAGCAGTCGGGTGAACCCCTTGCCGGGATTCACGACGCGCCGTCCGATGATGTCGGCGATCTCGGTGAAGGTCAGTGCATCATCGGCGTTGAGATTGACGGTTCCGGTGGGCCCGCCTAACGCCGCGGATGCAATGAACCGGCCGACGTCGTCGACATGGACCAACTGCATGCGCGCGTCACGGCCAGGAGTGACGATTACGGGCTGGCGGAAGATATTCGCCCGCGCGCTCCAGGCCGAACGCCCGACAATCACGGTGGGCCGCACGATGACCGCCGCGACGCCGGACTCGGCGATTATCTCCTCCGCTCGCACTTTGTTGCGCTCATAGGAAAGTGAGGCCGCGGGTTGCGGTGTCTCGTCCTCGGTGAACGGCTGTGGATGGTCAGGGCGGCCGCCGTAGACGGTGAGCGAGGAGGCGAACACCATCCTGCGGCAGTCGTGGTCGGCCATCGCGCGCAGCACGTTGGTGGTACCGCCGATGTCGATGCCCTCAGTGCCCTTGGCGCTCCACATTGCTGGGGGAGTCCAGGCGAAATGGGCTACCGCATCGCAACCCGCCAGCGCGCGCGACACCCCTTCTGAATCCTGGATGTCCGCAACCACATAGGTCGCGTCGACTACCGGTACCGCCGGCGGGCGCCGGGCCAACACGACGACGTCTGCTCCCATTCGCCGCAGCCATTTGACGGTTGCCGCGCCGGTCGCGCCGGTGCCTCCGGTGACCAGAACTCTTCCCGACATCTCACCTCCAGCCATCCTGGAACCGGCAGGATACCGATCACCAGGCCGCCGTACTCCGCTGCATTGTCGCCGACGGAATAAGGCATGTTTCCCGCTTCGGACAATTCGGCGCACCACGACGAACGAGCGGCAGCGATGGCTGCGTGTTTTCGGTCCCGCCGCGGCCGCGCTGCGTCGGGCGTATTCGCTGGGCTGGGGCCGACCGACGGTGGCATCGACTACATATTGCTGCTGCCGATACCGTTGCAGACGCGCGCGGGGAGCCGCTGTTATTCGGTCCGCTGATAAGAATCAACATGCATCTGATTGCGTTGCCGCGGCGGCCCGCCGGCGTATCCAATAGATTCCACGTGGTTGGCCCGGCATCTGGATCGTCGTTCCAGCTGGCAACTCACCCAGACGGAATCGTTGATGGGCACTCGGCTTTCGAGCAAGTCGAGCGCGGAGATGAAGTAGCAGCAATGGCCCGGCGAGATCGGCCTGCGAGCGGAGCCCGCTCAGCGCGCCATCCGGCCCACCTGGCCAGCTTGCGTCACCAGACTGGTGCCGTTTAGCACCGTGTCAAGGATGTGGCCGTGATGATCAATTGGCTCAGCAAACCGCCCTGCACCGGAGTTGCTGCCACCTTTTCGGGCAAGGCCCGTTGCGACCCGTTTGCTCCTGTTAGCGTCTTGCCGAAGGAGGGAGGACGATGCGGATGATTCGACCTCTTGGGGTGGTGCGCGGTGGGGTCGCTGCGATGCGGGAGCGGCGCCGGGCACTCACCTGCCAATCCGAACGCACTTTGATGCTGGGCGCCATCCTGCTGGTGTCGGCGGTGTCAGTGGGCACTGGCTACATCCTTGTCCAGTGCGCCTCGGTCGATGTGTTGTCCTCTTTGTTGTGGATCCCCCAAGACTGCTGGCTGGATTGGGGCATGAATATCGGGCGGCACTGCTTCGGTGACTACGCGATGGTCGTGGGTGCTGGAATGCAGCCCAATCCCTGGGCCTACCAACAGTTCCTCCCCCCGGATTACCAGCCGGTGCAGCTCGAGTACCCGGCGGCCGGATGGCTGCCGCATATGTTGTTCGCGCTTCCCGCGAAATGGCTGGGCGTCCCCAGACTGGGGTTGATCAGTTATCTGCTTGCGCTGACGGTAGCGGTTTTTTCGCCGGCGCTGTGGGCGGCGCGGGGGACACGTGGGCTGGAGCGGGTGGTGGTTTTTGTGGCGCTGGGGGTTGCGGCCGTCCCGGCGTGGGCGGTGATCGATCGGGGCAATTCGGCGGGGTTTGTGGTGCCGATCGCGTTGGTGTTCTTGGTGGCGTTGCGTCGAGAGCGGTGGGGCGTTGTTGCGCTCATGGTGGTGTTGGCCGCGATGGTCAAGCCTCAGTTCGCCGCCTTGGTGGTGGCGTTGTTAGCGGCGCGGCAATGGCGGTGGGGCGGTGCTGCCGTTGTCGGGGTCGTGGTCGCCAACCTGGCCGCCTACCTGTTATGGCCGCGTGACTTTCCGCAGACAATCTCCCAGTCGATCCATAACCTGTCCCACTTCGCTACTTCGTTCGGGGGGCTCACCGATGTGAAGAATGTGTCGTTCGGCAGAGCGCTCTTGTTGATCCCGGATGCCGTAAAGGGTGCTCAAACAGGGGGCAAGCTACCGGAGGGCTATTTGGCCGGTCCGCGGTCGGTGATCGGCTATGCCTTGCTGATCCTGGTCGTGCTATGTGTGCTGGCGTTGGGGCGGCGCATCCCGCCAGTGATGGCGGGCATTGTGCTGCTGGCGACCGCCACACTGTCTCCCTCTGTGGCGATGCTTTACTACCTAATATTCGTGTTGCCAGTCGCTGCACTCGTTGTCCGAGATCCCAACGGGCCGCCCGTGACTGGATTATTCGACCGGCTTGCACTTCACGGTGACGGTCGTCGTACGGTGGGCATCTGGGTGAGTTTGGCCGTGGCGCTCAGCATCGCTCAGGTTGCGATACCCGGCCAGCCGGTCCCGATACCGATCTGGGGACAGTGGGGGGCGCGGGGGGTTATCGGTACCACACAAATCGTTTTGACGACAGTGCCTTTGACGCCGATCCTGTGGTTGATCGCTTGCGTGGTGATCGTCGTCTCCTACACGCGCAAACCGGCTCCGGCAGTTGACGATACGCGCCAGCCGACTCGACGAGATCTCCCGGATACCGATGGCGGTACCTCCTCATCGACATTCGAGCTGATGACGCAGTCCGAACAAAGTTCGGCGTAATCAGCCGAGAGTTCTTGCGATAGGAAGGCTGCCGGCGCTAACGCGAGGCGTGGAGAGTTTTGACTAGCGTATGCCGCCGCGTGCATGGCAAACGCCCCCGATTCGCCTCGATGCAGGTCTCTCCTGTATCTGCTTTCGGCTCGGTGTTGTTCGCGTCCTTACCCCGCGACGGCCTAAAGCAGTATTGACAGCCAATTCTCAGGAATCACGTTGTATTCGGTCGGGATATCCAATTTCCGAAAATCTACCGGCCAGAATATCCGCTGCCCGAACCGCTCGTAGCCGCTGGCGTGATTGGGGGGATGGCCAGCGCGAAGTTCCAGCGTGTCGATGTTTTACACTGACGTCAAAACGGCGTATTGTGCGTGTGTGCAGTGCCGTCCAGCCGTGTGCGGCCTGCTTGGATGTATACGTTTCCGTTTCAGGGGGGTGCCTCATTGAAGCGTGTCGCGATCCTGCAGTCGAATTATGTCCCCTGGCGTGGATACTTTGATCTGATCGCATCCGTTGATGAGTTCATAATCTATGACGATGTGCAATATACGAAGAATGATTGGCGGAACAGAAACCGGATCAAAACCAGAAAGGGCGTGCAGTGGGTGACTGTCCCTGTGCACGTGAACAGCCTCCAGCAGACGATCCGTGAGACACAGATCCACTCAACCCACTGGGCGAAGAAACACTGGCGAACACTAGAATATAACTATCGTCCGGCTCCGTACTTCGTAGAGATAGCTGATTGGCTCGCGCCTATCTACCTCGAAGAACGGTACACAAATCTTTCACAGCTCAACCGGCGTCTTTTGGAAGCCATTTGTGGCTATCTCGGTATTGTCACCCGCTTGACAAACTCGTGGGATTATGAATTATCGGGTGGTAAGACAGAGAGGCTGGTCCACCTCTGCCGCCAGGCCGGGGCAACGGATTATGTCTCTGGCCCCGCGGCCCGCTCCTATCTCGAAGAGCAATTGTTCGACGACAGTGGAATTCGGGTCAATTGGTTCGACTATGACGGGTACCTCGACTATACGCAATTATGGGGAGCGTTCGAGCCGGCGGTGTCAGTTCTGGATCTCCTTTTCAACGTTGGAGAAAAAGCTCCACGTTATTTGAAGTATTGTCCGAGTTAGATTCTCCTCGTCTCCAAGCTTTGTCGTCGAGGGACATGGCGATTCAGCCGTCGCATCGCGGTGGAGTGCACCGGCCAGCGCGAGGCGTGCCGAGTATCACGCCGCAATAGCGGCGCAGGATGATCTCAGCGCGTTGAAGTTGTTGGTGTTGTTCGGATTCGAGGTCGCAGACGTCATCTGCCCAGTCGATCAGCCATACCGCGGGTGTCCTCATCCGAGGGCACGACTCGGCGCGGGCCACGGCCGGTGGAAACCTCTCCGACTCCGACAGTGCTTGACTTTCGCCCAATCGGGCCACTCGCGATGCCGCCTCTGAAGGCACAACGCGCCGAACATGCATCTCACCAGGTCATTCAGGCCGTGGGTTCTCGACTTTACGTGAAAAGAACATGGGGGAAGTTGCTGCGGTTAGCAGCGGATTGCGATACAAAGGCACGTGATGACGATCCGCATCCCGTTCAACAAGCCCTCCGTCGTCGGGTCCGAGCTGACATACGTCGGCCAGGCAGTCGCGGGTGGGCATGCTAGCGGTGACGGGCCCTTCACCAAGAGTGCCCAGGCCTTGCTGGAGAAAGCCTTCGGCGCGCGGCGGGTGCTGCTGACCACGTCCTGTACCGCGGCGCTCGAACTGGCTGCGCTGCTATGCGACTTGCGGCCGGGTGACGAGGTGATCGTCCCCTCCTACACATTCGTCTCCACGGCCAACGCCTTTGTGCTGCGTGGTGCCAAACCGGTGTTCGTGGACGTCAGGCCCGATACGCACAACATCGATGAGCGCCTGATCGAGCAGGCGATCACTGCGCGTACGCGCGCCATATTCCCCATCCACTACGCGGGCGTCGCGTGCGAGATGGACGCCATCATGGACATTGCTGGCCGCCATAATCTGTTGGTCGTGGAGGACGCCGCTCAAGGCGTCTACGCCCGCTACAAGGATCGTTGGCTGGGCACGATCGGTCACCTCGGTTGTTACAGCTTCCACGAGACCAAGAATTTTTCTTGCGGCGAAGGCGGCGCGCTCGTCATCAACGATCCGGCCATAGAACAGCGTGCGGAAATTCTGCGCGAAAAAGGCACCAACCGTAGCCAGTTCTTGCGCGGCCAAGTTGACAAGTACACCTGGGTGGACGTCGGCTCCTCCTACCTCCCTTCCGATATGCTTGCCGCGTTTCTGATGGGCCAGCTCGAGAACATGGAAAAGATAACCAGGCGGCGTGGCGAGATATTCGCCCGTTACGCCGCCATTTTGGCTCCGCTGGTGCAGCGCGGCTTGATCCGGATTCCCGTTGCGCCGCCGCACTGTACCCCCAACTACCACATGTTTTATGTCTTGACTGCCGACATCGGGGAGCGGACGGCGCTCATCGACCATCTGCGGGCGGCGGGCGTCCTTGCGGTGTTCCATTACGTGCCGCTGCATTCGTCGCCATTCGCGCAGTCGCTCGACGTGCCACAGAGGCACTTGCCGAGGACCGACGAGGTCAGCGCTCGATTGGTAAGGCTACCAATGTATTTCGATCTCACCGACCAGGAGGTAGAAGAGGTGGCTGGTCTGGTGTTGGACTTCTACCAAACCCATCACTCGCGGCGGATGCATTTCGCATGATGCTGGACCTTGCCAGCGTTGCTCCTGGCCTTGAACGGGGCGCGGACGGCATCTGGTTTGCCGGTCGCCAGGAGCCGGTGTCGTATCCCGAGCACGCCAATGCGACCTGCCTGCAGGTCGAGGATCGCTCCTTTTGGTTCCGGCACCGCAACCGTTGCATTGCAAGCGTGGTGCGCCGCTTCACGCCCGCCGGGGTCCTGCTCGATATCGGCGGCGGCAACGGATATGTCGCGAAGGGACTAACCGAGGTCGGAATCCCTTGCGCGCTAATGGAACCGAGCATTGACGGTGCACTCGCGGCCAAGGCACGCGGCGTCGAACCGGTGATCTGTGCGCGGTTGGAAGACAGTGGCATGGCTGCGGGCAGCATCAGCGCCGCCGGTATGTTCGACGTGCTCGAGCACATCGAGGATGAGGCCGATGCGCTGCGGCGGGTTCATGAGTTATTGCGCCCAGGCGGGTTTCTGTTCTTGACGGTGCCGGCTTATGCCTTTTTGCACTCTAGCTACGATGTCGAGGTGGGGCATTTTCGCCGTTATACGGTGCCCAGCTTGCGGCAGGTCGTGACCGTTAATGGGTTCAGGCCGTTATACGCCACCTATTTTTTTGCTCCGCTGGTGCCCGTGGTTTTTCTGCTCAGGACGTTGCCCAGTCTGTTGGGTGTGCGGCGACAGGCCGATGCCGAGCTGTACTCCGCAGAGCATGTGCGGCAGGGGTTTTCAGTAGACAGTATCGACGGGCTGCTTGCTGTCGAGGCGCGGCGGATCTTGGCGGGGGGCACTATTGCATTCGGCACGAGTTGTCTTGCGGTCTGCGTTAAGGATTGAGCATTGACGAGCGAACGTACCCACGGCCTTTATGCGGCTTTGCGTCATCCAACATTGTACAAAGTAGTGCAGCGTGTGATGGGAGCCGACAGCGGGTGGCGCCGCTTTGCGCAGGATTTCGTGCGTGCTCAGCCGGGGGATCGTGTGCTGGATATCGGTTGTGGGCCCTCGGATCTGTTGGCGTACCTGCCGGAGGTGGAGTATGTCGGCTGGGAGCCTAATGCGGCCTATGTGGCGAAGGCGCGCAGGACTTTTGGGGACCGTGGAACATTTCATGAAGGTTTTTTCGGGCCCGAGCAGGCGCGCGTGCTGGCGCCTGTTGATATCGCCATCGTCTCGGGGGTGTTGCACCACATGGACGATGCGCAGGCGAGCCAATTGTTCGCGCTGTTACGGCAAGTTGTTAAACCCGATGGGCGCGTGATCACGGTCGATAATGTGTTTGTCGAGCGGCAGAATCCGATCGCGCGGTTGCTCATCAGTCTTGATCGTGGTCGGCATGTGCGCTCGCCGGCCGGTTATGAGGCATTGGCGCGCAGCGCGTTCGGCGATGTGCACGGCACGGTCGTCGCAAAGGCGTTTCCGCCGTACACCCACTTCTTCATGACAGCCCGGATGTCGCCCAAAGAGGAGTCGGTGAGGACCAATCCGAGGTAGGTCACGCTATGGAGCAACGTTTGCCGACGTGATTGCGATACCCCACCACCCACGTCGCCGACACGCCGTGGGTAGTGTCGCCGCTCGGGCGCGGATCTTCAGGCCCGAGGCGAATTCGGTTCCACGCGCTGGTCCACAACCCTTCCGCGCCGCTGGAGCAGGTCTTTTCCCTCCAGCGCGCAGCGCAACCACACACCGCCAGCCGACCGCGCCGGCACGTTACACAAACCACCGATCCACCCTCGAGTTTTCCGCCGCGGTCGCAACGCTGGCCGCCTGATTTTGCTACCGTCTCGCGAAGAACGGAGGAGGATTTGGATGATTCGACCGGTCGAGGTGCTGCGTAGCAGGGTTGCTGCGATCGGGGAGCGGCGTCGAGCGGTGACCTCCCAATCCGAACGCACTTTGATGCTGGGCGCCATCCTGCTGGTGTCCGCGGTGTCGGTGGCGACAAGCTATGTGCTTGTCCAGTGCTTCTCGGTCGACGTGCTGTCGTCTCTGTTGTGGATCCCCCAGGATTGCTGGCTGGCACAGAGCGCGAGCATCGGTCGGCACTGCTTCGGTGACTACACCATGGTCGTAGATACCGGGCTGCAGCCCGACCCCTGGGCCTACTCGCAAGTCCTTCCCCCGGATTACCATCCGGTCCTGATGGGTGGGCCGGCTGCAGGATGGTTGCCCCACATGTTGTTTGCGGCTCCCGCGAAATGGCTGGGCGTCCCAAGACTGGGGTTGATCGCTTATCTGTTTGCGCTGACGGTTGCGGTGGTTTCGCCTGCGGTGTGGGCGGCCCGGGGAACACGCGGTCTGGAGCGAGTGGTGGTTTTCGTGGCACTCGGCGCTGCAGCAATCCCCGCGTGGGCGGTGATTGATCGGGGCAACTCGGCGGGATTCGTGGTGCCGATCGCGTTGGTGTTCTTGGTGGCGTTGCGTCGAGGGCAGTGGGGTGTTGTCGCGCTCATGGTGGTGTTGGCCGCGATCGTCAAGCCCCAGTTCGCCGTGCTGGTGGTGGCGTTGTTGGCAGCCCGGCAGTGGCGGTGGGCTGGCGCTGCTGTTGCCGGGGGCGTGGGCGCGAACCTGGCTGCCTACCTGTTGTGGCCGCGTGACTTTCCGCAGACAATCCCACAGTCCCTCCGCAGCTTTTTCCACGCGGCAAGTTCGTTCGGGGGACTTACCGACGTGAAGAACGTGTCTTTCGGTCGAGCGCTGCTGCTTTTCCCGGATGCCGTCAAGGGTGCCCAAACCGGCGGGAAGATTCCAGAAGGTTTTCTGGCCGGCCCGCGATGGATGATCGGAATTGCGATCCTGATCATTGTTGTCGTTTGCCTGCTCGTCTTGGGGCGACGCATCCCACCGGTGATGGCGGGCGTGGTGCTGCTGGCCACGGCCGCGCTGTCTCCCTCCGTGGCCATGCTCTACTCCTTGGTATTCGTTTTGCCGGTCGCCGCGCTCGTCGTCCGAGACCCCGACGGCTCGCCTGCTGAGGGGATATTCGACCGGCTGGCACTTCGCGACACTCGTCGTCGTGCGGTGGGCCGGTGCATCACGTGGGCCGTGGCGCTCAGCATCGCTCAGGTTGCCATCCTGGGCCAGCCCGTCCAGGAACCAATCTGGGGGCAATGGGGGGCTCGTGGGGTAGTCGGCACCACGTCAGTCGTATTGACCACGGCGCCATTGACGCCGATCTTGTGGATGATTGCATGCCTGGCGATCCTTGTCTCCTATGCTCGCCGACCGACTCCTTTACCTGACGATGACCGGGAGCCCGCTCGGCAGGGGCTTTCGGATACGGCTGCCGGCACGTCGTCACATCCACCCGACTTGGTGCCGCAGAGTGCGCCGGGACCGGCGTAAACGCCAAACATTCTGGGATAACGCAACTTTGGGCAAAAGCCCGCCGGGGAGGCGCCGTGCTGACTGTTAGTGTTGTCATACCCGTTTATCGCGCAGGACTGACGTTGCGAGAGTTGCATGGGCAGCTGAGCGTTACTATGCCGCGGATCGCCCCGGAGTTTGAGATCGTCTTCGTGGAGGATTGCGGCGGCGACGAGTCATGGTCGATCATCACTGAACTGGCTGCGGAGGACGAGCGCGTACGCGGCATCCGCATGAGCCGAAATTACGGTCAGCACAATGCCCTGCTCTGCGGTATTCGCGCCGCGCGCAACGACGTAATAGTCACGATGGATGACGATTTGCAGCATCCGGTGAGCGAGATCGAGCCGCTTCTTGCGGCCCTCGGTCCCGACGTCGACGTGGTGTATGGCGCACCGCTGAATGAGCAGCATGGGATCGTGCGCGACGTAGCCTCACGCGTGACGAAGTTGGCGTTGGCCAGCGCGATGGGCGCCGAGACAGCACGCAGTGTGAGCGCCTTCCGCGCATTCCGCACCCGCTTGCGGCAGGGATTTAGCGAGTATCGCAGCCCAACGGTGTCCATCGATGTCTTGCTCAGCTGGACGACGTCTCGGTTCGTCGCGATCAAGGTGAAGCACGCGCCGCGTACCGCCGGCGTGAGTGGTTACAAGATAAGCCGTCTGGTTCGCCACGCGATTGACCTGATGACCGGGTTCAGTACGCTCCCGCTCCAGATCTCGAGCTTCATCGGCTTCCTGTTGGTGTTATTCGGCGTCGCCATCCTTGCCGACGTCGGTATCACGTACCTGATAAATGGTAGTGCTGTGCCGGGTTTCGCGTTCCTGGCCTCGATCATCGCGATCTTCTCTGGCGCGCAGCTTTTTGCACTTGGAATCGTCGGGGAGTACTTGGCTCGTATGCACTTTCGGAGCATGGACCGGCCGACCTATCTGGTCAGCGAGACCGTTGCATACGATGGCGCCGCAGGATAACCGGATCACCATTCGGAGCGCTGATGCGAATTGTTTTATTTGGTTTGACCGGCTACACGAACGAGGTCCTCGACGCGATCCGGGCCGATGGGCGGCTGGAGTTGGGCGCGGTCTTCACGCGATGCTACGACGCTCCATACCCCTATTACCCGATTCC
The DNA here is from genome assembly GCF_001667925.1 of Mycobacterium sp. E2479. Classification (GTDB taxonomy): domain Bacteria; phylum Actinomycetota; class Actinomycetes; order Mycobacteriales; family Mycobacteriaceae; genus Mycobacterium. Next base: position 146,406 of record NZ_LZJR01000071.1, on the reverse strand, counting down.
TCAGATTCACGAGGTGTGCGCCGAACTCGGGATACCGTGCCACACGAATCTTCGCGTCACCTCGGGAACCGGGCTGGAAATGGTGCGGGGCTATGACCCGGAGATGATCCTCATGACCGGGTTTGATCAGATCCTCGCAGAGCCGCTTCTCGACCTGCCACGGTTGGGCGTCGTCAACATGCATCCGTCGCTGCTGCCACGGTTTCGCGGGCCCGACCCGATCCAGGCCGCCCTACTCGGGGAGGCAATCGAAACGGGAGTGACATATCACTATGCCGTCCCAGAGGTCGACGCGGGCAACATCTTGATCCAGCGGACCTACCCGATCCGGCGTGATGAAACGAATGCGTCGCTGAGGCTCGGGCTGGCACGGCTGGCGGCGAGCTGTCTTCCGCAGCTGATCGATCTGTTCGAATGCGGGGTCCGACCGGTCGGGATGAGGCAGGAAGTCAGACCGACGCCGCGCACTCAACGAATCGTTAAGCCTGTGTCGCTAGACCAGTCATTGGGACTTCATGAATTGCACAAGATCGTACGGGCGGTGGTCCCTTACCCGGGCGCGACGGTTCGCGTTGGAGGGGTTGATCGCATCGTCAACAGCTCCACCTTGATAGAGCGGACCTCAGTCGCCGGCACGGACAACGCTTCGACCGATGGTGACGGACGAATCACGTGGGAAAGGGATGGTGCGCGGCTGGTGCTGACGCTTGATCAGCCTGGCAAGTAGCAAAGCCGCGCGACAGCGATCCATCCTCCAGCAGCCGCTCTACGGACAATGAACGCCACCTTCCGATCGCCGACGCAGCGGAAAGACCCCGCTGTGAATGTTGAGTAGCCCTGGTAGTTGATCGTCTTAGGCCTGGCGGTGCGGGCGGACGACGGCGACGCCGTTACTGCTCAACCCGGGCGTCAAGACTGGCGGCGCTCACGGGCTGCCCCTTATGCCTGGGCCGTGGGGTGGGTGTCTCTACCGTCAAGTACAGCGGTTTGCCGATCAACACGTGCAGGGCCACCCCGAGATATTCGGCCACGAGGCCGAGTGAGAACAGGATGGCACCCGAACACAGCAACAGCACCACGATGGTCGAGGCCCATCCATGTGGTCCGTAAACGTCTTCGGTGAGCGCCTGGTACACGACGACCGCGGCCATCACGGCACCGATGACGCCGAGCGTGACGCCGAGCATGCTGACCAGCCGCAGGACGCGGGTTCCGCTGCAGAGCACCATCTTCCAAAACAGCGCGAACAGCCGCGGATAGGTATAGCCGGACTCATGCAGGCTCTCTGCGCGCAGTATCACCGGGACCTGCGCGACCGCATCGACCACCCAACTCAACGCGACATCGAGATACACGCCGCTTTGGGCGATGTCAGCGAGTTGGCGGCCGATATCCGCGCGGATGAGCCGGAAGCTTTCAAACCGGGTGGAAGCCGGGAACGCGAACACGGTCGCCAGCACCACCTTCGCGCCGCGCGAGGTCAGATTCCGCAGAAATCCATGCGGGCGAGTGTTCGTCGGCCTCGAATACACCAGATCGGCGCCCTGAGCCAACGCCGTGTCTAAAAAAGCGCCGATGAATCCAGGATCGTGCTGGCCATCCTCGTCCATTGTGACGATCCAATCGCCACGCGCGGTCGACATGCCGGCGATCGTCGCGGCGTCCTGGCCGAAGTTGCGGCTCAACCACACGGTGCGCACCTGCTCGTAGGCCTGCCGAAGCTCCTCGAGCGCCACGTCTGACCGATCGGGACCGTGATCGTGCACGAGGATGATCTCGTCGACCAGGAAGGTAGCACCGTCGGGTGTCGCTGTGGGACGGGTGAGCTGATGCAGTTCGGCAACCAATCCGCCAATGGTGTGTTGGCCCCGATACACCGGTACGACAACCGAAATACGGTGAGGGCGCTCTCCGCCCGGCCAGTTGAGACGGCCGTCTGCTGCGACCGCGCCTTGGTCGGGCGCGATCACCGTGGGAACTTGACGCGTGACCGATTGGCGGGGTCCATTCCCTGCCTTCGACCAACGTTGGTTGCCGGCGACCTGCCGGCCCAGGGGCGGACCTTCCGCGCTTCGTCCGGGGAGTTGCGTACTTCGTCTGGGAATCACCGCGAATCCTGCCCGACGAGTGAAGTGATTTGTTAGTAACGTACAGCAAGCCCGCAGCCTTATCGGGGCGGAGGCAGCTGATCCACTTGCGTACAGTCAGTGCCAGCCCGCCAGGCGTCTCGCCGAGGGCCTCTGCCGAACACCGGACCTCCTTTGCTGTTGGGATCCAATCTTGAATGAACTGCACCAACCGTTAAAGGGAGCTACGCCACTCTGGATTCCACAACCTGCCAGCCTAGCGGTTAGCCACGAAACCCGTATGTCGCTTGTCGGTTGCGGCATTGATGAAATCATGCTTCCGCGAATGTTTGCGCGCCCAGCCTCTCATCACCGACACCCGGGATGCCCGGCTGACGCGGCGCCGATTAGACGTCCGGGCCGCATGACGGAATCGCAAAGCGCCCGGCGCGGTAGCATTTAGCGTCCAGCAACCGTCGCAGGGGTTTTTTGTGCCCACCAGCCTCATCTATCGCAGCGGCGTCAGTTACGAGTTACTGATGCGCACGCTGTACGGCAGGCACTATGCAGCGCGCTTTCGCGCGATCGCGGCACTCATTCCCGAAGGCGCCACGGTGCTCGACGTGTGCTGCGGGCCGGGGACCTTGTACAGCCGCTACTTGCGTGAGAAGTCGGTCGACTACCTCGGTCTCGACCTGAACAACGGGTTTATCGCGCGGCTGAATGATGCGGGTGGGCGAGGCGAGGTGCGGAACCTGCACGCCGACACACCGCTGCCCCGAGCCGACTTCGTCATCATGCAGGCGAGCCTGTATCACTTTCTCCCCGACCCACGGGCGGTCGTCGACCGGATGCTGGCCGCGGCGCGCAACCGGGTGATCGTCGCCGAGCCGGTCCGCAACATGACCACCAGCGACAATCGCGTCCTGGCCGCACTGGGCCGACGCTTCACCAACCCGGGCGACGGTGCGCAAGCTCATCGATTCACCGAGGCGACGCTCGACGAATTCTTTCGCAACTACGCGCCGCGAGTGGTGCAACAGTCCTTAATTGCGGGCGGTAGGGAGAAACTGTACGTGCTCAGCGCCTGACCGACGCCGCTCATTTCCGGAGATAGCCGGGTCGCCGAATTGACGCCGCGCTGGCGCACGCGCGCGGAGCTAGCCAGGTGCCAGTTTTCCGTTGTGGAGCAAGCCGAGCCCGACGTTGCCGCTGTGCATTTTCACGACGCAACTAGTAGCCAAGACGATTCGGCATGCTGAATGCCCGGTGCGGCGAGAGGCTGATGCCCAGCTGTGCTCCGCAGAGCGTGTGCGGCAGGGGTTTTTCAGTGGGTAGCATCGATGGGCTGCGTAGTGTCGAGGCGTGGCGGATCTTGGCGGGGCACTATTCCATTGGGCGCAAGTTGTCTTGCGGTCTGCGTTAAGGATTGAGCATTGACGAGCGAACGTACCCACGGTCTTTATGCGGCTTTGCGTCATCCAACATTGTATGAAGCTGTGCAGCGTGTGATGGGAGCCGACCGCGAGCGGCACCGCTTTGCGCGAGATTTCGTGCGTGCTCAGCCGGGGGATCGTGTGCTGGATATCGGTTGTGGGCCCTCGGATCTGTTGGCGTACCTGCCGGAGGTGGAGTATGTCGGCTGGGAGCCTAATGCGGCCTATGTGGCGAAGGCGCGCAGGACTTTTGGGGACCGTGGGACATTTTATGAAGGTTTTTTCGGGCCCGAGCAGGCGCGCGTGCTGGCCCCTGTTGATATCGCCATCGTTTCGGGGGTGTTGCACCACATGGACGATGCGCAGGCGAGCCAATTGTTCGCGCTGTTACGGCAAGTTGTTAAACCCGATGGGCGCGTGATCACGGTCGATAATGTGTTTGTCGAGCGGCAGAATCCGATCGCGCGGTTGTTCATCAGTCTTGATCGTGGTCGGCATGTGCGCTCGCCGGCCGGTTATGAGGCATTGGCGCGCAGCGCGTTCGGCGATGTGCACGGCACGGTCGTCGCGCAGGTGTTTCCGCCCTACACCTATTTCTTCATGACGGCGCGGATGTCGCCCATCGAGAACTCGGCGGGCAGCGATCCCAGCTAGACACCGATTGCGCGGCTGCTAAACCCGCTACCAGCTGCGGATCTCGACCGTGCCTGCGCGCGCAACCCGTCACTCCAACGTTGGCTCGACCTGGCACTATCCGCGTGTGGGAGTTTGCTCACGCGTCCCAACCGCTGACGTCCTCGTTGTCCGCCTGCGCTCGGGTTAATCGAGGCCGCCGTCGGCATCCTGTGCGGATCCCAAGGCAAGTATGTGCGCGAGCCCTTTGCGGCCTTTTTACGCATCCCGGGCAGGGCAGTCCCAACCGTGAGCGCAGCGAGGCTGCCCCAGTCAGGGCTTTTCGAGTGAGAGGACGGTGTAGTCGGCGAGCAGAGAGGGAAACCGTTGCGTAAGCCGCTCGCTCGACTCATAGACGGTGCGTGTCACCCCTGGGAAACGCTCGAACACGGGCTCGGCAAGTACCATCCGCGCGGGGAAGCAGAGGAGCCCGCCGCGATACAGCTGACGTAGACCCAGCGAGGTGAAGAGGGCGGCGACCTCCGCCGGCTTCATTTTGCAGCCACGCGTGAGCAGCCGCCCCGTGTGGAACGGTTCGATCAGCGTGACGCGTCCGCGTGGCTTCAGAGCTCGGGCAATCTTGCTTGCGACATCGGGAAGCGTCGCCGTCGTGCACGCCGTGGAGACGCAGCCGAGAGAAAGGATAAAGTCGAATCGTTCGGGCGGATATTCGTAGTCCGCAACGGTGGCTGCCACGAATGACGATGCGAGCGCGGGGAACCTGCGCCCCGCCTCGGCGACCATGGTGTCGAGATCGACGCCCGTGTAGCTGTCGAACCGCGCGGCGAGCCGCTCTGCGACCCGCCCGGTGCCGCAGCCGAGGTCGAGAACCGCGCCTCGCTGTTCGGGCAGTGTCGCCTCGATGATGGACCACTCGTCACGGTCGACGAGATCGTTGAAGACACGGTTGTGCCACATCACGCTCATCGTGCCAGGATCGTCGGCGCGCTCGCGCCAGTAGGCAACGTCGAACCCGTTGCTTCCGACGGCGATCCGCCGTGCGATCTTCTTCCACATACAATCCTCCTTTGGCACTTCGTGTGCGAAAGATCGGGATCGGCGGCGGCGACTGTCTCGACCAAGGTGGCTGCACCGCGCCTCGGTAAGCCCGCTCGCCGGAATTGATCCTAATCTTTGGGTGAGGTCAACGCAGTCATGATCGCTGACCTTTTGCGATTTCGCATTCACATGATCCGCAGGTCAAGTGTTGTACATGCCTGCTCTATAGCCGCGTCAGCGGCCTCTGTTGTCATCCCCTGCGCGATGATCTCGCCGAATCGATGACGCCCGTTCATGAAAGGGGAAACCATCTTTCCGGGATCCCAGTCGAGGACAATGCGTTTGACGCCCTCGACCTTTCCAGCGGCGGGTAGCCGACCCGGATCGTATTCCAGTCGTCCTCCTTTGCGTGAGTGCAGAAGCACAACTTTCGAGGTGCCGGCGTACGGCTGCTGCTCGGTGATGGACGCCGTACCGGTGAGTGCGAGATCAATCGCGAGGTCCTCCAAGGACAAATTGCAATGGTAGAGGGCAAGCTGGCTCAAAGAGTTCCCCCCCAACCTTGGAGTGAGCTCCAGAAATTTGGGCTCATCGCCGCTCCAGACGAAATCGGCGTCGAACACCGTATCAAAGATAGACAGAGATGTGAGGAGCTTTTGTACGTCGTCGAGAACTCGCTCGGTTTGGTCTGGAGAGAGACCAGAAGGAATGGTATGCCCTGCGGTGGCGAGCACCGGCGGCGCAGGAATGTGTCTCGCTGTAACGAAGGAGAAAGCGATCTCTCCGTTGAGAAGGCACCCTTCCACGGTTCCCTGGAAACCGGCTTCGTAATGCTGTACCAGGGCCCGCCCTGACGAGGAGTGGTGTAACGCAAGCTCGATGGCGGATGTCAAGCGTGCCGGGTCGCTGACCAGCGTGACCCCCTTGCTGCCCGACGAGTCGTCTGGTTTGACAACGCAAACCGGAGAAGGCGGCAGATAGACCTCTGATGGAGCGTAAGAGGTCAGACAGTCAAACTGGGGGACCGCAAAGCCGAGCTCGCGTGAGTAGTCGAAGAACGCTGATTTGCTGGTAAGAATACGCGCCGCTGAAGGGCGCGGTCCGAATAATCCCAGCTCGTCCGCTACGATGGCCTGGGTGGTGACGGCGACATCCGTTGCGGGTGAGATGATTCCATCGATTTCCGAATCCTTGGCGATGCGCAGGACGTCGTTTAATTCTGTAGTGCTGACGACGTGTGACTCGTCAGCAATTTCATGTCCGGGGTTGTCCGCGTATGCATCGACTACGACAACTCGTATGCCTCTTTGTCTGGCCCGGTGGATGAGGTGGCATTGATACGTGGAGGCGCCGAGCACCAACAGTGTCTGAGGTTTAGGCATAAACCAGCTACTCAATTTCGGCGAGTCGATTGCTGAGCCGGCCCGAGACGACCGTTAGGTAAATCCGAGAGAGGTAGATTCCGAATACCAAGAGCGCCAGCAGGATGAGCCCGTTAAAAAAGGTCGTGACCACGATCAGGCTCGCCCAACCGGGAACACTGACGTTTTGAGCAAGCGCGTTCCACACTGTTCCTATCGCTAGGACAGTCGAAAAACCGAAGGCTACAGCGCAGAGGGTAGCGACGAACACGATCGGATAGGCCGAGTACGAAAAGATCAGACTCGCCGCGAGGGACACGCTCTTGCCCAGCGTGTAGTTCGAAGTTCCGTGCGCTCGCGGTTCATGGACGACCGGGATATTCACTCGGTTTGCGGAATTAGCCAGCAACATTGCGGTTATGTATGGTCGGTCGCTGGCCTGTCTAACCGCACCTTCCGCGACCGAGCGTTTCATCGCACGAAAACTGGTGAGCTCGAACGAGCGCGGCAGATTAAAGAGGCGCTTTATTAGCGAATCAACAAGCGTGCCCGCGGTATTGCGCATCGGATTGTGATTTTTATGGGAGTAGCTGCCGATCGCAAGATCGTATCCTGAGCACACAGCTTCCACTAGATTGGTGACGTCCGCCGCCCGATGCTGAAGATCATCGTCCATCGTTACCACGATGTCCCCGGTTGCCAAGGATAATCCGGCCTGAATAGCCCGGTGTTGTCCCCCATTTGTGAGGGCACGCGCAATACGAAGCTTGGACCCGTACGTCGCTTTTGCCCTTTTCATAGCCGCCCATGTGTCGTCCGGACTGGCATCGTCCACTGCGACGACCTGCATTTCCCAGCCGTTTGCTTCCTCGATTTCAAACAGCTGCTGCAGCAGCACCGGAAGCGATTGCGCAGACCGATATGCGGGGATGACAACGCTGACCTTGCGTTGTGCTTGGGGTTCGGACTCAGAAGAAGCAGTCATCGAAGCGGGTGGAGGCGGGCCGAGAGATCTACATACCAGTTTGCCAGCCCGTTGCGTTGGCGTGCACTTTCACTCGTGCTTGCACGCACGCGAGCTGCCACTGCGAGCGACTGATGCCCTTCAGCGGAATTGTCTTGCTTGGCCTGGCCGATGGTCTTGTCGATAGCCTCACCCGTGGGTAACTTCTTGTTGCCCACGTCTGGCACCTGCATCGGCCTCCCCCCTCACCGCTTTCCGGTTTCTGGTCCCGACCTGAAGGGTGGAAATGCCCCCTATGGTCAGAGCGAGTTTAAAGCAGCAACCGGCCGACTACGGAAGGAACGCGCATACAGACCAAGCCAGATGTCTTTAGGCGGCCGCCTGTTTCGCTAGCGCCAGCGGCGAGATCGGCCGGGGGGCGGGCTCTGCCACGGCCGGTCCTGTTCGTGCGGCTCGCCACCGTGTTATTGACTGCGCCGCACCCGGTTTCGCGAGTAGCCGCTTGACCTGGCGTCGCCTGCCACCCGATATCGCTGGCCGCCCGAGAGAAGTTGCCGCGATCAAGCCCGCCGTGGAAGAAATGTTCTGTCCTGGGGTATTAGAGCTCTAGGTCCCCGGCGTCGAAGGCTTTCTTGACATCTTGCGCGTGCGCAACCTGCCGCGCCGAGTAGCCGATGAACAGCGCCACCACACCGAACACCAGGGCCACCCCCGCCAGCCACAGCATGCCGAAGGTGTAGCCCTGGTCCAGCGCGTGCAGTTGAGCGGGGTTCATGGAATTCACCGGCCCGTTGGTACCGCCCAGGGCCCGCGTGCGCGACATGATGACTACCTGGATGAAAGCAAGCACCAGTGGCCCGCCCAGAGCCTGCAGCATCATTGCGATCGCGGTTGTGGGCCCGATCCGGTCGACACCGACGCTGGCGATCACCGACAGGGAGAGTGGGACGTTGACAATCCCGATCCCGATTGCAGCAAAGATGAGCGGCACCATCAGATGCGGGAAGAATGGAAGGCCGCGGTGGAGCGTCGAGCCGTAGAGCATCGCCCCCAGCACCGGGATGCCGCCGGCGAACACCAGCACTCGCGGCGGGTACCGCGTCACCAGCCGCGATGCCAGGCCCGACCCGACGGCCGCCGCAACGGCGAACGGGATGAAGTAGACGCCCACGTGCAGACCGTCGTAACCCATGATGTTCTGCACGTACAGGGCGACCTCAACGGTCAGGGTGAACAGCACCCCGCCGGCCAGAAAGATGGCCGCGAACGTGGCCAGGCGATTGCGGTCGAAGAACAGGTCGAACGGCACGATCGGGTTTTCGGCGGTCCGCTCCACCACGGCGAACGCCACAAAAGCGCCCAGGGCCACCAGAGCGGAACCGATCGTCGGAACCGACAGCCAGCCGGCCTCCGGTGCCATCGAGACCCCGAAAACCGCGGCGGTACACATCAACGTGGCCAGCGCGGCCCCGGTGACATCGAGCTTCTTCCGCTCCTTCTGGGTTTCCGTCAACGCGCTGACGGCCAGGCAGAGCACTACCAGCCCGATCGGCAGGTTGATCAAATACACCAGGCGCCATGACACCTGCGCGATCAGCCCGCCCACCACCAGGCTTGTGACGGCGCTGATGGCGCTCATTACAGCCAGCCCCGCCACCGCGGCGTTACGCGGCGGTCCCTTCGGGAACGTGGTCGCGGCCAGCGCGAAACCGGTCGGTGTGGCGATCGCCGCGGCCACGCCCTGCAGCAGCCGGGCCACGACGAGGCTGGTCGCATCCCAGGCGATGCCGCACACCGTTGATGCGATGGTGAACAGTGCGAGCCCGATGATAAAAGTCCGCTTGCGCCCGATGGTGTCACCGAGGCGGCCGCCCAGCAGCATCAAGCCGCCGAATGCCAGGATGTAGGCGGTGATAACCCAGCTCAGCGCGGCATTGGACAGGCCCAGCTCGTTCTGGATCTTAGGAAGCGCGACGACCCCGATGGAGCCATCCATCATCGCCATCAACTCCATGCCGCCGATCGCGATGATTGCGGCGATAAACCGGCGAGACCAAAGCGACGTCGTGGACTCGTTGCTCGTTCGGCCTAGCGTGGTCGGTTTGACGGGCATCGCGGAGGCTCATTCCAGGTCTGGTGTCATCTAGTGGAGTCGTGCCAGCCTCCATCGTCTGAGCTGGCACGGGACGTTACGCTACAGCAACCTCGGGAACTATTAGCCGTAAACCGTCTGGATGAAACTTTCGGTGCGATAAGCCTTATTGTGAACACCCACTTGGGACTCGCTCCAATCGTTCACCTCCGCATTGCTCGGGCCAGGGCCACATGCGAAGGCCTACACGCCGCATCCCGGCCGCAAGTCGCCAGCTAGCGGTAGGTGCTCCGCTCGATGTCCGGAAGGCGGCTGCGGATACAGGGCCCACCTGAGCGACGGGGCCATCGAACCGCCACACGTTGAACAGGGTGTTGCTGCGCGGCCAATGATGCAAAGCATCTCCCACCCCGGTGACTGGCCCTGCTAGCATCCATAGACCCTGGTCAGCGACTTGCTGAAGTGGTGCATGGATTAACTGCACGGATCGAGCCGACGACGAGACTGATCGACCTTGTCAAAAAGGCTAGAAACATGGATGGACTGACAAACACAACCAAAATCCGTTTGTTAACCTCCTACTTTGCGTTTTTGGTAAGGCTTGGAACTGGACGGCCTTCTGTGCTGCGGCACTATCTTGCAGACAATCTGCGATATCTTTTGGTCGGCACAGGTGTGCTATCGGACCAGGCAAAGCAGGTAGCCAAGGTTCGCGAATTATTTCAGGCGCAGGCAGCGCAGGGCGAGTTCAAGGAATTTTGGCTCGATATGAATATTGTGCCCTGGTCTGTGACTTTTTCGAAAGTCTTTACTCGCAAGGAGCCCGTCCGGATCCTTGAAATCGGGTCATGGGAAGGACGTTCCAGCCTCTTTCTTCTCACGTATTTTACGAACGGGCATTTAACCGCCGTAGATACCTGGTCCGGCGAAACCGAGGGTTACCGGTACGATGCCACGCCGGACCGTCACGACCTTGAAACGCGTTTCGACGGCAATGTTGCCGCGTGTGCGACGCGGCTGACGAAGCGAAGGGGGTCTTCGCTGCAGGTGTTGCCACAGCTACTTGATGAACAGCAAGAATTCGATGTGATTTATGTGGATGGATCGCATTTCGCCGACGATGTTTTAACCGATGGTATTACGGCGTGGCGCCTCTTGAAGCAAGGAGGAATTTTAATCTTTGACGACTTTGTGGGCCCTTTCTATCCGCGGGCGCGCGCCAATCCCTGGTGGGCGATCAATTCTTTCATGGACTATCACGCTAAAGACTACGATATTCTGAGCGTCAACTTCCAACAAATTATCCTGCAGAAAAAGGTGAAGTTTACCGATCACGCCATTCCACTTCAGAACTGAGCTCCGGTCCACGCGCCCGGGGCACGAATCCCAATCGCCACCCAGCGACCCCGCAGGTCAAGGCCTTCCAGCAGCGCGGAGGCCCCAACAGTGATAGATGTCGTGATGGGTCGCCGAGGTCGGCCCGGCCGCAACTGGCAGCGCCCCGACGGCGCGGCGCTGCAGTGATTTTGTATTTTGTGCCCCAGTGCCTTTCGCTGGGCGCCATGATGTGGCGGGAGACAAAGCGGTGACGGGAGCATGGTGAGGGAAAATCACTCGTTGCAACAGCGCGTCGAGGCGCTGAGGTGGTTGATCGCGTTCCAAGCGCGGCAGCCGATCAACGGCGCGCGGGAGCGAGCAGAGTCGTGGCGTCGTCGCCGGAGGGGCCACTCCGGCCGGGGCATCGTCCCCGATGACCGCGCCACCCTCTGCGCGACGAATCCGGAGCTTGAGGCGCTACGTCAGCGCTATGGCGGCGTTCAGGACGTCATCCGCAGGTCGCCGGTTTGGCGTGCCGGTTATGTCTCGGCGGACGATCTGCTCTACTTCCGGGGAGACAATGCCTACGTTTTCCAGTTCAGGGACAAGAACACACCCGAAAAATATGTCCTGACATACTTTTATTTGAAAACGATTGACACGCTTGGGCTTCTGGACACCTTTACCGAAGACGGTGACTACGGTGTGTTTACATTCCCGACAGGCGATGTGGACCAGAGTGGCAACCAGAGACTCGTCAGCCGCGACCTGTTGGATTCAGTCTCTGAGTTACTCTTCCTGGAGCGTGTGCTACAGATCTCGAAACGGCCGAACCTGAAGGTGCTCGATATCGGCGCAGGATACGGCAGGCTTGCCTACCGGGCGGTGACCGCGCTGAGCAACATCGATACCTATTTTTGCATCGACGCTATCCCGGAGTCGACTTTTCTTTCCGAGTATTATCTGCGGCAAAAGGGCGCCGCACGCGCGCGTGTCGTCCCGTTCGACGATCAACGAGATCTCACCCCTGGAACGATCGACCTGGCGGTCAACATCCACAGCTTCTCCGAATGCTCAACGGAGGCTGTCGATTACTGGGTTTCCCGATGCGCAGAGCTGAAGGTCGAATACCTTTTCATCGTTCCTAACATGAGCATCGAAGGCGAAAAAGCCGTAAGGATGGTCGACGGCACCGATTTCAGTCCGCTACTCGAACAGCATGGATACCGGTTGTGTCATGTCGAGCCGAAGTACGGAAACCCAGAGGTGCAGAGATTTGGTGTTTCGCCCAAGTGGTATTACCTCTTTCGCGCTGCCTGATCGGCGTCGACGGGGGACTCGCTGTGGCGAGAAACCTCTCAGCGCCGGCTGAACCGCACAACACAACCGATGAAGTTCTAACGCCGGCGTCGGCGACCGCAACGGACTGTCCAACATGACGTCTCTGACCGCATCCGAACAAGCAGCGGCTGGGAACGGTCAGATGGCCGTCGATGGCGGTCCTTGTGGGTTAAACTGCCGGGCGGCTGAGCCGGGGCGCGGGCTGCCGCTCATCTACGCCGAAGCGCACGGGAAGTCGGGGGCTTAAATTCGCAATGAGGTTTGTGCTGGCGAGTTATGGGAGTCGTGGCGATGTCGAGCCGTGCGCTGCGGTCGGCCGCGAACTGCTGCGCAGAGGGCACGACGTGCGACTGGCCGTGGCGCCTGAACTCGTTGGCTTCGTCGAGGCGGTTGGACTTCCCGCGGTCGCCTATGGGCTCGAGACGCGGCGGTGGATCCCCGGACAACGGGATTTCGAGACGTCGTTGTCTCGCCGCTTCTGGAAGGTCAAGGAGCTGATCAGGTCGGGGCGCGAGTCTCGGGAGTTGTTTGCCCAGTGTTGGGACGAGATCAGCGGAACGCTGATGTCGCTGGCCGAGGGCGCCGACGTCCTCGTCACCGGACTGGCCTTCGAGGGACCCGCCGCCAATATCGCTGAATACCACGGCATTCCGCTGGCCACGCTGCATACCTTCCTCTCACGGTCCAACGGTCAGGGACTGCGCCGCTATTCGGGTACGGCGGTCGAGTGGCTGGTTTGGCGCCTTTGGAAAAAGGTCGAGGACGCGCAGCGCCGTCGACTGGGTCTGCCGAAGGCCACACGCCCCTGGCCGTGGCGGATCGTTGAACGGGGGTCGTTGGAAATTCAAGCCTACGAGGCGATTTGCTTTCCCGAGCTGGCCGCCGAATGGGCGAATTCGAACGGTCAACGGCCCTTTGTCGGCGCGCTGACGATGGAGCTGTCCACCGACGCCGATGAGGAGGTCCTCTCCTGGATCGCCGCGGGGAAAGCGCCGATCTACTTCGGTTTCGGCAGCATGCCGGTCGAATCTGCCACCGACACGCTTGCCATGGTGAGCGCGGCGTGCTCGGAGCTAGGCGAAAGGGCGCTGGTGTGCGCGGGCTGGACCGACTTCAGCGAGGTTGCCCATTGTGATCAGGTCAAGGTGGTGGACGAGGTCAACCACTCGGCCATCTTTCCTGCCTGCCGCGCCGTCGTACACCATGGCGGTGCGGGGACCACGGCCGCCGGCCTGCGCGCCGGGATACCCACGTTGATCCTGTGGATCTTGGGCGATCAACCGCGCTGGGCAGCTGTGGTCAAACGGCTGAAAGTCGGCTCCGGACGGCGCCTTTCGAGCACTACAAAAGAATCGTTGGTCGCTGACCTGCGCACCATCCTTGCACCGCAATACGTCACCCGTGCCCGTGAGCTTGCCACCCGCATGACCAAACCCGCCGAAAGCGTTGCGGCCGCCGCCGATCTCTTGGAAGATTTCGCCCGCTCCAAGCGTGTCGGGTGATCGGGCAGTTGACCGTTCGGACGTCGGCGCCGCAGCAGAGTCACGCTGAAGGTCTCGAGAATCGAAGATGACCCGCTCCCGTCAGTCGCCCACCGTTTGACGGCCGGCCAAAGTCGTGCAGTAGCCGCAGTGCCGCTTGGTTTTTCGTGGGTCCGGCGAGGTAGCTGACGATTGCGCTGGCCCAAAAACTGCAATCATCGCGATGCCGGTGCTGACCGCCGAGGCGATTGCGTGCCGGAGGTCGCCGCAATCGGCGGTCAGTCAACTTCTCAGCTGCTAGCATTGGGTCCCGTGTCTAGACGCGGGACGCCGGTACGGATCGGCATACTGGGCACCGCCCGCGTCGCACCCGCCGCCGTCGTCAACCCGGCGAAAGACAGCGCCGAGGTAGAGGTGGCTGCGGTGGCATCGCGCGAAGTGGCCCGCGCTCAAGCCTTCGCCGTCAAACACGGCATCCCCCGAGTGCACGACACTTACGAGGCGCTGGTCGCCGATCCAGAACTGGACGCCGTCTACATCGCCTTGCCGAACGGCTTGCACGGCAGATGGGCTCGTGGTGCGCTTACCGCGGGTAAACACGTGTTGTGCGAGAAGCCTTTTGCCGCCAATGCGGCCGAGGCCCGCGAGATCGGCGAGCTGGCCGCGAAGTCCGACCGAGTGGTGATGGAGGGGTTCTATTATCGCTATCTCCCTTTGACTTTGCGCGCGGAGCAGATCATCGCCTCCGGCGAGTTGGGCAAGCTGAAGCGAGTGGAAGTGGCCCTGTGCACGCTGCTGCCGAAGTTCTCCGACATCCGTTACGACTACTCCCTTGCGGGTGGTGTGACGATGGATCTTGGCTGTTATGCGGTCAATATGGCTCGCACGTTCGGTGGCTCGACTCCGGAAGTCGTTTCGGCACATGCCAAATTGCGCGGTGCTCAGGTGGACCGGGCAATGACGGCCGAGTTGCGGTTTGCGGCTGGGCATACTGCACAGGTCCGCTGCTCGATGTGGTCATCTGATCTACTGCACTTGAGCGCCAAGGTGATTGGTGACCGTGGGCAACTGGGTGTGCTCAGCCCGCTTGCGCCTTTTCGTCGGCTGACGGTCCGATCTTCCGAGGGCAATCGGACAGAGCGCTTCCCGGGACGCAGCCCCTTCGCATATCAGCTCGACGCTTTCGCCGCGGCGGTGCTGCGCGGTGAGCCGGTCAAGACGACGCTAGAAGACGCGATCGAGAACATGACCGTCGTCGATGCAATCTATCGCGCCGCCGGCCTCCCGGTTCGCCAGCCGACCGAACGAACCTAGCGTCGGCACCGATACCGCAACGGCACCCTTCGTTCTCAGGCGGCGAAATGCGCCTGGTTCACATGCGCCGCCACCCGCAAGGCGTTGGCGGCGATCGTCAAACTGGGATTCAGACCGGTGCTGGACGGGAAGAACGAGGCGTCCACCACGTATAGGTTGTCTACTTCGTGTGCCCGGTTCTGTGGGTCCAGCACACTGGATTCCGGATCGGTACCGAACCTGCACGTTCCGCACACATGGGCTACGGCCGCGTTGTTCGTGGCCCCGCGCAAGGTGATTTTGCGAAAAGGCTCGAACACCTCTTTCAACTGGCGTAAGAACACGGAGCGGCGCTCGAGCTCACCGGCATGCAGACGATACTCGACCCTCGGCCGCCGGCAGCCGTCCGAGGTCGTCCAGTCGGACGGCAGCACGCGGTTGTCCAGATAGGGCAGGTCTTCCATGATCAGGGCCAGCAGATGACCGCTATTGAAGAAATGCCGGTAGAGCGGACGTAGCGCTGGTCGCATCGGGCGCAGCGCCCTGCTCTGCCAGCCCGGCTGACTGGTCAGGACCTCCATGGGCGGCACCAAACCCGCTGACTGTACGGTGCCGTACTTCTGCCCCTCCCAGAAGTAAAAATCATTCAACCCGATTTCCTTGTTCGGGCCTCTGATCTTCCAATCCCGCTGCGGCCAGATCTCCACCCAGTCAATCAGATGACGCATCAGGTTGCGCCCCACCAAGTCTGAGCCGTTGGCCAATCCGCGGGGCCAATCACCCGAGCGGGAACTCAGCAATAAAACCGGAGTGAGCAGCGCCCCGGCAGCCAGCACCACCACCTTCGCTTTGAGGGTCAGCGTGCCGGAGGGATGCTCACAGATGACTTGCTGGACCCGGGTGGTGTCGGCGTTCAGCCGCACGACACGACACTGTGTCAGGAGTTGGGCGCCGTGTTCGTTGATGGCCGGCAGCAGGCAATTGCGGGCGGCGTCGTTTTTGCACGACTGTTGGCAGAGATATCCCTGACAGCTGGTACACCCGTCGGTGTAGTCGCAAGCCATCGGCAGGTGGTAGGGATGCAAACCCCGACCGGCCAGGTAGTCGACCAACGGCCGAACGTCGGCCGAAAAGGGTGGTGCCGCAGGCAAACCGACCTCGGCCGCCTCCGGTCGCAAAGGGTCGGGCTGGCCGCGAACCCCCAACAACTTCTCGGCCGCCGCGTACCAGGGCCGCATTTGGTCGTAGGTGAGCGGCCAGGCCTCCGGGACGGTGGACTCGCCGGGGTCGCGAAAATCCTGCCGCGGAGTGAAGTCACGGGCGAAGAACCGCTCGCAGACCATCCCATACAGCGCCGAGGACCCGCCGGTCCCGCTGCCGAGGTAGGGCACAAACTGCCGCGCGGAGCCGTTGACCATGAATTCGATCGCGTCGGTGGTGCGCCCGCCCCGGGCCAACGCGTCGTAATAGGTGTCCACGGAACGACTCGCCAGCGGCTCGGCCAGTTCGGGCTCCGAAGACCGGATCGTGCCCGGCACCCCGGGCAGTGTCGAGCGCCCCTTCTCGACGAACAGCACCCTGCGGCCCGACCTGGCCAACGAGTAGCCCAGCATCCCGCCGCCCATGCCCGTGCCGACGACAATCACGTCCCACATGACGCGTTCCGCCTCGCGCGGACTCAGCTCGCCGTCAGCCAAAATCGAGTTCCTCAACGGATGAATGCCCAGAGCTTTTGCCCGGTTTGAGCGATCACGACCATAGCATCCGCCCCCGCGGCGGGCTGAACCGTCCAACAACGGTCACGTGGGCAACCCAGGTGTCGCGCAAAGACCCGCGGCCCGCACTCCCTATCGAATGCGGGCGACGGCGCACCGCTCGTATGTATCAGTGATATGTAGGACGACGTTATGCGGGCGCGAATCCTGGTCGACCCTTAGTCTGTCTGGACGAGGTGGATCGCTTCGCCCACGACTGCTGGTTCCCAGTCGATAGCGTGGGTACGGGGTTATGCAGTGAGATGGCAGCTGGCGGACGGGAGGCGCCCGCTTGCGTCTCGCAGAACGCGCACGAATAGGTGAAAGGCTAACGCTCCGCGATGAAGATTGTGCTGGGATGCTATGGGACTCGCGGTGATGTTGAACCTTGCGCTGCCCTTGGACGGGAGCTGCTGCGCAGAGGGCACGAGGTGCGTATGGCCGTGGCGCCGGATCTGGTCGGCTTCGTCGAGTCGGTTGGGCTAACGGCGGTTGCTTGCGGACCGGATGCGCGGGAGTGGCAGGATCTGCACCGCGAATTCTTGACGCGGTTATTCCGGAATTTCTGGAAGGTCCGGAGTGTGATCAGGCTGGGCCGCGAGGATTGGCACCTGCTCAACCGGAGCTGGGACGAGATCACCACGACTCTGCTGTCGCTGGCCGACGGAGCCGACGTTTTACTCACCATGGTGATTGGCCAGGAGTCGGCTTCCGATGTGGCCGAGTATTACGACATTCCATTGGCCCTGCTGCATACCTCTCCGATGCGGCCCAACGGGCAGCTCGTGGCGCGGCTCCCGGCGCCGGTGGCACGCTCCGCAATGCGGGTGAACGACTGGCTGGGTTGGCCCGTGACGAGGAAACTCGAGAACGTCCAGCGCCGCAAAATGGGCCTGCCGAAGGCCACCAAGCTCTGGTCGCGACGGATCGCCGAACGCGGATCGCTGGAACTTCAGGCCTACGACGAGGTGTGCTTTCCCGGGCTGGCGGCCGAATGGGCGCAATGGAAAGCCCAGCGGCCCTTTGTCGGCGCGCTGACCTTGGAGTTGCCAACGGATGCCGACGAGGACGTGGCATCGTGGATCGCGGCGGGAACACCGCCCATTTTCTTCGGCTTTGGGAGCACGGCAGTCAAATCTCCCGCCGACACGATCGCTATGTTCAGCGCGGCCTGCACGCAGTTAGGCGAGCGGGCGTTGGTATGTGCGGCCGAGACTGAGTTCAGCGACTTCGCCCATTTCGAGAACGTCAAGGTGGTGGGCACGCTGAATTATGCGGCCATCTTTCCCGCCTGCCGTGCGGTCGTGCACCACGGGGGAGCGGGCACCACGGCCGCTGGCCTTCGTGCCGGAGTCCCGCAGTTGATCCTTTCGACGTTTCTCGATCAGACGCTCTGGGCAGCCCAGGTTGAACGCCTGAAGGTGGGCACCGCCGGCGGCTTTTCCACCACCGAAGAATCGCTCGTCGCGGATCTGCGCCGGATCCTCGACCCGCAGTACGTCGCGCGGGCGCGCGAGATCGCGACCCGAATGACCAAACCGGCCGAAAGCGTTGCAACCGCAGTCGATCTGCTCGAAGATTTCGCGCGCAAGAGGCGGGCTGGATAATCGATTGAGTTGCGCTCGGCGACGGTCGGCAACCTTGGCCGACGGCCAAACCGGTGCGCGGCAAGCTGTCAACGCTATCCGTTTGGCTCCAAAGGTAATTCGGGTTGCTCGCCAATCCACTTGAGCAGTGCATGAAGACCGTCCTCGAGTGTCCACTTCGGACGCCAGTCGAGTGCGTCGTGCGCCGCCTCGACGGTGCAGCTCGCGGCGCGTACATCGCCGTCGCGAAATTTGGGTACGACAATCGGTTCCGGGGCGCCGCAGATGGCGGCGATCTTGCGGGCCAGCTCGTGAATGGTGGTCGCGGTTCCCGACCCGACATCGACTCGGCGTGGTTCAGCCGTCGGCCTTCGCACCGCTGCGAACAACGCGTCGACGACATCGTCGATGAAGACGAAATCGCGTACGATCCGGCCGTCTTCGTATACCTCCAACGGGCGTTGCGCGCGCGCCAATCGTGCGAAGAGAGTGACGATTCCGGTGTAGGAATTGGTCAGCGATTGGCCCGGCCCGTAAACATTCTGCAGACGCAGCACACTGAGACCGGTGTCGTGGGCGGACGTCCAAGCCGCCAACATGTGCTCCTGAGCGAGTTTGGTCGCTGCGTAGATGTTGGTAGGGCGGGGCTCGGTTTGCGCCGCGCTGCTCGGAAGGGCCACCGCCGGTTCGGAGTTGGGCCCTTGGGGATCCCAGATACCGGCCGATAGTTGAGCATGGCTGCGGGGTCGCGGGTAGAAGGTCTGCGTACCGCATTGCCAAGCGCCCTCGCCGTAGACGGCCCGTGAGGACGCCAGCACAAGCTGGTCGGGCACGACTCCCGAGCGACTCAGGGCGTCCAGAAGCTGGGTGGTGCCTACCACGTTGACCGAGCCGTGGCGCGTTGCCTCGGAAAGCGACTGTGCCGTTCCCGTTTCGGCGGCCAAATGGACGACTTGAGAAGGGCGAAACAACCGAAGCACCGCATCCCAGTCAGGGGCATGGGTGACGTCTCCGGTGAAGAACCGCACCGATTTCGGCAGTTCTATCGGCTGATATCCGGCATGCACCTGCGGATGCAGGACGTCCATCACCCCGACGTCATAACCGGCTTTGACCAGTCGATGGGCGAGCGCGGACCCGATAAATCCTGCCCCACCAGTGACGAGCACGGACGTTGACAAGACCGACGCCTCCCGGTTTGTCTACTGACGAATTAGGTGACCGGCACGCGCCAATATCTGTGCGGTCTGGTCGATCATATCCGGGTTTGGGGTGCGCGCTTTCTACCACCCGTTGCCGAACGGCTTGCCCTGCCCAGTGGGCCGGAGCCCGGCTGGTGGCAGGGTGTTTGCACCATCGATGCGGCAGGTGGACGTTTGGCCGGTCCTTGACGCGCGGGGCAAACCCCCAGCATTCGATGGTCCGAGTTATTCCCGAAATTCGCTGCCACACAGGTTGATTGGATGGGAGTACCGTTCCTGGAAAAAGTAAGGCGAGAACCCACGATGCGACGGCGTCCTCCGCCTATCGATCAACGGGGCAGGTTGGCATCGCACTCAACCGTCGGCCAGCGCGCGGTCTGCAAGCGCTCCGATTGCCGGTGCCAAGAGCCGCGCGTATTCGCCCGTGACGTGGCCTCCCTCGAGGTACACCAGGGAGTTGCCCACGATGGCCGGGCAGCGCTCGGCGGTGCAGAACAGCTCGGTCAGGTCGGCGTACTGTCCGCCGCCCGCGTTGGTGGCCGCGGCCTCAGCGCCGATGCCGGATTCGTTCACCACCATCGACCTAGGCGACGCGCAGGCCGTCGGATCATCGAGGTGCCCGGAGACGCAGATCGGCACCACCGACAGCAGAATCGGGACCGGACCGAGCACGAGCACCTTCGCGCCAAAGCCCCGCAATTGCTGCGTTAGACGGCTCAGGCTGTCGAACCACAGTGGGTCATACGATGTGAAACCCGGCTGCCAACTCTGACCGGCGCGATAGCCGCGAGCCATGCTGACCACGACCAGCTGGGGACGCTCGACGCGTAACCGGTTGAGAACCTCGCCACGCCACTGCTCGCAATGGGTGACCCAGCGACGGAGGGGGTTGGTAATGGGCAAGTCCATCAATGGGCAGGCCGCTTTCGTCAGGGTCTCCAGCCGCCAGTGCCGCTGCTCGGCGACCCGCTGGAGCGCCGGAGCCCACATCGCGGCATTCGAGTCGCCGACCAGGGCCACCGTCGTCGTCGAGGCGGTATCGCCCGTCGCGCACTCGGGCTGACTGACTTGGCGGATCTGCAAATTGCTCAGCAGGCAGCCGTTGAGGAGCAACGCCTGCAGTTTGGCTGCCGCGTCGGCAAGCGGCGGATCAAGGTTCGATGGAACGGCTTTCAGCTGGGCGGACGCCGCGACCGCCGCCTGCACCTGCGCGAACGCTTGCTGCACCGCCGCGTCGTACGCGTCGACGTTATGGCCCGTCGAGGGAGGCGCCACAGCGAGTTTGAGCGCAGCGGCCGGCGCGCCGCGCCCGACGGGATTAGGCACCGATTCCAGAAGCGCCGCGCCCACACAGACGGCTACCGCGGTGACGGCACCACCAAGCGCAAGGCTCCCGAGGGAGGACCGGCGCAGGGCAGGGGCGAACCGCAGCGGGTTCTCGATGAGACGCAGTGTGAGCACCGCCAGCCCGGCGGACACAATGGCCGCTCCCAACCGAGCGGCCAGCCCCAACGGGTGGCCCAACAAATGCGGTGCGAGCACTAGCACCGGCCAGTGCCACAGATACCACGAATACGAAATTCGGCCGACGGCCCGCATCGGCGGCGATGACAGCAGACGGGCGCATCCCCGAGAAGCTGCGGCACAGCCCGCCCCGATGACCAGCACCGTGCCTAAGACAGGCAACAGCGCGGCGGTGCCCGGATAGAGCGTGGTCGCCCGCAACAGGGTGCAGGCCAACAAGATCAGGGCCAGGCCCGCCCATCCCGCAATGGCGGCAGGTAGTGCCGGGAGCCTGCGCCATCGGCCGGCCGTGAGGGCCACCAGGCCGCCGGCGGCCAACTGCCAGGCCCGGGTGGGCAGCGAGAAAAACGCCACCGGAAGCATCACGTAAGTGATTACCAGCGACACCGCAAACGAACCGGCCCCGACCAGCGCAAAGACCACCACATAGGGGCTCTCCGACGAGAACGCGTGGCTCCTAGTGCGCTGGAGCGCACGCCTCATGAGCCACGCCGCACCGATCATCAGCGCCGGCCACACCAGGTAAAACTGTTCCTCCACACCCAAAGACCAGTAGTGCAGGAACGGCGAAGGCGGCAGGTTGGCGGCCAGGTAATCGACGCCTTGAACGACGAACCAGTAGTTGCCGATATAGAGGGCGCTGGCGACGCCGTCAGCGATCACGGTTTGGGCCTGCAACGGCGGCAACAGGAGAGCCGACGCGATCGCAGTAATGACTCCCACCGTGGCCGACGCCGGCAGCAGACGGCGGGCCCGTGCGCCGTAGAAGCGGCCCAGCCGGACGCTACCGGTGGTGCTCACCTCGCGCCAGAGCAGCCCGGTGATGAGGAAGCCCGAAATAACAAAGAACACATCCACGCCGACGTAGCCACCGCCCACACCGGGCAGCTCAGCGTGAAAGAGGACGACGCCTAACACCGCGACAGCGCGCAAACCCTCGATATCCGGACGAAATCCCGCGGGTGCGGAGCGCTGACCCCGCGCCTTTTCGACATGGCGGGCGTTATTGGCCTGGCGCAAGGTCATCAACTTCGTAAGAGGACGCGGTCTTCGAACAGAGGCCATTGTTACACTTCGGCAGCCGCCATACGACTTTAGTTGCGGGCCTTGTCGACCCGTCGCAACACATTGCCGCGTACTTTCTTTGCCATCTGAGAAGGATGCGAGGCTTGATCAGGTTGGGCGCGGGTTTTCGCGCGGGTGCCGTCGGTGTCGGGTTAGGCTGCCGAGCGGTTGAGGCCCTTTGGCGGTGTCGTTTTCATCTCGCAGAGCGCGTCGGAAGTGAAAGGCGAATCACGCGATGAAGTTTGTGTTGGCGGGCTACGGAACCCGAGGCGACGTCGAGCCGTGCGCGGCACTAGGCCTGGAATTGCTGCGTCGTGGTCACGAAGTGCGCATGGCCGTATCGCCGGCCCTGGTCGGTTTCGCGGAGGCGGCCGGGCTCGAGGCGGTGCCCTACGGCCTGCACGAGGAGGCGATGTTCGACGCGCACCGCGACTTCTGGCGGGAATTGTCCAGCCACTTCTGGAGGGTTCGCAACCTGGCCAAGGTGTGGCGCGAATCCTGGGAACCAAGTGTGCGGTGCTGGGGGGAGATGAGCGCAACGCTGGTCTCCTTGGCCGAGGGGGCGGATTTGTTGTGCACCGCCATGGCTTATCAGGAGGTCGTTGCCGACGTCGCAGAATACTACGATATCCCTTTGGCCACACTGGATCACATGCCTTTGCGGACCAATGGCCAACTGTTGCCATTGTTGCCCGGCCCGCTCGGCCGGGCAGCAATGACGGTGGGCGAGTGGTTGATTTGGCACATGTGGAAGCAGGTACAGGACACACAACGCCGAGAGTTGGGGCTGCCGAAGGCGACCAGCCCGGGGCCGCGGCGGATCACCGATCGGGGGTCACTGGAAATTCAGGCCTACGACGAGGTGTGCTTTCCCGGGTTGGCGGACGAATGGGCGAAGTGGAATGGCCAGCGGCCGTTTGTCGGTGCGCTGACGATGGAGTTGCCCGCGGATGCCGACGAGGAGGTCCGCTCCTGGATCGACGCGGGAACGCCCCCGATTTACTTCGGTTTCGGCAGCATGCCGATCGAATCTCCCGCCGACACGGTCGCCATGGTCGGCGCGGCCTGCGCGGAACTGGGCGAACGAGCGTTGGTCTGCGCGGGCTGGACCGACCTGGGCGACGTCCCGGATCTTGAACACGTGAAAGTGGCGGGCGCAGTGAACCATTCGGCCATCTTTCCGGCCTGCCGCGCGGTGGTCCACCACGGTGGGGCGGGCACGACGGCAGCCGGGCTACGCGCCGGAGTTCCCACCCTGATCCTGTGGATGCTGGGCGATCAGCCCCTGTGGGGGGCTCGAATTAAACGATTGAAAGTCGGTACCGCACATCGCTTTTCGAGCCTGACGCAAAAGTCGCTTGTCGCCGACCTGCGCACCATCCTCGCCCCCGAATGCGTCACCCGGGCCAAACAGGTCGGTGCCTCGATGACCAAAGCAGCGGACAGCGTCGCGGCCGCCGCCGACCTCATTGAGGATTTCGCCCGCAAAAAACGCGTGGGCTGACCGAACGCCGCTACGTCGCTACCGTGTGCTGGTTTGCCTGCGGTGTTGTGGCGAAGTGCACCTGGTCCACGTGCTCGGCGACCCGCAAGGCGTTGGCGGCGATCGTCAAACTCGGATTTAGGCCGGTGCTGGTCGGGAAGAACGATCCGTCCACCACGTACAGGTTTTCCACCTCGTGCGCCCGGTTGTTCGGGTCGAGCACGCTGGATGCGGGATTGGTACCGAAGCGGCACGTGCCGCAGACGTGGGCCAGCACAGCGTTGTTCGTAGCGCCCCGCAGCAACTTCGTGCGGAACGGCTGGAAAACCTCTTTCAACTGTCGTAAGAACACCGTGCGGCGCTCGATCTCGCTCGCGTGAAGCCGGTACTGAAGCTGCAGGCGCTGACGGCCGTTAGAGCTTGGTCCACCTAATGGCAGCACGCGGTTATCGAGATAGGGCAGGTCCTCCAACATTGCCGCCAATACCAGTCCGCCGCTGAGGAACCGCTCGTAAATCGGCCGCGCCGCGGGACTTACCATCCGCAGCGCCTTGTACTGCCAGCCGGGGTGGTTGGTGAACGCTTCTATTCGCGGCATCGCGCCCCCCGATTGCAAAGTGCCGTATTTCTCCCCCTCCCAAAAGTAGAAGTCGTTCAGCCCGATCTCTTTGTTTTCGGCGGTGATGTTGGAGTCGCGTTGCGGCCAGACCTCGATGAAGTCAACCAGATGACGCATCAAGTTGCGCCCCACCCAATCTGAGCCGTTGGCCAGGCCTCGCGGCCAATCGCCCGAGCGGGAGTTGAGCAACAACACCGGGGTGAGCAGCGCACCGGCGGCCAGCGCAACCACCTTGGCCTTGAGAGTCAGTGTTCCCGAGGGATGCTGGCAGATGACCCGCTGAACCCGTTTGGCGTCGGCGTCCAAATGCACGGCCTGACACTGCGTCAGCAGGTGGGCGCCGTGCTCGGTAACGGCCGGCAGCAGGCAATTGCGACCCGACTCGTTTTTGCACGACAGGTGGCAGAGATAACTCTGGCAGGTGGTGCAACCGTCGGTGTAATCGCAGGCCATCGGGAGGTGGTAGGGATGCAATCCCCGGCCCGCCAGGTGATCCACCAGCGGCTGGTTGGCTGCCGAAAAGGGCGGCGCTCCCGGCAGACCGTCGTCGGCCGCTTCGTGGCGGAGGGGATCGCGCTCGCCCCGAACCCCCAGCAGCTTCTCGGCCGTTGTGTACCAGGGCCGCATCTGTTCGTAGGTGACCGGCCAGGCCTCCGGCACGGTGGAGTCGCCGGCGTTACGGAAGTCCTGCCGGGGAGTGAAATCGCGGGCGAAAAACCGTTCACAGACCATGCTGTAGAGGGCCGACGACCCCCCGGTCCCGCTCCCGACTCCCGGCAAATACCGCCGCGAGAAGCGGCCGCTGACGTCTTCCACTTCGTCGGTGGAGCGTCCGGCTCTGGCCAAAGCGTCGTAATAGGTGTCCACCGAACGAGCTGCCTGCGGCTCGACCACTTCTGGGATCGACGAGCGAATCGTGCCCGGCACTCCAGGCAGTGTTGAGCGCCCCTTTTCGATGAAGAGCACCCTGCGGCCTGACCTGGCCAGCGAAAAGCCCAACATCCCGCCGCCCATGCCAGTGCCGATGACAATGACGTCCCACATGACACGTTCCGCCTCGCGCGGACTCAACTTCTGGTCAACCAAATCGGTTCCTCCGAGATGATGCCCAAACTGGGTCCAACTGGGCGGATCAGGATCCATATCGGTCGGACGCCACGGGCACATTAATTTTCCCCGAGGCCAGAATCACACAATTGACTGCCGCGCGGGGGCGTTTTTGGCAAGGCTTACCGCTGCGTCAAATCGACGTGGACGGCGGCAGGCACGCATATCCTTGCCGATGGCCAAGCGTAAGCACGCATGAAACGAGATGAAGACGCATGCCTGGAAGCGAAGCACCGTATGACGCCATCGTCGTCGGCTCAGGAGCCGCTGGATCGTGGGCTGCCAAGGAGCTGACGGAAGGCGGACTGAGCGTTGTGTTGCTCGAGGCCGGAAGGAACCTAGACATTCCCCACGACTTTCCTGCCGACGCAGAAATGCGCGTGATGGGGATCGGGGGGCGGATCAAATGGGCGATGAAAGGCCAGCATATCCAGGTGCGGTGCTCGTCCTTCGCCGAGACCACCAGGCAGTTCTATGTGAGCGACCGGGACAATCCGTACACAACGGCCAGGCGAAACAGGTTCCTGTGGTTCCGGGGCCGTCAACTGGGCGGACGCCTGCACACGTGGTGGAGACACGTGCCACGGATGTCGAATTACGAGCTCAAGGCCGCTAGCGTTCGCGGCGATGGTCTGGATTGGCCCTTGTCCTACGAAGACCTTGCGCCGTACTACGACGTGGTCGAGCGGACGCTTGGCGTGTATGGGGAGAACGCGGACATCGCGAATTGTCCGGATGGACAGTTCATCGGGCCTGCGAAGACAACAAAGATCGAGGAAGCGTTCCGGAGCAATGTCGAGCAACGCCTTCCGGACGTGCGTGTGACGTATGCCAGGAAGACCAAGTACGACACGAATAGGGTCCCGCTTCCCGTCAGGCTCGCTATGGCGACCGGTCGCCTCGAAATTCGGACCGACGCCGTCGTGAGCCGACTGCTGATGGATGCGGGGTCGGGGAAGGCGACCGGGGTTGAATACGTCGACCGATTGACGAAGGAGACGCGGACGGTACGCGCTAAGGTCGTCGTGCTGTGCGCGTCGGCGATCGAGAGCGTCCGGATCCTGCTGAACTCCAAATCCGACATCCACCCGGCAGGTGTGGGTGGATCGTCGGGCCATTTGGGTCGTTATCTGTGCGACCACGTCGCCTACACGCAAGTTGGCACAGTGCCCGAGGCAGATGTCGAGGCCGATCTGAACGAGGATGGCTTCGACTTCGGCGGAACGGGCCTTTACATCCCGAGCTTCTGCGAGAAGGAATCACCAGACTTCCCCGGCGGCTACGGAATCCAACTGGGAGTTGGCCGCGCCGCGCCGGTGTGGATCATGAGTGCATTCGGTGAAATGCAGCCTCGGTATGAAAATCACGTGTCGCTCGACACCAGCGTGAAGGACGCCTGGGGAATACCGGTAGCCAGGATCCAGTGTGCTCATTCGCCCAGCGATGTCGACATGGTTGCGCACATGAAGCGAAAGCTTCCAGAAATCGCATCCGCCGGCGGTCTGCCTGTCGACAAGAGCCTCGAGATCGGTCGCTGGAACATTCCGGTGCGGCGCCTTCAATCGCTGGTCCTCGCCGAGTGCGGCGCGTTGTGGCCCGGTGGGGCCATCCACGAGACCGGGGGCGCGCGGATGGGTGACGAACCGGAGAACTCGGTGTTGAACTCCTACTGCCAGTGCTGGGATGCGGACAACGTATTCGTCACCGATGGCGCGTGCTTTGTCTCGCCGGGATTCCAGAATCCCACACTCACAATGATGGCCCTGACCGTTCGAGCGTGTCGATTCATCGTCGATGACTACGTGAAGTCTGTGAGCTGAATGGATTATCGGAAGGTCGCCGGCATCGAGCAGCCGGTCTCTAGGATCGTCTTCGGCACCGATCGACTGCGGGGCCGCGGACTGCCGGGCTTGCCCAGTCGAAGCCTTGAGCGACAAGCCTTTTCGCTTCTCGATCGGTCTTTCGAGCTCGGGTGCAACGCGTTCGACACGGCACGCATCTACTGGGACAGCGAACGAACGCTGGGGGCCTGGATCCGGCAGCGCCGGAACCGCGACCAGATTGTGGTCATCAGCAAAGGATGTCATCCCAACCTCTTGTCGAAACGTCCGCGACTCTCTGCGTCCGACGTGACGCACGACCTGCACGCATCCCTCAAGGCGCTCGGCACTGATTACATCGACCTGTACCTGCTGCACTACGACCACCCCTGCGCGCAGGTCGAGCCGATCATGGAACGCCTCAACACTCACATTGGCGAGGGCAAGATCCAAGCGATAGGCGCGTCGAACTGGTCTCACGAACGAATCGCCGTCGCCAGCGCGTTCGCCGCGGGCAGCGGGCTGCACCCATTCAGCGCGTCGAGCGTCCAATTCAGCCTTGCTGAGTGGAAAAGACCTCCCTGGCCCGGCGCTGTGACGCTCGGAGGGGATGAGCAGCGCGGCGCACGAGAATGGTATTCGACGCAGGGGCTTTCGGTGTTCGCATGGTCCAGCCTCGCCCGCGGTTTCTTCTCCGAACACTACGATCCGAAGCACCCCGGCGGCAACCGGGTGAGCCGCTGGAGCGAATCTTACTTCGGCACCGAGTCGAACGTCGAAAGGCTAAGGCGCGCAACCGCAGTCGCGCGAGACCGCCAGGTCACCGTGGCCCAGGTCGCACTGGCGTACGTACTCTGCCACCCCCTTGAGGCATTTGCCGTGGTCGGCTGCACGACGGCTGAGAAATTCGCCGACAACGTCAGCGCGCTGTCGTTGAAGCTTGATGACGCGACGCTTCAATGGCTCGCCGGCAGTTGAACCCCGAGCCGAAAATTCTCCTAGCGACACCTGAGCAACTCCGGGGCTCCGGCCCGCGCGGCGCGCGACTCCGCGAAACGCTGCTAACTTTGTGAATCGGACACAACATCTTTCGGATGGCGGCACTATGTGTCAGACGACAAACAGCGAGCGGGGGATGGTGACAGGACACACTTTGCCAGGCGGGCGCACCCGGACGGGTAGGCGGCTGACATCGCGCCGGGCGCGGCGTCGGTTCGACGGGCCCGAACGCGTGCTCGCCGGCCCTGCCACAACCTCAACCGCCCTCCGAACGGAGCCGCGCGGCGAATGTTAGCTTATCTCAATAAGGCGCCGCGGCTTTTTCACCAAATCGCACTCGGGGCAATCGTCTATATAGCTCGGCTCCCGCTGATCCGGGACGTTATTTCAACGGTCGAGATATATTTTCTGGGACGAACCATAGACCACACGATGACGTCTGGACCCACTGGCCGCGCAATGGGCTACCTATTTCGGAATCACGACCCCGAGCTGACCGCGAAAGAGATCTACCGGGACACCTTTTCTCCCGAGCGGCTGAAGCAGGGCTACCAAAGCCAAATCGGCCAGGACTTATTTCTGAATCGATGGTTCTTCAACAATCGAGGGCCCGGCTTTTTTATTGATGTCGGCGCATACGACGGAGTCGTAGGCAGCAATACGTTCTACTTCGAGAAACATTTGCAATGGCGCGGTATTGCATTCGAGCCCAATCCGGCGACATTTGAGACGCTGAAAGCGAATCGCTCCTGTCGCTTGATCCAGGGGTGTGCGTACGATGAAGACGGCCAGATTTCCTTCCTCGGATTGTCGAAAGATGGGCAGGGTAAGGCTAAGTCGCGTCCACCGGGGAGTTTGCTGTCGATGATATTCGACTCAAGCCACGGGGGAACCATGCTGGGGGGAATACCCGAACACATGAATCAAGTTCGGTGGGTGGAATGGATAGGTAAGGCCATGAAACTCGAGCGAACTGTAGAAACCGTGCCTTGCCATCGTATCGATACCGTACTCAAGGAGTGCGGCGTGAAAACCGTGGATTACCTCTCAATCGATGTCGAAGGTGCCGAACTCGAAGTTCTGCGGGGTATTGACTTCGATAGGGTGCAGGTAAATGTCATAAGCATAGAGCACAATCATGAGTTCTCTAAAGTCTATGACTTGCTGACAACATCGGGCTTCGAGTATGCCGGTCTACTTTTCTTTGACGAAATCTTTGTGCACAAACGTCCGCGCTATTCCTGGGACGTCTAGCCCGGATCTTTCCTGCGGGCGAGTTGGCGCAGGGCGCCGCACGATGGGTGAAAGGCTGATTCCGCGATGAAGGTTGTGCTGGCGAGCTATGGAACTCGTGGCGACGTCGAGCCCTGCGCCGCCCTTGGCCGTGAGTTGCTGCGCCGCGGGCACGAAGTGCGCATGGCAGTCGCGCCTGACCTGGTTCGCTTCGCGGAGTCGGCTGGGCTTGACGCGATCGCTTACGGGCTGGAGACACGGGTTTTGCTAGGAGCCTATCGCGACTTCTGGATGTCTTTTTTCGGCAATATCTGGAGGGTTCGAGATCTGCGTAGGTTGTGGGCCGAACTCCGGGAGCCGGTAACCCAGTGCTGGATGGACATGAGCGCGACCCTCACGTCGCTGACTCAGGGGGCCGACCTGCTATTCACCGGGTTGGCTTTCGAGCGTCCTGCCGCCAACGTGGCCGAGCACTACGGCATTCCGTTGGCCACGCTGCACTACGTCCCGGTGCGGCCCAACGGCCAGTTCGTGCCATTCTTGCCGGCGCCGTTGGCCCGCTCGGCGATGAGGGCATTCGACTGGCTGGATTGGTTTGTGGAGAGAAAGGTCGAAAACGAACAGCGCCGTCATCTCGGTCTGCCAAGGGCAACGCGCCCCGCACCGCGACGGATCGCTGAACGCGGATCGCTGGAAATCCAGGCCTACGACGAGGTGTGCTTTCCCGAGCTGGCAGCCGAATGGGTGAAATACCACGGCCGCCGGCCGTTTGTCGGCGCGCTGACGATGGAGACGCCGACGGATGCCGACGAAGAAGTCGGGTCGTGGATTGCCGCGGGACGACCCCCGATCTTCTTTGGCTTCGGCAGCATGCCGATCACCTCGCCGGCCGACACGCTTGCCATGATCAGTGCGGCTTGCGCGCAGCTGGGTGAGCGGGCATTGGTTTGCTCGGGCTGGAGTGACTTCAGTGATCTCCCGCATTTCGAGCATGTCAAGGTGGTGGGTGCGGTGAATTTCGCCGCCATCTTTCCCGCTTGCCGCGCGGTCGTGCACCACGGTGGCGCGGGCACGACGGCCGTAGGCCTTCGCGCCGGAGTGCCCACGTTGATCCTTTCGATGGACGTCAATCAGACACTCTGGGGAACTCAGATCAGAAGACTGATGGTCGGCACCACCCGTCGCTTCTCGCGTACTACTCGCGAATCGCTGGTCACGGACCTCCGCACCATTCTCGACCAGGACTACGTCGCGCGGGCGCGCGAGCTTGCCGCACGGATGACGGATCCCGCCGAAAGCGTGGCGGCCGCGGCTGATCTGGTGGAAGACTTCGCGCGGCCGCGCCGTGTCGGCTGAACCGGGTAAGACCACCTATCGAGGCAGTCCACGGCACGTGTGAATCCTTCAGAACCGGGGCGAGGGGCGCTTTAGCTCAACGGCCTTAGTGGCGGACGTCGTCCGCCACACCGCTGCACGAAATCTGGGTGGGACCGCGCAATCTCCTCGGAAAAGACTGCCTCGACGTTGTCAACTAAACGTCGGACATACACGCAAAGGTGGATTGCACAACCACGATTCGATGTCGCGTTTATTACAGTTTCTTACCGCAACTGGGATGGTCGCCTATTGGCGTGAACGGCCCCAACATCGCGTTTGACCACCAAGAATTCACTACCGCTTAACAATGGCGCCAAGCGCAATGCCAATGAAATACCATCGCGGGGCCCGTGTAAGTTGACGGGGGCGTTCTCATTGGGAACACTCGTATAAGCGATCGGAAGCCGCCGTTGAGCGAGCGGCGGCACCCGAGGCGGTTCGTAGACTACGAACAACGAAGCCGAACTCGTTGCAGTCCGCGTCCGCCAGCTCTCGGATCGGCACGCAGCCAAGCCCGTTGGCATGTCACGAAACCGAGAGCTGTCGTTGCCAAACCCCTCGCAGCGCAGGGGTCAGAGCTGTGTCAGGCATCACCTTCGCTAGCACCAGGAACTTTGCCGAAACACCGGACAGGCCAGGTGGCCTCCAGTACCGTTTTCAAAGGAGTTTCGCCCACGTTGACTAGAGGTATGGAGAATCGTGAGTGTCAATCCGTTCGACGACGAAAGTGGCAGCTTTTTCGTCTTGGTTAACGACGAGGAGCAGCACAGCTTGTGGCCAACCTTCGCCGACGTCCCCGCCGGCTGGCGGGTGGTGTACGGCGAGGCCGACCGCGCTGCGTGTCTGGACTACATCGAACAGAACTGGCCCGATATACGGCCCAAGAGTCTGCGCGACAGGCTGGCGGCGGACCGGGCCTCTGACAACTAGACCGTGGGTTTTGGGGGAGTCGTATGGGACCTGATGACCAGTCACTTCCGCTGACAAGGGGTCAGCTGGACATCTGGCTTGCCGAGGAGACAGGTCGCTTCGGCGCCAGGTGGCAACTGGGTGTGTTTGTGCGGATCGCGGGTCCGATCGACACCGATTTGTTTGAGTCGGCGATTCGTCGTGTGGTGCGTGAGGCCGAGCCACTGCGAGCCGCCTTTTTCCAGGTCGATGGCCAGGTTATTCAGACGATCGTTCCTGACCCGCACGTTGAGCTCGCACGCTATGACCTCATGGGATCGCCGAATCCCGAACAGGACGCTTATCGGCTCGCATCGTCGATTCAGCGAACGGCGATGCCGCTCAGTGGCCCGCTGTTTAAATTCGCCTTATTGCAGACACGCGTAGATGAATTTTATTTCTTTGTGTGCTGCCATCACATAGTCACCGATGGAATTGGCCTCGCTCTAGTCCTCCACCGAATAGCTACCACCTATAGCGCTATTGCTTCTGGTGAGGCTATTGCTCCCACTTACTTCGGGTCGCTGCGTGATCTGATTGATTGCGAGTTGGAATACGAAGCGTCCCCCGATTACCTTGACGATCAGGAGTACTGGACCAGGAACCTGCCGCGGCAAGGTGAACCGCGCTATCGGCTCGCGGACACCGCGAATGGAAATCAGGGCGATGGATCGTCCGTGCCTGTTCAGTTGGACTCCCTCGCCGTCGCCGGGATCGACAAGTTGGCGAAGACGCTTGGCATGCGTCGATCGTCGGTGATCACGGCGGCGTGCGCGTTGCTGGTCGGTGGGTGTGACGTCGAGAGTTCGGAAGTCGTATTCGATTTTCCGGTGAGCAGGCGTGTGCGTCAGGAGTCAAAGACGGTGCCCGGGATGACTTCCGGGGTGGTGCCATTGGTGTTGAAAGCGGCGCCGGGTTCGACGGTCGCCAGCTTTTGTGAGCACGTCGACACGCGAATCCGGGAAGCGTTGCAACATCAGCGATTCCCGGTGCACTCTCTCGAGAATTCGGCCCATTTGCGCGGCTCCGGCGAGGGGCCGGACCGGGTCGCGGTCAACTTCATTCCCACAACGCACCTGGCGGATCTTGCTGGTTCTGCGGTGACGGCGACCCTCACCCATGATGGTCTCGGGGATCAGTTCAGGCTAACTTTCTTCCGCGACGATGATCACCTGTTCCTCAGCACTCCTGGTGCGGGGCAATTGCTTCCGAACTGCGATTTGCGCGATCTGGCGAAGCGGTTGGAGCGGGTGTTCGTGGCGATGGCTGCTGACGCGGGTCGGCTGCTGTCGTCAGTGGATCTGGTCGACGAGGTCGAACGGGCTCGCTTGGGCGCGTGGGGTAACGAGGCGGTCTTGACCGAGCCGGCGGTACCCGCGGTGTCGATTCCCGCGGTGTTCGGCGCGCAGGTGGCCCACGCGCCCGACGCGGTGGCGTTGGTCTGTGGGCAGCGATCATGGACCTACCACGAACTCGATGAAGCGGCTAATCGATTGGCCCATCTGCTCACCGCTCAGGGAGCAGGTCCGGGGCAGTGCGTGGCGTTGCTGTTTTTCCGCTCGGCCGAGGCAATCATCGCGATGTTGGCGGTGCTGAAGACAGGGGCGGCGTACCTGCCGATTGATCCGGCGCATCCGAGGTCCCGGGTGGAGTTCATGCTCGGCGACGCTGCACCGATCGCCGCGGTCACCACCACAGAGCTGGCCGATCGACTGAATGGGTGTGACCTCGCGGTCATCGATGTCAACGAAACCGCCGCGGACACCCACCCCTTGACCGCGTTGCCTGGGCCGACCGCGGATGATCTTGCCTACATCATCTTCACCTCGGGCACCACGGGTGTGCCCAAAGGGGTGGCCATTACTCATCGCAACGTCACCCAGTTGGCCTTCTCGCTCGATGACGCGGGCCTGCCGCCCGGGCCCGAGCGGGTGTGGTCGCAGTGGCATTCGTATAGCTTCGACATTTCGGGCTGGGAGATCTTCGGCGCGCTCCTGCGCGGCGGGCGGCTGGTGGTGGTACCTGAGGCGGTGGCCGCCTCGCCGGAGGATTTTCACGACTTGCTGGTGGCTGAGCGGGTCAACGTACTTAGCCAAACCCCGTCAGCGGTCGGGGCGCTGTCGCCCGAGGGTTTGGAGTCGGTGGCCCTGCTGGTCGGCGGCGAGGCGTGCCCTGCCGAGGTGATGGATCGGTGGGCGCCGCGGCGGGTGATGATCAATGAATATGGCCCGACCGAGACGACGATGTGGGTGGCTATCAGTGCGCCCTTGACACCCGGGTCGGGCGTGGTGCCGATCGGGTCCCCGTTGCCGACGGCGGCGTTGTTTGTGCTAGATGGGTGGCTGCGGCCGGTGCCGACCGGGGTCGTCGGCGAACTCTACGTTGCCGGTGCCGGGGTGGGCTGTGGCTACTGGCGTCGGGGCGGGTTGACCGCATCGCGGTTTGTCGCAAGCCCTTTCGGTGGCTCAGGTGCGCGGATGTATCGCACGGGAGATCTGGTGTGTTGGCGCCCCGACGGGCAGCTGCAATACCTCGGGCGCGCCGACGAGCAGGTCAAGATTCGTGGACATCGCATCGAGCTCGGTGAGGTGCAGGCAGCTCTTGCCGCGGTGGAGGGGGTCCAGCAGGCGGTGGTGATCGCCCGCGAGGACCGTCCCGGCGACAAGCGCCTGGTGGGCTACCTCACCGGCGCAGCGGACCCTGGTGCGGCGCGCGCCGTATTGGCTCAACGGCTGCCCGCGTATATGGTCCCGGCGGCTCTAGTCGCGGTGGAATCGCTGCCATTGACCGTCAACGGCAAACTCGATAAACGGGCGTTGCCCGCGCCCGAGTACCAAGACACCGGTGGGTACCGCGCTCCCGACAACCACACCGAAGAGATTCTGGCCGCTGTCTACGCTCAGACACTCGGTGTCGAGCGCATCGGCGTTGACGACTCGTTCTTCGACCTGGGTGGGGATTCGCTGCTGGCGATGAAGGTAGTGGCCCGGGCCCGTGCCGCTGGCGTCTTGTGCCGGCCGCGAGACATCTTCGTGGAGCAGACGGTGGCCCGGCTAGCTCGAGTTGCCGTGGTGGCCGTGGGCAGCGAGGACGGCGTAGCGGATGACGGCGTAGGCCCGGTATTGGCCACCCCGATCATGCGCTGGTTGCAGGACATTGATGGTCCAGTCGAGCAGTTCAATCAGACGATGGTGGTGCAGGCTCCCGCGCGAGTCACCGAAACCGACGTAGTGGTGGTGTTGCAAGCCCTGCTGGATAGCCATCCGATGTTGCGGCTGCGTGTCGACGACGATGGTTCCGGCGGCTGGTCTTTACAGGTGCCTGAGCCTGGGTCCGTGGATGCCGGCGAATGCGTGCAATCGGTGGATGTGCTGTCCCACGAGGCTATGGTGAAGGCGCGGTCGCGGCTGAATCCAGCCGCCGGGGCGATGCTCAGTGCGGTGTGGGAAGCGTCAACAGGTCAGTTGGCATTGATCATTCACCATCTCGCGGTCGACGCGGTGTCTTGGCGGATACTGCTGGAGGATCTCAATACCGCATGGGCGCAGCTTCACGGCGGCCAGCCGGTGGCGTTGCCGGCCGGAGGCACGTCGTTTGCGCGGTGGGCGTCGGTGCTGGTTGAGTATGCCGGCGCCGCGGAGGTATTGAATCAGGCCGAGGCGTGGCGTGAGGTGGCGGCCGTTTCAGCGGCGTTGCCGGCAGTGCAGCCTGGGGTGGATACGTTTGCCACCGCAGGCCACCTATCGATGGAGCTGGACGTTGACACGACCCGGACGTTGCTCGCCGAGGTGCCTGCGGCATTTCGCGCCGAGGTGGACGAAATTTTGTTGATCGCGTTCGGGTTGGCGTTGACGGAATTTTTGGGCACCCATGGCGCCCCTGTGGGCATCGACGTCGAGGGGCACGGGCGACATGGAGAGCTGGCCGCCGACGTTGACCTTTCCCGCACTGTGGGGTGGTTCACGGCGAAATACCCGGTGTCGTTGACGATCGGTGAGGTGAGCTGGGCGCAGGTGCGAGCCGGCGAAAACGCCCTCGGAGAGGCGATCAAAGCCGCCAAAGAACAGCTGCGCGCCCTCCCTGATCCGCTGACTTACGGCGTGCTGCGCTATCTGAATGCCGATGTTGACCTGACCGGGTTCGATTCTCCGATTGGGTTCAACTATTTGGGACGGCTGGGCGGGCCTGCTTTATCTTCGTCATCAGGCGATGTGTGGCGCATCAGCGAAGAAGGTTTGTCGTTGACCGCCGCATCCGCCGGGGTGCCGATGCCACTGCTGCACACTGTGGAGCTCAACGCGGGCACCGTGGACACCGATACCGGCCCGCATCTGCACGCCAGCTGGACCTGGGCGTCCTCGGCGCTGGAACGCGCGCAGGTCAGCCGGCTAAGCCGTTTGTGGTTCGACGCCTTGACCGGCATTTGTGCGCATGTCCGGCGGGGCGGGGGCGGGTTGACGCCCTCGGATATCGCTCTTGCCGGTCTCAGCCAGCAGCAGATCGACGAGCTCCAGCGACAATATGCGGATTGCTGACGTCCTGCCGCTGACACCGCTGCAGGAGGGGCTGCTTTTTCACACCAGCACAGCGGTGGGCAGCGACGACCTTTACGCGGTGCAGCTGGATATCACGGTGGTCGGGCCGCTTGATCGGCAACGCCTGTGCGACGCGGTGCACGTAATGCTGAACCGGCATCCCAATTTGATGGCCCGCTTCTCCGACCAGTTCGACAAGCCGATGCAGATCATTCCGGCGGACCCCGCAGTGCCCTGGCGGTATGTCGAACTGTCGGGCGACATCAACGTTGATGTCGAAGACCAGGCTCAGAAAGTCTGCCTTGCAGAGCGCGCCGCCGTCTGCGACCTCGCCAACCAGCCCGCCTTCCGGGCGGCCCTGATACGCGTCGCCGAAGATCGGCATCGGATTGTGTTGACAATCCACCACATCGTGGTGGACGGCTGGTCCCTCCCGATCCTGGTCGGGGAAATATTCGCGAGCTACTACGGGCAGTTTCTCCCCGCGGCGACCCCTTATCGAAGTTTTGTCAGCTGGCTGGCCGATCGGGACCTCGAGGCCGCCCGGGCAGCCTGGCATCAGGTTCTCGCAGGGTTCGAGCACCCGACGTTGGTCGGCCCGCCCGACCGATTGAAGGTTGGCGAGCGAGACGTCGCGTCGTTTCGGCTTTCCGCGGACACCACCCGGGCGCTCGGCGAACTCGCGCGCTCTTGCCATACCACGGTCAACACCGTGTTACAGGGCGCTTGGTCGCAGTTGCTGTGCTTGCTGACCGGCCAGGGAGATGTGGTGTTCGGCGTCACGGTCTCAGGTCGGCCTGCCGAGGTCGTCGGCGTGGACTCGATGGTGGGGTTGTTGATCAACACCGTCCCCGCACGGGCTCGCATCACGCCGACAACCACCACGGCGGACCTGCTCGATCAACTGCAAAGCGATCACCTCAACACGCTGGAGCACCAGCATTTGGCGCTGCGCGAGATTCACCGCATCACCGGCCACGACCAGTTGTTCGACACGCTGTTCGCATTCGAGAACTATCCGATCGACACCACCGCGTTGTCGGGCGCCGACGGGTTGGCCATCACCGAGTTCAGCAATCGCGAATACAACCACTATCCGCTGGCGATCCAAGTCCTGCCAGGGGCCGAGTTAGGCCTGCGGCTCGAATTCGACACAAATGTGTTTGACGCGGCCAGCATTGAGGTGTTGATCGAGCGGTTGCAGCGGATATTAGCTGCGATGGCCACCGATCCGGGTCGGCGGCTTTCATCGCTGGATGTGCTGGATGCCGGTGAGCTTGTCCGATTGGAGGGCTGGGGCAACCGGGCGGCGCTGAGGCGGCGCGCGGTGTCGGAGGTTTCGATTCCGGCGTTGTTTGCTGCGCAGGTGGCGCGGGCTCCGGAGGCGGTGGCGGTTAGTTTTGAGGGCCGATCGCTGACATACCGCGAGCTGGATGAGGCCGCGAACCGGTTGGCGCACCTGTTGGCCGGTCATGGTGCGGGGCCGGGTCAGCGGGTGGCGTTGTTGTTGTCACGGTCGGCCGAGTCGATCATGGCGATCCTGGCCGTGCTCAAGACCGGGGCGGCGTACGTGCCGATCGACCCGGCGGTGCCGCCGGCGCGGGCTGAGTTCGTGCTCGGTGATGCGAAGCCGATCGCTGCGGTCACGAGCAATGCACTTCTCGACCGGCTGGATGGGCATGACGTGCTGGTCATCGACGTCGACGATCCACGCATCGAGACGCAACCGAGCACCGCGCTGCCGGCGCCGGCCGCCGATGACGTCGCCTACCTGATCTACACCTCGGGCACCACCGGTGTGCCCAAGGGCGTGGCGATCAACCACCACAATGTCATCCAACTGCTGGACGCGGCGGGCAAAGATATGGAGCTCGCCGGTCAGGTGTGGTCCCAGTGGCATTCTCTGGCCTTCGACGTCTCGGTGTGGGAGATGTGGGGCGCGCTGCTGCATGGTGGGCGGCTGGTGGTAGTGCCTGAGTCGTTGGCGCGCTCGCCGGAGGAATTCCATGCGTTGCTGGTGCGTGAACAGGTCAGCGTGCTCAGCCAAACGCCCTCGGCGTTTTATGCGCTGCAATCCGTCGACGCTCAATCACGGGAACCCGAGCGAGGGCTCGCGCTGCAGAGTGTGGTATTCGCCGGTGAAGCGCTCGACCCCCAACGTGTTGGGAAGTGGCTGCAGCAACACCCGGGATTACCGCGACTGATCAATATGTACGGCACCACCGAGACGACGGTGCATGCCTCGTTTCGCGAGATCGTCGACAGCGACACCGTGAAAAGTGCGAGCCCGGTCGGGGCGCCGTTGGCGCACCTTTCCTTCTTCGTGCTGGACGGCTGGCTGCGTCCGGTGCCGCCCGGTGTGGTCGGCGAGTTGTATGTGGCCGGTTCGGGGGCGGGGTACGGCTACGTGCGCCGGGCCGGTTTGACGGCATCGCGGTTTGTGGCGTGTCCGTTCGGCGGCGCCGAGGCGCCCGGAGCACGGATGTATCGCACCGGGGATCTGGTGCGGTGGAGCGCTGACGGACAGCTGGAGTATCTGGGCCGCGCCGATGACCAGGTCAAGATCCGCGGCTATCGCATCGAGCTCGGTGAAGTCCAAGCCGCACTGTCCGGTTTGGACGGGGTGCAGCAGGCGGTAGTGATCGCGCGCGAGGATCGCCCCGGCGACAAACGTCTGGTGGGTTATGTGACCGGGACTATCGACCCAAGCACCGCGCGGACCGCACTGGCTCAGCAGCTGCCGCCGTATATGGTGCCCAGCGCGGTGGTCGTGTTGGAAGCCTTGCCCTTGACCGTCAACGGCAAGCTTGACAAGCGAAGCCTTCCGGCGCCGGAGTACCAGGATGGGGCTGGCTATCGGGCTCCGAGCACCCCCACCGAAGAGATCGTGGCCAGCATTTATGCGCAGGTGCTCGGTTTGGAGCGGGTGGGCGTCGAGGAGTCCTTCTTCGACCTCGGTGGAGATTCGTTGTTGGCGATGCGGGCGGTCGCCTCGATCAACAAGTCGCTGCGCGCCGGGGTTTCGGTCCGTGCTTTGTTCGAGGCGCCGACGGTCGCTCAATTGGTGCCCCATATCGGCGGAGGCGGGAACGGGCTGGAGCCGTTGGTGGCCGGCGAGCGGCCGGCGGTGGTTCCGCTGTCGTTTGCCCAATCCAGGTTGTGGTTCTTGGATCAGTTGCAGGGGCCGTCGGCCGTTTACAACATGGCGATGGCATTGCGGCTCGATGGGCCCTTGAATCCTGAGGCGTTGGGCTCGGCACTGGCCGATGTGGTGGCCCGCCATGAAAGTCTGCGGACGCTGTTTGTGGCGGCAGACGGCATCGCCCAGCAGGTCATACTGCCGGCTGAGCGGAGCGATTTCGGTTGGCAGGTCATTGATGCCAGCGGCTGGTCTACAGACCGGCTACGCGAGGCCGTCGGCGCCGTGGCCCGCCACAAGTTTGACTTGGCGACCGAAATCCCTTTGCAGGCAAGGCTTTTCCGAGTTGCCGACGACGAGCATGTGCTGGCGGCCGCGGTGCACCACATCGCCGCTGACGGCTGGTCGGTGGCCCCGCTGGTACGCCAGCTTGGTGTGGCGTATGCCAGCCGCAGCGTCGGGCAGGCTCCTGATTGGTCGCCATTGCCGGTCCAGTACGTCGACTACACGCTGTGGCAACGCGCGCAGCTAGGTGAGCTAGAAGACGTGGACAGCCGCGTCAGCATCCAGCTGGCCTACTGGAAAGACGCCCTGGCCGGAATGCCAGAACAGCTGCAGCTTCCCACCGACCGGCCCTACCCCCCGGTTGGGGGTTACAACGGCGCCACAGTGGCGGTGAACTGGCCCGCCGAGCTGCAATCGAGGGTGCGGGAATTGGCGCGTGAGCACAACGCGACCAGCTTCATGGTGGTCCAGGCCGGCCTGGCGGTGTTGCTGTCCACGCTCGCCGCCAGCACCGATGTAGCGGTCGGATTTCCCATTGCGGGACGCCGCGATGCCGCACTGGATGAGCTGGTCGGGTCTTTCGTCAACACCTTGGTCCTGCGGGTTGACCTGGCCGGTGATCCCACTGTTGCCGACTTGCTGGCCCAGGTGCGAGGGCGCAGTCTCGCCGCCTATGAGCATCAAGATGTGCCCTTCGAGGTGCTGGTGGAGCGCCTCAACCCGGCCCGGAGCCGCGCCCATCACCCACTGGTCCAGGTGTTGTTGGCCTGGCAGAACCAGCAGCCCGCGAAATTGAAACTGGGCGATTTGCAGGTCACTCCGCTGCCGGCGGAGACCCGCACTGCTCGCATGGATCTCGCGTTTTCGCTCGCCGAACGGTGGACCGATGCGGGTGAGCCGGCCGGGATCGGCGGGGAGGTGGAGTTCCGCACCGATATTTTCGATGCAGCGAGCATCGAGAGGCTGATCGAGCGGTTGCGGCGGGTGCTCGTCGCACTGACCACCGACTCGAAACGGCGATTGTCCTCGATCGATCTGCTCGATTTTGCCGAAGAGGCTCAGCTGTTTGACCTAGGCAATCGGGACGCGTTAGACCGGCCGGCAACGTCGCCGGTGTCGATCCCGGGGGCGTTTGCCGCGCAGGTTGCGCGCACCCCGGATGCGGTGGCGCTCACGTTCGACGGCCGCTCCATGACCTATCGCGAGCTCGATGAGGCCGCTAACCGGTTGGCGCATTTGCTGGCGGCTCAGGGTGCTGGACCCGATGAGTCGGTGGCCCTGCTGTTTTCCCGGTCGGCCGAGGCGATCGTTTCCATTGCCGCGGTGCTCAAGACCGGGGCGGCCTATGTGCCGATCGACCCTGGGCATCCCGACGAGCGGATCAGTTTCATGCTGGCCGATGCTGGCCCTGTCGTCGCCGTTACCGGCGCCGACCTACGCTCCCGGCTCGAGCGGCACGGGCTGCCGGTCATCGATGTGAACGACCCCGTCGTCGATGCTCAACCCAGCACGGCGTTGCCCGAGCCCGCTGTGGATGACATCGCCTACGTTATTTACACCTCGGGTACTACCGGCCTGCCCAAAGGGGTGGCCGTCACCCATGGCAACGTGACCCAGCTCCTGACTGAGACGGACGCTTATGTGCCGCCGGGGACCTGGACCCAGTGCAATTCCTATGGTTTTGACACCTCGGTCTGGGAGGTGTGGGGTCCGCTACTGCACGGCGGGCGGGTGCTGGTGGTGCCAGAATCGGTGGCGGCGGCCCCCGAAGACTTCCACTCCTTGTTGGTCGAGGAACGAACCAGTTTTCTTGCGTGGACCCCGTCTGCGGTGGCGACGTTGTCGCCGCAGGGTTTGGATCAGATGACATTGGCTGTCGCCGGTGAGGCGTGTCCGGCCGAGGTGGTGGACCGCTGGGCTCCGGGACGGGTGATGCTCAATGCCTACGGTCCTACCGAGACGACGATGGTTTTGACGTTCAGTGCCCCGTTGAGGGCGGGGTCGGGAGTGCCGCCGATTGGTTCGCCGGTGCCCGGGGCGGCCTTGTTTGTTTTGGACCAATGGTTGCGTCCGGTGCCCGTCGGTGTGGTCGGTGAGTTGTATGCGGCAGGTCGCGGCGTGAGCTATGGCTATGTGCGTCGGGCGGGGTTGACGGCGTCGCGGTTTGTGGCATGTCCGTTCGGCGGCGTCGGTGTGCGGATGTATCGCACCGGGGACTTGGTGCGCTGGAGCGCAGACGGGCAGTTGCAGTATCTGGGTCGCGCCGATGAGCAGGTCAAGATCCGCGGGTATCGCATCGAGCTTGGTGATGTGCGGACGGCGCTGGCCGGGCTGGACGGGGTGGATGACGCGGCGGTGATTGCGCGCGAGGACCGTCCCGGCGACAAGCGTCTGGTGGGTTACATCACCGGGACCGCGGACCCGAGCATGCTGCGCGAACAACTTTCGGATCGGTTACCGCCGTATATGGTGCCCGCCGCGGTGTTGACGATCGACGCTTTGCCGTTGACCGCCAATGGCAAACTCGACGTCCGTGCCTTGCCGGCGCCTGACTATCAGGACGGCCAGCACTACCGCGCGCCATCCGGCGCAGTCGAAGAAATTCTGGCCGGCATTTATGCCCAAGTGTTGGGGCTCGATCGGGTGGGCGTCGACGACTCATTCTTTGATCTGGGTGGGGACTCGCTGTCGGCCATGCGGGTCATCGCCGCAGCCAACAAGGCCTTGCGCGCCGGCCTGGCGGTACGCACCCTGTTCGAGGCGCCCACGGTCGCCCAATTGGCGCTCCGCGTCGGTGCTGGTGGTGGTGGGCTGGAGCCGTTGGTGGCCGGCGAGCGGCCGGCGGTAATTCCGCTGTCGTTTGCCCAGAACCGGTTGTGGTTCCTGGATCAGCTGCATGGCCCGTCACCGGTCTACAACATGGCGGTGGCGTTGCGGCTGCGCGGACCGCTGGACGCCGAGGCGTTGGGTTCAGCGCTGGCCGATGTGGTGGATCGACACGAGAGCCTGCGCACCCTGTTCGCCGCCTTGGAGGGAACGGCTCAGCAGGTAGTCATTCCGACTGACCGGGCCGATTTCGGTTGGCAGGTTGTGGATGCCGTCGGTTGGTCGGTTGACCGGTTGGAGGAGGCGATCGGCGCCGCGGCGCGTTATGCGTTCGATCTGGCCAGTGAGATCCCATTGCAAGCGCAGCTTTTCAGGCTTGCCGAGGACGAACACGTGCTGGTGGCAGTGGTGCACCACATCGCTGCCGATGGCGCCTCGGTAGGCCCGCTGATGCGGGATTTGGGCGTGGCGTATGCCGGCCGGTCGGTGGGGCAGGCTCCTGATTGGGCGCCGTTGGCGGTGCAGTATGTCGACTACACGCTGTGGCAGCGCGCGCAGTTCGGCGAGCTCGACGACAGCGACAGCCGTATCGCTGGGCAGTTGGCCTATTGGGAAGATGTGTTGGCCGGGATGCCCGAGCGGGTGCAGTTGCCGACCGATCGGCCCTATCCGCCGGTGGCGGATTATCGCGGCGCCACGGTGGCCGTGGAGTGGCCGGCTGAGTTGCAGGCTCGCGTGCGTCAGGTGGCCGGTGAGCACAATGCGACCAGTTTCATGGTGGTGCAGGCCGCGTTGGCGGTGTTGTTGTCGAAGCTCAGTAGCAGCGTTGATGTGGCGGTTGGATTCCCGATAGCTGGGCGGCGTGATCCTGCGCTGGATGAGTTGGTGGGATTTTTCGTCAACACGTTGGTGTTGCGGGTGGATTTGGCCGCCGATCCGACCGTTGCGGACTTGCTGGCTCAGGTGCGTCAGCGCAGTCTGGCTGCCTACGAGCATCAGGATGTGCCGTTTGAGGTGCTGGTGGAGCGGCTTAATCCGGCGCGGTCGTTGACGCATCATCCGTTGGTTCAGGTGATGTTGGCGTGGCAGAACTGGCAGGACGCCGATGCCGCCGGGACGATGTTGGGCGACATGCAAGTCACGCCGATGCGGGCCGATACCCACACTGCGCGTATGGATTTGACGTGGTCGTTGGCTGAGCGTTGGACCGATGCCGGTGAGCCCGCCGGGATTGGTGGGGAGGTGGAGTTTCGCACCGATGTGTTCGATGCGGCCACCATTGAGGTGTTGATCGAGCGGTTGCAGCGGCTGGTGCTGGCGATGACCGTCGATCCGGCGCGGCGGCTGTCCTCGGTCGATGTGTTGGGCGCTGGTGAACTTGCCCAGTTGGAGGGTTGGGGGAATCGGGCGGCGTTGGCTCATCCCGCGCCCTTGGGGCTGTCGATTCCGGCGGTGTTCGCCGCGCAGGTGGCCCGGGCGCCGGATGCGGTGGCGCTGACGTTCGACGGCGGCTCGATGAGTTATCGCGAGCTCGATGCGGCCGCCAACCGGTTGGCGCATCTGTTGGCCGGCCATGGTGCGGGACCGGGTCAGCGGGTGGCGTTGCTGTTGTCTCGCTCGACCGAGGCGATCGTGGCCATCCTCGCGGTGCTCAAGACCGGGGCGGCGTACGTGCCGATCGACCCGGCGGTACCGGCAGCGCGGGCTGAGTTCGTGCTCGGTGATGCGAAGCCGATCGCTGCGGTCACCACCAGTGCACTGGTCGACCGGCTGAATAGTCATGGCCTCCTGGTCATCGATGTCGACGACCCGCGGATCGAAAGCCAACCCAGCATTGCCTCGCCCGGACCGGCCGCCGACGATGTTGCCTACCTGATCTACACCTCGGGCACCACCGGCATCCCCAAGGGCGTCGCGATCACCCACCACAACGTGATCCAGCTGTTGGAGTCCATGGACGACAGCCTGGAGCTAGCCGGGCAGGTATGGTCCCAGTGGCATTCCCTGGCCTTCGACGTCTCGGTGTGTGAGATCTGGGGCGCGCTGCTGCATGGTGGGCGACTGGTGATAGTGCCCGAGTCGTTGGCTCGCTCGTCCGAAGATTTCCACGCGCTGCTGGTACGTGAACAGGTCAGCATGTTGAGCCAGACCCCCTCGGCGTTCTATGCGCTGCAAGCCGCCGACGTGCACGCACCTGAGTTGGGGGATCAGCTCAAGCTCGAGACCGTGATATTCGCTGGTGAAGCCCTGGAACCACAACGCCTTGCGCCGTGGCTGGACCGCCACCCGGGAGTACCCCGGTTGATCAATATGTACGGCACCACCGAGACGACGGTGCA
Organism: Mycobacterium sp. E2479; assembly: GCF_001667925.1. GTDB lineage: Bacteria > Actinomycetota > Actinomycetes > Mycobacteriales > Mycobacteriaceae > Mycobacterium. Next base: position 101,543 of record NZ_LZJR01000071.1, on the reverse strand, counting down.
CGCCTCGTTTCGCGAGATCGTCGACAGCGACACCGTTAAGAGTGCGAGCCCGGTCGGGGCGCCGTTGGCGCACCTTTCCTTCTTCGTGCTGGACCGCTGGCTGCGTCCGGTACCGCCCGGTGTGGTCGGCGAGTTGTATGTGGCCGGTTCGGGGGCGGGGTACGGCTACGTGCGCCGGGCCGGTTTGACGGCATCGCGGTTTGTGGCGTGTCCGTTCGGCGGCCCCGGGGTGCCCGGAGCACGGATGTATCGCACCGGGGATCTCGTGTCATGGGGCCCCGACGGGCAGTTGCAGTACGTTGGGCGTTCCGATGACCAGGTTAAGATCCGCGGCTATCGCATCGAGCTCGGTGAAGTCCAAGCCGCGCTGACCGATTTGGACGGGGTGCAGCAGGCGGTAGTCATCGCGCGCGAGGATCGACCCGGCGACAAGCGGCTGGTGGGCTACGTCACCGGTACAGCAGACCCCGCCGGGCTACGGGTGCAGCTGGCGGAGCGGCTTCCGGCCTACATGGTCCCGGCCGCGATAGTCGCGGTCGACGCAATACCGCTGACGGTCAACGGCAAGCTCGACAAGCGGGCCCTGCCGGAACCGGAATATCAAGATGCGGGAGGTTATCGGGCCCCCGCCAGCGCTGTCGAGGACATTCTTGCGGGTATCTTTGCTCAGGTGCTCGGGTTGGAGCGCGTCGGCGTCGACGAATCGTTCTTCGACCTGGGTGGTGATTCGTTGTTGGCGATGCGGGTGATCGCCTCGGTGAACCAGTCGTTGGATGCCGGCGTCTCGGTGCGCGCGTTGTTCGAGGCGCCCACGGTCGCCCAGCTGGCACCCCGTATTGGTAGCGATGACGATGGGCTGGAGCCGTTGGTAGCCGGTGAGCGGCCCGCGGTGGTGCCGCTGTCGTTTGCCCAATCCCGGTTGTGGTTCCTGGAGCAGTTGCAGGGGCCGTCGCCGATCTACAACATGGCGGTGGCGTTGCGGCTCGGTGGGCGATTGGAAGCCGAGGCGTTGGGTGAGGCACTGGCCGACGTGGTGGGCCGTCACGAGAGTCTGCGGACGCTGTTTGTGGCGGCCGACGGGATCCCTCAGCAGGTGATACTGCCGGTTGAGCGGATCGATTTCGGTTGGCAGATCATAGATGCCAGCGAATGGTCGGCGGCGCGGCTTGAGGAGGCCGTCGGCGCGGCAGCCCGTCACACCTTTGATCTGACGACCGAAATCCCGTTGCGGGCAACCCTTTTCCGGGTCACCGACGATGAACATGTGCTGGTGGCCGTGCTGCACCATATCGCCTCCGACGGGTGGTCGGTGAACGTGCTGGTGCGTGATCTGGGTGTGGCCTACGCCGATCGGTGTGTGGATAGGGCTCCTGATTGGTCGCCGTTGCCGGTTCAGTACGTCGATTACACGCTGTGGCAGCGCGCGCGGCTGGGCGATCTGGCCGATAGGAACAGTCGCATCGCCGCACAGCTGAGCTACTGGCAGGATGCCCTGGCCGGGATGCCCGAGCAGCTGCAGCTACCCACCGATCGGCCCTACCCGGCGGTCGCCGATCAGCGGGGCGCCACTGTGCTCGTGGACTGGCCCGCCGACCTGCAGGCGCGGGTGCGCAGGGTGGCCCGAGAGCATAAGGCGACCAGTTTCATGGTTGTCCAGGCGGCCTTGGCGGTGCTGCTGTCCAGGATGAGCGGGAGTAGCGATGTGGCGATAGGTTTCCCCATCGCCGGACGCCCCGATCCCGCCCTCAACGAACTGGTCGGGTTCTTCGTCAATACCTTGGTGCTGCGGGTTGACGTCGCCGGTGACCCCACTGTCGCCGAGTTGCTCGACCAGGTGCGAGAGCGCAGCCTGGCCGCCTACGAGCATCAGGATGTGCCTTTCGATGTGCTTGTTGAGCGGCTCAATCCGTCGCGAAACCTCGCCCATCACCCGTTGGTACAAGTGGCGTTGACTTGGCAGAATCTCGTCGGGCAGGACAATAACCTCGCCGCCGCATTGACCCTGGGTGATCTGCGGGTCACCCATATGCCCCTCGAAACCCACACCGCCCGTATGGATCTGGTTTTCTCGCTCATTGAGCGCTGGACCGATGCTGGTGAGCCCGCCGGGATCGGCGGGGAAGTGGAATTTCGGACCGACATCTTCGACACGGAAACCGTGGAGGCGCTGACCGAGCGGTTGCGCCGGGTAGTGGTGGCAATTACGGCCGATCTGGAAGAGGAGTCGTGACCGGCCGTCCGAAGCAGCGATTGTCGTCAATCGATCTGCTCGACGAAGATGAGCAAGCTCAGTTGGCCCGGTGGGGCAACCGCTCGGTGCTCAGCCAACCCCCGACCGCCGCGTCGTCTATCCCGGAAATGTTTGCCGCACATGTGGACAGCGCCCCGGAGTCAGTCGCGCTGTCATTCCAGGGTGGGTCCATGACCTACCGCGAGCTTGACGAGGCCACTAACCGGTTGGCACATCTGCTGCTGGGTTTCGGCGTGGGTCCGGGACAGAATGTGGCGCTGCTGTTTTCCCGGTCGGCTGAAGCGGTCGTTTCGATTCTGGCGGTTTTGAAGACCGGCGCGGCGTATGTGCCCATTGACCCGATGGTGCCGGCGGCACGGGTTGAGTTCGTCATTCAAGACGCTGCTCCGATCGCCGCCATCACCACGACCGACCTACGGTCACGGCTGGACGGATTCGGCCTGCCGGTCATCGACATAAACGACGCACCGGCCGATCTTCAACCCAGCACCGCATTACCGGCGCCGGCGCCAGACGACATCGCTTACCTGATCTACACCTCGGGTACTACCGGTATCCCGAAAGGCGTCGCCATCACCCACCAGAACGTGACCAGCCTGCTGAGTTCTCTGGACGCGGGCCTGCCGGCGCAGGGGGTTTGGCCGTTGTGTCATTCGCTGGCGTTCGATGTTTCGGCGTGGGAGATATTGGGTGCGTTACTGCGCGGCGGGCGCTCAGTGGTGGTGCCTGAGTCTGTAGTGAGTTCACCGGAAGACTTTCAGGAGTTGTTGGCTGCGGAGCAGGTCAGCGTGTTCACGCAGACTCCGTCGGCCGTAGGAACGCTCTCCCCGGAGAGATTGAAGTCAACGGCGTTGGTGATGGCCGGCGAGGCATGTCCGCCCGAGGTGGTGGAGCGGTGGGCGCCGGGACGGGTGCTGATCAACGCTTACGGCCCGACCGAGACCACGATGTGTGTGGCGATCAGCGCCCCGCTGACTCCGGGGCCGGGAGTGGTGCCGATCGGCTCGCCGGTACCCGGGGCCGCGTTGTTCGTGCTTGATGGGTCGCTGCGGCCGGCGCCGATCGGCGTTGTCGGGGAGCTCTATGTGGCCGGTGCCGGTGTCGGATGTGGTTATGTCGGCCGGTCGGCTCTGACGGCGTCCCGGTTTGTGGCGTGTCCGTTCGGCGGAGCGGCAGCGCCGGGTATACGCATGTATCGCACCGGGGATCGAGTGCGGTGGCGCTCTGATGGGCAATTGCAGTATCTCGGTCGTGTCGATGAGCAGGTCAAGATCCGCGGGTATCGCATCGAAGTCGGGGAAGTGCGCGCGGCGCTGGCCGGGCTGGACGGCGTGCGCCAGGCGGCGGTGATCGCACGCGAAGACCGCCCGGGTGACAAGCGCCTGGTCGGTTATGTCACTGGAACCGCAGATTCGGACGAGATTCGCGCTGCGCTGGCAGAGCGCCTGCCCGCCTACATGGTCCCGGCCGCGGTGATCGTGATCGACGCGTTGCCGTTGACTTCCAACGGCAAGCTCGATACACGCGCCCTGCCGGCACCGGCTTACCAGGACTCGGATCACTACCGCGCCCCATCCAGCCCCGTCGAGGACATCCTGGCCGGCATCTATGCCCAAGTGCTCGGACTCGAGCGGGTTGGCGCGGATGAATCGTTCTTCGATCTGGGTGGGGATTCGTTAACGGCGATGCGCGTCATCGCCGCGGTCAACACCGCTTTGGATTCCGAACTCGCGGTGCGCGCTTTGTTCGAGGCGCCCACGGTCGCACGGTTGGCGACCCGTATCGGTGCTGGTGGTGGGGGGTTGGAGCCGTTGGTGGCCGGTGAGCGGCCGGCGGTGGTTCCACTCTCCTTTGCCCAGAACCGGTTGTGGTTCCTGGATCAGCTGCATGGGCCGTCACCGGTCTACAACATGGCGGTGGCGTTGCGGCTGCGCGGATCGCTGGACGACGAGGCGTTGGGTGCGGCACTGGCTGACGTGGTGGACCGCCATGAAAGCCTGCGCACCCTGTTCGTCGCGCTCGATGGCATTCCCCAACAGCTGGTGGTTACGGACCCTGAGCGAATCGATTTCGGTTGGCAGGTTGTGGATGCCACCGGCTGGTCGGCCGCCCGGTTGGAGGGGGCGATCGGCGCCGCGGCGTGCTATGCGTTCGATCTGGCCAGTGAGATCCCATTGCGGGCGCAGCTTTTCCGGGTTGCCGAGGATGAGCATGTGCTGGTGACTGTGGTGCACCATATCGCTGCGGATGGGTTGTCGGTGACTCCGCTGGTGCGGGATTTGGGTGTGGCGTATGCCGGCCGGTCGATGGGGCAGGCTCCTGACTGGGCGCCGTTGGCGGTGCAGTATGTCGATTACACGCTGTGGCAGCGTGCGCAGTTCGGCGAGCTCGACGACAGCGGCAGCCGCATCGGCGCACAGCTGGCCTACTGGGAAGACGTGCTGGCTGGGATGCCCGAGCGGCTGCAGTTGCCTACCGATCGGCCGTATCCGCCGGTCGCCGACTACCGCGGGGTCACCATGGCGGTGGAGTGGCCCGCGGAATTGCAGCATTTGATCCGCCAGATGGCCGGTGAGCACAATGCGACCAGTTTCATGGTGGTGCAGGCCGCGTTGGCGGTGTTGTTGGCGAAACTCAGCGCGAGCGCTGACGTGGCGGTGGGTTTCCCGATCGCTGGGCGGCGTGATGCCGCGCTAGACGAGTTGGTGGGTTTTTTCGTCAATACCTTGGTGCTGCGGGTCGATGTTGCGGGGGATCCCCCCGTTGCTGAGGTGCTGGCTCAGGTGCGTCAGCGCAGTCTGGCTGCCTACGAGCATCAGGATGTGCCGTTTGAGGTGCTGGTGGAGCGCCTGAATCCGGCGCGATCGTTGACGCATCATCCGCTGGTTCAGGTGATGTTGGCCTGGCAGAACTGGCAGGACCGCGATCCGGCCGGCGGGGTGACCTTGGGAGATTTGGCGGTTACGCCGTTAGCGGCGGATACCCACACCGCGCGTATGGATTTGACGTTGTCGTTGGCCGAGCGTTGGACCGAGGCCGGTGATCCTGCCGGGATCAGCGGGCAGGTGGAGTTTCGCACCGACGTGTTCGATGCGGCCAGCATTGAGGTGTTGATCAAGCGGTTGCAGCGGGTTGTGCTGGCAATGACCGCCGACCCGACCCGGCGACTTTCGACGGTGGATGTGCTCGATGCCGGTGAGCTTGCCCAACTGGCAGGGTGGGGTAATCGGGCTGCGCTGGGCCGGCGCGCGGTTTCGGCGGTGTCGATTCCGGCGTTGTTTGCTGCGCAGGTCGCGCGGGCTCCAGAGGCGGTGGCGGTTAGTTTTGAGGGCCAGTCGCTGACATACCGCGAGCTGGATGAGGCCGCGAACCGGTTGGCGCACCTGTTAGCCGGTCATGGTGCCGGGCCGGGTCAGCGGGTGGCGTTGCTGTTTTCCCGGTCGGCCGAGGCGATCGTGGCGATCTTGGCGGTGCTCAAGACCGGAGCGGCCTACCTACCGATCGATGCGGCGATGCCGAACACCAGAGCCGAGTTCATGCTCGGAGATGCGAAGCCGGTCGTGGCGGTCACCACCAGCGGGTTGGCCGAGCGGCTGCACAAACATGACCTGCCGGTCATCGACGTTAATGACGCGCGGATCGATACCCAGCCCAGCACCGCGTTGCCGGCGCCGGCCGCCGATGATGTTGCCTACCTGATCTACACCTCGGGCACAACCGGCGTCCCCAAAGGGGTGGCGGTCACCCATCGGAACGTGACTCAACTATTGGAGTCGCTGAACGCTGACCTCGAATTGACCGGGCAGGTGTGGTCCCAGTGCCATTCATTGGCCTTCGATTTCTCGGTGTGGGAGATGTGGGGTGCGCTACTGCATGGTGGCCGGCTGGTGATAGTGCCCGAATCCGTCGTCCGGTCCTCGGAGGAGTTGCACGCGTTGCTGGTCCGTGAACAGGTCAGCGTGTTAAGCCAGACGCCTTCGGCGTTTTATGCGCTGCAAGCGGCCGACGCGCACGCACCGGAGTTGGGGGATCAGCTCAAGCTCGAGACGGTGGTATTCGGCGGTGAGGCGCTGGAACCCCCGCGGCTTGGGCCCTGGTTGGACCGCCATCCGGGATCGCCCCGCCTGATCAACATGTACGGCATAACCGAGACGACGGTGCATGCGTCATTTCGGGAGATCGTCGACACCGACGCGGCCAGCGCCGCCAGTCCTATCGGAATACCGCTGGCCCACCTCGGTTTTTTTGTGTTAGACGATTGGCTGCGACCGGTGCCGGCCGGTGTGGTCGGCGAGTTGTATGTTGCCGGCGCGGGGCTCGCCCAGGGGTACGTCGGCCGGGCGGGACTGACCGCGTCGCGATTCGTGGCGTGTCCGTTCGGCGGCGCGGGAGCGCCCGGAATCCGGATGTACCGCACCGGGGATGTCGTGTCGTGGGGGACCGACGGCCAGTTGCGATACCTGGGGCGTTCCGATGATCAGGTCAAGATCCGCGGCTATCGCATCGAGTTGGGTGACATAACGGCGGCAATGTCCGGGCTGGACGGCGTGCAGCAGGCGGTAGTCATCGCGCGCGAGGATCGACCCGGCGACAAGCGGCTGGTGGGCTACGCCACCGGTACCGTAGATCCCGCCGGGCTGCGCGCACAGCTGGCCGAGCGGCTCCCGGCGTACATGGTCCCGGCCGCGGTAGTCGCGGTCGACGCCCTACCTTTGACTTCGAACGGCAAACTGGATATCCGGGCCCTCCCAGAGCCGGAGTACCAAGATGGGGACCATTACCGGGCGCCGGCGACCGCCATAGAAGAAATCCTGGCCGACATCTACGCCGAAATCCTGGGGCTGGAACGGGTCGGCGTCGACGACTCGTTCTTCGGGCTGGGCGGAGACAGCATTTTGTCGATGCAGGTGGTGGCGCGGGCCCGGGCAGCCGGTGTGTTGTGCCGACCGCGCGACATTTTCGTCGAGCAGACCGTGGCTGGTCTGGCGCGGGTGGCCACGGTGGTCGACGACGTTGACAGGACGGTCGATGAGGGCCTCGGGCCCGTGATAGCCACCCCGATCATGCACTGGCTGCAGCGACTGGACGGCGCTGTCGATCAGTTCAACCAGACCGTGGTGGTGCAGGCTCCATCGCGTGTGACCGAAGCCGACGTGTTGGTGGTGTTGCAGGCCTTGCTCGATAGGCACGCCATGTTGCGGCTGCGTGTCGACGACGGCGCAGGCGTATGGTCGCAAAAGGTGCCCGACCCCAGTTCGGTCGATGCCCGTAGGTGCCTGCAATCAGTGGACGAGTTGTCGGAGGAGGCGTTGCTCGCGGCGCGCTCCCGGTTGGACCCCGGAGCCGGAGCGATGCTCAGCGCGCTATGGGCGACGCGCACCGGCCAGCTGGCGTTGATCATTCACCATTTGGCCGTCGATGGGGTGTCGTGGCGGATATTGCTGGAGGACCTCAATATCGCTTGGGCACAGCATCACAGCGGGCAGCCGATAGATCTCCCGGCGACCGGGACGTCGTTTGCCCGGTGGTCGGCAATGCTCGCCGCGCACTCGCGCCACCCTCGCACAGTCGACGCGGCCGGGGCGTGGCAGCAAGTATTGGCGACCCCGGCCGCGTTGCCGTCTTCCCAACCTACGGTCGATACCTTCGTCACCGCTGGACACCTATCGATGGAACTCGATGTACAGACTTCCGGCATGCTGCTTGGCGAAGTGCCCAAGGCATTTCATGCCGGGGTGCAAGACATTTTGTTGATTGCGTTCGCGTTGGCATTGGCGGAGTTTGTGGGAACCCGAGCCGCGCCGATCGGCATCGACGTGGAAGGCCACGGTCGTCACGAAGAACTGATGCCGGATGTGGACCTGTCGCGGACCGTCGGGTGGTTCACGGCCATCTACCCGGTGTCCCTCGCAGTCGACGACTTGTCGTGGGCGCAGGTGGTGGCGGGCGAGGCTGCACTGGGAGCGGTGATCAAGAGTGCCAAGGAACAGTTGCGCGCCCTCCCCGACCCCCTGAGCTACGGGCTGCTGCGTTACCTGAACACCGATGTCGGCCTGGTCGGGTCCGACCCGCCGATCGGCTTCAATTATCTGGGGCGCCTAGGCGGTGCCGTGGGTGGGGATTCGACTGATCTGTGGCAAATCAGTCACGACGGTCTGTCATTGACTCGGGCGGCTGTGGCGGTGCCCATGGCGTTGCCGCACGCGCTGGAGCTCAATGCCGCCACCGAAGAAACCGACGTTGGCCCGCGCCTGCACGCGAATTGGACGTGGGCACCCTCCGCATTGGATCGCGAACAAATCAGCCGCCTCGGCCAGTTGTGGTTCGACGCTTTGACCGGTATCTGCGCCCATGTGAGCCGCGGCGGGGGCGGGCTGACACCTTCCGACATCCCGTCTGCCCGACTGACTCAGCAGCAGATCGACACGCTGCAGGCGCAATACCGTATCGCTGACGTTCTGCCCCTGACGCCGCTGCAACGCGGACTGCTCTTTCATGCCAGAGCGGCTCAGGACAGCGACGACGATGTGTACGCAGTGCAACTCGACGTCTCGGTGACCGGCCCGCTCGACCGCAGCCGGTTACGCCAGGCGGTACACGCGGTCGTCACCCGGCATCCGAACCTAGCGGCCCGATTCAGCGAACAGTTCGACCAACCCGTCCAGATCATCCCGGCTGATCCCGTCGTGCCGTGGCGCTACGTCGAGCTCGAGGGCGATGCCGACGTCGATGAGCACGTCCAGCGAGTGTGTGCGACCGAGCGCGCCGCGGTATGCGACTTGGCTGACCAGCCGGCCGTGCGCGCCGCTCTGGTCCGCACCGGGGCAGACCAACACCGGTTTGTGCTGACCAACCACCACATCGTGCTGGATGGCTGGTCGATGCCGATCCTGCTGGGAGAGATCTTCGCCAGCTATCACGGCCAGCGCCTACCGGCGCCGGTTGCGTTTAGCAGGTTTTGTACGTGGCTGGCCGATCGGGACAGTGCCGCCGCGCAGGAGGCCTGGCGTGAGGTCCTCGCCGGTTTCAAGGAACCCACACTTGTGGGCCCGCCCGATCGATTGGGTTTGGGACCGCGAGGCGTTGCGTCGTTCAAGGTCCCCGAGGAGACCACGCAGGCGCTCAACGAGCTCGCGCGTTCGCACCACACAACTGTCGGCTCGTTGCTGCAAGGCGCGTGGGCGCAGCTGCTGATGTGGATGACCGGCCAGCGCGACGTGGTGTTCGGCACGGTGGTTTCGGGTCGTCCGGCGGAAGTGGCCGGCGCGGAGTCGATAGTGGGCCTGTTGGTCAACACGGTGCCGGTGCGGGTCCACATCACGGCGGAGACCACCACCGCAAACCTGCTGGATCAGCTGCAGAGCGCGCACAACAACACCCTCGATCACCAGCACCTGGGGCTTAGCGACATTCACCGGATCACCGGTCACCAACAACTCTTCGACACCGTTTTCGTGTACGAGAACTACCCGAACGCCACCACGGCATCATGGGGCGAGCAGCAGTTGACCGTCGCCGATTTCCGCGATTACTATCACTATCCGCTGACGGTCCAGGCCGGCCCGGGCCGCGAACTGGACCTGCGCGTTCAATTCCGCAGCGACGTGTTCGGCATTGCCGGCATCGAGGCGCTAATCGAACGACTGCAGCGAATTCTGGTGGCCATGGCCTCCGATCCGGTGCGGCCGTTGGTGTCGACGGGTCTACTGGAGGACGGCCGGGGCCACCATGTAGCGGGTGCCCGGTCGGCGAGCGCGACGGTGGCCGAACCCGACAGGCGCGACAACGGTGATGGTCATCGCGCGCCGGCGACCGTGGTCGAGCAGATGCTGGCCGACATTTACACCGCGGTGCTGCGGGTAGACGGCTTCGGGGCCGACGAGTCGTTCTTCGACCTGGGTGGTGATTCGCTGTCGGCTTTGAAGGTGGTTGCTGCAATCAACGCGGTATTCGACGGCGGCGTTTCGCTGCGTACCTTGTTCGAGGCGCCGTCGGTGCGAGCTTTGAGCCGGCGCTTGGGCAGTCATGCCGGTTCGGTAAACGAAGTCCGCGACGGTAGCCATACTGGCGACCGCTAAGACGTCGGCCCAATCTGGCCCCGGACGGCGGCTACCACATGAGTGGCACTACGCGATAGCGAACTTTCTGCCTGTACTCGCGGTATCCATCCAACTGTTCCTCGAGAAGTCTTTCCTCGTCGCGGATTCGCACGGCGAGCACGATCAGGTGCGGTATGACGAAGATGAGGCCCCAGTAGGAACCGAGCGCGAGGGGGACGCCGACCATCATGATCACATTGCCGGTGTACATCGGATGGCGCACGAGCCCATACAGACCAGTCGAGGTGAGCTTCTGGCCTTCTTCCACTCGCACGGTCGCGGCCGCATAGCTGTTTTGAATCACCACCAACATCACCACGCCAAGTCCGGCGGCGACCAGCACATCACCGACCAAGCAGACCGCCGTGGGTACCGCCGACCACCCAAAGCGATGGTCGAGGGCGCTGACCACAAGCGTCGCCGTCAGCGACATCCATATGCCACCCATCACGAACTTCTGGACCGTTCGCGACTCCGCTGCTGGCCCCCCACGCATTCGCCGCTGCAGCGCAACGGGATTCGTTCGCAACACGTAGATGCTGGGAATCCATGCCGAAACGGCATACACCGCGAGAAACACCCACGCTTGCCAGTAATGCAGCGTGAATGCCGACAAAAAGAGGATCAAGCCAAACATGCCCGGCTCAATCAGGCCGAATACCAACATCTTAGGAATGGTCTTCAAAAATTTTCCCTACCCTCCGTCCGGTGCACCACGCTAACAGCGCGCACACCGCGGCGCCGAAAAGCCGCCGCTCCCAGCGCACCGCCGATTGTCAGCGGCCACAACAACAGCGCAGGGCTGACACTACAGTCGGCTATCCAAAGGTTGTGCGCGATTGGGCAAAGGGTGAGTGGCCGGGCCAAGCCGCAAAGCCGTCTCGTCCGGCTTCGCGATTGGCCCGCCAGTTGCCTGGCCTCACCAGCAAAGGCGTTGAGCGCGGCGATTTACCGAACGGTGTCTGCGCGTTGCGCGTTTGCTGTACCCTAGCCCGCTATGGCGGGGGGTTCCCATCGGCCCAGAGCCGGCACGATCTCGCTAGACGACATAACTCGCAGGATCAGCGGCCTCGACGCCGCCCATAGTTGCCACGCTATTGCGCAGGAAGCGTATCCGCCGGCCGGACTGTCTCGGGGACGATTCATCGCCGCGATCATCGCGCTCGGCAGCGCGGAGCTGATGGCGTCGATAGAGCTCACGATCGGGATTGTGGCGCTGCCCAGGATCCAGAATGAGCTGAACCTGTCGAGCGCTGGGCGAAATTGGGTAGTGTTCGCCACCCTGTTGGCCTGCAACGGATTGATATTGGTGGGCGGTCGTCTCGGTGACACGATCGGCCGCAAACGCGCCTTCGTCATCGGCACGGTGCTCTCCACCGTCGCGTCGGTGATGTCCGCGATCGCCTGGGATGAAGGCAGCCTCGTTGTGGCGCGGATGCTCAAAGGCGTATCTATCGCGATCCTCGCGCCGACGTGTTTGGCCCTGGTAGCGACGACATTCCCGAAGGGCCGCCTACGCAATGGCGCGATGGCGGTATTCACCGCGATGGGGAGCGTCGGCTCGGTGCTGGGCCTGGTAGTGGGCGGAATAATCACCGAAGTGTCTTGGCGGCTGGCGGTTTTCGTGACCGCTCCGATCGGGCTGCTGGCGCTCTACCTGGCCCACATTGCGCTTCGGGAAACCCAGAAGGAGCGGATGAAGCTCGACGCCACCGGGGCTGTGCTGGCCACGTTGGGCGTCACCGCGGTGGTCCTCGGCTTCTCGATGCAGTCGGGTGAGGGAGTGCTGTCGGGCTCCACCATCGGGGCAGGTGTGGTGGCTCTGGCGGCTTTCACCGCATTCGTCGTGGTCGAGCGCAGGGCGGAGAACCCGGTCCTGCCATTCAGCTTGTTCGCCGACCGCAATCGGCTGGCGACGTTCGCTGCCTTGTTTTTGACCGGTGGGGTGATCATGTCGCTGATGCTCGTGGTCACCGTGTACGTGCAGGACATCATGGGCTACAGCACGCTTCAATCCGGCCTGGCCTTCATCCCGTTCGTCGTGGCGGCGGCCGTCGGGCTGGGTGCGGCCTCGCGGCTGGTGGCGTCGTTCCCGCCGCGGCTGGTGGTGATCGCCGGGAGCATCTTGATGTTCGGCAGCGCGGTGTACGCGTCGAAGCTGCACCGCGGCGTCCCATACTTTCCCGACCTGGCGCTGCCGATCGTCGTCGCCGGTGTGGGCGTCGCCCTGATCGTCGTGCCGCTTTCGCTATCGGTGATAGCCAGCGTAGGCGCCGACCGCATCGGGCCCACCTCGGCGATCGCTGTGGTGTTGCAGGGCCTGGGCGGTCCGGTGGTGCTGTCCGTGATCCAGGCCGCCATCACCTCCCACACGCTGTCCCTGGGCGGCGTCAGCGGCCCGGCGAAGTCCATGACCGCCGCCCAGCTGTATGCGCTCGACCGTGGCTATACCTATGGCTTGCTGTGGCTTGCCGGGGTGGTCGTCCTGCTGGCCGCGGTGGCGCTGCTCATCGGTTACAACGCGCAGGAGGTGGCGCGCGCGCAAGAAGCGAAAATGGCCGCTGAGCTCTAGCTGCCGCTGCGCATCGCCTATGCCTGCGAACCCGAGCGGGTGGCGGGTGAGCCACAGCTAACCCAATCTGCCCTATTCGAACATCCAGCGGCGAGGGCCCCGGTAATCTCAGGCACGTGTTTGAGACGTCCATTCCGGATGTGCTGCGTGAGCGTGCAAGTTTGCAGCCCAACGACCCAGCGTTCACGTTCATCGATTACGAGCAGGATTGGGCCGGAGTCCCCGAAACCCTGACCTGGTCGCAGCTGTATCGCAGAACTTCGAATGTCGCACACGAACTCAGCCGCAGCGCATCCAGCGGTGACCGGGCGGTGATCTTGGCACCCCAGGGGCTCGACTACATCGCCGCATTTATCGGCGCATTACAGGCCGGGCTCATCGCTGTGCCGCTTTCGGCTCCCACGGGCGGCGTCCACGACGAACGGGTCGACTCGGTCCTGCAGGACACGTCGCCGTCGGTCATCCTCACCACGTCCTCCGTCGTCGGCAATGTCGGCGAGTATGTCCAGTCGCGCAACGGTGATTCCCGTCCGTCGGTCATCGAGATCGACGCCCTGGACCTGGACTCGCACGCAGCCTCGGACGGCGGCAGCGCTCGGTCCGATACCGCCTACCTGCAATACACGTCCGGATCGACGCGCCGGCCCGCCGGCGTCATGATCTCGTATGAAAACGTGCTGGCCAACTTCCAACAGTGGGTGCAGGCCTACTTCGCCGATACCGGCATGGACATGACCGTCGTGTCGTGGCTGCCGTTCTATCACGACATGGGCCTGATGGCCGGAATCTGCAAGCCGATCCTCGGCGGGGTGCACGCCGTTCTCATGAGCCCGGTGGCTTTCCTCCAACGCCCCGCACGCTGGATGCAACTGATGGCAACCCATAGGCGCGCCGCCACGGCAGGACCGAACTTTGCCTACGAACTGGCGGTACGAAAAACCACGGACGACGACATGGCCGGGCTTGATCTCGGCGACGTTCTGGCGTTCATCAGTGGCAGCGAACGCATCCATGCGGCGACGGTGCGGCGTTTCACCGAGCGGTTCGCCGAGTTCAATCTGGACCACAGGGCCATTCGTCCCTCGTATGGGCTGGCCGAGGCAACCGTGTACGTGGCGACCAGCGCGTCGGGTCAGCCCCCACGGATCGCTCGCTTTGACTCCGATGCGTTGTCCGCCGGCCGTGCGGAGCGTTGTGCCAGCGCCGGCACCCCGCTGGTCGGCTATGAGCTGCCGCAGTCGCCGACGGTGCGGATCGTCGATCCCGAGACCAGCACCGAGTGCTCGGACGGAACGACCGGGGAGATCTGGGTGCACGGCGACAACGTCGCGACTGGTTACTGGGGCAAACCCGATGAAACGCAGAAAACGTTCCGCGCGAAACTTGTCAGTCCATCGGTGGGCACCCCCGAGGGGCCGTGGCTGCGGACCGGTGATCTGGGTTTCATTTCGGATGGCGAGATGTTCGTCATGGGCCGCATCAAGGATCTTTTGATCGTCTACGGGCGCAACCACTCTCCCGACGACATCGAGGCGACCATCCAGGAGATCACGCGGGGCCGCTGCGTGGCGATCGCGGTCCCCGACAAGGAGACCGAAAAGCTCGTCGCGATAATCGAGTTCAAGAAGAACGGCGATAGCGCAGAGGTCGCGGCGGAAAAGCTGTTGGCCGTCAAACGCGAAGTCGCCTCGGCGATCTCCAATTCACATGGTTTGGGTGTGGCCGACCTCGTTGTGGTAGCTCCCGGTTCGATCCCCATCACCACCAGCGGCAAGGTCAGGCGAGCGGCCTGCGTCGAGCAGTACCGGCAGAATCAGTTCGCCCGCTTAGACGCTTAGGCATCGGCCCAGCGTCTGGGAGCGTCGGCGGCGTTTGCGCCGAACGCGTGGGATGCTCAGACCATGACCACAGCCCGTGTCCCGGGACTGCCGCCCGGTGAGGCCAAAGCCGCCGCCGACGAAGCTGCCGTGCCCAACTACATGGCCGAACTCCATATCTTCCAAGTGCTTCTCAACCATCCGCCGCTGGCGCGCGCGATCAACGATCTGCTCGCCACCATGCTGTGGCACGGTGCGCTCGACCCGCGGTTGCGCGAGTTGGTGATCATGCGAATCGGCTGGCTCACCGCGTGCGACTACGAATGGACACAGCACTGGCGGGTCGCGTCGGGGCTGGGCGTGGCCCCCGCC
Organism: Mycobacterium sp. E2479; assembly: GCF_001667925.1. Classification (GTDB taxonomy): domain Bacteria; phylum Actinomycetota; class Actinomycetes; order Mycobacteriales; family Mycobacteriaceae; genus Mycobacterium. Next base: position 86,432 of record NZ_LZJR01000071.1, on the reverse strand, counting down.
GACCTGCTCGGGGTCCGCGACTGGCAAACCCACGCCGGGTTCGGTCCCACCGAGCGCGCTGTGCTGGCCGCGACCGACGACGTGGTGCGCGACGGTGCGGTGAGCGCCGAGAGCTGGGCGGCCTGCGAGCGTGAATTGGAGGGCGACACAACGGTTCTCATCGAGCTCGTCACCGCCATCGGCGCGTGGCGAATGGTTGCGTCGATTTTGGATAGCCTCCGGGTCCCGCTCGAAGAGGGCGTGTCCAGTTGGCCGCCGGACGGTCGACAGCCCGCGTAGGCGCAATCGATTGACAGATCAATCCGTAGCTCCTTAGCGTCGGGCAATGAGAACCAGGGTCGCCGAGATGCTCGGAGTGGAATTCCCGATCTGTGCCTTCAGCCACTGCCGCGACGTGGTGGCGGCTGTGACCAACGCCGGCGGCTTCGGGGTCCTGGGCGCGACCGCGCACAGTCCCCGACGGCTGCAGAGCGAGCTGACCTGGATCGAGGAACAGACCGGGGGCAAACCCTATGGGGTCGACCTACTGCTGCCGCCCAAATACGTCGGTGCCGAGCAGGGCGGCATCGACACCACAAAGGCCCGCACCCTGCTGCCCGACGAGCATCGCGCGTTCGTCGAGGACCTCCTGGCCCGCTACGGCGTCACGGCGACCGCCGAGGAGCCGCGCGGCTCCTTGGGCGGTCTGAGCGTCTCGCCCAAGGCGTACGAGCCGCTGCTCGACGTGGCCTTCTCCCACAACATCCGGCTGATCGCCAGCGCGCTCGGGCCGCCCCCGGCGGACCTCGTCCGTCGGGCGCACGACCAGAACGTGGTGGTGGCCGCGCTGGCCGGTACCACCCGGCACGCGCAACGCCACGCCGCCGCCGGCGTCGACCTGATCGTCGCGCAGGGCACCGAGGCGGGCGGTCATACCGGCGAGGTGGCAACCATGGTTTTGGTGCCCGAGGTCGTCGATGCCGTGGCGCCGGTGCCCGTCCTCGCCGCCGGCGGCATCGCCCGCGGCCGCCAGATCGCCGCGGCGTTGGCTCTGGGCGCCGAGGGCGTGTGGTGCGGCTCGGTGTGGCTGACCACCGAAGAGGCCGAGACGGTGCCCGTGGTCAAGGAGAAGTTCCTGGCCGCCACCTCGTCGGACACTGTGCGGTCGCGCTCGATGACGGGCAAGCCGGCGCGGATGCTGCGCACGGCCTGGACCGACGAGTGGGAGCGGCCGGAAAACCCGGATCCGCTGGGCATGCCGTTGCAGACCGCGCTGATCACCGAGCCGCAGGTGCGCATCAACCAAGCCGCCGCCCATCAGGGCGCCAAGGCGCGTGAGCTGGCTACCTACTTTGTCGGACAGGTGGTGGGCTCGCTGGATCGGGTCCGCCCGACGCGCTCTGTCGTGCTCGACATGGTCGACGAGTTCATCGACACCATCGGCCGCCTCGACGGCCTGGTCGAGACGTGATGCCCCGCGGACCAGCCGCGCCGCACTGACGTTTCCCTGCCCACTGGTACGGCAAACGCCCAGGTCAACCCGGTGGGCCTGGCCGAATGCTGTGGGCACCCCTGGCGAATGCGTACAGATCTTCCGACACGCTATCGGGGGATTTGACCGCGTCATACCCGTCGTGCATTATCGGTCCGGTAAGCACCTCGTTAGGTGAGGCGTCTACACGAATACAGGCCACTGACCCCGAACGTCGAAAGACGCCCCGGGTCAGGACAGCTCCTCCCGGCTTAAGGGTTGAGCCCAGGTGGCTTCCGGCTCGGATTGTGTTTCTGGGCCAGGACACGTCGTGTGGTGCCGAAGCTCTGACGAGAGGGGTGCGGATCTCCGACGGTCGTCGGATTCTGTTCCTCTGCTGCGCATAGATTGCATGCGACCCGCGCATGCGTCGTGACCGCGAGGAGGTGAGGGACACATGAGTTCTAGCGATAGTCCGGACCGAAGTCCGAACGGTGTCTCGTCCCGATCCGGTCTCCGGCGCGACCTTCTCGGTTGAGTCGTTCGCAACGCTGAGTCGTTCTCGGCCAAGCGTTTTGAGATCGGAACCGCCACGGGACGGGACACATACGTCTGTCCAATGAGTCCCCGTCGGATCTCCCTCTAGGAGCGAAAATGACCGCAGCTTTCTACGACGAAGTAACGACCGTAGCGCCCGCCCGCATGCTGACCGTGGTGCGCGACACCGATACGTTTCCGGCTCCCGCTCCGGTGGCCAAGGACCGCCGCCGTGGCGACACCCCCCGATTCGGCGCCGGTGGCGACCCGCTGGTGGACGGCGCGGCTCGCCTGCTGAGCGTTCCGCTGCGTCACGTGTACGCCGCGCTGTGGCGAGCTGGTGTCCTCGAAGTGCGGGCCTGACGGCCCAACCGTGAGAGGCGTCGAGAAACGTATTTGCGGGTCTTCGTAGAATCGTCTTACTGGCGTCGATCCGGCCATCACCGGGGAGCCTTCGGAAGAACAGCCGTCGGCGGCTCAGTAGAACCGAACGGGTAGGCCCGTCACAGCCGCGATCGAGTGGCCACGCGAGAGCGCGGCAAGCGGGGTGGTACCGCGGCGCTCGCGCAGCCAGCGCGTCGTCGTCCCCGGTTTGCACCGTGGCACAGGAGACAACGCGCACAGTGACCGATACATCCGGCCCCGAAGCCGACCTAAAGGCTCAGCTCGCGGATTCCGTCCAGGCGTACCCGAAGCCAGGGGCGCCCGACTTCCCGGCGCTCGAGCTCCAGGTGCTGGACTATTGGGCTCGCGACGACACCTTCCGCGCCAGCATCGCGCGTCGTGACAGCGCACCGGAATACGTGTTCTACGACGGGCCGCCGTTCGCCAACGGGCTGCCGCACTACGGGCACCTGCTCACCGGCTACGTCAAGGACATCGTCCCGCGCTACCGCACCATGCGCGGCTACAAGGTGGAGCGCCGCTTCGGCTGGGACACCCACGGCCTGCCGGCCGAACTCGAGGTCGAGCGCCAACTGGGCATCACCGACAAATCGCAGATCGACGACATGGGCATCGCCGCGTTCAACGAGGCTTGCCGCGCCTCGGTGCTGCGCTACACCGACGAGTGGCAGGCCTACGTCACCCGCCAGGCGCGCTGGGTCGACTTCGACAATGACTACAAGACGCTGGATTTGCCCTACATGGAGTCGGTGATCTGGGCGTTCAAACAGCTGTGGGACAAGGGGCTGGTCTACGAGGGCTACCGGGTGCTGCCGTACTGCTGGCGCGACGAAACGCCGTTGTCCAACCACGAATTGCGGATGGACGACGACGTGTACCAGAGCCGGCAGGACCCCGCCCTTACGGTGGGGTTCAAGGTGGTCGGCGGACCGTTGGACGGGGCCCACCTGCTGGTGTGGACGACGACACCGTGGACCCTGCCGTCCAACCTCGCCGTCGCCGTCAACCCCGACGTGACCTACGTCGAGGTAAAAGCCGACGGGCGTCGTTTCGTCCTCGCGCAACCGAGGCTGGCCGCTTACGCCCGGGAGTTGGGTGAAGAACCGGAGATCCTCGCCAGTTATCTCGGCGCGGACCTGCTCGGCACCCGCTACCTCCCGCCGTTCGCGTATTTCATGGATACGGCGAACGCATTTCAGGTGCTGCCCGGCGACTTCGTCACCACCGAGGACGGCACCGGCATCGTGCACATGGCGCCGGCCTACGGCGAGGACGACATGGCAACCACCGACAAGGCCGGCATCGCCCCGGTCACGCCGGTCGATTCCAAGGGCCGGTTTGACGCAGCGGTCCCGGATTACCAGGGACAGCACGTTTTCGACGCCAACCCGCACATCATCCGCGACCTGAAAAACGGTAGCGGTCCCGTCGCGGCCAACGGTGCGGTACTGCTTCGCCACGAAACCTACGAGCACCCCTACCCGCATTGCTGGCGCTGCCGCAATCCGCTGATCTATCGGGCGGTGTCGTCGTGGTTCGTCGCGGTCACCGAATTCCGGGACCGCATGGTCGAACTCAACCAGCAGATCACCTGGTACCCCGAGCATGTCAAGGACGGTCAGTTCGGCAAATGGCTGCAGGGCGCCCGCGACTGGTCGATCTCACGAAACCGCTACTGGGGCAGCCCGATTCCGGTATGGAAGTCCGACGACCCCGCATACCCGCGGATCGACGTCTACGGCAGCCTCGACGAACTCGAACGCGACTTCGGGGTGCGGCCCACCAACCTGCACCGGCCCTTCGTCGACGAGCTGACCCGGCCCAACCCCGACGATCCGACGGGTGCCAGCACGATGCGGCGCATCCCCGACGTGCTCGATGTCTGGTTCGACTCGGGGTCCATGCCGTACGCCCAGGTGCACTTCCCGTTCGAGAACGAGGAGTGGTTCGACGGTCATTACCCGGGCGACTTCATCGTCGAGTACATCGGGCAGACCCGCGGCTGGTTTTACACGCTGCACGTGCTGGCCACCGCGCTGTTCGACCGTCCCGCCTTCAAAACCTGCGTGGCACACGGCATTGTGCTGGGCTCTGATGGCCAGAAGATGAGCAAGTCGCTGCGCAACTATCCCGATGTCAGCGAGGTGTTCGACCGCGACGGATCCGACGCCATGCGCTGGTTCCTGATGGCCTCGCCGATTCTGCGCGGGGGCAATCTCATCGTCACCGAGCAGGGCATCCGCGAGGGCGTGCGCCAGGTGCTCCTGCCGTTCTGGAACGCCTATAGCTTCCTGGCCCTCTATGCGCCCAAAGTCGGTACCTGGCGCACCGATTCGACGCAGGTGCTGGACCGCTACATCCTGGCCAAGCTCGCCGAACTGCGCGACGACCTGACCCACGAGATGGACACCTGCGATATCTCGCGGGCCTGCGAGCAGCTGCGCCAGTTCACCGAGGCGCTGACGAACTGGTATGTGCGACGGTCGCGTTCGCGGTTTTGGGAGGAGGATGTCGACGCCATCGACACCCTGCACACGGTGCTGGAGGTGACCGCGCGGCTGGCCGCGCCGCTGCTTCCCTCGGTGACCGAGATCGTCTGGCGCGGCCTGACCGGGGGACGGTCGGTGCACCTGACCGATTGGCCGCACGCCGGCGAGCTGCCCGCCGACCCCGACCTGGTCGCTGCGATGGATCAGGTGCGCGAGGTCTGCTCGGCGGCGTCCTCGTTGCGGAAGGCCAAGAAGCTGCGGGTGCGGCTGCCGCTGCCGAAACTGACGGTGGCGGTGGATAATCCAGGGCGCCTCGAGCCGTTCGTCGACCTCATCGCCGACGAACTCAACGTCAAGAGCGTCGAGCTGACCGATGCGATCGACGCCTACGGGCGCTTCGAGCTCACCGTCAACGCTCGGGTGGCCGGGCCGCGGCTGGGCAAGGATGTGCAGGCGGCTATCAAGGCCGTCAAGGCGGGACAGGGCGTCGTCAATCCGGACGGCACCCTGACCGCCGGACCCGCGGTGCTGCAACCCGAGGAATACAGCTCACGGCTGGTCGCGGCCGACCCGGAATTCACCGCGGCACTACCCGACGGGGCGGGCTTGGTGGTGCTGGACGGTACGGTGACCCCCGAGCTCGAGGCCGAGGGCTGGGCCAAGGACCGGATCCGCGAGCTGCAGGAGCTGCGCAAATCGACGGGTCTGGATGTCTCCGACCGGATTTCGGTGGTGATGGCGGTGCCCGGGGAGCGCGCCGACTGGGCGCGCGCCCACCGCGACCTCATCGCGGGTGAAATCCTGGCCACCAGTTTCGAGTTCGGCGATCCGGTCGACGGTGCCGAGATCGGTGACGGCGTGCGGGTGAGCATCGCCAAGGCCTAACTACCCGCGAAACTGTATTCCACGACGTATTTCCCAAGTGGAGCTGTCGGCAGTTGCAGTCTCGTGACATGTCAGGGGCGTCTGGCACCCTGCTGTCGTGAGCGCAGAACCCTTCATCGGTACCGAGGCCGTCCGCGCAGGAGCGTATACGGAACGTGAGCTTCGTGGCTCGTGCACCCGCATCTACCGGAACGTGTACCAACTGCGCGGCAGGGAGCTGACTGCCCGGGATCGCGCGATCGCCGCGTGGCTATGGTCCGGGAAAGAAGCCGTCGTGGCAGGTTGCTCCGCAGCAGCGCTTCTCGGCGCTGAGTGGATCGATCCCCACACACCTGCTGAATTGGTATGTGACCGCACCCGTCCGCCGTCGTTGATCATCACCCGCAACGAAACTTTGACCGAGGGTGAGATTGTAGCGGTCAACGGCGTGCCGGTCACCTCGCCCGCCCGTACGGCGTTTGACCTTGGGCGGCGGCCAGGCTTGACGGTCGCGGTGATCCGGATCGATGCCCTGGCACGAGCCACCGGAGTTACCGCCAAAGACGTGTACCCACTGGTGCACTCCCGCCGTGGCGCCCGCGGCATGAAGCAGTTGCGGCGCGTGCTGCCCTTGATCGACGCGGGTGCCGAATCGCCGCAGGAGACGAGGACCAGGCTCGTCCTGATGCGCGGCGGCCTGCCCAGGCCGCAGACCCAAATCGAGGTGCGCAACGTCTGGGGCGCGGTGTTGGCGAGGATCGACATGGGCTGGAAGGAGTGGCTCGTCGGGGTGGAATACGACGGCGCGCAGCATTGGATGGATCCGCGCATTCGCGCCGACGATATCGATCGCACCGCCGAACTGGAGCGACGGGGATGGCGCTTGGTCCGGGTCAGCGCCGACCTACTACGCCATCGGCCCCAGGTCGTCGTGGACCGGACGCGACGTGCTTTGGCCGCCGCCGGCTGTCCAGTGTGACAGCGAGATTGCAACTGGCGACACGTTTCTCGAGAAGACCGGTCGCCACTTACAGTGTCGCGGAGGAATTCCGAGACCGCAGCGCCCGGTGGGCATGCGGCCAGAACGGCATGCCCGCCACCACCGTCGCCCCGGTGGCGATCAGCCCTACCGCCACATCGACGCTCTTACGACCATCCGATGCCCAGTAGACGTCCTTGAGGTCTAATAGCAGCGCCAGTTCGTCGACGATCATGGCGTTCGCGGCGCCATACGCCACCGCCGCTGCGGGATGCCGCCGTTGCTTCTCGCTTCCACGCAGCCCCACACCGGCCACCGTCGCCAGCATTCCGATGCCGATGTTGTAGTGGTGGAAGTGCGTGCCGCCCAAGGATATACCACCACCCGAGGGTCCATGGCCGGCGCGAATCCAGTGGGTGAGGCCGCGCAGGCCGGCGAAGGTGAGGGTGAACGACGCCCACGCCAGCACCGTCGTTTGCTCCCCGGGTTGCAGTCGCTCGTCCCATTGATGACGCAGCCGCGCCCGTCGCGTCGAGGGCGGCGAACCCCCGGGCGGGACGGCCGCGTCGCCGGGCTCGGCGCCCATCATTTGACCGCGCGCCAGCGCAGCCGACCTCCACGAACGTCCACCTCGACGCGATCAAACCCGGCCGCGCGCAATCGATCCGGCAGGGTATCCGGGGACACCGTGTTGCAGGTGTCACGGAAATGCAGGATCCGGAACCGCAGCGAGTTCACGCTGTCGCTGCCGGCGAACACGCCGCCGGGGCGAAGGACCCGGAACGCCTCGGCGAACAACCGGTCCTGCAGCTCGGCGGTCGGGACGTGATGCAGCATGGTGAACGACACCACCGAGCTGAACTCGTCGGCCGGCAAGCCGGTGGCGGTGGCGTCGCCGTTGATGATGCGCGCCCGGTCGCCGTAGCGGCGCTGCAGTCGTTCGGCCATCGGCGTGTCGATCTCCACCGAGGTAAGCCGTGGCGTCTTGTCGACCAAGACCCGCAGGATCGCGCCGTAACCGGGCCCGATCTCGAGCGTGTTGTCGCCCAGGTCCACATCGGCGAGCGCCCACGGGAGCAGATTCTTTTCGACAGCCTTCGCCCAGCGCTTCGAGCTGCAGATCCGGCGGTGCGCCAGGTTCATGGCCACGGCGAAAACGTTAGTCCAACTGGCCCGTCATGTGAGCCCTAGCATCGAGCCTGTGGAGTCGCGGTGGGTGCTGCACCTGGACATGGATGCGTTCTTCGCCTCCGTCGAGCAACTCACCCGCCCGACGTTGCGCGGGCGCCCGGTGCTCGTCGGCGGTGTGGGCGGGCGCGGGGTGGTGGCCGGGGCCAGCTACGAGGCGCGCGTGTTCGGGGCTCGCTCTGCCATGCCCATGCATCAGGCAAGACGGCTCGTCGGTGTCAGCGCGGTGGTGCTGCCGCCGCGTGGCGTGGTGTACGGGCTGGCCAGCCGGCGCGTTTTCGACACCATTCGCGCCGTGGTGCCCGTCGTCGAGCAGTTGTCCTTCGACGAGGGTTTCGCCGAGCCCGCCCAACTCGCCGGTGCCCCCGTCGAGGACGTGGCGGCGTTCTGCGAAGGCCTGCGGCGACGGGTCCGCGACGACACCGGCCTGATCGCCTCGGTGGGCGCCGGTTCGGGCAAGCAGATCGCCAAGATCGCCTCCGGACTGGCCAAGCCGGATGGGATCCGGGTGGTGCGCCGTGACGAAGAACGACCGCTGCTGGGCGGGTTGCCGGTGCGCCGGTTGTGGGGGATCGGCCCGGTCGCCGAGGAGAGGCTGCATCGTCTCGGCATCGAGACCATCGGCGAGCTGGCCGCGCTGACCGAGCCCGAGGCGGCCAACATTCTGGGCGCCACGATCGGGCCGGCGCTGCACCGGCTGGCCCGCGGTATCGACGACCGCCCGGTTGCCGAGCGTGCCGAGGCCAAACAGATCAGCTCGGAATCGACCTTCGCCGTAGACCTGACCAGTCTGGAGCAGTTGCGTGAGGCCATCGAGCCGATCGCCGAGCACGCCCATCACCGGTTGATGCGCGACGGCCGCGGCGCGCGCACCGTCACCGTCAAGCTGAAGAAATCCGACATGAGCACGCTGACCCGGTCCGCGACGCTGCCCTATGCCACCACCGAGGTCGCCACGCTGGCGGGCATGGCCCGCCGGCTGCTGCTGGATCCACGCGAGATCGGGCCCATTCGCCTTCTCGGCGTGGGCTTTTCGGGGCTGAGCGACGTGCGTCAGGAATCGCTGTTTCCGGACCTGGAACTGCCGGAGCCGCAACCGGATTCATCGTCGGTCGAAACCGCGACCGAGGCAATGTTTGGACCCGGCGCCCAGGCCGGAGAGGACGCCGGCTGGCGGATCGGCGACGACGTGGCCCACCGCGAGCTCGGGCACGGCTGGGTCCAGGGAGCGGGCCACGGTGTGGTCACCGCGCGGTTCGAGACCCGCAGCTCCGGTCCCGGCCCGGCCCGGACGTTTCCCGCCGACGGCGGCGACCTGGTGCGCGCCAACCCGGTGGATTCACTGGATTGGCCCGATTACACCGGCGGGCTGCAGGCCGAGGCGCTGTCAGCCCCACCGGGCGACGACGTCGGCGACCGGTAGCTCCGCGGCCAGCGCGGCGATCAGCAAGACGCGCGCCTGAGCCGGTCGCAGCCGCGGCACCATCACCGCCCCGGCGGCGGCCATGTCGTGCCCGGGGCCGTAGCTGGCGCCGACCCGCCCGCCGGGGACGCGGGTGGACACCGCGACGACGATGCCGTCGCCGCAGTGCCGGCGCACCCCGTCGACCACGGCGGGCCCGGCGTTTCCCGAGCCCAACGCCTCGAGCACCACGCCCCGCGCCCCGGCGGCCACGCACGCATCGAGGGCCACCGTGTCGCTGCCCAGGTACGCCGCGACGATGTCGACGCGCGGCGCGGCGGCGGCCCGCAGGTCGCCGACGTACGGGCGTGTCTTCGGGCTGGTCAGCGCCACGCCGTCGGCCACGGTGCCGAGCAGCTGACCGGTGAAGCCACTCAGGTCCTCGGTGGCCACCTTGCTCATGCCCAGCGGTTGCAGCACCCGTCCGGCGAAGCACAGCACCACGCCCAGGTCCCTGGCGGCGGGACTGGCCGCCACCGCCATGGCGTCGCGCACATTCGCCGGACCGTCCGCGTCGGGGGAGTCGGCGCTGCGCATCGCGCCGGTCAGCACGACCGGGGCCCGGCCCGCATAGGTGAGATCGAGCCACAGGACGCTCTCCTCCATGGTGTCGGTGCCATGAAGCACCACCACACCGTCGGCGCCGCCGTCGACCGCGGCCCTCACCGCATCGCCGATGCGGTCCCAGTCGGCCAGCGTCAGCTCCGAACTGTCGACCGCCAGCAGGTCAACGACGTCCACCTCGTGCTGGTCACGGAAGGACGCCGTCAGATCCGCCCCGCTGTAGGACGGCCGGTGCACGCCGTCGGGGCCGGTGCCGGTCGATATCGTGCCTCCGGTGGCGATCACGGTGAGGCGGGCCATGCTGGCATCATTGCGCATCGGCGCTGCGCGAACATGGCTAGCCTGCGTGGGCAGTAGGGGATGATGGGGAAGTGCCTGAAGAACCAACGAAGTCGACTGAGCCGGTGACCTCAGCCCAAGAGGCTGGTGCGGCCGCCCCGGTCGAGCGGGACGCGGTGCCGGAAACCGACGCGGCACCCGAACGTGCGCCACGGCGGTTGCGGCTGCTGCTGTCGATCGCGGCGATAGTCCTGATCCTCGACGTCGTCACCAAGGTCCTCGCCGTCAAACTGCTGCCGCCCGGCCAGCCGGTGCCGATCATCGGCGACACGGTGACCTGGACCCTGGTGCGCAATTCGGGCGCGGCCTTCTCGATGGCTACCGGCTACACCTGGGTGCTCACGCTGATCGCGACCGGTGTGGTGGTCGGCATCTTCTGGATGGGGCGGCGGCTGGTGTCGCCCTGGTGGGCGGTGGGCCTGGGCATGATCCTCGGCGGCGCGATGGGCAATCTGGTCGATCGCTTCTTCCGCGCCCCCGGACCGCTACGCGGGCATGTCGTGGATTTCCTGTCGGTCGGCTGGTGGCCGGTGTTCAACGTCGCCGACCCCTCGGTGGTCGGCGGCGCCATCCTGCTGGTGGTGCTCTCGATCTTCGGGTTCGACTTCGACTCCGTTGGCCGGCGCAAGGGCGACGGCGGAGACCGCGCGGGTGAGTGACCGCTCGATGCCCGTCCCGGAGGGGTTGGCGGGCATGCGCGTGGACGCCGGGCTGGCGCGGCTGTTGGGGTTGTCGCGGAGCGCGGCGGCCGCCTTGGCAGAAGACGGCGGCGTGGAACTCGACGGCGTGCAGGCCGGCAAGTCCGACCGGCTGACCGGCGGCGCCTGGCTGCAGGTGCGCCTGCCCGAGCCGCCCGCGCCGCTGCAGAACACGCCCGTTGACATCGAGGGCATGACGATCCTGTACTCCGACGACGACCTCGTCGCGGTGGACAAGCCGGCGGCGGTCGCCGCGCACGCCTCGGTGGGGTGGACCGGGCCCACGGTGCTCGGTGGCCTGGCCGCCGCCGGTTACCGGATCACCACCTCGGGGGTGCCCGAGCGGCAGGGGATTGTGCATCGGCTCGACGTCGGCACGTCCGGGGTGATGGTGGTGGCGCTGTCCGAACGGGCTTACACCGTGCTCAAGCGGGCGTTCAAACAACGCACCGTCGACAAGCGCTATCACGCGCTGGTGCAAGGACATCCGGATCCGTCCAGCGGGACCATCGACGCCCCGATCGGACGTCACCGCGACGGCCAGTGGAAGTTCGCGGTCACCAAGGACGGCCGGCACAGCCTCACCCACTACGACACCGTGGAGGCGTTCGTCGCCGCCAGTCTGCTCGACGTGCACCTGGAAACCGGTCGCACCCACCAAATCCGGGTGCACTTCTCCGCACTGCACCACCCGTGCTGCGGTGACCTCGTCTACGGCGCCGATCCCAAGCTCGCGAAAAGGCTTGGGCTGGAACGCCAATGGCTGCATGCCCGCTCGCTGTCATTCGCCCATCCGGCCGACGGCAGGCGGATCGAGATCGTCAGCCCCTACCCGCCCGACCTGCAACACGCGCTGGACGTGTTGCGCGAGGAGGGCTGACTCACCCGGGCTTGCGGGCCTCGACGAGCAGCCGCACGGAGTGGGCGACGAACGGACCGCCGGATTCGATGCGCTCGTGCAGTTCGGCCAGCCGCTCGCGGTAGCGCTGCACGGTGAAATCGGGCACCGTCCAGATCACCTTGCGCAGGAAGTACACGACGGCGCCGACGTCGAAGAACTCGGCCCGCATCCGCTCCATCCGCAGATCCACGATCTGCAGGCCGGCCGCCTCGGCCTGTGCGCGCACGGCATCCGGATGAAACTCGGCCCATTTCTGTGGCTGTGGTCCGATGAAGTACTCGACCAGCTCGCCCATGGTGGCCGGTCCGATGTGCTGTGCGAAGTACGTGCCGCCCGGCCGGAGCACCCGCAGGATCTCGGTCCACCAGACGGAGATCGGATGGCGCGTGGTCACCAGGTCGAAGGCGGCATCGGCGAACGGCAGCGGCGGTTCGTCGCGCGTTGCGACGACCACCACGCCGAGCGGATGCAGGCGCTGGGTGGCCAGCGCGGCGTTCGGCGGCCACGTCTCGACCGCCGCCATGGTGGGCGGGAACGGCGCCGCGCCGGACAACACCTCCCCACCGCCGGTGTGGATGTCCAGCGCGGCCGACACCGTCGCCAACCGGCTCTTGAGCAGGCGCTGGTAACCCCACGACGGGCGTTCCTCGGTGGCCCGCCCGTCCAGCCAGGAAAACTCCCAGCCATCGACCGGGGCGGCCTGCGCCTCGGCGATCAGGTCGTCGAATGTGCGCCGCATGTCAGGCATGCTAGGCACTGTTGCACGCCCGTAGGCCGCGATTGCCGCCATGGCCGTCGCCGGCGCGCCGACGCCGGTGCGATGGCGATCCGGGCGGACCCGTTTAGACCTTGACCTTGCCGGCGTCGGCGGTCGCGATCTCGGGGGCCAACGGTGCGATCGCGCCGAGTATCTCGGACACCGTCTCGGACGGCACCCCGGCGGCGGCCAGCGCGTCGGCCAAATGCCCGGCCACCAAACTGAAGTGGTGCATGGTGATGCCGCGGCCTTGGTGCACCTGCTTCATCGGGGCGCCCGTGTAGGGCTCCGGGCCGCCCAGGGCGGCGGCGAAGAACTCGACCTGTTTGCCCTTGAGGCGGTTCATATTCGTGCCGGTGAAGAAGCCGGACAGCTGTTCGTCGGCAAGCACCCGGACGTAGAAGTCCTCGACCACGACTTCGATCGCCTCGTGTCCACCGATCCGGTCATAGATGGGAGCCGGTGCCGACTTGCGGAAGCGAGCCAGAATTTTCATGAGCACGATTGGAACATCTCGACGTTGCTCGTCAGTAAGTGCGCGATCACACTCGAATTGCCCTGTGTAACAAGCAGATTGCCCACAGGTGGCAATTGTTCTCGGCGAGCTGTGAGAGCGGGCGTCCTGTCACATGACGGCAATTTGCATCGAGGTGAGCCGCTGATGCCCTAGGTTGGCTTAATGATGCACGTCACATCACTCGCCCGGCCCAGTGTCATGGTCTACGGGCAGGCCAGTTGGGTTCGGGGGGCTCTGATCATCAGGAGCGAAAGCCGATGAATCTTGGTGACTTAACGAACTTGGTGGAGAACTCGATCGGGAACCTGGTGGAAAAGCCACTGGCTGCGGTGTCTCAGATCGTCAACACCCCGAACTCGGCCGGACGGTATCGGCCGTTCTATCTGAGGAATCTGCTCGACGCGGTGCAGGGCCGCACGCTCGCGGAGGCCGTCAAGGGCAAGACCATCCTGATTACCGGCGGATCCTCGGGCATCGGTGAGGCCGCGGCGAAGAAGATCGCGGAGGCCGGCGGCGCGGTGGCGTTGGTGGCTCGCACCCGAGAAAACCTCGAGAAGGTCGCCGACGAGATCCGCGGCGACGGCGGCACCGCCAACGTGTACCCCTGCGACCTGTCCGACATGGACGCGATCGCCGCGATGGCCGATCAGGTGCTCAGCGACCTCGGCGGCGTCGACATCCTGATCAACAACGCCGGGAGGTCGATCCGGCGCTCGCTGGAGCTGTCCTACGACCGGATCCACGACTACCAGCGCACCATGCAGCTCAACTATCTGGGCGCGGTCCAGCTCATCCTCAAATTCATCCCCGGGATGCGGGAACGCGGCTTCGGCCACATCGTCAACGTCTCCTCGGTGGGCGTGCAGACCCGCGCGCCGCGGTTCGGGGCCTACATCGCCAGCAAGGCCGCGCTGGACAGCCTGTGTGACTCGCTGCAGGCCGAGACCGTGAACGACAACGTGCGGTTCACCACGGTGCACATGGCGCTGGTCCGCACCCCGATGATCAGCCCGACCACGCTCTACGACAAGTTCCCGGCACTGACGCCGGACCAGGCGGCCGGCGTGATCGCGGACGCGATCGTGCACCGCCCCCGCCGCGCCAGCTCCCCGTTCGGACAGTTCGCCGCCGTCGCCGATGCGGTCAACCCGGCGGTGATGGATCGGGTACGCAACCGGGCGTTCGCCATGTTCGGCGACTCCAGCGCCGCAAAGGGCGGTGAAACTTCAACCGACACAACAGAATTCGATAAACGCAGCGAGAACTTCGTGCGGGCGACCCGAGGGATACATTGGTGACACCATGAGCCTGCCAAAACCTGACATCCAGACCACCGTTGTCATCACCGGCGCCTCGTCCGGCATCGGGGCCGAACTGGCTCGCGGGCTGGCCCGTCGCGGCTTCCCGCTGTTGCTGGTCGCGCGTCGTCGCGAGCGCCTCGACGAGTTGGCCAACGAGGTGGGCCGGGAGTACTCGGTCGCCGTCGAGGTGCTGCCGCTGGATCTCGGCGACAGCAAGGCCCGCGCCCAACTGGCTGATCGGCTGCGCAGCGAGTCGATCGCCGGCCTGTGCAACAGCGCCGGTTTCGGGACCAGCGGCGTGTTTCACGAGCTGCCGCTGGACCGCGAGAGTGAAGAGGTCACCCTCAACGCGCTGGCATTGATGGAGCTGACCCACGCGACGTTGCCCGGCATGGTCGAGCGCGGTGCCGGCGCGGTGATGAACATCGCGTCGATCGCGGGGTTTCAGCCGGTTCCCTTCATGGCGGTGTATTCGGCCACCAAGGCTTTCGTGCAGACGTTCTCCGAAGCGGTGCACGAGGAGTTGCACGGCACGGGGGTGTCGGTCACCTGCCTGTGCCCTGGACCGGTGCCAACGGAGTGGGCCGAGATCGCCAACGCCGAGCGGTTCAGCATTCCCATCGCGCAGGTCTCGCCGCGCGACGTGGCCGAGGCGGCGATCGGCGGCATGCTGTCCGGCCGGCGCACGGTGGTGCCCGGCGTGGTACCCAAGGTGGTCAGCACCGGCGGCCGCTTCGCGCCGCGCAGCCTGCTGCTGCCCGGCATCCGGATCGGCAATCGATTCCGCGGCGGCCCCAAGAACTGACGGTGCTACGGGGAGCCGCTCGACTCGCGATAATCGCGCCGCGCAGAATCGTGGCCGCGGCTTTCCTGGTCATGGTCGCAGCCGGAATTTTCGGGTTCGCCGCCCTCGAAGTGCTGTCGGCGGGGGGCTATCAGGATCCGTCATCGCAGTCGTCACAAGCTCAGCGGGTGCTCGCGGAGAAGTTTGACCTCGGCGACCAACAGATGGTTTTCGAGGTGACCACCGCGGCGGGCGCCCAAAGCGACTTCGCCCGAAACGTGGCAACCGACATCGTCGCGCAGCTTGAATCGTCGCCGGATGTTGCCCAAGTCAGCTCGGCCTGGACCCTTCCGCCCCCGGCCGCGGCCGGCCTGATCAGCAAAGACGGTAAGACCGGACTGATCGTCGCCGGCGTTCGCGGTGGCGAAACCGGCGCCCAGAAGAACGCCGCGGCATTGGCGAAGAAACTCGCGCACGATCGTGACGGCGTCACGGTGCAGGCGGGGGGCGAGGCCCTGACGTACGCACAGATCAACAAGCAAAGCGAAAAGGACCTGTTGGTCATGGAATCCATCGCGTTTCCATTGAGCTTCGTTGTCTTGGTCTGGGTGTTCGGCGGAATGCTCGCCGCGGCGATTCCGATGGCGGTCGGCGGCTTCGCCATCGTTTCCACCTTGGCGACGCTGCGAGCGATCACACTCTTCGCCGACGTCTCGATATTCGCGCTCAACCTGACGGTGGCCATGGGTTTGGCGTTGGCGATCGACTACACCCTGTTGATCGTCAGCCGATACCGCGACGAGCTCGCCGCCGGCATGCAGCGCGACGATGCACTGGTTCGCACCATGTGCACGGCCGGGCGAACCGTGCTGTTCTCGGCGACGACCGTCGCACTGTCCATGGTCACGATGGTGCTGTTCCCGATGTACTTCCTGAAGTCGTTCGCCTACGCGGGCGTCGCGGTGGTCGCTTTGGCGGCCGTCGCTGCGGTGGTGATCACTCCTGCCCTGATCGTGCTGCTCGGCGACCGGTTGGACTCGTTCAACGTGCGGCGGCTGATTCGCCGAGTGACCGGGCGTCCAGAGCCGGTGTCAGGCCCGATCCACGAGACCTTCTTGTACCGCTCGACGAAAGCCGTGATGCGACGGCCTATTTCGATCGGCGTAGCCGTCATCACGTTCTTGTTGGTGCTGGGGGCGCCCTTTCTGGGGGCGAATTGGGGCTTCTCCGACGAACGAGTGCTGCCGAGATCGGCATCGGCGCGTCAGGTCGGCGACGACATGCGCTCAGATTTCATGGTCGACACTGGTAGGGACGTGACCGTCGTGATCCCTGATGCGACCGGATTGGCGCCCGGCGAAATCGAGCGCTATGCCGTCCAACTCTCGCAGGTATCCGACGTCGTGTCGGTGTCAGCGCCTGGTGGGACCTTCCAGAACGGCGGGCCGATCGGGCCGCCGTCCGCACCCACCGGCGCGAAAGACGGCAGTGCCTTCCTCACCGTGCGCAGTGCGGCCGCGTTGTACTCCGTCGCATCCGAAAGACAACTGGATCGTCTGCGAGCCATCGCCGGACCTGGCGGCCGAGACGTGAAATTCACCGGCAGAGCGGGGATTAACCGCGACAGCGCGGGGGCCGTGACGTCGCGGCTGCCACTTGTCTTGTCGGTCATCGCAGTGATCACCTTCGCGCTGTTGTTCTTGTTGACCGGCAGTGTGGTGATGCCGCTGAAAGCTTTGGTGCTCAACGTCTTATCGCTGACCGCTGCATTCGGCGCGCTGGTATGGATCTTCCAGGAAGGCCATCTGCATGGCCTGGGCACCACCGCCAACGGCACCCTGATGGTCCACATGCCGGTGCTGCTGTTCTGCATCGCGTTTGGTCTTTCCATGGATTACGAGGTCTTTTTGGTGTCCCGGATCCGCGAGCACTGGTTGGCGTCGGACAGAACGCCGGAGGATAACGACGAGGCCGTCGCGCAAGGCGTGGCTCGCTCCGGTCGGGTCGTGACAGCAGCGGCGCTCTTGATGGCGATCTCGTTCGCCGCGTTGATAGCCGCGCGGGTGTCGTTCATGAGGATGTTCGGCCTGGGACTCACTCTGGCGGTGGTGGTCGATGCGACGCTCGTTCGGATGCTGCTGCTTCCGGCGTTCATGCGCTTGATGGGCCGCGCCAACTGGTGGGCGCCTAAACCGTTGGTCAAGCTGCACGAGCGCATCGGCATCAACGAGGAAGTAGGCGACGTTCGGCCTCGGGCCCTCAGCCCCGAACAGTGATGTTGCGCGGTTGCCCGATTCGAGCAACACAGCGATGCGTGCGCGCCGGAGCACACCCGTCGCAGCCGTCTTAGAGCGGCGTGTGTGGTGAATTGCCCGCCTTGAAGCGACAACTGGGCTGGCGTGGGTGGCCATGGCCGGCTTTCCCGCCCGTCCCTCTCGCGTTGTCGCTCAAACGCGGGCAACTGACCACATGCGTCGGCGGTGAGGCCGCAGTGGCGGATGTGACGAAGCGCTACGCTCAGGCGGTGGCTGCTGTGGACCTGACCGCCGACGTCCCGATGACCCCGCAGGACATGTGGGACCGCGTCTCCGACCTGTCAGATTTGGGCGAGTGGCTGATCCTGCACGAGGGATGGCGCGGCGAACTGCCCGACGAGATCGCGGAGGGCACCCAGATCGTCGGCGTGGCACGGGCTAAAGGCCTGCGCAACCGGGTGACCTGGACGGTGACCACATGGGACCCGCCGCACGAGGTGGCGATGTCGGGATCCGGCAAAGGTGGGGCGAAATACGCCGTCACGCTGACGGTGCGGCCCACCGACGAGGGATCGATGCTGGGTCTGCGCCTCGAACTGGGCGGACGTGCGCTGTTCGGGCCGGTGGGCTCGGCGGCGGCACGCGCCGTCAAAGGCGACGTCCAGAAGTCCCTGCAGAACTTCGTCGAGTTGTACGGATAGGACGTCGTGGCGATCGCAAGCGCGGCGAAGCCGAGCGCGGCGGGCGCCACCAATAAACACAGACACACGCCGCGACACGCCGAACTCGTGTCGGTCCGCGGTCATAGACTGGCGTCCCTATGAACCACTCGTCCTTCGTGCACTTGCATAACCACACCGAGTATTCGATGTTGGACGGTGCCGCGAAGATCGCGCCGATGCTGGCCGAGGTGGACCGGCTGCAGATGCCCGCGGTCGGGATGACCGACCACGGAAACATGTTCGGCGCCAGCGAGTTCTACAACGCGGCGACCAAGGCCGGGATCAAACCGATCATCGGCGTCGAGGCCTACATCGCGCCGGCCTCGCGCTTCGACACCCGGCGGATCCTGTGGGGTGACCCGGGCCAGAAGTCCGACGACGTATCGGGTAGTGGTTCCTACACGCACATGACGATGGTGGCCGAGAACGCCACCGGCCTGCGCAACCTGTTCAAGCTGTCGTCGCTGGCGTCATTCGAGGGTCAGCTCGGCAAGTGGTCGCGGATGGATGCCGAGATCATCGCCGAACACGCCGACGGGATCATCGCCACCACCGGTTGCCCGTCGGGTGAGGTGCAGACCCGACTGCGGCTGGGGCATGAGCGCGAGGCGCTGGAGTCGGCCGCCAAGTGGCGCGAGATCTTCGGCGCCGACAACTACTTCTTGGAGCTGATGGACCACGGGCTGTCCATCGAGCAACGGGTCCGGGACGGTTTGCTGGAGATCGGCCGCAAACTGGGCATCCCGCCGCTGGCCACCAACGACTGCCACTACGTCACCCGCGACGCCGCCCACAACCACGAGGCGCTGCTGTGCGTGCAGACCGGCAAGACGCTATCGGACCCCAACCGGTTCAAGTTCGACGGC
The DNA here is from genome assembly GCF_001667925.1 of Mycobacterium sp. E2479. Lineage (GTDB taxonomy): Bacteria > Actinomycetota > Actinomycetes > Mycobacteriales > Mycobacteriaceae > Mycobacterium. Next base: position 67,354 of record NZ_LZJR01000071.1, on the reverse strand, counting down.
GACGGCTACTACCTGAAGTCGGCCGCCGAAATGCGACAGATCTGGGACGGGGTGGTTCCCGGTGCCTGCGACTCGACCCTGCTGATCGCCGAGCGGGTGCAGTCCTACGACGAGGTGTGGTCGCCGCGCGACCGGATGCCGATCTTCCCGGTCCCCGAGGGGCACGACCAGGCCACCTGGCTGCACCACGAGGTGATGGCCGGGCTGCAGCGCCGCTGCCCGTCCGGTGTCAGGCAGGACTACGTCGACCGCGCCGAGTACGAGATCAAGGTCATCTGCGACAAGGGCTTCCCGTCCTACTTCCTGATCGTCGCGGACCTGATCAACTACGCACGGTCGGTCGACATCCGGGTGGGGCCGGGGCGTGGCTCGGCGGCGGGCTCGCTGGTGGCGTACGCGTTGGGTATCACCAACATCGACCCGATCCCGCACGGGCTGTTGTTCGAGCGCTTCCTCAACCCGGAGCGTCCGTCGGCACCGGACATCGATATCGACTTCGACGACCGTCGTCGCGGCGAGATGGTGCGCTACGCCGCCGAGAAGTGGGGCTCCGACCGCGTCGCCCAGGTGATCACCTTCGGCACCATCAAAACCAAAGCAGCGCTTAAGGATTCGGCGCGTATCCACTACGGCCAGCCCGGGTTCGCGATCGCCGACCGGATCACCAAGGCGCTGCCGCCGCCGATCATGGCCAAAGACATTTCGCTGTCGGGCATCACCGACCCGGGCCATGAGCGGTTCAAGGAGGCCGCCGAGGTGCGCGGTCTGATCGAGACCGATCCGGACGTGCGAACCATCTACCAGACCGCGCGCGGCCTGGAAGGCTTGATCCGCAACGCCGGTGTGCACGCGTGTGCGGTCATCATGAGCAGCGAGCCGCTGACCGAGGCCATCCCGCTGTGGAAGAGGCCCCAGGACGGGGCCATCATCACCGGCTGGGACTACCCCTCGTGTGAGGCGATCGGCCTGCTGAAGATGGACTTCCTGGGTCTGCGGAACCTGACGATCATCGGCGACGCGCTGGAGAACATCAAGAGCAACAGGGGAATCGACCTCGACCTGGAATCGGTGCCGCTGGACGACCGGTCCACCTACGAGCTGCTCGGCCGCGGCGACACTCTGGGTGTGTTCCAGCTCGACGGCGGGCCGATGCGAGACCTGTTGCGCCGCATGCAGCCCACCGAGTTCAACGACATCGTCGCGGTGTTGGCCCTGTACCGGCCCGGGCCGATGGGCATGAACGCCCACAACGACTATGCCGACCGCAAGAACGGTCGTCAGGCGGTCAAGCCGATCCACCCGGAGCTCGAGGAGCCGCTGCGCGAGATCCTGGCCGAGACGCACGGCCTGATCGTCTACCAAGAGCAGATCATGTTGATCGCCCAGAAGGTCGCCTCCTACACGATGGGTAAGGCCGACGCGCTGCGCAAGGCGATGGGTAAGAAGAAGCTCGAGGTGCTCGAGGCCGAGTACAAGGGCTTCTATGAGGGCATGACCGCCAACGGCTTCTCGGAAAAAGCGGTGAAAGCGTTGTGGGACACCATCCTTCCGTTCGCCGGCTATGCGTTCAACAAGTCGCACGCGGCGGGCTACGGTCTGGTCTCCTATTGGACCGCCTACCTGAAGGCCAACTATCCGGCCGAGTACATGGCCGGCCTGCTGACGTCGGTGGGCGACGACAAGGACAAGGCCGCGGTCTACCTGGCCGATTGCCGCAAGCTCGGCATCACGGTGCTACCGCCGGACGTCAACGAGTCGCTGGTGAACTTCGCCTCGGTCGGACGGGACATCCGGTTCGGGCTGGGCGCGGTGCGCAACGTCGGCGCCAACGTGGTCGGCTCGCTGATCGGCACCCGCAACGGAAAAGGAAAGTTCACCGACTTCTCGGACTACCTGAACAAGATCGATGTCGCGGCCTGCAACAAGAAGGTCACCGAATCGTTGATCAAGGCGGGCGCCTTCGACTCGCTGGGCCACGCCCGCAAGGGCCTGTTCCTGGTGCACACCGACGCCGTCGACTCGGTGCTGGGCACCAAGAAGGCCGAGGCGATGGGCCAGTTCGACCTGTTCGGCGGCGACGACGGGTGCACCGAGTCGGTGTTCAACATCAAGGTGCCCGACGACGAGTGGGAGGACAAGCACAAGCTAGCCCTGGAGCGAGAAATGCTGGGCCTGTACGTGTCCGGTCACCCGCTCAATCAGGTGGCGCACCTGCTGAGCGCCCAGGTCGACACCCAGATTCCGGCCATCCTCGACGGTGAGGTCCCCAACGACGCCCAGGTGCGGGTGGGCGGCATCCTCGCGTCGGTCAACCGGCGGGTCAACAAGAACGGAATGCCCTGGGCATCAGCCCAATTGGAAGACCTCACCGGTGGCATCGAGGTGATGTTCTTCCCGCAGGCGTACTCGGTGCACGGTGCCGACATCGCCGATGACGCCGTGGTGCTGATCAAGGCGAAGGTGTCGCTGCGCGACGACCGCGTTGCACTGATCGCCAATGAACTTGTGGTGCCCGACTTTTCCAATGCGCAGCCGAACCGGCCGCTGGCGGTCAGCCTGCCGACGCGGCAGTGCACCATCGACAAGGTCACCGCGCTCAAGCAAGTGCTGGCCCGGCACCCCGGCACGTCGCAGGTGCATCTGCGGCTGATCAGCGGGGACCGGATCACCACGCTGGAACTGGATGCCTCCCTTCGCGTTACGCCGTCGCCGGCGCTGATGGGAGATCTCAAGGCGCTGCTCGGGCCTGGCTGCCTGGGCGGCTAGGCGGATCGCCAATTCTCCGCGAGTGTGAACCTAGCCGCACCCTCGCGCTCGAACGTGAAGCTAGCCGCACACTCGATCGGGCGGAGGCCCTACAGCTCCACCCGCACGATGACGCTGTCCGGCCACACCCCGCGGTCGCGGGCGCGCCGCAACTTCTCACGCGCACAGAGATCTCGGTGCACGTTGGTCACGCCGGGAACCTTGATCAGCGGGACGATATTCCACTGCCAGCCGTAGCGCCGGTGCAGCACGCGGTTGGCGCGGGTGGCCTCGGCACCGGACAGCACCGTGGCGCGACCCGCGAGCGTCGCCGCGCCGGGGCGAACCTGGCCCCGGTAGTCGCAGGCGACGAGTTCGACATCACGGCGCGCAGCCAATCGCCTGGTCTTGGGGCCCACCTTGGTCCGGAACAACAAGCCGCCGTCGTCGATCGCGAACCAGATCGGGGTGTCGACGGGCGTGCCGTCGCGGCGAAACGATCGCAGCAGGGCGTAGCGAGAACCGCTCAGTTCGGCGTATCGGGGGATGGTCATAACCACAGTCAAGGACTTAGAGTTGACTCGAAGTCAAGCATTGAATCCTCAGGAGGCTGCGGTGGCGCCGAGCCTGACCATCGGGGACGTGGCGCGCCAGACCGGGGTGGCCGCGACTGCGCTGCGCTACTACGAGCAGATCGGCCTGGTGCCGGAGCCGGCGCGCCGGGGCGGTCAGCGCCGCTATGACGACTCCATTCTGGCCCGCCTCGAGGTGATCGCGCTCTGCAAGACCGCCGGGTTCTCGTTGGAAGAGATCCAGCTGTTGTTCGCCGACGATGCTCCCGGGCGGCCGGCCAGCCGCGCGCTGGCCGAAGCCAAACTGGCCGAGATCGACGCGCAGATGGACTCGCTCGCCCGCGCCCGGGCCGTCATCGAGTGGGGGATGCGCTGCACGTGTCCCTCAATTGACGCCTGTACCTGTGGCATTCATCCACCCGGCAAGGAGCGCTCATGACACGACAGCACCCCGTCGCGGTGCAGAACTTCTCCCACATCTGCATCGGCGTCTCCGACATTGAGGCGTCGCTGGCCTTCTATACCGCGGTGCTGGGCATGGACGTGGTGTTCGACGTCGAACTCGAAGGCGCCGGACTGGATGCGGTCACCGGGGGAGCCGCCCAGCGGGGCCGCATGGTCGGCGGGCTGATCGGCGCGGCGATGGTGGAGCTACTGTCCTTGGGCGCCGTGCCCGAGTGCCCGAGCGGCCCGCACCTGGGCTACACCAACATGTCGTTTCGCGTCGACGACCTCGACGCCGCCCACGAGACGGTGACGCGCGACCATCCCGGCGTCCGGGCCGACCCGCCTGTCGACATCGGCGGAGTGCGGATGTTCTTCATCTACGATCCCGATGGCACGCCGATAGAGCTGGTCGAACTGCCCGGAGGAGTGACGAGCACGGTGCAGCTCTGGCGTCCCGCGTCATGACCCGATATGCTCCCTGCCCCCGTGCTCGGACGTAGGCTCACCAAGGCAGTGCTGATGTGGCGCCGAGGAGGACGGACATGACGACGACGCAGGACCCGGCCACCTTTTGCGAGGCTTTCCAGCGCACCGCATCGATCGACCCGGAGGCCGTCGCGCTCCGGACGCCCGGCGGCACCCAGGTATTGACATGGCGGGAGCTTGCGGCGCAGGTGCGCAAGGTGGCCGCCGGCCTGGCGGGCCTGGGGGTCCGGCGCGGTGACACGGTGTCGCTGATGATGGCCAATCGGATCGAGTTCTATCCATTCGAGATCGGCGCCCAACACCTTGGGGCCACATCGTTTTCGGTGTACAACACGTTGCCCGCCGAGCAGCTGACCTACCTGTTCGACAACGCCGGCACCACGGTCGTGATCTGCGAGGAGCAGTACGTGGACCGCATCCGCGCCAGCGGCGTGCCCATCGAGCACATCGTCTGCATCGACGGTTCGCCGCCCGGCACCATCTCGGTGGACGACCTGTACGCCGCCGCGCAATCCGACTTCGACTTCGAGGCGACGTGGCGAGCGGTGCGACCCGAGGACGTCATCACCCTCATCTACACCTCCGGGACCACCGGAAATCCCAAGGGCGTGGAGATGACGCACGCGAGTCTGCTCTTCGAGGCGCGGGGACTCGACGCCGTGCTCGGCAGCCGGTTCGGCGATCGGACCACGTCGTACTTGCCGTCGGCGCACATCGCCGACCGGATGATGGCCCTGTATCCCCTGGAGGTCTTCGGCACTCAGGTGACCCCCGTGGCCGACGCCCGCGCCATTGCGACGGCGCTACCAGACGTGCGGCCCACAGTTTGGGCGGCGGTGCCCCGAGTGTGGGAGAAGCTCAAGGCCGCAATCGAATTCGTCGTCGCCAGCGAAACCGACGAAGCGAGGCGCCAGGCGCTGCAGTGGGGCTTGGCGGTGGCCGCCAAGCGGGCCGCCGCCCTGGTGTCCGGCGAGCCGGAGCTCGCTGAGGTGACGGCTGAGTGGGCCAAGGCCGACGAGCTGGTGCTGTCCAAGCTGCGCGAGCGGCTCGGGTTTGCCGAGCTGCGCTGGGCCGTGTCCGGTGCCGCGCCGATCCCCAAGGAGACACTGGCGTTCTTCGCGGGGATCGGGATCCCCATCTGCGAGGTGTGGGGCATGTCGGAGCTGAGTTGCGCTGCCAGCGTGGCACATCCGGACGAGACCCGGCTGGGCACCGTCGGCAAGCTGCTTCCCGGCCTCGAGGGCAAGGTCGCCGAGGACGGCGAATATCTGGTCCGCGGTCCGCTGGTGATGAAGGGTTATCGCAAGGAACCGGAGAAGACCGCCGAGGCGATCGATCCCGACGGCTGGCTGCACACGGGCGACATCATCGACGTCGACGCCGACGGTTACCTGCGAATCGTCGACCGAAAGAAAGAGCTGATCATCAACGCGGCCGGAAAGAACATGTCCCCGGCCAACATTGAGAACGCCATCCTGGCCGCGTGCCCCATGGTCGGAGTGGTGATCACCATCGGTGAGGGGCGGCCGTACAACACCGCGTTGATGGTCTTCGATGCCGACTCGGTCGGCCCGTATGCGGCACAGCGCGGATTGGCCGACGCCTCGCCCGCCGCCTTGGCGTCCGACCCCGAGGTCGTCGCCCAGATCGCCGCGGGGGTGGCCGCGGGCAACAACAAACTCTCCCGGGTGGAACAGATCAAGCGGTTCCGCATCCTGCCCACCTTGTGGGAGCCCGGCGGTGACGAGATCACGCAAACAATGAAGCTCAAGCGCAAGCCGATCATGGCGAAATACGCCGACGAGATCGAGCAGCTCTACACACCCGAACCGCAGCCGGACGTGCACGAGCCTGCCGAAGCCGCCACGGTGCAGCCGGCATGAGCGCGGGACCGGCGGGGACCGCCCGGGAAATCGGCCGGGTAGGAATGCGAAAGCTGTTGCAGCGCACCGGTATCGTGGAGGAATCGACGTCACCGCTGTCGACCGACCCGGCCGAGGTCGTCGAATTGCTGGGCGCCCCCTGGTATGACGACCGGCTGGGCAAGCTGGCCAACGAGCTCGGGCGCGAGCCGGACAGCGTGCGCGCCGAGGCCGCCTGCTACCTGCGCGAGATGGCGCCCTCGCTCGACGAGTCGGCCATGGCGGCCTGGCGCGGCTTCAGTCGCTGGTTGATGCGCGCCTACGACGTGCTGACCGACGAGGACCAGATCACCCAGCTGCGCAAGCTGGATCGCAAAGCCACACTGGCGTTTGCCTTTTCGCATCGCTCCTACCTGGATGGCCTGTTGCTGCCCGAGGTGATCCAGGCCAGCCGGCTCTCACCCGCGCTCACCTTCGGCGGCGCCAACCTGAACTTCTTCCCGATGGGGGCCTGGGCCAAGCGCACCGGAACCATCTTCATTCGGCGACAGACCAAGGACATCCCGGTCTACCGCTTCGTGCTGCGCGCCTACGCCGCCCAGCTGGTGCAAAACCACGCCAACCTGACCTGGTCCATCGAAGGGGGCCGGACCAGGACCGGCAAACTGCGGCCCCCGGTGTTCGGCATCCTGCGGTACCTCGCCGACGCTGTCGACGAAATCGACGGCCCTGAAGTCTATTTGGTGCCCACTTCGATCGTGTACGACCAGCTACACGAGGTGGAAGCCATGACCACCGAGGCCTACGGTGCCGTCAAACGGCCTGAGGACTTTCGCTTCCTGATCCGGCTCGCCCGCCAGCAGGGCACCCGGCTGGGGCGGGCGTACCTGGACTTCGGCGAGCCGCTGCCGTTGCGTAAGCGCCTCGAGGAGTTGCGGTCCGACGATTCGGGCGTCGGGACCGAGATCGAGCGCATCGCGTTGGACGTCGAGCACCGCATCAATCGCGCGACGGCAGTCACCCCCACCGCGGTCGTCAGCCTGGCACTGCTGGGCGCGGACCGCTCGCTGTCCATCAGCGAGGTGCTGGCCACGGTGCAACCGCTGGCGAGTTACATCGCGGCGCGGAACTGGGCGGTGGCCGGGGCGGCCGACCTGACCAATCGCTCTACCATCCGCTGGACCCTGCACCAGCTCGTGGCCTCCGGGGTGGTGAGCGTTTACGACGCCGGAACCGAGGCGGTGTGGGGCATCGGCACCGACCAGCACCTGGTCGCGGCGTTCTACCGCAACACCGCGATCCACATCCTGGTCGACCGCGCCATCGCCGAGACGGCGTTGCTGGCCGCGGCGGAGGACGCCGAACAGTCCGCGGACGGATCGGTGCTGCCGGCGACCGTGCGCGACGAGGCGCTGAAACTGCGCGAACTGCTGAAATTCGAGTTCTTGTTCTCCGCCCGCGCGCAATTCGAGAAGGACCTCGCCGACGAAGTCCAACTGATCGGTCCGGCGGAGAACCCCGTGGACACCAGCAAAGCCGCCAGGCCCGTCTTCGTGCGCGGGCTGCTGGAACGGGCCGATCTGCTGCTGGCGCATCTGGTGTTGCGCCCCTTCCTGGACGCCTATCACATCGTTGCGAACCGGCTGGCCGCGTACGAGGACGAATCGTTCGACGAGGACGCCTTTCTCGCCGAGTGCCTGCAGGTCGGCAAGCAGTGGGAGCTGCAGCGCAAGATCGCCAGCGCCGAGTCGCGGTCGATGGAGCTGTTCAAGACCGCGCTGCGGCTGGCCCGGCACCGCGAGCTGGTGGACGGCTTCGAGGACCCGGAGCTCGCCCGGCGGCGACGTGAGTTCGCCGACGAGATCGCGGTGGCTGTCCGGCGGGTGAACGCCATTGCGGAGCTGGCCCGACTGCGCTGATCGCCGGTTCGCGGCCGGAGGCCGGGTTCACGGACCGTTAACGTGTGGTCGCGATAGTGCAGAGGCGACGTCGGTGATGGTCGACGGTGTTCGATAGGGGCCGGTGAAGAGAGGATTCGATGAGCGAGCAATCCGGTGGGCAGTCCCGCCCACTGATCGGATACGTCACCCACGAGATCGCGCCGCCGATTCGCCCCGCGCCGATAGGCCGGACGTGGATGTCGGAGATACGGCAAGGGTGGCCGCATCGTTGTCTGCCGATGCTGATCGCCAACCAGAGCGGTTGGGAGGTGCGCAACCGCAGCGCGTTCACCGCTACGTGGATGGGCGGAAACGACCGCACGAACCTGATGATCGCGCCCGATACCCGTGAAAGCGGTCAGTTTCTGCCCTCGAGCCACTTCGGCTACGGCATCCTGACCTGGCATCTGCCCATGCTGTTCCGCACCCCGCCGGGCTACAACCTGCTGGTTCGCGGCCCGGCCAACCATCCGAAGGATGCCATCTGTGCTCTGGAAGGCATCGTCGAAACCGACTGGTCCAGTTCGAGTTTCAGCATGAACTGGAAATTCACCCGTGAGTTCATGCCGGTGCGATTCGAGGTCGACGAACCGATCTGCATGATCGTGCCGCAACGCCGGGGCGAGTTGGAGGAGTTCGCCCCCGAGCTCAGGCCCATCGAATCCGACGAAGAGGTGCACCGCAAGCACGAGCACTTCCTCGGTTCACGCGGCGCGCTGGGCCGCGAGCAACAAGCCGCGGGGGGCGCGGAGAACGAGAAGGTGCCGTGGCAAGGCGATTACACGCGGGGCCGGCACAGCGACGGCGAGCCCGGCGCGCACGATCACCAAACCCGCCGCCGGCTGCGGTCGTTCGTCACGCCCGAGAACACGGACTAGGACGAAATCACCGTGCGGGCAAGGCAACTGCCGTTCCCGCCGCGATCTTCGTGACCGCGTCGGGCGCCTGTGCCGACGCGCCGGCCCAGGCGATGTACCCGTCTGGGCGCACCAGCACCGCCGGCCCGCGGTCGGCCCGCTCGGCCTGCAGCGTTCCGGGTGTCTCGACCGGGGCGGCGCCGTATTCGCGGATGAAGACGTAGCCGCCGCCGCGCTGCAGGTGCGTCAGCCGTCCCTCGACGAGGGGAATCGTGGCCGCGCGGGTGCCGACCAGGCCGCGCCGGCCGTAACGCAACGTCGTGCCCGCGAAGCTGCCCGCGACGAAGTCCTGCACCGCGGATATCCGAAGGAGGTTGGGAGCCAGCAGATTACGTAACCAGATCGCGGGTCGCCGATGCAGCGTCGCGCCACGCGCGATCATCCCGGACTGCAACAGCACCCGCTTGCCGATCGGTGGCGTTCGTCCTGGTAGGTGTCCAGCAGTCCGTCGTCGGCGCCGTCGAGCACGGCGTCGAGCTTCCAGGCGAGGTTTGCGGCGTCCTGGATCCCGGTGTTCATGCCCTGGCCGCCCATGGGGGAGTGCACGTGCGCGGCGTCGCCGGCCAAAAACACCCGTCTGTGCCGGTACTGCGCGACTTGCCTTTCGTCGCAATGGAATCGCGATTTCCAGCCGATCTCGATCACACCGTAGTCGGTCCGCATGGCGCGACCCAGCACGTCGATGATCTCGTCGTCGTCGACGGGCGCGCTGTCGGGCAGCTGATGGCCGCGGTCCCATACCAGGGCCCGGTACCACGAGCCGTCCTCGTCGTGGCGGTTATACGGGGCCAAGAACCCCAGCACGTCGCCGGTGGTGCCCACCACCAACCCGCCGGCCGACGGGCCCTGGGCCAGCTTGACGTCGGCCAGCATGAGCGAGGTCAGCACCGTCTTGCCGGGAAACTCGACGCCCAGCAGCGTTCGGACCGTGCTATGCGCGCCATCGGCGCCGATCACGTACCGGGCTCGCCACGCCTGCCGGTGTGCGGGATCGTCGTCATCCTTGGGCCGGGCGGTGACGGTGACGCCGGCGGCATCCTGCTCGAGCGCGACCACCTCGACGCCGCGCCGGATGTCGGCCCCTTCGGCCATCGCGTAGCGGTGCAGTGCCGTATCGACGTTGGTCTGCGGGGTGATCAAGACGAACGGGTAGGCCGAATCGAGGCGGGTCAGGTCGAGGCGGGCCTTGGCGAACAGTGTCACGTCCGGTCCGCGCGAGCCGAGGGCCAGCAGTTCGTCGGCGGCGTCCCGCGCGTCGAGGAGCTCCAGCGTGCGGGGCATGACGGCGAACGCGCGGCTGGTCGGGTTTTCGGCGGACCAGCGCTCCAGGACGGTAACCGACCGTCCGGCGCGGGCCAGGTCCCCGGCGGCGGTCAGGCCCGTGGGGCCGGCTCCCACCACCAGGACGTCGACATCGCGAACAGCGGTTGTACTCATCGGATCGCTCCCTGCGGGTCGGGGTACCAGCGACGGATGTCGCCGGGCGTGGCTTGCGCTGCCTGGTTGAAGACGAAACGGCAGCCGGGCTGGGTGGCGTGCGCGATGTTGACGATCGACTCGAACAGCAGCGTGTTGCCGGCGACCAGGCGAATTCCGGCCCCGATCAGTACCGCGTCATAGCGCTTGGCGCGCAGCCACTCGCCGGCCTTCTCGGCGCCGGCGGCGCCGAAGTCGATCAGGCAGTTGTCGACCCGGTATCCCGCGGCGCGCAATCCCACGACGTTCTCGTCGTTGGCGGCCCGTAGTACGTCCTTCGACAGGCCCGCGAACTGGGCGAACTCCGGTGACGAGTAGTCGATCAGGTCGGGGTCGAGCCCGATCTGGATGACGGTCACGGTCATGTCGGACCTCCTCGACGACACCATTTCAACAACTGTTGAAATCAACGTAAGCCCCGGCTGGTAGCAATGTCAACAGTTGTTGAACTAGAATTTCGGGATGCCCCCCCGCGACGGCAAAGTCACCCGCGCGACGATCCTCAGTGCGGCACGTAACTTGTTCTCCACCCACGGCTTCGAGCGGACCACCATCCGTTCGATCGCGGCGGAGGCCGGCGTCGATCCCGCGCTCGTGATGCACTACTTCGGCAATAAGGCCGGCTTGTTCGCCGCGGTCTCGCGGCTCGATATCACCTTTCCCGACCTCACCGGTCTCGCCCCGGAGCGCATCGCCGACGTGCTGGTGCCGTTTCTCGTCCGGGTGTGGGATCCGGCCGGATCTTTCCTGCCGCTGCTGCGCGCGGCGGCAACCAACCGGGCCGCCGCCGACGCGCTACTGGAAGTGTTCGTCGAAAAGGTGGCCCCGGCCCTGACCACCATCACTCCCGACCGGGCCGCCGAGCGGACCGCGATGGTGGGATCGCAGGTGTTGGGAATCGCCATGGCGCGCAACGTCGTCGGCGTGCCCGCGCTGGTCGCGATGGATGACGCGACACTGACCGAATGGCTACGCCCGGTGCTCGCCCACTACCTCACCGGCTCGGCGCCGTGAAGGCCGGCCGCGACAACTGGCTGGTGATCGCTGGGGCGGGCAAGCCAATGCGGCAAAGCGGCGCGACCGCGAAAATCGCGCGCCTAGAGTTGACGGCATGCCGCTACAAGGGGAGTACCTGCCGAGCCCATGGGATTGGTCTCGCGAGCAAGCCGACAAGTACGCCGAGTCGGGGGGAACCGAAGCCGCCGACATGAAGGGCAAGCCGATCATTCTGCTGACCACCGTCGGCGCCAAGACCGGCAAACTCCGCAAGACGCCCCTGATGCGCGTCGAGCACGACGGCCAGTACGCGGTGGTCGCCTCCCTTGGTGGGGCGCCGAAGCACCCGGTCTGGTACCACAACATCAAGAAGAACCCCCGCGTCGAGCTGCAGGATGGCCCGGTGACCCGCGATTACGACGCCCGCGAGGTCTTCGGCGATGAGAAGGCGACCTGGTGGGAGCGAGCCGTCGAGGCGTGGCCGGAATACGCCGAATATCAGACCAAGACCGACCGCCAGATCCCGGTGTTCGTCCTGACCCCGGTCGACTGAATTCCGGAGTTGGCAGTCTGTCGTGGCACCATTGACCAGTGTCCGCCGAATTGAGCCATCACCCGAGCGTCTCGCCGTTGTCCGCGGCTGAGATCGACGGCGCGGCCAAGCGGATCGCCGCGGTCGTCACGCCGACCCCGCTGGAGTTCAGCGACCGATTGTCGGCGATCACCGGCGCGCAGGTCTACCTCAAGCGCGAGGACCTGCAGATCGTGCGCTCCTACAAGCTGCGCGGCGCTTACAACCTGCTGGTCCAGCTGTCCGAGGCGGAGCTGGCCGCGGGCGTGGTGTGCTCGTCGGCGGGTAACCACGCCCAGGGCTTCGCCTACGCGTGCCGGATGTTGCAGGTGCACGGCCGCGTCTATGTGCCGGCCAAGACGCCCATGCAGAAGCGCGACCGGATCCGCTACCACGGTGGCGACTTCATCGACCTGATCGTGGGTGGCGCCACCTACGACCTCGCCGCCGAGGCGGCGCTGACCGACGTGGAAAGCACCGGCGCCATCCTGGTACCGCCCTATGACGATCTGCGCACCATCGCGGGCCAGGGCACGATCGCGGCGGAATTGCTCGACCAGCTCGACGGTGAGCCGGATCTGGTGGTCGTGCCGGTGGGCGGTGGTGGCTGCATTGCCGGCATCACCACGTATCTGGCCGAGCGGACCGATAACACGTCGGTGCTGGGCGTCGAGCCGGCCGGCGCCGCGGCGATGATGGCCGCGCTGGCGGCGGGGGAGCCGGTGACGCTGGACAACGTCGACCAGTTCGTCGACGGCGCCGCGGTGCGGCGCGCCGGAGACCTGACCTACGCCGCGCTTGCGGCCGCCGGTGACATGGTGTCGATCACCGCGGTGGACGAGGGCGCGGTGTGCACCGCGATGCTCGACCTCTATCAGAACGAGGGCATCATCGCCGAGCCCGCGGGCGCGCTGTCGGTCGCCGGATTGCTGGACGCCGACATCGAGCCCGGTTCGACGGTGGTCTGCCTGGTTTCGGGCGGCAACAACGATGTGTCGCGTTACGGCGAAGTGCTCGAGCGCTCGCTGGTCCACCTCGGCCTCAAGCACTATTTCCTGGTCGACTTCCCGCAGGAGCCCGGCGCGCTGCGCCGCTTCCTCGACACGGTGCTCGGGCCGAACGACGACATCACCTTGTTTGAGTACGTCAAGCGCAACAACCGGGAGACCGGCGAGGCGCTGGTCGGCATCCAATTGGGATCTTCCGCCGACCTGGACGGCCTGCTGGCACGGATGCGCGCCACGGAGTTGCACGTCGAGACCTTGAAACCCGGCTCACCCGCCTACCGCTACCTGCTCTTCTAGCCCGCGGGCGGCGAACATGCAGCAGCCGTTCGGACCCGGTGCCGGCGGTTTCGGGCTGGTTAGCGCCTTCGTCGTAGGTTCGCTCGTACTGCTTGTGTGGGCGGCGATTTGGGTTGCTCGGCGGGGGCCGCGATTACTGGGACTCGGGCAGCGGATTTCCGAAGTTGCCGCGATCAACAAGACCACGGCATGGGTGCGGCGGCGCATCGGCGAGAAGGGGCGGGCGCTGACCGATCGGCTGCCCACGAGCGAACTCGCCAGCGTCGCATTGCTGCTCGGGCTGGTCGTGGTCGTGTCATTGGCGGTCGGTTTCACCGAAGTGCTCGACGACGTGCTCGAGGGCGACGGCATCGCCGGATTCGACCGGCCGATAACTTCGTGGCTTGCGGCCCACCGCGACCTGTGGCTGACCACCGTCCTGCGGGTGGTCACCCTCGCAGGCGGTCCGCTCTTGCTGGCCGCCCTTGCCTTGCCAATCTCCGTTGCCGCGGCCTGGCGGTGCAGGTCGTGGCGGCCCGTGGTGCTCGCTCTCGTTGGTGGCGGTGGCGTTCCACTGGTGCTCTTCACCGCCAAAGCCTTGGTAGGTCGCGAGCGCCCGCCTTTGCCTTTCGCCCTGGTCGACGCGGACGGGTATTCGTTTCCGTCCGGACACGCGACCGGTACCGCCGCGATCATGTTCATCACTGCGTGGATGCTGACGCGCTGGCTGATCTCCTGGTGGAGCGGGCGCGTGATGGTTTGGACCGCGGCAATCGGTGCGGTGTACGTGATCGGGTTCTCCCGCGTGTATCTGGGAGTCCACTACGTCAGCGACGTGGTCTCCGGCTGGCTGCTGGGCATGGCCTGGGCCGGCGCCGTCATCCTCGCCGGATTCTGGTGGGATAACACCAGGCGGGCGCGCGGCCGGGTCGGCCCCCGGCAGCCGGACGCGTGAGCAACCCGGCTGCTCAGGGGCGGCGGTGGCTGAGGTATGGCGGCACCGAAGTGCCGGGGTTGAGGTCGTCGGCCGGCACCGGTGTTCCGGCGGCCAGGCTCAGCGGCACCACGCCCGCCCAGTGAGCCAGCGCAACGTCCTGGGGATCGTCGGCCGGGGGGCCGTTCCGCACCTTCGCCGACACCTCGACGAGGTCGAGGGCGAGCACCCCGGTCGCTGCGAGCTCGCGGGCATTGGGGGACCTGCAATCGTCGGCGCGCCCCGGCGCGATGTGGTCCAGCAGGCAGTGCAACGCCTGCGACTTCTCCGCCGGATCGTCGACGATGCGCGCATCGCCCACCACGACCACGGAACGGAAATTCAGCGAATGGTGCATCGCGGACCGGGCCAGCACCAGGCCGTCGACCAGGGTGGCGGTGACGCAGACGGGCAGACCCACCCCCGCTCGGTTGGCCGCCTTGGCCGCCAGCAACGGGCCGCTGCCAGTCGAACCGTGCAGGTAGAGCGTTTCACCGAACCGGGCATGCGTCGTGGGCAAGACCACTGGCCGCTGCCCGCTCGAGTAGCCCACATGGCAGATCAGCGCCTCGTCGAGGATGGCGTGAATGGTGCGGCGGTCGTAGTGGGCGCGCTCGCGGTACCGGGTGGGGGTAGTGCGTGCCGTCGGCTGATATCCGGTCTCCACGAAATTGCCCTCTACATTGTCCTAGTACATAATTCATTGCGTGCCAGTACAAAGCAGCATAACGGGAAGCGGCGCGGAATCCATAGCCGGCAGCATCGAAGCGGCGATCTCGGCCGGCGCCCTGGCGCCCGGTGACGCGCTCCCGCCGGTTCGCGAGCTGGCCGCCCGGCTCGGCGTGAACGCCAACACCGCCGCCGCGGCCTACCGCCTGCTGCGTCATCGCGGCGCCGTCGAGACCGCCGGCCGGCGCGGCACCCGCGTGCGCCGCCGCCCGGCGACGACTCCGCGCTCACTGCTCGGCCTGGACGTGCCCGCGGGCGTGCGCGACCTGTCGACCGGCAACCCGAACCCGGAGCTGTTACCCATCGCGGGCGCCTCGCCGGCCGGTTCGGGCGCCGGTCGGGTGGTGCTCTACGGCGAGCAAGCCGTCTCGCCGAGGCTGGAGGAGTTCGCCCGGCACGCGCTGGCCGCGGATGGGGTCCCCGCAGATCGCCTGGCCGTGACCAGCGGTGCACTGGACGGCATCGAACGCGCGCTCACCGCGCATCTACGCCCCGGCGATCGCGTCGCCGTGGAGGATCCGGGCTGGGCCAACCTCTTCGATCTCCTTGCCGCACTGGGGCTTTCGGCCGAGCCGGTGCGGGTCGACGACGACGGTCCGCTGACCGACGACCTGGCCCGGGCCTTGCGGAGCGGGGTGCGCGCTGTCGTGCTCACCAACCGCGCGCAAAACCCAACGGGCGCTGCGCTTTCGGCGGATCGTGCCGAGTCGTTGCGTGAGCTGTTGACACAGCGGGCGGGCGACCTGCTGTTGGTCGAAGACGACCACTGCGCGGGCATCGCCGGTGTACCGCTGCACGCCTTGGCCGGCTGCACCGCGCACTGGGCGTTCGTCCGCTCGGCTTCCAAGGCGTACGGCCCCGATCTGCGGGTGGCCGTCCTGGCCGGCGACCACCGTACCGTCGAGCGGGTGCATGGCCGGTTGCGGCTTGGGCCTGGCTGGGTCAGCCATTTCCTGCAGCGGCTCGCCGCCGACTTGTGGTCCGATCAGGCGGCGGCGGTGCTGGTCGCGACGGCCGAACGGCATTACGCCGCCAGCCGTCAACGGCTGTGCAGCGCCTTGGGCGAGCGCGGCCTATCGGCGCACGGGCGTTCCGGGCTCAACGTGTGGGTGCCCGTTCCCGACGAGGCGGTCGCAATTTCCCGGCTGCTCGGCGCGGGCTGGGCGGCCGCGCCGGGCAGCCGGTTCCGGATGACCACGCCGGCGGGCATCCGCATCACGATCTCGGATCTGACCCTCGATGAGATCGATCCGCTCGCCGACGCGGTGGCACGAGCGGTGCATCCCGCCGGCCGCGCGATCGTGTAGCCGCGACTCAAGCGCCCTCGTCGTCGCTGGCACCGGGGCGGGGACCGCTCCATAACGGCTCGCCGCCGGCAGAAGGCGCGATGTCGTGGCGCACGGTGCGCCGGTCCGACGCCGTGTTCGGGGCGCGGTGGCTTGGCTTGCGCAGGCAGATCCGTCGGGGACGGAATTCAGATGGACTCATGGCGACATCATCGGGCGTGGGCCGGCCGGCCGCCAGTCAGTTATCCACAGTCCGCTCAGGTTGACAGGATGGCGAACGAATGACCTTGTAGCACAGTGCTGTCCGCGTCGACGGTTGGCTCGTCCCAAGCAAGGACGACATCACCGCCGACCGGGATCCTGACCTGCTCGCCGCCCAGGTTGCACGTGATGCGCAACCGGCCCCGACGCACGATGATCCAGCGCTCGTCCTCGTTGTAGTCGACCGTCAGGTGGTCCAGCCAGGAGTCGGCCATGTCGGGGTGGCTGCGCCGCAACGCGATCAGGTCCCGATACAGGCGGTGTAGCCGGGCGTGCTCGCCCGTGCCGACCTCGGTCCAGTCCAGTTTCGAGCGGGCGAACGTCTGAGGGTCCTGCGGGTCGGGGATCTCGTCGGCGTCCCAGCCGTGTTCGGCGAACTCGGCCTTGCGTCCTTCGGCGGTGGCGCGGGCCAGCTCCGGTTCGGGGTGCGAGCTGAAGAACTGGAACGGCGTCGAGGCCCCGTATTCCTCACCCATGAAAAGCATGGCGGTGTAGGGGGATCCGAGCGCCAGCGCGGCTTTGACCGCCAGCTGGCCAGCGGTCAGGTTCTGCGACGGACGATCTCCCAGGGCGCGGTTGCCGACCTGATCGTGCGTGCAGGTGTAAGCGACCAGCCGGGTCGCCGGGATCCCGGATTCCTCACTGGTATCCAGCGGCCGCCCATGGCGGCGACGCCGGAACGACGAATAGGTGGCGGCGTGGAAGAAACCCTGGCGCAGCGTCTGCGCCAGGGTGGCCACGCTGCCGAAGTCGTCGTAATAGCCCTGGCGTTCGCCGGACACCGCAGTGTGGATGGCGTGATGAATGTCGTCGGCCCATTGGCCGGTCAGGCCGTAGCCGCCACGGTCGCGCGGGGTGATCAACCGCGGGTCGTTCAGGTCGCTCTCGGCGATCAATGACAGCGGACGCCTCAACTGCTTTGCCAGCCAGTCCGTTTCGGTAGCAAGCTCTTCGAGGATGTGGATCGCGGTGGTGTCCACCAAGGCGTGGACGGCGTCCAGCCGCAACCCGTCGGCGTGGAAGTCGCGCATCCAGCGCAGCGCGCACCCGATGATGTAGCGGCGCACCTCGTCGGAATCGGCGTCGGCGATGTTGATGCCCTCGCCCCACGGGTTGCTGGCCGACGACAGGTAGGGCCCGTAGCGCGGCAGGTAGTTGCCCGAGGGGCCGAGGTGATTGAAGACCGCGTCGATCAGCACTCCCAAACCCTTGGCGTGGCAGGCGTCGACGAAGCGCACCAGCCCGTCGGGGCCGCCGTAGGGCTCGTGCACGCTGTACCACAGCACACCGTCGTATCCCCAACCATGGGTGCCGGCGAAGGAGTTCACTGGCATCAGCTCAACGAAGTCGATGCCGAGATCGACCAGATAGTCCAGCTTCTCGATGGCGCCGTCGAAGGTTCCGGCCTCGGTGAACGTGCCCAGGTGCAGCTCGTAGATCACCGCGCCTTCGACCGAGCGGCCGGCCCACCCGCTGTCGGTCCACGCCGCGGCGACCGGATCCCACAATTGCGAGCGCGCGTGCACTCCCTCGGGCTGCCGCGGTGAGCGCGGGTCGGGCAGCACGGTGGGATCGTCGTCGAGCAGGTAGCCGTAGCGGGCATCCGCCGCGGTATCCACGGTCGTGTGCCACCAGCCGCCGGCCGAACGTTTCATGGCGTGCACCTGGCCCTCGACGTCGAGTTGAACCTGCGCGGGTTTGGGCGCCCAGACCCGGAATTCAGTCATGGTGGCGCTCCAGCAGAACAACGGGCAGGTCGGCGAACAATTGGCCGGTCGACGTCGGACCGTCGGCGATCACCCCGGTAAGGGCGTCCTTCCAGGTCCCATCCGGCAGCGGTAAAACCGTGTTCCCCCAGCCGGTTTCGGCCAGTCGGGCGGTCCAGCGGGTCACCGCCACCACGATGTCCTCGCCGCGGCGGAAGGCTAGGACGTGATCGCTGGCGTCGCCGTTGGCGAGTAGCGGGACGTAGTCGCCGTGCAGGAAGGTGTCCGGATGTTGACGGCGCACGCGTAGCGCGGTGGTGACGACCCGGATCTTCGGATGCTGCAGGTCTTGTAGGGCGGCGCGGCGGGCGGCATAGTCGACGGCGCGGCGGTTGTCCGGGTCGACCAGGCTGTCGTCCCACAGCTCGGTGCCCTGATACACGTCCGGAATCCCGGGCACGGTCAACGCCAGCAGCTTCTGGGCCAGCGCATCGCTGGCGGCGTGCGGATTGAGTTGGGCGACGAGCTCGGTCAGTTGGCCGGCCACCGGGCCGTCGAGCACGGTGTCCAGCCATTGATGCACCGCGCCCTCGAATTCGGCGTCCGGGTCATTCCACGAGGTATGCCAGGCCGCTTCCCGGATGGCCTTCTCGGTGTAGCCGTGCAGCCGTTCCCGCAGCGCGGCGGTGACCTCGCCGTTGACGGGCCATACGCCGAAGATGTTCTGCCACAGGAATTGTCCCGTCGCCGGATCGGGGGAGGGCGCGCCGATCTCCCAGTGGGCGAGGAATTCGGTCCACAGCGAGGGCACCTGTGACAGCACCGAAATGCGGGCCCGCACGTCCTCGCCGCGCTTGGTGTCATGGGTGGTCAGCGTCGTCATGGTCTGCGGCCACAGCCGGGCGCGGGTGGCGGCGCTGTGATGAAATTCGGCCGCACCGACACCGAAGCGCTGTGGTTCGCCGCCCACCTCGTTCAGCGAAACCAGCCGGGCGTCGCGGTAGAACAAGCAGTCCTCGACTGCCTTGGCGGTGACCGCGCCGCAGAGCTGCTGCAGTCGGGTGGCGGGTTCCCCGCCGCGGGCCAGCGCCGCGGCCAGCACCTGCAGCGCCGGGCCGAATTGTGGCGCGGCCGCCTCGGTTTCGGCCAGTGCGGTGGGCAACAGCGCGACCAGGCCGGGGTAGTCGCTGCGATAGACCTCGATGTGGCTGAGCAGCGCTGCCACCGCCTCGGGCAGCTGCGGGTGGTCGGCGCCTGCGGTCGCCACGATGCTGCGGCGCAGGCGGCGCAGCTCACTGGCCAGCGTGTCGGTGGCCGAATGGATTTTCAGTTTCGCCAGCATGTCCGGCATCGCGGAGTAGTCGACGCCGGCGGATTCCACCAGCGCGGTCAGCGCAGGCGCGCCGTTGGGATCGACCAGAACGCCGCCGATTTCACGCAGCACGTCATAGCCGGTGGTGCCGCCCACGGGCAGGGTGGGCTCCAGTGCCTCGTCGACGGCCAGGATCTTCTCGATCACGATCCAGGCTTTCGGGCCGGTCAGTTCGCGCAGCCACGCCAGATACCCGCACGGGTCGGACAGACCATCGGGGTGGTCGATGCGAATGCCGTCGACCAACCCCTCCGCGAACCACCGGCCGACCTCGGCGTGGGTGGCGTCGAAGACCGCGCGATCCTCCTGACGCAGCCCGGCCAGCGAGGTGATCGAGAAGAAGCGCCGGTAGCCGCACACGCCGTTGCGCCAGCCCACCAGCCGGTAGTGCTGGCGATCGTGCACCTCGGGCCCGCCGCCCCCCGCGGTACCGGGCGCGATCGGAAACGCCAGGTCGCCCAGGCGCAACAGGTCCCCGTCGACCGTGAGGTCGGCCGTGTCGTCGTCGGAACCCAGCACCGGCAGCACGATGCGGCCGTCGTCATCGAGGTCCCAGTCGATATCGAAATACGTTGCGTAGGCCGAAGAACGCCCGTTCCGCAGGACATCCCACCACCACGGGTTCTGCTGCGGCTGATCGATGCCCACATGATTGGGCACGATGTCGACGATCAGCCCCATGCCGCGCGTCCTGGCCGCCGCCGACAACCGCGCCAGGCCGTCGGAGCCGCCGAGCTCGGGTGACACCGTCGTGGGGTCGGTGACGTCGTAGCCATGGCTGGACCCCGTGGTCGCGGTCATGATCGGAGACAGGTACAGGTGCGACACCCCGAGGTCGCTCAGGTAGTCGAGCAGGTTTTCCGCGTCTGCGAAGGTGAACGCGAAGCCACTCGATTCACCACGAAGTTGGAGCCGGTAGGTGGAGACGACGGGTAAAGCCATGCGTCACTGCGTCTTACGCAATACCAACAATGAGCGCGAGGGAAGCGACACCTTCTCCTCGGCGGTCACCGGCTGATCGGCCCCTTCTTTCCGGCCGGCGGGTTCGTTGGTGTCGAGTTCCACGGTCCACTCTTTCGCATAGTCGCTGTTCGGCATCACGAACTCCACCGGATCTTCACTCGCGTTGAAACACAACAGGAACGAGTCATCGACCACCCGTTCGCCGCGGGCGTCGGGGGCGGTGATGGCCTCGCCGTTGAGAAACACCGCCACGCACTTGTGGAAGCTCTCACCCCAATCCTCGTGCGTCATCTCCGCCCCGGCCGGCGTCATCCAGGCGATGTCGCGCACTTCGTCGCCGCTGCGGATCGGTTCGCCCTCGAAAAACCGCCGCCGGCGAAACACCGGATGGCGCTTGCGCAGCGTACTCACCTTGCGGGCGAATGCCAGCAGGTCGGCATTCTTGTCGACCAAAGACCAATCCATCCAGGACAATTCGGAGTCCTGGCAGTACACGTTGTTGTTGCCGTTTTGGGTGCGCCCGAACTCGTCGCCGTGGGCGATCATCGGTGTTCCCTGGCTGAGCATCAGGGTCGCCCAGAAGTTGCGCATCTGGCGGCAGCGTAACTCGGTGATGTCGGGATCGTCGGTGGGTCCTTCGACGCCACAGTTCCACGATCGGTTGTGGCTCTCTCCGTCCCGGTTGTCCTCCCCGTTGGCCATGTTGTGTTTCTCGTTGTAGGACACCAGGTCGGCCAGCGTGAATCCGTCGTGTGCGGTGACGAAGTTGATGCTGGCGCTGGGACGGCGACCGGTCGCCTCGTAGAGGTCCGACGACCCGGTCAGCCGGGAAGCGAACTCGCCCAGTGTTGCGGGCTCGCCCCGCCAGTAGTCGCGCACAGTATCGCGATACTTCCCATTCCACTCGGTCCACAAACCCGGGAAATTTCCGACTTGGTAGCCACCCTCGCCGACGTCCCACGGTTCGGCGATCAATTTGACCTGGCTGACGATCGGATCCTGCTGAACCAGATCGAAGAACGCGCTCAGGCGATCTACGTCGTGCAGTTCGCGGGCCAGCGTGGCGGCCAGGTCGAAGCGGAAACCGTCCACGTGCATCTCGGTCACCCAGTAGCGCAGCGAGTCCATGATCAGCTGCAGCACGTGCGGGTGGCGCGCATTCAGGCTGTTGCCGGTGCCGGTGTAGTCCTTGTACAGCCGCAAGTCGGTGTCGACGAGCCGGTAGTACGCGGCGTTGTCGATGCCCCGGAAATTGATGGTCGGTCCGAGGTGGTTGCCCTCGGCGGTGTGGTTGTAGACCACGTCGAGGATCACCTCGATGCCGGCTTCGTGGAAGCTGCGCACCATGGATTTGAACTCGGCGACGCTGGACGTGCGGTTGGCCGCGTACTGATTGTGCGGGGCGAAATATCCGAAAGTGTTGTAGCCCCAGTAGTTTCGCAGACCCAGGTCCAGCAGGCGCGAGTCGTGCATGAACTGGTGCACCGGCATGAGCTCGATGGCCGTGACCCGCAGCGACTTGAGGTGGTCGATGACGGCCGGGTGGGCCAGGCCCGCGTAGGTGCCCCGGAGTTCCTCGGGGATGCTGGGATGGGTCTGGGTCATGCCCTTGACGTGGGCCTCGTAAATGACGGTCTCGTGATATGGGGTGAGCGGTGCGCGGTCGGATCCCCAATCGAAGAACGGGTTGCTCACCACGCTGGTCATCGTGTGGCCCAGCGAATCGACCATGGGGGGAATGCCCGGGTCGGCTCCATCGGCGTTGGGCCCGTCTGGGTCGACCGCCTTCATGTCGTAGGAAAACAGCGCCTGGCCGAAAGTGAAGTCGCCGTGAAAAGCCTTGCCGTACGGGTCGAGCAACAGCTTGCTGGGATCACAGCGGTGACCGGCTGGCGGGTCGAACGGGCCATAGACGCGAAAGCCGTAGCGCTGGCCGGGGTTGATGTTCGGCAGATAGGCGTGCCAGACGAATCCGTCCACCTCTTCCAAGGGAATCCGCGACTCGCTGCCGTGATGGTCGATCAGGCACAACTCGACCTTCTCGGCGATTTCGGAGAACAACGAAAAATTGGTTCCCGCGCCGTCGTAGGAGGCCCCGAGCGGATACGGGTTGCCCGGCCACACGGTGGCGAGTTTGGGTTGGTGGTTACCGCCTGGTTCTGAAGCGGGACTGTTGGTTGACACCCTTTGACCCTATCCGCGCCCCGTTGCGTTCACGCGCGCTGGAGGCCGGGGAGTAGGGCGCGTCACCACCAGCCGGTGGCCTCGGCGATCTGGCGGCCCAATTCGGGGGCCATGGTCCGTACGTAGGTAGGGGACAGGTGGTGGGCGCCGTGATAGATCAAGATATTTCCCTCGACCGGGCGGCACACGTCGGTGCGGCAGATCGCGTCCGTCATGTCGAGCACCTTGAGCTGCGGGAACTGCGTGACGAAGTCGAGCGTCTGGTTGCGGTCGGAGAGCATGTCGGAGCGCTTGATCGCACAAGACTGGGCGGTGCCGCCGCGTTTGGCCAGGCAGTCCGCCGGGTCGAACGGTTGACCGTTTTTGACCAGCCACGGCGTGTCTCGCATGCCGAGAATCGGAATGTTGTTGTCGGACAAGGTTTGCCAGATCCCGATATAGGTGGCAGGCATCACATCGCCGGTCTTGATGTTCCATGGCCGGGTGGTGGTGGTGAAGACGTAGTCGGGCCGGTCGGTGACCAGTTTGGTCATCGTTCGTTGCACCCATTCCCGGCACTGGGGGTAGGGGGCGTTGTTGCCCATGATCAGCGGGACCTGCTCGGTCGACAGCGGGCAGCCCATCTTGAGGTAGGTGACCACCTTGAAGCGGTGCAGCTTGCCCAGGATGTCCAGCGCGGGCAGCCAGTGCTCGGCATGTGACCCACCCGCCAGCGCGATGGTCCGGTTGGCGGCCACATCACCGTAGGTGCAGGTGACCACCGCGGGGTTGACGAAGTCGCTGATGCACCCGTCGCGGGTCGAAACGGGCAGGTCCTGTTTGACCTCTAAGACCGTGGGCCGCATGGGCAACGCGGGGACGCGCACGTGTTCGGTGAGGGCTCGGGCGCCGGGATAGTCCTGCGGGTTGAGGACGCTGAGCTCCTTGCCGGCCGACCGCAAGACCGTGACGTGCTGGCGCCAGGTGAAGGAGGTCGCGGTCAGCGTCACGCCAAGTAGCACGATGGCCGATCCCAGCGCCATCGTCGGCCGGGCCAGCCGCGTCGGCCAGGGAATGGTCGGCGCCGGCGCAGCGGGCTTCGCGGAGGCGCGGTAACGCAGCGGGTCTTCAACGAGCCGGTTGGTCAGATACGCCAGCACACCGGACACCAGCAGCAGCACCGTGCCTTCGAGGAAGCCGGCGTGTTTGTGTCCGCTGTAGGACAGCCAGAAGATGAGCAGCGGCCAGTGCCACAGGTACAGCGCATACGCCATGGCTCCCAACTCGACCAGCGGGCGCGTGGCCAGCAGCCGATTCGGCAGCGGCAGCCCGCCACCCGTTCCGCTTCCGCCTTGCAGGTTGGCCCCGACGAGGATGAGCAGCATGGCGGCGCCGACCGGTACCAGGGCCCACGGGCCGGGGAATTCGTGCACGCCGTCGATCAGCGCCCCGCAGGACAGCACCGCGCCCAGCGCAACCGTCGCCAACGCCGTCCGCAACCACATCGGCCAGCGGACGCGGGTGACCAGCGCGCCAACCAGCGCGCCCAGTAGCAGCTCCCAGCCTCGCGCGAAGCTGTTGTAGTAGGCGGCCGTCTGGTCCTGCTGGTGCGCGACGATCGCGTAGCCGAACGACGCGACCGTCAACGCGGTCAGCACCGCCAAGAACACGGTGCGTAACCGGGCGCCCAACCGGCGCCGGAACAGGTAGGCCAGGCCGGCGATCAACAGCAGGAAGCTGACGTAGAACTGGCCCTGCACCGACATCGACCAAATGTGCTGCAAGGGGCTGACGGCTTCGCCCGCCCGCAGGTAATCGGATGCGGTGTTGGCCAGCTCCCAGTTCTGGTAGTAGCCGAGGCTGGCTAGGCTTTGATCGGCGAACGTCTCCCAGCGGGTCTCCGGTTGAACCAGGATGGTCAGCACCGCGCATCCGGCCAGCACCACGACGAGGGCGGGAAGAAGGCGCCGGGCCAGCCGGATCACCTCGGACACCGGCGACAGTTGCACAGCCGGGTTCAGCGCGGCGCGAATGACCTTGCCGCCGAAGAAGAACCCGGACAGCGCCAAGAACACGTCCACTCCGCCGGAGACCCGGCCGAACCAGATGTGGAAGACGGCGACCAGCGCGATCGCGATGCCGCGCAAGCCGTCGAGGTCGTAGCGATAGAACCTCTCTGACCCCGCCTTGTGCACCCCCGTGGCCCGCGGATCGGCGATGGCGTCCGGCGCAGGAGACGGTGGCGGAGTCTGCATGATCGATAGTCAATTTACCGAAAACCCGCCACCGGCTCCCGACAGCACGGGCGGGGGGAGCAGGTGGCGGGCGTCGGACGGCTGCGACTCGACCGGGAAATTACCTGCCGATGCCGGCGCCCGTCGGCTGCAACGGCGACTGCTGGGTCGGCAGCTGCTGCACGGGAGCTTGCTGCAGCGGTGCCTGCTGAGCTGGTGCCTGCTGTAGCGGTGCCTGCTGGGTGGGCAGCTGCTGTGGCGTTTGCTGGTATGGCGACTGCTGCAGCGGTGCCTGCTGGGTGGGCAGCTGCTGTGGCGTTTGCTGGTATGGCGACTGCTGCAGCGGGGCCTGCTGGGTGGGCGGCTGCTGCGGGGCCGGCTGGGCGGGCAGTTGCTGCGGCGCCTGCTGCGCCGGCGCCTGGGGCACCGGCGCGGACGCACCGAGCACCCGCACCAGGTACGGCGTCATGCCGTTGGCCCGCACCGGCGAGACCTGCACGACGTCGCCGACCTCGAGCATCTGGTTGTTGCCCAGATACATCGCGACGCTCTGCGTGCCCTCGGGCCCATAGAAGATCAGGTCACCCTTGCGGGCTTGCTGCGGCAAGATCTTCTGGCCGACCCGGTAGATCGCGCCGGACGACCGCGGCAGCTTGATGCCGGCGCCGGCGTACGCGTACTGCATCAGGCCGGAGGCGTCGAAACCGACGGTGTTGATGCCGGTGCCGGTGCCGCGGGTGGGGCCGTTGATGCCGCCACCGGCCCAGGAGAACGGCACACCGCGCTGCGACAGACCGCGAGCGATCACCACGTCCGTGGCCTGCTGGTAGTCCATCGACCTGGCGCCCGGGTCGGCGGTCGCGATGGCGGGAACCACCATCGGCGCCCCGAGCAGGGCCAAGCCGATCGCGAAGGCGTAGATGCGTTTCATTTTTCTGGCCTCTCAGGCGCTCAATGAGCTCGGCGCGGTGACTTCGCGCGTCCGCCCCCCGGTTCATGAACCAACCCGTGCCCCCGCGCTGGGACGGACTCGGTCCATGGCACTTGCGAAGTGAATCGGCGGTCAGGGCGCCGTATTCACATCAGTCACACAAGCAACTTTGACAACAAATGGTGTTAACCGCCAGGTCCGCGCGGGATTTTTTGTCGTACCGTGACCGGACGGTGACGGGCGCGCCCAATCCCCTGTGCGCAGTTGTGATTTCGGTCTCAATTGGCCACCAATCCGCATGTCGCCGCCCGCGGGTTAGCGGGCGATCAGAGCCAGTAGCGTTGGCTGAACATGGTCAGCAGCGATCCGGCTATCGAACTGACCATGACCAGCGCCAGCGCCAGCACCGGCCAGAAGGACATGTACCAGCCTTTCAGCAGGGAAACGACCGGCCCGATGACCGCTGCGGTTATGGCCGCGCCGATCCCGCCCCACACCACCGGGTGGATGTACAGGTCGAGCCCATAGGGAACCGGCCCGCACGTCTCGTCCTCGCAGACGTTCGCCAAGAAGCCGAATAGTCGCGTCGGCCAGGTCGTCGCCGTGGCCAGCACCGCGAGCAGGACCAGCAGTGCGACGGTGCACGCGATGTCCCAGGGCGCCACCCGCACGCGAAGCACCCGGGGCGCTTCGTCGTCGTACTCGAGCAGCGGGTCGTCGATGTCCCTCGACCAGCCGGGCCCCGGCGTGGACCCGTCCGCGGGTCCGGGCGCTGCGCTGTTGGGCTGCTGCGGCATGGCCATGCTGTCTCATGCTTCCCGACGTCCCGGTTTTGCGCGAATCGGCTGCTTTACCCTCGATCACTATGCCCGCGGCGAACGCCGGGCTGACGCCCGAGCAGATCAGCGCGATCGACACCGCGCACCTGTGGCATCCCTACAGCACCATCGGCGCCGAAGCCGTCGCCCCGGTGGTGGCGGTGGGCGCCCGCGGCGCCTGGCTCACGCTGATTCGCGACGGCACCGCCATCGAGGCGCTTGACGCCATGAGCTCCTGGTGGACCGCGATCCACGGCCATGGCCACCCTGCGCTGGATGCGGCACTGTCCGCCCAGCTCGGCACGATGAATCACGTCATGTTCGGCGGGCTGACCCACGAGCCCGCGGCGCGTCTGGCCCAGCTGCTGGTCGACATCACCCCAGCGGGACTGGACACGGTGTTCTTCAGCGACTCCGGATCGGTGTCGGTGGAGGTGGCGGTCAAGATGGCGCTGCAGTACTGGCGCAGCCGCGACCGGCCGGGCAAGCACCGGCTGATGACCTGGCGCGGCGGCTACCACGGCGACACCTTCACCCCGATGAGCGTCTGCGACCCCGACGGCGGCATGCACTCGCTGTGGACCGACATCCTGGCCAAACAGGTGTTCGCTCCGCAGGTGCCGCGGCACTACGACGCCGGCTATAGCGCGGCGTTCGAGGAGCAACTGGTCCGCCACTGCACCGAGCTCGCCGCCGTCGTCGTCGAGCCCGTGGTGCAGGGCGCCGGCGGCATGCGCTTCCACGACCCGCAATACCTGCGCGACCTGCGCGACATCTGCCGCCGACACGAGGTGCTGCTGATTTTCGACGAGATCGCCACCGGCTTCGGGCGCACCGGCGAGCTTTTCGCCGCAGACCACGCCGGGGTAAGCCCGGACATCATGTGCGTCGGCAAGGCGCTGACCGGTGGATATCTGAGCCTGGCTGCCACCCTGTGCACGACCGACATCGCCCACACCATCAGCGGCGGCGAGGCCGGAGCGTTGATGCACGGCCCCACGTTCATGGCGAACGCGCTGGCCTGCGCGGTGTCGGTGGCCAGCGTCGAGGTGCTGCTCGGGCAGGACTGGCGCAAGCGGGTGAACGAGATCGGCGCCGGCCTGGCGGCCGGCCTCGAGCCGGCCCGGGCGCTGCCCGGCGTGAGCGACGTACGGGTGCGCGGTGCGATCGGCGTCATCGAATGCGAGCGCCCGGTCGACCTGGCCGTCGCCACCCCGGCGGCGCTGGACAACGGTGTCTGGCTGCGCCCCTTTCGCAACCTCGTCTACGCGATGCCGCCCTACATCTGCACGCCCCACCAGATCGCCCAGATCACCTCGGCGATGGTGCAGGTCGCCCGCCTCGTTGGCCGGCGATGACGGCCCGCCCCCGCAAGCGGGAGGTACCTTAGCGCCCGGCTCCGCCGCGCCGGCGACCGCCACTAGGCTGAACGCCGATGAAGGCACCGATCGAGGTTTCCCCGCTGGCCTGGCTGGAGGCGGTGGAACGGCAGCGCCGCGAGGCCGGGCTCCGCCGCTCGCTGCGGCCGCGTCCCGCCGTCGCCACCGAGCTGGACCTGGCCTCCAATGACTACCTCGGGCTCTCGCAACACCCCGACGTGATCGATGGCGGGGTCGCCGCGCTGCGCATGTGGGGTGCGGGGGCGACCGGGTCCCGGCTGGTCACCGGTGACACCGAGTTGCACCAGCAGTTCGAGGCCGAGCTGGCCGACTACGTCGGCGCCGCATCCGGACTGCTGTTCTCCTCCGGCTACGCGGCCAACCTGGGCGCCGTGGTCGGGCTCTCGGGCCGTGGTTCGCTGCTGGTCTCCGATGACTATTCGCATGCGTCGCTGGTGGATGCCTGCCGACTGTCTCGCGCGCGGGTTGCGGTGACCCCGCATCGTGACGTCGGCGCCGTGGAAGCGGCGCTGCAGGCGCGCGACGAGGAGCGCGCGATCGTCATCACCGAATCGGTGTTCTCCACCGACGGCGCGCTGGCGCCGCTGCGGGAATTGCACGAGGCGTGCCGCCGCCACCGCGCCCTGCTCATTGTCGACGAGGCGCACGGTCTCGGGGTGCGCGGCGGCGGGCGCGGGCTGCTGCACGAGGCCGGGCTGGCCGGTGCGCCCGACGTGGTCATGACCACCACGCTGTCCAAGGCGCTGGGCAGTCAAGGCGGCGCGGTGCTCGGGCCGGCGTCGGTGCGCGCCCATCTCATCGACGCCGCGCGCACGTTCATCTTCGACACCGGCCTGGCCCCGGCGGCGGTGGGCGCCGCGCGGGCCGCGCTGGCGGTGCTGCGGTCCGAGCCCTGGCGACCGGACGCGGTGCTGCGCCACGCCGCCATTTTGGGCGAGGCCTGCGGCGTGCTCGCCGCGCCGCAGTCGGCGGTGGTGTCGGTGATCCTGGGCGACCCCGACGTGGCGGTGGCCGCGGCGGGGGCCTGCCTGGATGCCGGCGTACGGGTGGGCTGCTTCCGGCCCCCGACGGTGCCCGTCGGGACGTCGCGCCTGCGGCTGACCGCGCGCGCGTCGCTGGACGACGCCGAGCTCGAGGTCGCGCGCCGTGTGCTGACCGATGTGCTCGCCAAGCATGGCTGAGGCGTGCCGGTGACGGTCCTGGTCGTCACCGGCACCGACACGGGAGTAGGCAAGACGGTCGCCACCGCGGCGCTGGCCTGTCACGCCCGTCAGGCCGGCCTCGACGTCGCGGTGTGCAAACCGGTCCAGACCGGCACCGACGCCGGGGACGATGACCTCGCCGAGGTGGCCCGGCTGTCGGGGGTGAGCGAGCTGGCCGGGTTCGGCCGGTATCCGCGGCCGCTGGCGCCGGCGGCCGCCGCCGAGGCGGCCGGAATGCCGTTGCCGACCGGCGAGCAGCTGCTGGCGCTCATCGGGGAGCTGGACCGGCCGGGCCGACTGACATTGGTGGAGGGCGCCGGGGGGCTGTTGGTCGAGCTCGGTGAAAACGGCGTCACCGCACGCGATCTCGCCGTCGCGCTGGGTGCCGCGGTGCTGGTCGTCGTCAGCCCGTCGCTGGGCACGCTCAACCACACCGCGCTGACCCTGGAATCGATTGCCGCGCAGAACCTTTGCTGCGCGGGACTGGTCATCGGCAGCTGGCCGCGCCGGCCCGGGGTAGTGGAGACGACGAACCGGTCGGCGCTGGCCCGGCTGGCCGCCGTGCGCGCAGCGCTGCCGGAAGGGGCGGCGTCGTTGGACGCCGCCGAGTTCGCGACGCTGTGCGCCCAGGCGTTCGACCGCGACTGGGTCACCTCGCTGGTGGCCTGATGGTCCACTCCATCGAGCTGGTCTTCGACCGCGACACCGAGGTGGCCATCAGGCACATCTGGGAAGTGTTGGCCACGGCCGGAATTCCCAGTCAGGCACCGGCCAGCCGGCCACACGTGACGCTGGCCGTGGCCGAAGCCATCGAGGCCGACGTTGACGAGCTGCTGCGCCCGGTGAGCGAACAGCTGCCGCTGCGCTGCCTCATCGGTGCGCCGGTGTTATTCGGCCGCGCCAGCGCGGTTTTCGCGCGGCTGGTGGTGCCCACCGGCGAGCTGCTGGCCCTGCACGCCCAGGTGCATCGGGTCTGCGCGCCGCACCTGAAGCCCGCTCCGATGCCAAACAGCCTGCCCGGTCAATGGACCGCGCACGTGACCCTGGTGCGCCGGGTCGGCGGCGCGCAGCTGGGGCGGGCGTTGCGCATCGCGGCCCGGCCGACCCAGATCGACGGCAGCTTCGCGGCGTTGCGCCGCTGGGATGGCAACACGAAGCTCGAGCGCCTGATCGGCGGTTAGCCCCCGAAGAGCAAATACAAACCGGTGAAGGTGTAGCCGACCATGACCAGCATCATCGTCAGCTGTCCGGTGAGCTGATGGCCGGCGGGCAGCAGGCGCAGCGCTTTATCGTGGGCCGCGATCACCGCGACGATGTGCCCAGTGACCACGCAGGTCACCTTGACCGCGGCCAGCACCGGCGGATGCATGGACAAGACGTAGGCCACGTGCAAATGCGCCAGCCCGAGCAGATTCCAACCGCGGCCGAACGGATCGGCCAGCGCGAACACCGCCTGCTGTCCACGCTCGACCAGGTAGGACAAATAGTGCGCGAAGATGTAGCCAACCACGATCGGAATCAGCGAATGCGCCATCTCGCCAGGCAATTCGTGGCGCTGCTCCGCGGTGACCCCACCGGCGGCACGGGCCGCGAGTGAAAACGTCACTGCCACAACGCAGATGAAGACGATCAATCCGACCGTGCGCAGCACCGACGACGCCAATGACGGGGGCGCGCCGAATTCGCGGGTGAGTTGGTCGGAGAAGCCGCGCCAGGTGGGCGACGACGCGAAACTGTCGAACGCCGTCGAGCCGAGCAGCACCGCGAGCAGTACCACGACACCCGGCCGCACCGGCAACGACGGCAGATGGTCGAGCGGGTTCCCGATGACGACCTTCCCGGTCTCCCGACTGCGCCGAAATGCCGAGAGCCGCGAAACGGCCACGCTGTAGACGCCGAACGGGTCGGCGCGGGCCAGCCAGCGCTGCCCGCACAGCCAAGCGCCGACCAGCATCAGCACGGCGTAACCGCCTATCCACGTCATGACCCACGGCAGTGATGCGGGATTCGGGCTGGCCAGCTCCATCCAGACAAAGGCGAATAGGCCCACCGCGGCGGGTCGATAGCCCCAGCCTTCGGGATAGGACAGCCGCGGCCGGGCGAGCCGCTCCGGCGCGATGCGCCGCAGCAGCAAATACACCGAGCGCATCGGCGAGATCACCCGCCACACCGGCCCGATGGCCAACGACAGAGCCACCAGCCCGACCCACAGCAGCACGTAGAAGGCGCCGAGCAGCGCGTTGGAGTCCGAGTCGGGACCCCACACCCCGGCGGCCACCGCCCACGCCGCGAACACCAGGGCCACCGCGGCCGCCGAGTACCGGGTCACCCGCGAGTCGACAAACGTCGTCAGCGCCGTCGGCAAGGGTCGGCCCGGCTTGAGCGGATCGAACCGCGGCCGCCGCCACGCGAACGCCACCAGGGCGAAGGTGAAGGTCAGTGCCCAGGCGGCCCCGACCATCGCGTAGGCGTAGGGAACCGGAAGGTCAGCCGACCCACCGAGACCGTGCGCCAGCACCACCGCCGCGGCGGCGGAGCTCACGACTGCACTTGGATGGTTGCGATGGTCCTGTCCAGATGGTGCAACTCCACCGCGACATTGCCGGGAACGTCGACGGCGAAATTGAACGTCTGGTTGGGTGCGGCCGCGACCTGGAACTTGTGATCCGGTGTCGAATGCACATGCAGCTCGTCGGTGACGTCGCTGGTCACCCGCAGGGTGATTTGCTGATGCACCTTGGCCTGCAGCGTGGCGTTGGTCGGCGTGACCTGCCCGTTGGCGATGGTCACGTCGATCGTCAGCGGTGCGGCCGGAGACTTACTGGTGGAGCCCCCGCATGCGACCAGCCCACAGACCAGCGCCGCCGCGCACGCCCCTACGAGAGTGCCTCGAAGTGACATGGCCCTACGCCGCCCGCGGAATCGGCTGCTTGTCTTCCGCCGGTTCCGGCTCGGCGAGGGAGTTGTTGAGCCGGCCGGCGCCCCAGGTCAATCCGGCGATCACCATGAGCGTCAGGAACAGCACCACGATCCCGCCCGCGGTGAACAACCAAGCCGGCGCGCTTTGGTCGCGTTCACGCTGCAGGATGGTGACTTCCAGGACGAACGGCCGCGTGCTCGATGCCAGCGCGGGGACCTCGGGGGCCGGAATGGCGGCGTCCGCCGGTTCCCAGATCGGCACGGCCGTCATCATGCGGCCGTCCTGGACCCGGAGCAGAGTCTTCCAATCGCCCCACACCGGAACCGGCTGGGTGGAGCGGTAGTGCCCCGGCCCGACCTTGGCGAGCCGGTCGATGACCAGGCCGCGATCGTTATTCATACGCCCCTGCCAGGACAGGATCGTGAGCCAGTCGGGATTGTCGCTGACCATATCGGCGGGTAGCAGTTGCACGTCGGCCGACACCATGCGCTGCCCCGGTGCACTGGGCAGATCGGTCAACGTGATGGTGGCGTTGTTCTTGCTTGGCACCGCGATGTGCAAGCCGTTGGCCACCGCGCCGCCGATCACCAACACCGTCACCACGATTACCGAAATGCCGATGGCGCGCCCGGGGAGCCGCTGCCCGGTCAGCACCATGCCGAACATGGCCCCGCACATACCCATCAGGACCGCTACCGGCACGGCCATGGCCAGAGCCTCGCCCCACATGCTGATCGGCCAGGGGTAGTGGTACACCGCCGCGATCCACAGCGACTCCAGCCAGAGCCCGACCGTGCCCACGCCCAGCCCGGCGACGGCACCAAACACGATGGGACGCTTGAAAACCGGAGTCAGCGCGATCAGCTCGACCACCAGCGCGGGGCCGAGGTAGAGCGGGAACCAGTTGATCGGGGCCCCCAGTATCGGCCCGACCAGCAAGGCGACCCCACCACGCAGGGCAATGGCGAAAACGGCACCAATCAGAGCCGCGCCTCGCCCCATCGTGGTGCGCGCCGCGACCGCCGCCAGGGCCGCCGCGCCCGCGATCAGCATGGGTTGGAACACAAGGCGGAACTGCGGGACGCCGAAATCGAACTCGATTTGATAGACCGACAAGCCGATGAACAACCCGCCGAAGGACAGGTAGCGCAGGAAGGTGATGAAGACTCCGTGGTAGACGTCTTCGCCTTCTTCGGCCTCACCTTCGCGCTCCAGCATCAGCACCGCGAACAAGGAGAAGCAGGCGCCCCCGATCATCATCAAATGTGTTGGGCCCCAAAGTGTTACGTCTTGGCCAAAGATGCGGTGCCAGATGTCGTCGAGCGGGAACCCGATCATCGCGTACAGCCCGCAACCGGCCATCAGCACACCGCCCACCGGTGCGCGCCAGTTTTGGGTGATCCGCACCGCCGCCGGACCGGGCTGGTCGTACGGCAGCACGACCGCCGTCATTCCTCCGAGGAAGATTCCGAACAATCCGATGATGATGAAGTAGTGCGCCGGGTTGGCCAGCGGTCCGGGGTCGCGGCCGTTACCGATATGCCAGCTGACGTCCCAAATGAAACCGAACAGGGCGCAAATGATGGATGTGGTGAACACCAGAACCGGCAGGGCAACCCAGCCGGGCCGGTGGAATTTATTGCCGACTCCGTCGGCCGCGCGGGTCAACCATTGAATGCGATGGGTGCGATGGGCATAGCCCACCCATAGCAACAGCAGGGTGATCACCACCGCGGCGACCGACAGCCCGATCACCTGATTGAGCCCCGCACCGCGTGCAGGCGCCTCAGCAACAATCGTCAGTCCATCCGACCGCATCGTCATGCCTCCCAACCGCGCCGGGCTGCCCCGGAGGATCCGATTCCGTCAACCGCTTATTACCGCCAAGTAGGTTCGTGATTGTTTGTTTAATGCCCCAAGACATCGCTCGTCAATCACGCTTTTCGTCCGGTGTGTCGGGACGGGAGGCGTCGGTTCCGGAATGAGTCGCGTCGCGACCCGCGCGGCGGTCGCGCAAGGCGATGTACAAAATCACCCCAACCACGATCACCGCAGGCAGGAACGCCGGCGCCGCCAGCAGGAGGTAGTGGTGCGCCAGGAATTCGACGTGCGGAGTCACCCCGGTCGTATACCCATAGATGGGGCGTGTCCCTCGGCCGTTACCCTACTTTGAACACTTTTCATTTCGAGCTGCCATCACAACGTGGCAGGCGTGTCCCCACGCGCGGACACGAAAAAGAGGCAGGGGAGTACCTGGTGACGCAAGCGGCAACGCGACCGGCGGCCGAAACCGGCAACCACGAGGACATCCTGGCGGTGGCCCGGCAGCAGGTGCTCGAGGGCGGCCAGGGATTGAGCCGGGAGCAGGTGTTGCGGGTGCTGCAGCTGTCCGACGACCGCCTCGATGAACTGCTGGCGCTGGCACACGAGGTGCGGATGCGCTGGTGCGGACCCGAGGTCGAGGTAGAGGGCATCATCAGCCTGAAGACCGGCGGCTGCCCGGAGGACTGCCACTTCTGCTCGCAGTCCGGACTCTTCGCGTCGCCGGTGCGCAGCGCCCGGCTGGACATTCCCAGCCTGGTCGAGGCGGCCAAACAGACCG
The DNA here is from genome assembly GCF_001667925.1 of Mycobacterium sp. E2479. GTDB lineage: Bacteria > Actinomycetota > Actinomycetes > Mycobacteriales > Mycobacteriaceae > Mycobacterium. The sequence continues at coordinate 32,499 of NZ_LZJR01000071.1, read as the reverse complement.
CCAAGTCCGGTGCCACCGAATTCTGCATCGTGGCGGCGGTGCGCGGTCCCGACGAGCGGCTGCTGGCCCAGGTCGCCGCCGGTATCGAAGCGATCCGCAACGAAGTCGAGATCAACATCGCCTGCTCGCTCGGGATGCTGACGGCCGAGCAGGTCGAGCAGCTGTCCGAGATGGGCGTACACCGCTACAACCACAACCTTGAGACCGCCCGCTCGTACTTCACCAACGTGGTGACCACCCACAGCTGGGAGGAGCGTTGGGAGACCTTGTCGATGGTCCGTGACGCCGGGATGGAGGTCTGCTGCGGCGGCATCCTCGGTATGGGTGAGACCCTCGAGCAGCGCGCGGAATTCGCCGTCGAGCTGGCCGAACTCGGCCCGGACGAGGTCCCGCTGAACTTCCTCAACCCGCGGCCCGGCACCCCGTTCGGCGACCTGGAGGTCATGCCGGCGAGCGAAGCGCTGAAGTCGGTGGCCGCCTTCCGTCTGGCGCTGCCGCGCACCATGCTGCGGTTCGCCGGTGGCCGCGAGATCACGCTGGGGGATCTGGGTGCCAAGCAGGGCATCCTGGGCGGCATCAACGCCGTGATCGTCGGCAACTACCTGACCACACTGGGTCGTCCGGCCGAATCGGACCTGGAATTGCTGGACGATCTGCAGATGCCCCTCAAGGGGCTCAACGCCAGCTTGTAAGACGGCTGCCGCGGCTAGGGTTAAAGACTTGTGATTGGCGATCTGGGCGCTGCGGTCGGTGCCGGCGTCTACAACGTCTACACCGGGGAACTAGGGGGCACCTCAGTGCCGACAGCGGCTCAGTTGGGTCTCGAGCCTCCCCGCTTCTGCGCGGCGTGCGGTCGCCGGATGGTGGTGCAGGTTCGCCCGGACGGCTGGCGGGCGCGCTGCTCGCGGCACGGTGAGGTCGATTCCGGCGATCTGGAGACGCGGCGTTGACCGAGCCGGCCGAGGCGGATGCCGCCGCCGTCGCCGCCGCTGCCCGCCGGACCCGGGCGATTTTGGTCGTGGCCCTGGGATCGGCGGTGACCGGCCTGGTGATCGGCGGGGTGTGGGCCTGGATCGCCCCGCCGATCCACGCGGTGGTGGCACTCACCCGCTCGGGCGAGCGCGTCCACGACTATCTGGGTAACGAGTCCGAGCACTTCTTCGTCGCGCCGGCCCTGATGCTGGGGCTGTTGACCGTGCTGGCGGCGGTGGCCTCGGTCGGGGTGTGGCAGTGGCGCGAGCACCGCGGGCCGGAGATGATGATCGCGCTGGCGGGCGGCATGGTGGCGGCGGCCGCCGCCGCCTCGGCGGTGGGGGCCGGGCTGGTTCGGCTGAGGTACGGCGCCCTGGACTTCGATGCGGTACCGCTGACGAAGAGCCCGTCGGTCGCATACGTCGTGCAGGCGCCGCCGGTGTTCTTCTCCGACGGCCCGCTGCAGATTGCGGTGACCCTGGTGTGGCCGGCCGGAATCGCGGCCCTGATCTACGCCGTGCGTGCCGCCGCGGACGCCCGCGACGACCTGGGCGCACTGCCGCCGCAGCCGAGACCCTCCGAGGCAGTGCCGGCGGCAGGCGCAGGCGCCGCCGGAAACGTCGAGGTCAGAGCGGACGACGGCCAATCTTGCGACCCGTGATGACTTTCGCCGCGATCTTCATCAGCCGCGCCATCCCAACGTAGGTCATCGGGTTGAACATCGTCGGCCACGTGGTCCGGATGAGGTGTTCGGTCAGTGGGCGGTTTTCGAAGCGATCCGTCAGCCAGCGCAGCGTCATCGGCGCCGACAGCGGATGCAGCATCATGTGCTCGTTGAAGGCGTCGCGGTGGTAGGTGACGCGCGCGCCGCCGGCCGAATACGCATCGGCGAGCGCGTCGATGTCGTGCACGTCGATCAGGTAGTCGTGCACGGCCTGCACGATCAGCACCGGCGGCGTCGGGACAGCGGCGCCCAGCTTGATGTGGTCGAAGACGTAGGTGACTTCCGGGGTGGACAGGATCTGTTCGAGCGGCTCGTCGAGGTAGTCGCCCATGTTCTTGCCGGCCATCCGCACCACGGCTTCCACCGTCGTCATCTTCTCCAGCGAGTCGAGCAGGGCGCGCCCCTCCTCGTTGGTGTGCTCTCGGATGACCCGGTCCAGATCCGGATAGATGTGCGCGAGCGCGGCAACCACCAGCGCGGGAAGCCCCGACAGAAAGCTGCCGTTGAGGCGGCGGAACGTGTTACCGAGGTCCCCGACGGGTGAGCCCAGCACCGCCCCGACGATGTCGAGTTCGGGCGCGTATTCCGCGCACATCTCGGCAGCCCATGCGCTGGCCAGTCCGCCGCCGGAGTATCCCCAGAGCCCGACGGGGGCCGGGGCGGACAGGTTGAGGCGCTCCGAGCTCCGCGCGGCCCGGATGCCGTCCAGGACGCGGTAGCCGGGTTCGTACGGCGCGCCCCACAGGCCGCGGAGGCCCTCGTGGTCGGGCACCGACACGGCCCATCCCTCGGCGACGGCGGCGGTGATCAGGAAAAGCTCGAACTGCCCGATGGCGCCTAGCGCCTTTGCCCTGCGCCGCAGCGCGTAGGACGGAAAACAGCGCGACGAGACGGCGTCGATCGCACACTGATACGACAGCAGCGGGCACGGCTGACCCGCAGCGAGGTCGGTGGGGACGATCACCGTCGTGGCCGTGGCCTCCGGATCGCCTTTCATGTCCATGGTCCGGTAAAGCAGCTGGACGGCTTTGATCGGTTGGGGGATCAGGCCGAGAAACGCCAGCTCCACGTCCCGAGTGCGCAGCACAGTGCCGGGCTCGGCGTGCTGGAAGCCCAGCGGCGGCTGGTAGAACGGGTCGTCCGAGGGCAGCAACGGACGCACCTTGCGCTGCAGTTCCTCGTGTGGCGGCCGGGCGATCCATTCCGCGCCGTGCGTGCCTGCCAGGTTGCCGAGCTCAGCCATTGAGGCTCCCTTCGTGGCCACCCGGGATTCTCGCGCACGAACCGCAGGTAACCAAAACGTAAACGCCGCAGTGTGAGCGACTTCTCGTCACGCCGGCCGGGTCGCGGCGCTACTGAGTCGACTTGCCCCCGCGCCGCCCGATGACGCCTTCTTGCCAGCCTAGCCTGGCAGACCCGGCGGCCTGAGCGCGGCGAATTCGTCCGTCACCCGCAACGCGGCGTCGGTGAACCGATACAGCGCGGCCGGCCGTCCACCGCTGCGCCCGGATTGAGCGATGCTGCCGGTCGCGGTGATCACGCCGCGCCGGGCCAGCACTCGCTGCAGGTTCGTCGCGTCGACCTGATAACCCAGCGCGGCACCGTAGATGTCGCGCAGCGTGGAAAGCGCGAATTCCCTTGGTGCCAAAGCGAATCCGATATTGGTATAGGACAGCTTGGCGATCAGTCGGGTACGGGCGTTCTCCACCATCTGGCCGTGGTCGAAGGCCATCGGCGGCAGGGAGTTCACCGGATGCCAGCGAGTATCCGGCGGCAGCTCGGGGCTGGCGGGTGAGGGCACCAGGCCCAGGAAGGTCGACGCGATCACGCGGGTGTCCGGCACCCGGTGCGGGTCGGAGAACACCGCGAGCTGTTCCAGGTGTGCCAGTTCTTTGAGGTCGACCTTCTCGGCGAGTTGCCGCCGGACGGAGGTGATCATGTCCTCGTCATTACGCAGCTGCCCGCCCGGCAGCGACCACGTGCCCTGTTGCGGCTCCCTGGCGCGCTGCCATAACAGCACGTTCAGCTGCGGTTTCGTCGTGTGGCGTCCCTTAGTAACCTGTTCGGTCACTCCGCGAACCTGGAACACGACCGCGAGCACTTCGTGGGCGGTGCTACCATGGGCCATGTTTTCGATTATAAGTCGAAAACCTCCCGGGCTGAAAGGAGCCGCCATGACGGTTATCAATCGCATGGACACGCTCGCCGAAAGCATGGTTGCCGACATCACCAACTCGCCCACCGGGTACGCCGGTGTGGCCGGTGATGAGCAATGGGCTGCCGAGGTTCGCCGCCTGGCCAGGCTGCGCGGCGCCACCTTGCTGGCGCACAACTATCAGCTGCCCGAGATCCAGGACGTCGCCGATCACGTGGGCGACTCACTGGCGCTGTCGCGGATCGCCGCCGAGGCGCCCGAGGACACCATCGTGTTCTGCGGCGTGCACTTCATGGCCGAGACGGCCAAGATCTTGAGCCCCAACAAGACCGTGCTCATCCCGGACCAGCGAGCCGGGTGCTCACTCGCGGACTCCATCACCGCCGACGAACTGCGCGCCTGGAAGGACGAACATCCCGGCGCGGTCGTCGTCTCCTACGTCAACACCACGGCGGCGGTCAAGGCGCTCACCGACATCTGCTGCACCTCGTCCAACGCGGTCGAGGTCGTCGAGTCCATCGACCCGGACCGCGAGGTGCTGTTCTGTCCGGATCAATTCCTCGGCGCCCATGTGCGTCGGATGACCGGTCGCCAGAACCTGCATGTATGGGCCGGCGAATGCCACGTGCACGCCGGGATCAATGGCGACGAACTGGGCGATCAGGCCCGCGCCAATCCCGACGCCGAGCTATTCGTGCATCCCGAATGTGGTTGCGCCACATCGGCGCTGTATCTCGCGGGCGAGGGCGCCTTCCCGTCGGACCGGGTGAAGATCCTGTCCACCGGCGGCATGCTGGAGGCCGCCAACCAGACCAACGCACGCAAGGTGCTGGTCGCCACCGAGGTCGGCATGCTGTACCAATTGCGCCGGGCCGCACCCCAAGTCGACTTCCGCGCGGTCAACGACCGGGCCTCCTGCAAGTTCATGAAAATGATCACCCCGGCCGCGCTGCTGCGCTGCCTCGTCGAGGGGGCCGACGAAGTCGATGTCGACCCCGATGTCGCCGCCGCCGGACGGCGCAGCGTGCAGCGAATGATCGCGATCGGGCAGCCGGGCGGCGGCGAATGACCGCCCGTCCCCGGTGGACGCACAGCGCCGACGTCGTCGTCGTCGGCACCGGCGTCGCGGGACTGGCCGCCGCGCTGGCCGCGCATCGCGCCGGGCGCAGCGTCGTCGTGCTGAGCAAGGCCGACCAGGCTCGGGGGGCGACCGCGACGCACTATGCGCAGGGCGGCATCGCGGTGGTGCTGCCCGACAATGACGACTCGGTGGAAGCCCATGTCGCCGACACCTTGGTCGCGGGAGCGGGCCTGTGCGATCCCGAGGCGGTCTACTCGATCGTCGCCGATGGATACGCGGCGGTCGCCGAATTGGTCGGCGACGGAGCACGATTCGACGAGTCGGCACCCGGCAAGTGGGCGTTGACCCGCGAGGGTGGACATTCCCGGCGACGCATCGTGCATGCCGGCGGCGACGCCACCGGCGCGGAAGTGCAGCGCGCCCTCGACACTGCCGCGCGCATGATGGACATTCGCACCGGCCATGTGGCGCTGCGGGTCCTGCACGACGGTGCCGCCGTGACCGGTGTCCTGGTCGGCACCCCGGACGGGTGCGGCATCATCAGCGCACCTTCGGTGATCCTGGCATCCGGCGGCCTCGGGCACCTGTACGGCGCGACCACCAACCCCGACGGCTCTACCGGCGACGGACTCGCGCTGGGCTTGTGGGCCGGTGTCGCGGTCAGCGATCTCGAGTTCATCCAGTTCCACCCCACGATGCTTTTCGCGCCCGATGCCGCCAGCGGAAGGCGTCCGCTGGTCACCGAGGCCATCCGCGGTGAGGGCGCGAAACTGATTGACCGTCAAGGCGATTCGGTGACAGCCGGTATTCATCCGATGGGAGATCTGGCGCCCCGCGACGTCGTCGCCGCGGCGATCGACGCCCGGTTGAAGGCTACCGGCGACGCCTGCGTCTTCCTCGATGCGCGCCACATCGACGACTTCGCCAACCGGTTCCCGACGGTGACGGCCGCCTGCCGGGCCGCCGGGATCGATCCCGTCCGGCAACCCATTCCGGTCGTCCCCGGGGCGCATTACAGCTGTGGCGGCATCGTCACCGACGTGTACGGGCAAACCGAGCTGCCCGGGTTGTACGCCGCGGGCGAGGTGGCACGCACCGGACTGCACGGAGCCAACCGGCTGGCGTCCAACAGCCTGTTGGAAGGTTTGGTGGTCGGCGGCCGGGCCGGCAGATTGGCGGCCACACACGCCGCGACCACCGGGCGCGTGCACGCCGCCGCGCCCGAGCAGGTCGTGCACACCGCGCTCGAGCGCGCCGAACTGCAGCGCGCGATGAGCCGGGACGCTTCGGTGGTGCGGGACGCCGCGGGGCTGACCCGGCTATCCACCGCGCTGTCCCAGGCGCAGATGCGCCAGGTGTCCGGCCGCCGCGACTTCGAGGACGTTGCGCTGGCCGTCGCCGCCCGCGCGGTCACGGCCGCCGCCCTGGCCCGCACCGAGAGCAGGGGCTGTCACCATCGCGAGGAATATCCGCAGACCGCGTCCGAGCTGGGGCGCAGTAATGTGCTGCGCTTGGCCGACGACCAGAATACGGTGCTGGTGGAGGCGTTGGCGGCGGCCGTATGACCACGATGTCCGACCGTGAATTGACCGCCGCGCGCGAAATTGTCAAGCGCGGGTTGGCCGAGGACCTGCGCTACGGCCCCGACGTCACCACCCTGGCGACGGTGCCCGCCGAGACGGTGGCGACCGCATCCATGATGCCGCGCGAGCCCGGCGTGATCGCGGGTATCGACATCGCTTTGCTGGTGCTCGACGAGGTGTTCGGTGCCCGCGGCTACGAGGTGGTCGACCGCGTCGAGGACGGGGCCCACCTGGAGCCGGGTGAGCCGGTGCTGACGTTGCGAGCCGAAGCCCGCGGCCTGCTGACCGCCGAGCGGACTATGCTCAACCTCATCTGCCACCTGTCCGGGATCGCCACCACGACGGCGCACTGGGTCGCCGCCGTAGCCGATACGAAGGCCAAGGTGCGCGACACCCGTAAAACCCTGCCCGGCCTGCGCGTTTTGCAGAAATACGCGGTCCGGGTCGGCGGTGGCGTCAACCACCGGCTAGGGCTCGGCGACGCCGCCCTGATCAAGGACAACCACGTGGTGGCCGCGGGATCGGTGGTCGACGCGCTGCGGGCCGTGCGCGACGCGGCACCGGATCTGCCGTGCGAGGTGGAAGTGGATTCACTCGAGCAGCTGGACGAGGTGTTGCCCGAGAAGCCCGAGCTGGTGTTACTGGACAACTTCCCGGTGTGGCAGACGCAGATGGCCGTGCAACGTCGCGACGCGCGTGCGCCCGCCGTGCTGCTCGAATCGTCGGGTGGACTCAGCCTGGACAATGCGGCCGCCTACGCCGCGACCGGGGTGGACTACCTGGCCGTCGGCGCGCTGACTCATTCGGTGCGGGTGCTCGACATCGGCCTGGACATGTAGCTGGAAGTGGTGTGCTGCTTCGCCGCGCACCCCAAGCCCCGAGTGTGCATCATGGGCGGCACTTCTCGGCGTTTCGCCGCCGCGGACGCACACTGAGCGCCGCCAGCGCACACTCAACGCGGGCATAGGGACGCCCTGGCACCAAAATCACCCCGGAAGCGAACGGCCTCAGGCGATGTCGGCGACGAATACCCCGATCCGGCGCAGTTGCATGCGTGCCATCGCGGGCAGGCCCTCCCCGTCCGATCCGGCGGGCAGGATCCGTGGATTGATCACGTGCACGGTGCGATTGCGGCTGAATTCCACATCCGCCTCCCCGGCGGCAAGCACATTCCTCACCCAGTTCGTCTTGCCGTGGCCCAGGGCGATCGCCAGGACATTGCCCTTGCGGTAGGGCGTAACGATGGTCTCGTACGGCTTGCCGGAGGTGCGACCACGATGCTTGATCGTCGCTGTCCCGGGCAGAAAGCGGGCAATCGGCTTGAGCGCCGGGTTGAAGTATTTGATCTGGAGGCGCTCAAACCAGGGTGGGAACACCATCGGGACGCCCGGGGCATTGTTGGGATGATCCTTGGCGGACATGGCGGCTCCCTGGTGGGCTCGTCTTTTCAGCGCCGGGTACGGCCTCGATACCGGCACTGTACCGGTCGGATATCGACTTGAGTTCCTCTGGGACAATGGACACCGTGAGCACCATCCAACCGTCGCCGATGGCCCGCATCGACCTGCGGGGCGCGGAGTTGACGGCTGCCCGACTGCGGGCGGCGCTGCCCCGCGGCGGCGCCGACGTGGAGACGGTGCTGCCCAAGGTCAGGCCGATCGTGCAGGCCGTCGCCGAGCGCGGCGCCGAAGCCGCCTTGGAGTTCGGCGCCACCTTCGACGGGGTCCGGCCCCCGGTCGTCCGGGTGCCCGATGCCGCGCTCGAGAAGGCCCTGGCCGAGTTGGATGCCGGGGTTTCCGACGCGCTGCGGGTGATGATCGAACGCACCCGCGCCGTGCACGCCGACCAGCGTCGCACCGACGTCACGACCACCCTCGGTCCTGGTGCGACCGTCACCGAGCGGTGGGTGCCGGTCGACCGGGTGGGGCTCTACGTACCCGGCGGAAACGCCGTCTACCCCTCCAGCGTGGTGATGAACGTGGTGCCGGCCCAGGCCGCCGGCGTCGCGTCGCTGGTGGTGGCCAGCCCGCCGCAGGCCCAGTTCGACGGCCTGCCGCACCCGACCATCCTGGCCGCCGCCCGCCTGCTGGGGGTCGACGAGGTGTGGGCGGTGGGCGGCGCGCAGGCGGTCGCGTTGCTGGCCTACGGCGGGACCGATCTCGATGGCGCCGAGCTGGCGCCCGTCGACATGATCACCGGACCCGGCAACATCTACGTCACGGCCGCCAAGCGGCTGTGCCGGTCGCGCGTCGGGATCGACGCCGAAGCCGGCCCGACGGAGATCGCCATCCTGGCCGACCACACCGCCGATCCCGCGCACGTGGCCGCCGACCTGATCAGTCAGGCCGAGCACGACGAGATGGCCGGCAGCGTGCTGGTCACCCCCAGCGCGGACCTGGCCGCCGCCACCGACGCCGAGCTGGCCGCCCAGCTGCAGACGACCGTGCACCGCGAGCGGGTGACGGCAGCGCTCGGTGGACGCCAATCGGCCATCATCCTCGTCGACGACCTGGACGCCGGAGTCGAAGTCGTCAACGCCTATGCCGCCGAACACCTGGAGATCCAGACCGTCGACGCGGCCGTCGTGGCGGGCCGAATCCGTTCGGCCGGAGCAATTTTCGTCGGCCCGTACGCGCCGGTAAGCCTGGGTGACTACTGCGCCGGGTCCAATCACGTGCTGCCGACCGCCGGCAGCGCCCGGCATTCCAGCGGCCTGTCCGTGCAGACCTTCCTGCGCGGCATCCATGTCGTCGACTACACCGAGGCGGCCCTGAAAGACGTGTCCGGGCATGTGATCGCGCTCGCCGAGGCCGAAGACCTGCCGTCACACGGCGAAGCGGTGCGCCGGAGGTTCGAGCGATGAGCGGACAGTCGGAGCCCACGCTGGACGACCTGCCGCTGCGCGACGACCTGCGCGACAAATCGCCCTACGGCGCACCGCAATTGGACGTCCCGGTGCGGCTGAACACCAACGAGAACCCACACCCGCCCAGTAAGGCACTGGTGGACGACGTGGTGCGGTCGGTGGGAGCGGTCGCCGGCGAATTGCACCGCTACCCCGACCGCGACGCGGTGGCCCTGCGCACCGACCTGGCCGCCTACCTGAGCGCCCAGACCGGCGTCCAGCTGGGAGTCGAAAACCTCTGGGCGGCTAATGGTTCCAACGAGATCCTGCAACAGCTGCTGCAGGCGTTCGGGGGTCCGGGGCGCACTGCCATCGGGTTTGTCCCGTCGTACTCGATGCATCCGATCATCTCCGACGGCACCCGCACCGAGTGGCTGCAGACCACGCGTGCCGGCGACTTCAGCCTGGATGTCGACGCCGCCGTGGCCGCCGTTACCGATCGCCGGCCCGATGTGGTGTTCGTCGCCAGCCCGAATAACCCGTCCGGGCAGAGTGTTTCGCTGCCGGACCTGCGCCGGCTGCTCGACGCGGTGCCTGGCATCGCGATCGTCGACGAGGCCTACGGCGAGTTCTCTTCGCAGCCCAGCGCGGTGGAACTGGTGGGGGAGTATCCGACCAAGCTCATCGTCTCGCGCACGATGAGCAAGGCGTTTGCGTTCGCCGGTGGCCGGTTGGGCTACCTGATCGCCACCCCTGCGGTGATCGACGCGATGCTGCTGGTGCGGTTGCCGTATCACCTGTCGGTGCTCACCCAGGCCGCCGCACGCGCCGCGCTGCGGCACGCCGATGACACGCTGGGCAGTGTGGCGACGTTGATCGCTGAACGCGAGCGTGTCTCGATGGCTCTGTCCGGCATGGGTTTTCGCGTGGTTCCCAGCGACGCGAACTTCGTACTGTTCGGGGAATTCGCCGATGCACCGGCGACCTGGCAGCGCTATCTGGATGCCGGCGTGCTGATCCGCGATGTCGGCATCCCGGGTTACCTGCGCGCCACCATCGGGCTGGCAAAGGAGAACGACGCCTTCCTGCACGCCAGCGCCCAGATCGCCGCCACCCAACTCGCACCAACTACCCCCAGCCCCGTAGGAGCACCGTGACAGCGACCGCTACCCGCCGTGCGCGCATCGAGCGCCGCACGAAGGAATCCGATATCGTCATCGAACTCGACCTCGACGGCACCGGACGCGTCGACATCGACACCGGTGTGCCGTTCTACGACCACATGCTCACGGCCCTGGGCACTCACGCCAGCTTCGATTTGACCGTGCGCACCAAGGGCGACGTCGAAATCGAGGGCCACCACACCATCGAGGACACCGCCATCGCCCTGGGGCAGGCGCTCGGTCAGGCCCTCGGCGATAAACGTGGCATCCGCCGGTTCGGTGACGCTTTCATCCCGATGGACGAGACGCTGGCACATGCGGCGGTCGACGTGTCCGGGCGCCCCTACTGCGTGCACAGCGGAGAACCGGATCACCTGCAGCACACCACCATTGCCGGCAACTCGGTGCCCTATCACACCGTCATCAACCGGCACGTGTTCGAATCGCTGGCCATGAACGCGCGCATCGCGCTGCACGTGCGCGTCCTGTACGGGCGCGACCCGCACCACATCACCGAAGCGCAGTACAAGGCGGTTGCCCGCGCGCTGCGCCAGGCGGTCGAGTCCGACCCTCGGGTCTCGGACGTGCCGTCCACCAAAGGGGTCCTGTGACGGCACTCAAGAAAGTTGTTGTCCTTGACTACGGCTCGGGCAATCTGCGGTCGGCTCAGCGCGCGCTCGAGCGCGTCGGTGCGTCGGTCGAGGTGACAAGCGACGCCGACGCGGCCGCCGCCGCCGACGGATTGATGGTGCCCGGCGTCGGCGCCTACGAGGCCTGCATGACGGGGCTGCGCAACATCGGCGGGGAGCGCATCATCTCCGAGCGGCTCGCCGCGGGCCGCCCGGTGCTGGGCGTCTGCGTCGGCATGCAGATCCTGTTTGCCCGCGGTGTCGAGTTCAGTGTCGAGACGCAGGGATGCGGTCAGTGGCCTGGCTACGTCACGCGACTGCAGGCGCCGGTCATTCCGCACATGGGCTGGAACGTCGTCGAACCCGGGGCCGGCACTGTGCTGTTCAAAGGACTCGATGCCGACACCCGGTTCTACTTCGTGCACTCCTACGCCGCCCAGCAGTGGGAGGGTCCGCCCGAGGCGGTGCTGACGTGGGCCACCCACGAGGGTCCCTTTCTGGCGGCGGTCGAGGACGGACCGCTGTCCGCCACCCAATTTCACCCGGAGAAGAGCGGCGACGCCGGCGCGGCCGTGTTGAGCAATTGGGTCCAGGAATTGTGAAGGACCTCGCGAAAGCCTGGTAGAAAGCATGAGCCGGGGAATGCGCGTAACCCGTTGCAATCTCGGCATACAGGAGGGAATGTGTTGATCTTGTTGCCCGCGGTCGACGTGGTCGACGGCCGCGCCGTGCGTCTGGTGCAGGGCAAGGCGGGCAGTGAAACCGAATACGGCTCGGCGCTGGACGCCGCGCTGACCTGGCAGCGCGACGGGGCCGAATGGATCCATCTGGTCGACTTGGACGCGGCGTTCGGTCGCGGCTCCAACCGCGAACTGTTGGCCGAGGTGGTCGGCAAGCTCGACGTGCAGGTCGAGCTGTCCGGCGGGATCCGCGACGACGATTCGTTGTCGGCCGCCCTGGCCACCGGCTGTGCCCGGGTGAACCTGGGCACGGCGGCCCTCGAGAACCCGCAGTGGTGCGCCCGGGCGATCAGCGAACACGGCGACAAGGTCGCCGTGGGTCTGGACGTGCAGATCGTCGACGGTGAGCACCGGCTGCGTGGACGGGGCTGGGAAACCGATGGGGGTGACCTGTGGCAAGTGCTGGAACGCCTTGACGGGCAAGGATGTTCGCGGTTCGTGGTCACCGACGTGACCAAGGACGGCACGCTGGGCGGCCCCAATCTGGACTTGCTGGCGTCCGTCGCCGAACGCACCGACGCGCCGGTGATCGCCTCCGGTGGTGTGTCCAGCCTCGACGACCTGCGGGCCATCGCCACCCTCACGGACCGCGGCGTCGAGGGCGCCATCGTGGGCAAGGCCCTGTACGCGGGGCGATTCACCTTGCCGCAGGCGCTCGCCGCGGTGGCGGAGTAGAACCGGATGGACGTGCACACGTTGGTGGCGCAGGCGTCGGCGATTCTCGACGACGCATCCGAGCCCTTTCTTGCCGGTCACCGCGCCGACTCCGCTGTCAGCAAGAAGGGCAACGACTTTGCCACCGAAGTCGACCTCGCGATCGAGCGGCAGGTGGTCGCCGCGCTTGTCGAGGCGACCGGGATCGGGGTGCACGGGGAGGAATTCGGCGGGTCGGCCGTCGACTCGCCATGGGTGTGGGTACTGGATCCCATCGACGGCACCTTCAACTACGCGGCCGGATCGCCGATGGCCGGCATTCTGCTGGGCCTGCTGCGCCACGGCGAACCGGTGGCGGGACTGACCTGGCTGCCGTTCATGGACCAGCGCTATACCGCGGTGGCGGGCGGTCCGTTGCGCAAGAATGGGGTGCCGCAGCCGCCGCTGACCTCCATCGACCTGGCCGACGCCTTGGTCGGTGCAGGGTCGTTCAGCGCGGACGCGCGGGGCCGATTCCCGGGACGCTATCGAATGGCGTTGCTGGAGAACCTCAGCCGGGTCTCGTCACGGTTACGCATGCACGGCTCCACCGGAATCGACCTTGCGTTCGTGGCCGACGGAATACTCGGTGCGGCACTGATTTTCGGTGGCCACGTGTGGGACCACGCCGCCGGGGTCGCGTTGGTCCACGCCGCCGGTGGCGTCGTCACCGATCTGGCGGGTGAGCCATGGACTCCCGCATCGGATTCCGCGCTGGCCGCCGGCCCCGCCGCACACGCCGAGATCCTCGAAATCGTCCGCGCCACCGGCCGACCGGAAGACTACTGAGATGCCCCCGGACCCGAACGGCCTCGCGGTTCGAGTGATCCCGTGCCTGGACGTCGACGGCGGCCGGGTGGTCAAAGGCGTCAACTTCGAGAACCTCCGTGACGCCGGCGATCCCGTGGAGCTCGCGGCCGCCTATGACGCAGAAGGCGCCGACGAGTTGACCTTTCTCGACGTGACCGCATCCTCGTCGGGACGGGCCACCATGCTCGATGTGGTGCGCCGCACCGCCGAGCAGGTCTTCATCCCGCTGACCGTCGGCGGCGGGGTACGCACCGTCGCCGACGTCGACGTGTTGCTGCGCGCGGGAGCCGACAAGGTCTCCATCAACACCGCCGCGATCGCCCGCCCCGAGTTGCTGGCCGAGATGGCGCGGCAGTTTGGCTCGCAGTGCATCGTGCTGTCCGTCGATGCCCGCACCGTCCCACCGGGCGCGGTGCCGACACCGTCGGGTTGGGAGGTCACCACCCATGGCGGGCGCCGCGGCACCGGGCTGGACGCGATCGAGTGGGCCTCGCGCGGAGCCGATTTGGGGGTGGGAGAGATCCTGCTGAACTCGATGGACGCGGACGGCACCAAAGCCGGATTCGACCTGGAGATGCTGCAGGCAGTGCGGTCGGCGGTCACGGTGCCGGTCATCGCCAGCGGTGGCGCCGGGGCAGCCGAACACTTCGCGCTCGCCATCGCGGCCGGCGCCGATGCGGTGTTGGCGGCCAGCGTGTTTCACTTCCGCGAGCTGACCATCGGTCAGGTGAAGGCCGCCATGGCCGCCGAAGGGATCCCCGTGCGATGACGCTCGACCCGCAGATCGCCGCCCGGCTGAAGCGCAACGCCGACGGCCTGTTCACCGCCGTCGTGCAGGAGCACGGCAGCGGCGACGTGTTGATGGTCGCCTGGATGGACGATGCCGCGCTGGCCCGGACCCTCAAAACCCGTGAGGCAACGTATTATTCGCGATCCCGCGACGAGCAGTGGATCAAGGGAGCGACGTCCGGTCACACCCAATATGTCCACTCGGTACGCCTGGACTGCGACGGCGACGCCGTGCTGCTGACGGTCGACCAGGTCGGCGGGGCCTGCCACACCGGCGACCACAGCTGCTTCGACGCCGACGTGCTGCTGGCACCGGAGCGCTGAGCCGGCGAATCAGCTCGGCAACACCTCCGCCGTCGGACATGTGAGATGCTACTGACGCCGTCGCGGCCGGCTATCGCCCACCGAATCGGACCGGGCAGCGGCGGTGCGGGACCCGGCAAGCGTGGCCAGGCGTGTCGGGGGTCACTTTCCGCAGGCGTTGGCGCACGCCTTCGACAAGAATGGCAGTCAATGTCGAAATGGTTGTCCTGGAACAGCGTTGTGCCGGTGGTTGCCGTCGTCGTGCTGGCAGTGATCTGGGGCGAGAAGCTGGGACCGGTACTTGTCGCGGTGGCTGCGCTGTTTCTCGTCGGCGCCGTGATCGCCGCGGTACATCACGCGGAGGTGGTCGCCCACCGGGTCGGCGAGCCCCTCGGGTCGCTGATACTCGCGGCCGCGGTCACCATCATCGAGGTGGCCATCATCGTCACCCTGATGACATCCGGCGGCAACGAGGCCGCGACGCTGGCCAGGGATACCGCTTTCGCGGCGCTGATGATCACCACCAACGGGATCGCCGGTTTGTCGCTGCTGCTCGGCTCCCGGAGTTACGGCGTGACGCTCTTCAACGCCGAAGGGGCCGGAGCCGCCCTGGCCTCGGTCACCACGGTGGCCACGTTGAGCCTGGTTTTGCCCGCTTTCACCACCGGGCACCCGGGCAGAGAGTTCACTCCGAGCCAGCTTGCCTTCGCCGCGATCGCCACGCTCTTGGTGTACCTGCTGTTCGTGTTCACCCAGACCGTGCGGCACCGCGATTTCTTTCTGCCGATCGCGCAGCGGGGCCAAAAGCGCGTGTTCGAGGACGAAAGTCACGCGGATCCACCCACCAGGCGCCAAGCGCTGAGCAGCCTGGTTCTCCTGCTCTGCGCCCTGGTGGCGGTGGTCGGCCTGGCCGAGGAGGAATCACCGGCCGTCGAGCACGCGGTGGTGATGGCGGGCTTGCCGCAGTCGTTCGTGGGTGTGATCATCGCGGCGCTGGTGCTGCTGCCCGAGACGCTCGCGGCGGCGCGGTCGGCGCGAAAGGGCCGCATCCAAATCAGCTTGAACCTGGCGTACGGCTCGGCGATGGCCAGCATCGGGCTCACCATCCCGACGATCGCGCTGGCGTCGATCTGGCTCAAAGGACCGCTGGTGCTCGGCCTCGGCGCGATCCAGCTGGTCTTGCTTGCCCTGACGGTCGTGATCAGCATGCTGACGGTGGTGCCCGGGCGGGCGACCCGCCTGCAGGGCGAGGTGCATCTGGTGCTGCTGGCCGCCTACGTATTCCTGGCGATCAACCCCTGACAGTTACACGCGGGCCCGCAGCGTTGCCAGCGCCTTGTCGGCGTGGCTGTCCATGTTGAACTCGCTGGAGATCACGTCGAGCACCGTGCGGTCGGTGTCGATGACGAACGTCGTGCGTTTGACCGGCATCAGCTTGCCGAGCAGGCCGCGTTTGACGCCGAACTGGGTGGCGACGGTGCCGTCGGTATCCGACAGCAGCGGGTAGTCGAACTTCTGCAGGTCGGCGAACTTGGCCTGCTTCTGCACGGCGTCGGCGCTGATCCCGACCCGGTTGGCCCCGACCGCGGCGAATTCGGAGGCCAGGTCGCGGAAATGGCACGCCTCCTTGGTGCAGCCGGGCGTCATCGCGGCCGGGTAGAAGAACAGCACGACGGGCCCCCCGGAAAGCAGTTCGCTGAGCTTGCGCGGCGTGCCGGTCTGATCGGGCAATTCGAAGTCCGCGACGGTGTCACCAGGTTTCATGGCGGACACGCTACGCCGCCCGCGGCGTCAGGCTGGGTCTGATTGCCCGACTCTGCGGACCCCGCCCCGGGCCCGCTCCGTCGTCAGGCTGGGCCGGTGCACAGCGACGCGTCTGGGAGAATGATTCGGTGCACGCCCACCTGGCCGCGACGACCTCGCGAGAAGATTTTCGTCAGCTGGCAGCCGAGCACCGCGTGGTCCCGGTCACCCGCAAGGTGCTGGCCGACAGTGAGACGCCGTTGTCGGCCTACCGCAAACTCGCCGCCGACCGCCCGGGCACATTTTTGCTGGAGTCGGCCGAGCACGGCCGTTCCTGGTCGCGGTGGTCGTTCATCGGCGCCGGAGCGCCGTCGGCGCTGACCGTGCGCGACGGCGAAGCCGTCTGGCTGGGCGTGGTGCCACAGGACGCACCCACCGGGGGCGACCCGCTACAGGCGTTGCGGGCCACGTGCGAGCTGCTGGCCACCGGCCCGCTCCCGGGGCTGCCGCCACTGTCGGGCGGCATGGTCGGGTTCTTCGCCTACGACATGGTCCGGCGCCTGGAACGACTGCCCGAGCTGGCGGTCGACGACCTGCAGCTCCCCGACATGTTGCTGCTGCTGGCCACCGATGTGGCGGCGGTCGATCACCACGAGGGCACCATCACGCTGATCGCCAACGCCGTGAACTGGAACGGGACCGACGAGCGGGTGGACGAGGCCTACGACGACGCGATCAACCGCCTGGACGTGATGACCGCGGCGCTGGGCCAGCCGTTGTCGTCCACCGTCGGCACGTTCGGGCGGCCCGAGCCCCGCTACCGTGCGCAGCGCAACGTTGAGGAATACGGGAAGATCGTCGATTACCTCGTTGACCAGATCGCCGCGGGCGAGGCCTTCCAGGTGGTGCCGTCGCAGCGGTTCGAAATGGACACCGACGTCGATCCGATCGACGTGTATCGGATGTTGCGGGTCACCAACCCGAGCCCCTACATGTATCTGCTGCACGTTCCGAATGATGCTGGCGGAATTGACTTTTCGATCGTCGGCTCCAGCCCCGAGGCGTTGGTCACGGTCGCCGACGGCACCGCGACCACCCATCCGATCGCCGGAACGCGATGGCGCGGAGGCACCGACGAAGAGGACCAGCTGCTGGAGAAGGAGCTGCTGGCCGACGAGAAGGAACGCGCCGAGCACCTGATGCTGGTCGACCTGGGCCGCAACGATCTGGGCCGGGTCTGCGCGCCGGGCTCGGTGCGCGTCGAGGACTACAGCCACATCGAACGCTATAGCCACGTCATGCACCTGGTGTCGACGGTGACCGGCGTGCTCGGCGAGGGCCGTACCGCGCTGGATGCGGTCACCGCGTGCTTCCCGGCCGGCACACTCTCGGGCGCACCGAAGGTACGGGCCATGGAGCTCATCGAAGAGGTGGAGAAGACGCGCCGCGGCCTCTACGGCGGCGTGGTCGGCTACCTGGACTTCGCCGGCAACGCCGACTTCGCGATCGCCATCCGCACCGCCCTGATGCGCGACGGTGTCGCTTACGTGCAATCAGGTGGTGGGGTGGTCGCGGACTCCAACGGACCCTACGAGTACACCGAGGCGACCAACAAGGCGCGCGCCGTGCTGAGCGCGATCGCCGCCGCCGAGACGCTGACCGAACCCGTGGGCGATGAGTGAGGCCGGCGCTGACACCGGACGGCCGAAGAGCCGTTGGCTGATCCGAGTTGCCCAGGCAGTGCTGGTGGTTGCCGCCGGGACGTTGTGGGTGGCCTCGCGCCTGCCCTGGGTCGTCATCCGGTCGTTTGACGGGCTGGGGCCACCCAAACAGGTGACCTTGGCCGGCGCGACATGGTCGACGGCGCTGCTGCCGTTGGCGTTGCTCCTGCTGGCCGCGGCCGTTGCCGCCATTGCCGTGCGGGGCTGGTCATTGCGCGCGCTTGCGGGCCTGCTGGCGGTGATCAGCCTGGCGGTCGGCTACCTCGGAATCAGCCTGTGGGCGCTGCCCGACGTGGCGATCCGCGGCGCGGAGTTGGCGCACGTCTCGGTGATGTCGCTGGTCGGAAGCGAACGGCGGTACTGGGGCGCCGGCGTCACGGTGGTGGCCGCGGCGTGCACGCTGGTTGCCGCCGTCTTGCTGATGCGGTCGGCGTCGGACTCGGGGTCGGCCCGGTCGAGCGCGATAAGGTACGCCGCTCCGGCGACGCGCCGGTCGATTGCGCGACGCAAACAGGCCGACGGCGCGATGCTGGAGGAGCCGGAGACGCCGGGAATGTCGGAGCGGATGATCTGGGACGCGCTTGACGAGGGACGCGACCCGACCGATCGACCAGGTGAGTCTGACACCGAGGGTCGGTGACGGGCCGCGAGCCGCGGGCCGCTACCCTTCATTGACGTCGTCGCAATCGGCTGGGGACACGAAGTGGCCGTGGGATGACTAGGGACGACAGGGCGAAGGGAAACGACAGGCATGAGTCCGGCAACCGTGCTTGACTCCATCCTCGAGGGAGTCCGGGCCGACGTTGCCGCGCGTGAAGCGCTCATCAGCCTGTCAGAGATCAAGGCCGCCGCGGCGGCCGCGCCACCGCCACGCGATGTGATGGCCGCCTTGCGCGAGCCTGGAATCGGCGTCATCGCCGAAGTCAAGCGCGCCAGCCCATCGGCGGGTTCCCTGGCAACCATTGCCGATCCGGCCAAGCTGGCCCGCGCCTACGAAGACGGCGGCGCCCGCATCATCAGCGTCTTGACCGAGGAGCGACGTTTCCACGGCTCACTCGATGACCTCGACGCGGTTCGCGCCGCGGTCTCGATACCCGTGCTACGCAAAGACTTTGTCGTGCAGCCTTATCAGATCCACGAAGCGCGTGCGCACGGCGCCGACATGCTGTTGCTCATCGTCGCCGCGCTCGAGCAGTCGGCGTTGGTCTCGATGCTGGACCGCACCGAATCGCTGGGCATGACAGCGCTCGTCGAAGTGCACACCGAAGAGGAAGCCGACCGGGCGCTCAAGGCCGGCGCCAACGTAATCGGCGTCAACGCCCGCGATCTGGCGACACTGGAGGTGGACCGGGATTGCTTCGCGCGCATCGCGCCCGGGCTGCCCAGCAACGTGATCAGGATCGCCGAATCCGGGGTGCGCGGTACCGGAGACCTGCTGGCGTATGCGGGTGCGGGTGCCGACGCCGTCTTGGTGGGTGAAGGGCTGGTCAAGAGCGGTGATCCGCGCGCCGCGGTTGCCGACCTGGTGACCGCGGGCACCCATCCGTCCTGTCCGAAACCGGCTCGCTAGTCACTACGTCACTCCAAAAACCCCTGCGCTGATACGTTGAACCCATGAGCCATCCTCAAGTGAAGCCTTGGTGATGGTGGACCTGTCCCGCCCGGACCTTCCGCTCCCGAGCGCCGCCATCGCCGAACCCACCCGCCACGAACCCGATGCGGGTGGCCATTTCGGCGTGTACGGCGGGCGCTACGTCGCCGAGGCGTTGATGGCGGTGATCGAAGAGGTCACCGCCGCCTACGAGAAGGAACGTGTCAACCAGGATTTCTTGGACACCCTCGATTACTTGCAGGCGAATTACGCGGGCCGGCCGTCGCCGCTGTATGAGGCGCCCCGGCTGTCCGAGGAGGCCGGCGCGCGCATTTTTCTCAAGCGAGAAGACCTGAACCACACCGGTTCTCATAAGATCAACAACGTGCTCGGCCAGGCGTTGCTGGCCCAGCGGATGGGCAAGAAGCGGGTGATCGCCGAGACCGGGGCCGGCCAGCACGGCGTGGCGACCGCCACCGCGTGCGCCTTGCTCGGCCTCGAATGCGTGATCTACATGGGCGCCGTCGACACCGAGCGTCAGGCGCTCAACGTGGCTCGGATGCGCCTGCTCGGCGCCACGGTCGTCTCGGTCGAAAGCGGTTCGAAGACATTGAAGGACGCCATCAACGAGGCGTTTCGGGATTGGGTTACCAATGCCGGCAACACCTTCTACTGCTTCGGCACCGCGGCCGGCCCGCATCCCTTCCCCGCGATGGTGCGCGACTTTCAACGCATCATCGGCCTCGAGGCGCGGGCCCAGATTCAGGCCCAGGCGGGCCGGTTGCCCGACGCCGTGGTCGCCTGTATCGGCGGCGGTTCCAATGCCATCGGCATCTTCCACCCATTCATCGACGACCCGAACGTGCGGTTGATCGGATTCGAGGCGGCCGGTGACGGTGTCGAAACTGGAAGGCACGCTGCGACATTCACCGGTGGCTCACCCGGTGCGTTTCAGGGATCGTTCTCGTATCTGCTGCAGGACGAGGATGGGCAGACCATCGAATCCCACTCCATCTCAGCGGGTCTCGATTATCCGGGAGTGGGTCCAGAACACGCGTATCTGCGCGAGACTGGGCGCGCCGAGTACCGTCCGATCACCGACTCGGAGGCAATGGATGCATTCCGCGTCCTGTGCCGAACGGAGGGGATCATCCCGGCGATCGAATCGGCGCACGCGGTGGCCGGTGCTCTGAAATTGGGCCCCGAAGTAGGGCGGGGCGCAATCATTGTGGTGAACCTGTCCGGGCGCGGGGATAAGGACGTCGAGACTGCCGCGAAATGGTTTGGGCTGTTGGGATCCAGCGATCGATGACGGTCAAACACGGCGAAACGGACAAGCTCGAATCGATCTTCGACGGCTGCCGCAACGACAACCGCGCGGCGCTGATCGGCTATCTGCCCACTGGTTACCCCGACGTGCCGACGTCGATGAAGGGGATGACGGCACTGGTCGAGTCGGGTTGCGACATCATCGAGGTCGGGGTCCCCTATTCGGATCCAGGCATGGACGGCCCGACCATCGCCAGGGCCACCGAGGTCGCGTTGCACGGGGGAGTGCGCGTTCGCGACACCCTTGCCGCGGTCGAGGCGATCAGCGCGGCCGGCGGTTGCGCCGTGGTGATGACCTACTGGAACCCGGTGGTGCGCTACGGGGTTGACGCGTTCGCACGCGATCTGGCATCGGCAGGCGGGTACGGACTGATCACCCCCGATCTCATCCCCGATGAGGCCGGGCAGTGGTTGGCGGCTTCCGACGAGTATGGGTTGAACCGGATTTTTCTGGTCGCGCCGTCCTCGACACCGCAGCGGTTGGCGATGACCGTCCAGGCGTCGCGCGGCTTCGTCTACGCGGCTTCGACGATGGGGGTGACAGGGGCGCGTGATGTCGTGTCCAACGCTGCGCCCGAATTGGTGAGCAGGGTCAGGGAGATATCCGACATACCAGTCGGCGTCGGTCTCGGGGTGCGGTCGCGAGAACAGGCGGCCCAGATCGGCGGCTACGCCGACGGTGTCATTGTGGGGTCCGCGCTGGTGTCGGCGCTGGGAGACGGAGGGTTGACTGCATTGCGTGCACTGACTGAGGAACTCGCCGCCGGTGTTCGTCAGAGGGTGGCCGCCTCGTGACGAAGCTACTGGCCTATTTTCCGAGCCCGTCGCAGGGTGTGTGGCACCTCGGGCCGCTGCCGATCCGGGCCTACGCACTGTTCATCATTGCTGGGATCGTGGTGGCATTGCTGATCGGTGACCGGCGCTGGGAAGCCCGCGGCGGCGAGCGCGGCGTGATCTACGACATTGCGCTGTGGGCCGTGCCGTTCGGGTTGATCGGTGGTCGGCTCTACCACCTGGCCACCGACTGGCGCACGTATTGGGGCCCCGGCGGCGCGGGACTCGGGGCGGCCGTGCGGATCTGGGACGGCGGCTTGGGCATTTGGGGTGCGGTGGCGCTCGGAGGTGTCGGCGCCTGGATCGGATGTCGCCGGCGTGGGATTCCGCTTCCGGCCTTCGCCGACGCGCTGGCTCCGGGAATCATTCTGGCGCAGGCCATCGGTCGGCTCGGCAATTACTTCAACCAGGAGCTCTACGGCCGCGAGACCACCCTGCCGTGGGGCCTGGAGATCTTCAACCGCCGAGACGCGTCGGGATTTGAGAGCCCGCATTTGCTGGACGGTGTCTCGACGGGCCACGTCGCATTCGTGGTGCAGCCCACGTTTCTTTACGAATTGATCTGGAATGTGCTGGTTTTCGTGGCGCTGATCTACGCCGACCGGCGCTTCAATCTTGGCCACGGCCGACTGTTCGCTCTATACGTCGCGGGCTACTGCGTGGGGCGGTTCGGTGTCGAGCTGCTGCGCGACGACACCGCCACCCTCATCGCCGGCATCCGGATCAACTCGTTCACATCCACTTTCGTGTTCATCGGGGCCGTGGTGTATCTGATGGCGGCGCCGAAGGGCCGCGAAGATCCCACCAGCCTGCGCGGCAACGAGTTCGAGGAGGAAGCGGCCGACGCCGAGTCGGAGGATGAACCCGCAACCGTGGCCGCCGCGACGGCCGCGGCGGGCGCTGCGGCGGCGACCGGCGCGTCGGCAGGCTCGGCGGAGACGGCGGAGGCTGACGACACCACCGCCGCCGGCGCGGAAGCCGAAGAACCGGTGGCAGACTCGACGGAAGCGGCCGCCGAGGTGGAGCCGAGCGAGGCCGGGACAGACGAGCTCGAGTTCGAGACGGACGCCGAGCCCGAAACCGAGGCCCTGGCCGAGGGCTCCGAGTCGGGCGAGCCGGTAGCCGAGGCTGAAGAGCTCGAAGCGCAGCCGGAAGGGGCAGAAGGGGAAGAGCCCGAAGCCGCCGCCGACGAACCTGAAGCCGGAGCCGCGGAGTCCGAGGAGTCCGCAGCGGAAATCGAGGAGCCGGAAGCGGAAGCCCGAGCGGCAGCAGAGGATTCCGAGGCCGAGGGGTCCGGAGTCGACGAGCCCGAGGCCGAATCCGACGAACCGGCCGCAGAGGCCGAAGCCGAACCGGCCGCAGAGGCCGAAGCCGAAGAACCGGCCGAAGAACCGGAAGCCGAGCCCGAAGCCGAAGAACCGGAAGCCGCAATGGAAGACGGGCTCGTTGAGGAGGAGTCGGACGACGAGCCTGTTTCCGAGTCAGCCGAAACACCCGACGCTGAAACGCCCGACATCGATTCGACGGCGCCCACCGAATCCGAAACTGAAAAGGCCTCCGCTGAAGAACCTGCCGAAACACCGTCGGCCCAGCGGGAACCCCGTCGGCGATGGGGTTCGCGACTGAGAAACCGGTTGTCGGGTCGTTAACCGCCGCCGTGGCCCCGTTTGGCACGGTGGTCCGCAACGGATCTGGCATGCTGAAAAGCGTGACCAAGACAAGGTCAGCGGACGAGTGATGCAACCTCATCCACCCGCGCATGCTCCGGGACAGCCTCATCCGCGCGGCCCGTGGCGGCAGCGCCTTGTGATCGGGGCCGGTACCGCCGTGGCCCTGGGTGGCGCCCTCGGCTATGTCGCGCTGGCCGACCCACACAGCCCCAGTTCGGTCTACCCCGCATGCCCGTTCAAGTGGCTGACCGGCTGGAATTGCCCGTTTTGCGGTGGCCTGCGGATGACGCACGACCTGTTGCACGGTGACTTGATGGCCGGCATCCACGACAACGTCTTCCTGCTGGTGGGGATCCCACTGCTGGCCGCATGGATGATGGTGCGCCGCGCCCGCGGCAAGGGGCTGCCGCCCACGGCCGCGTCGCTGACGCTCGTGGTCGCGACGATCGCCTGGACGGTGCTGCGTAACCTGCCCGCCTTCCCGTTGTTTCCCACCGTTCTTGGTGGGTAAAAGCACACTGCGCCGCCGCGCTTATGTGCGGGCCGCGGGGGTTACACGCGACTATGCTGGGTCGGCGTGAGTAGGCGCGGAAAGATCGTCTGCACCCTTGGCCCTGCGACCAGTTCGGATGAATCGATTCTGGCCCTGGTTGGGGCGGGAATGGACGTCGCCCGGTTGAACTTCAGCCACGGCGACTATTCCGATCACAAAGCCGCCTACGAGCGCGTCCGCTCCGCGTCCGACGCCACGGGCCGCGCCGTCGGCGTGCTCGCTGACCTGCAGGGCCCCAAGATCAGGCTGGGACGTTTCGCCACCGGGCCCACGTACTGGGCCGACGGTGAAACGGTGCGGATCACCGTCGCCGACTGCGAAGGCGACCACGACCGGGTGTCGACCACCTACAAGAAGTTGGCCGAGGACGCCGCCGTCGGTGACCGGATTCTGGTCGACGACGGCAAGGTCGGACTGGTCATCGACGCCATCGATGGCGACGACGTCGTCTGCACGGTCGTCGAGGGTGGACCGGTCAGCAACAACAAGGGCATCTCGCTGCCCGGCATGAACGTGTCCGCACCGGCTTTGTCGGAAAAGGATGTCGAGGACCTCACCTTCGCGCTCGAACTCGGTGTCGACCTGATCGCGCTCTCCTTCGTGCGTTCGCCATCCGACGTCGAGTTGGTGCACGAGGTGATGGACCGCGTCGGCCGGCGGGTGCCGGTGATCGCGAAGCTGGAGAAGCCGGAGGCCGTCGACAATCTGGAAGCCATCGTGCTGGCCTTCGACGCGATCATGGTGGCCCGTGGCGACCTGGGCGTCGAACTGCCCTTGGAAGAGGTTCCGCTGGTGCAGAAGCGGGCTATCCAAATGGCCCGGGAGAACGCGAAACCGGTGATCGTGGCGACCCAGATGCTCGATTCGATGATCGAGAACTCGCGACCGACTCGCGCCGAGGCGTCTGACGTCGCCAATGCCGTCCTCGACGGCGCCGACGCGGTGATGCTGTCCGGGGAAACCTCGGTGGGGAAGTATCCGCTGGCGGCGGTTCGGACGATGGCGCGCATCATCTGCGCGGTCGAGGACAATTCCACGGCCGCGCCGCCGCTGACACACGTGCCGCGCACCAAGCGCGGGGTGATCTCCTACGCAGCCCGTGACATCGGCGAGCGGCTCGACGCCAAGGCGCTCGTCGCATTCACCCAGTCCGGCGACACGGTCAAGCGACTGGCGCGCCTGCACACCCCGCTGCCGCTGCTCGCCTTCACCGCGTGGCCCGAGGTCCGCAGCCAGCTGGCCATGACCTGGGGCACCGAGACGTTCATCGTCCCGATGATGACCTCTACCGACGGCATGATCCGCCAGGTCGACAAGTCGCTGCTGGAGCTCGGCCGCTACAAGCGTGGCGACCTGGTCGTCATCGTCGCCGGTGCGCCACCTGGCACAGTAGGGTCAACCAACCTCATCCATGTGCACCGGATCGGGGAGGATGACGTCTAACTAGAGGAGAACGTGTGGCGGCCGGCTGTGAGTCTCGAGAGCCCCGAGAAGCCGCGCCACCGACCCACTCGGACTTCGCCGAGCTGCTGGCGACGCTGGACCTCGATCGTGTCGACGACGACCTGTTCATCGGCTCGCATCCGAGCAAGAACCCGATGCGCACCTTCGGTGGCCAGCTGATGTCGCAGTCGTTCGTCGCGAGCAGTCGCAGCCTGGTTCGCGGCGACCTGCCGCCGAGCGCGATGTCGGTGCACTTCATCAACGGGGGAGACACCACCAAGGACATCGAGTTTCGCGTGACCCGGCTGCGCGACGAGCGCCGCTTCGCCAATCGGCGCGTCGATGCGATGCAAGCCGGCACGCTGCTGTCCTCGGCGCTGATCTCCTACATGGCCGGCGGCCGCGGCCTCGAGCACGGCGTCGAGGCGCCGAAGGTGGCCGAGCCGCACACGCAGCCCACGATCGGCGAGCTGTTGCGTGGCTACGAAAAGACCGTTCCGCACTTCGTCAATGCACTGCAGCCCATCGAATGGCGTTACACCAACGATCCGGCCTGGGTGATGCGCACAAAGGGCGACCGGCTTCCGCACAATCGCGTCTGGGTCAAGTCACTCGGGGATCTTCCCGACGATCCTTTATTGCACACGGCAACAATGGTGTATTCGTCGGATACCACGGTATTGGACTCGGTTATCACAACGCACGGTCTTTCCTGGGGATTCGACCGCATATTCGCCGCGTCGGCCAATCATTCCATTTGGTTTCACCGGCAGGTCAACTTCAACGACTGGGTGTTGTACTCCACATCGTCGCCGGTAGCGGCCGATTCGCGCGGGCTGGGCACCGGGCACTTCTTCGATCGGTCCGGGCAGCCGCTGGCCACGGTGATGCAAGAGGGCGTACTCAAATACTTCCCGTCATCCCGCCGGTAAAAACGTGATGGAATAGCTGCGAAATCTCCCGCCCGAATTCGGCCCCGAAACTGTGGTGTCCGGGCGTAGCTTTGACGTAGCCGGGTATTCGGTGCAGCGGCGGCAATCAAGCCACCAGGCTTTGGCAGCGCATCGGGAGGTGATGGTGAACGGCTCAGTGGCGGACTTCACGGTAGCAAGGCCCCGCGTGCGCGAACGCGTTGTGGTTTCGGTCGATTCACTCGCGGCCCGCTTGATCGCCGCTTTGGCGCTGTTCTGCGCCGCATGCTGGTTCATCGGCGTACTCGCTCGGCACCACACTCAGCCGAACTGGGAATACAGCGACCGGTTGGCGTGGTCGCTGACTGTGCTGGTGGCGGTGGCCTGGATGGCTCGTGGCATCTTCCTGGGGCGGCCGGTCACGACGATGCATGCCACCGCTGCCGCCCTTTTCGTGCTGGCCGGCCTCGGCCTCCATGTGCTGTCGTTCGACCTGTTGGGCGACCTGGTGATCGCCAGCTCGGGCATGGTGTTGATGTGGCCGACCACTTCCTATCCGCGGTCCGGTGACCTGCCGCGAGTGTGGAAGTTGGTCAATGCCACCGCCGGCGACGCGCTCGCGCCGTTCACCATGCAGACCGGCAAGAGCTATCACTTCACCGCCGACGGCACCGCGGCGTTGGCGTACCGCACGCGGATGGGAATCGCCGTGGTCAGCGGTGACCCGGTCGGTGACGAGGCTCGCTTTCCGGAGCTGGTCGCCGATTTCGCCGCCACGTGCCACACGCACGGGTGGCGCATCGCCGTGGTGGGCTGCGGTGAGCGGCGTCTGAGCCTGTGGAGTGATTCGTCGGTGTTGGGACAATCGTTGCGGCCCATACCGATTGGCCGTGACGTGGTGGTCGACGTGTCCGGCTTCGATATGGTGGGCCGCAAATTCCGCAATCTGCGGCAAGCGGTGAAACGCACCCACAACTGCGGTGTGACAACCGAAATCGTGTCGGAGCAGGAACTCGACGACAAGCTGCTGGCCGAGCTGACCGAGGTGGTGCGCGAGTCATCCAAGGGGGCCCGCGCCGACCGCGGATTCCACATGAACCTCGACGGCGTTCTGGAAGGCCGATTCCCCGGCATCCGGCTGATCATCGCCAGGGACAAGGCGGGCACCGTGCAGGCGTTTCACCGGTATGCCACGGCCGGTGCGGGTAGCGACATCACCCTCGACGTGCCGTGGCGCCGGCGCGGTGCGCCCAATGGACTTGACGAGCGCCTCAGTGTCGACATGATCATGGCGGGCAAAGCGACTGGGGCGCAGCGGGTATCGCTGGCGTTCGCCGCGTTCCCCGAAATTTTCGATGACAAGAACCGGGGCTGGATCCAGCGCGTCTTCTATCGGTTGACCCACGTTCTGGACCCACTTATCGCCCTCGAGTCGTTGTACCGGTATCTCCGCAAATGGCATGCGCTTGACGCGCGGCGCTACGCGCTGATCTCGATGACGCAGATCGTCCCGCTACTGTTCGTGCTGTTGTCGCTGGAATTCATGCCGCGCCGGCGACACCTCTGAGTGCGCTCGGGTCTGTTCATCGACGATCAATTGCCGACAGCCCAGCCCCTCGGGCAGGTGGTGAGTGGCCACCACCACCGTCCGCTGCGGGGACATCAAGCCACCGTTCGGGGCCAGCAGATCTCGCATAATCTGTTCCCCGTCGGTGACGTCGAGGTGTTCGGTGGGCTCGTCGAGCAGCACGATCCCCGCGGGCGAGATCACCGCCCGGGCGAGCAACAGCCTTCTGCGTTGGCCAGCCGAAAGGGCTTGCGCCCCACCCGTTAGCACCGTGGACAAACCGTCGGGCAGACCGGCGACCCACGCGCCCAGGCCAACGGCTTCCAGCGCTGAAGCCAAGTCGTGGTCTGGGCAGTCGCCGCGCGCAACCAACAAGTTGTCGCGGATGGTGGTGGCAAAGATATGGGCGTCCTCAGCGAAGAACCCGATCGCCCCGCGCAAATCGACTTCGTTGAACTCGCTCACGTCGGTATCGTTCAGCCACACCTGCCCGTCCAGTGGCGGCAGCAGGCCGGCGAGCGTCATCAGTAGGGTCGTCTTCCCGGAACCGCTGGCGCCGGTGACGGCCAGTCGCGAGCCCGGTGGCAGGTGCACATTGATGCGGGTCGAGCGCGCCGCGCCATCGTGGCCCGAACACACGTCGGCGGACAATTCCGCGCAAGCGCGCGACTGGCCCGAGCCGATGGGCGCGCTCGCCGTCGCGTTCTCGGGGCCGGGCGGAGTCAGTTCGAGCAGTCGGCGCGCGGCGATCCGCGACCGCGTCAATTGAACGGCGGCGGCCGGCAACGGCGTCATCGCCTCGAAGGCGGACAGTGGCAGCAGCATCAGCACGGCCAGCGTGGTGGGCGCCACAGCATGCGCCAACCCGATTCCGGACACCACCGCGCCTAGCACGCTGGCTCCGATCGCCGCGGTGTGCATCGCCTCGGCGATCGCGGCCGGCTTGGCTGCGGTGTCCAGCGCGTCGCCCCACGCGCGTTGACGGCGTTGTGATTCGGCGACGACATCGGGAAGCAACCCAGCCACCCGAAGCTCGGCCGCGTGTTCGAGGGCGATCATCGCCGAGGTGTCACGCTCAGAATGATGCTGCCGCGCAACGTCTTCCTGCGTAGCGGCGGCCCGACCTGCGAGTTGGGGGGCCACGAAACCGGCGACCAGCAGGCAGATGGCCAGCACGACGGCCGCCGACGCTGAAATGGCGGCGACGGCCGCTGTTGCGGCCAGCGCCAGCACCGCTGCGACGCCGATCGGCACCAGGGCGCGCACCAGGACGTTGGCCAGCTCGTCGACGTCGGCGCCGACCCGGGCCACCAGTTCACCGCTGTGCAACCGGGCGGTGGCCGCCGCCGGCCCGCGCGCCAGCCGCTGGTAGAGCTGTACCCGCGCGGTACCGGCCGCGCGCAGGGCAGCGTCGTGGGTGGCCAGTCGCTCGCAGTAGTGCAGCACGCCTCGCGAAATTGCGAACATGCGGACGGCGACGGCCGCCACCGACAGATCCAGCACGGGCGGCATCTGCCAGGCCCGTGTGATCAGCCATGCCGAAACGCCGGCCAGGGCCAGCGCACTACTCAGCGAGAGCACCCCGAGCGCAATCGCCGCCAGGACGCGGGGTAGCCGCGGGCGCAGCAGATCGGCGGCGGCCAGCAGAGGCTCATCGCGGCGCCCCACTGCGGCCTTGTGGCTGCGACGTGACGCGGAATCAGGCCGGGACATAACGCACCGTCCGGTCGGCGACGACCTCGACGACCTGGTCGCCGATGGCCAGGACGGGCGCACGGTGGCCGACCACGATCACGGTCGCACCGGCACGCGCCCGCTCGACGATGGCCCGCAAGACGCGTTGCTCGGTGCTTGCGTCCAGGTGTGCCGTCGGCTCGTCGAGCAACAGCACGGCGGCTTTCGAGCCGAGCGCGCGGGCCAGACCCAGCCGTTGTCGTTGTCCGAGTGACAACCCGACACCGCCGCGCCCGATCACGGTGCTGCCCGCAGCTGGCAGCTCGGCCAGTACCGCGTCGAACCCCGAATCGGCACAGGCCTTTTCGGCATCATCAAGGCATCCGAGCAGCGCCAGGTTCTCATCGACGGTGCCCGGCACGAGCACCGGGCGTTGCGGAAGCCAGGACAGCTGCGCCCACCATGCGGCCGGCTCGAGGTCGGCGACGTCGACACCCCCGACGACGACCCGGCCCGACGAAGGCACGCTGATGCCGGCGATCGCCTGCAACGTGGTGCTCTTGCCGGCGCCGTTGGGCCCGGTCAACACCGTGACCGCGCCGGGTTGGATGACCGCGCTCAGATCGCGGGGCGCCTGGCCGTCGCGGCCATCCACCGTCAGTTGATCGAGGCGAATCAGCGCGCCGCGTGCGGTAACCGTGTGAGTCCCGGCCTTTGGCGCGCTCAGCTCGCCGATGAGGGCGAACGCCGCACCGGCGGCGGTCCTGCCGTCTTGTGCGGCGTGAAACTCCACGCCGATGCGGCGCAGCGGCCAGTACACGTCGGGCGCCAGTAGCAGGACGGTCAAACCGGTGGTCAGGGTCATCTCACCGAACACCAATCGCAGGCCTATCCCGACGGCGATCAACGCCACCCCGAGCGTGGCCAAAAGCTCCAGCACCAGGGCCGACAAGAACGCAATCCGCAGCGTCGCCATGGCCGAACGGCGATGCGCGGCAGCCAGTTCGGCGATGCGGTGCTCGGGCCCCGAGCAACGCCCGAGCGCGCGCAGGGTGGGGATGCCGGCGATCAGGTCCAGCAATCGGGCCTGCAGCGTCGTCATCGCGGCCAGCGCCGCGGCCGATCGGTCGGCCGTTGCGAGTCCGATCAGCACCATGAAGATCGGTATCAGCGGCAGCGTGATCGCCACGACCACCGCCGATTTCAGATCGTAGGCCGCGATCACGGCGACGGTGGCCGGGGTCAGGATCGCGGCGAGGAGCAACGTCGGCAAGTAGCCGGTGAAATAGGGACGCAAGCCATCCAGCCCCCGGGTGACCACGACGGCGGCGGAGTCGCGTTGTGTTGCGAGCTCACTCGGTTGGCGGGCGGTCACCGCGGCAAGCACCTGCCCGCCCAGATCGGCGATGACCGCGCTGGCTCCGCGTTGCCCCAGCCGCGCCTGCAGCCAATGCGCCAACGTGCGGATTATCCACAGCGCCAACATTATTGACAGCGGGCCCAGGAAGACGCGCACGCTCCGGGCGGCGGGATCGCCGACGGCCCGGGCGACGACGCCAGCCAACACGATCGCCGAGCCGATCGCGCAGCCGGAGATCAGGCCGCCGCAGCCGACCACGCCGACCAGGTAGCGACGCACCGCCGCCGACGCCCGCCACAATCGGGGGTCTAGCGGCGCCCGGCCGGCGCGGTCCGTACCGCTCAGGACACGCGCCTTGCCAGGCCGATGGGCGCGGGTATCCGGTCGGCCGAGATGCGTTGCCGGAATATCCAATACGACCAGGCCTGGTAGATCACCGTCAGCGGAGCCATGAAAGCCGTCACCCACGTCATGACTTTGAGGGTGTAGTTGGTGGACGAGGCGTTGTGGATGGTCAGGCTCCACTGCTTGTCCAGCGTCGAGGGCACCAGGTTCGGATACAGCGCGGCGAAGAGCAGGATCACCACGGCCGCGACCACCAGGGCGACGCAGGTGAATGCCCACCCGTCGGAGGTGCGCCGCCACACCAGCAGCACGGCCGCCAGTTGCGCCAGCACCGCTGCGCCCAGCACCACCCAGCTCCAGTCCTTCCCATGAGCCAGCTGCGTCCAAAGTCCAAAGGCCGCTACCAGTCCGGTGACGGGAAGGGATAACCATACGCCGAAGCGGTACGCGTCCTCGCGGATTGCGCCGGATGTCTTCAACGCAACGAACGTGGCTCCGTAGAACAAGAACAATCCGGCGGTGGCCAAGCCACCCAGCACCGTGTAAGCGTTGAGCACATCGGTGATCGAGAGGTGAATGTGGCCGTTCGCATCGACCGGGAGCCCGCGCACCAGGATCGCGAACGCGACGCCCCACAAGATGGCCGGCAGCCACGACCCGGCCGCGATGCCGACATCGGCCCAGCCGCGCCATTTGGTGTCATCGATCTTGCCGCGCCACTCGATCGCCACCGCGCGCACGATCATCCCGAACAGGATCGCCAACAGCGGCAGGTAAAGCGTGGAGAACACGGTGGCATACCAGCCGGGAAAGGCCGCGAACATGGCCGCGCCGCCGACGATCAGCCATACCTCGTTGCCGTCCCACACCGGTCCGATGGTGTTGAGCGCCGTGCGGCGCAGCGGTTCGGGCTCACCGATGCCGACGCGCGCGAACGGTTCCATCAACATGCCGACGCCGAAGTCGAAGCCCTCGAGGATGAAGAATCCCAGGAACAGCACCGCGATGATGCCGAACCACAGCTCTTGCAATCCCACAGTCTCAACTCCTTTCGTCGTCGGGTAAGCCCTCGTCAGTACGCGAAGGACAGAGGTGCCACCTCGTCATCGCTGGGCGCCCGCGGGGGAGCGGGTTCCGCGTCGTGTTCCAGCGGCCCTTCGACGACGTAGCGTCTGAGCAGGAAGAACCAGAGGACCGCGAGCACCGCGTAGACGAGGGTGAAGGTCGCCAGTGAAGTGATAACCATGCCGGGCACATGGTTCGACACCCCT